>NZ_JBXAQJ010000017.1:0-120896 GCF_058807115.1 Pseudoduganella sp. GW821-FHT12E03 | reverse complement strand
GATAACGTGTCGATCACCGTGAAACTGATCAGCCCGATCGCTATGGAAGAAGGTCTGCGCTTCGCTATCCGCGAAGGCGGCCGTACCGTTGGCGCCGGCGTTGTTGCCAAAATCATCGCCTAATAGCGACCAAGTTTTTTTGCAGGGCTCCGGCCCTGCGATGAAACAAACAGAGCCGGCCGTGGTAACATAGCCGGCTCTGTTGTAATAAGAGGTTGCTTCAAAATGGACAGGGCTAGGCGCAGCGACGCAGACAGTGCGCTGCACGGCAAGGAGCTGCAACAACGCCATGGCTATTTTGAAGCGACCTCCCGTTCTTTGATCAATGCTGGCGCTATAAAGTTGCCAGTTCGCTCTTTTGAGGAATCATCATGACCGCACCAAACCAAAAAATCCGTATCCGCCTGAAAGCTTTCGACTACAAGCTGATCGACCAGTCCGCACTGGAAATCGTTGACACCGCTAAGCGCACCGGCGCCGTTGTCAAGGGCCCAGTTCCACTGCCGACCCGCATCCAGCGTTACGACGTGCTGCGTTCCCCGCACGTGAACAAGACTTCCCGTGACCAGTTCGAAATCCGTACCCACCAGCGCCTGATGGACATCGTCGACCCAACCGACAAGACCGTTGACGCGCTGATGAAGCTGGACCTGCCAGCTGGTGTGGACGTCGAAATCAAACTGCAATAATTGCTTAGGTAATATTGCTCAGGTGGGCGAGGGCAACAGCCATCGCCGCCAGAAAAAGGCCGATACCGCATTGCGGATCGGCCTTTTTTTTGGCCATGGGTGACGGGCCCTCAAGCCGGGCATCCTCATGGTATAAAGTCGGCCATGTCCCTATCCATCCTCATCGTTGAAGACGAAGCCGCCATCGCCGACGGCATCATGTATGCCCTGCGCACCGACGGTTACACGCCGCGCCACGTCACCCTGGGCGAACAGGCGCTCGAGATCATGCGCGGCGCCGCGCCGCCGGAACTGGTGGTGCTCGATATCGGCTTGCCCGACTTGTCGGGATTGGAAGTGTGTCGCCGCCTGCGCCAGTTTTCCGATGCGCCGGTGATTTTCCTGACCGCCCGCAGCGATGAAATCGACCGCGTGGTGGGGTTGGAAATCGGCGCCGACGATTATGTGACCAAGCCGTTTTCGCCGCGCGAACTGGTGGCGCGCATCCGCGTCATCCTGCGGCGCCTGCATCCCCCTGGTCGCCCGCAGCCCGCAGTTGCCCCGGCCGCTGTGCCTGCCGCCCTTGCCGTGCCGCGTTCCATGGCCGGGTTTGAACTGCGCGCCAATGAAGCGCGCATCCTGTTCCAGGGCCGCCTGCTGGACCTGACCCGCTATGAATACCTGCTGCTGAAAACCCTGCTCGAACATCCGGGCCATGTGCTGTCGCGCGCGCAATTGATGGACCGGGTGTGGACCGATGCGCCCGATACGCTGGACCGCACGGTCGACGGCCATATCCGCTCGCTGCGCGCGAAATTGCGGTTGGTCGATGCCAATGCCGATCCGATCCAGACCCACCGTGGCATGGGTTACAGCCTCGATCCGCTGGCATGAAAATCGGCCTGCGTGTCCTGCTGGGCTACTTCCTGATTGTCGGGCTGGCGGCGTGGTTCCTGCTCAATGTGTTCGTCGCGCAAGTCAAACCGGGCGTGCGGGCATCGCAGGAAGATACCCTGGTCGACACGGCGAACTTGCTGGCGGAAATGGCGGCGGACGATGTGCAGCGCGGCAGGATGGAGAACTTCGCGCCGCGCCTGCGCGATTATGCGCAGCGCAGCGTCAGCGCCCGCATCGGCGGCGTCGCCAAGCAGCACCTGGACTATCGCGTGTACATCACGGACGCCAAGGGGATTGTGCTGTTTGATACCGCCGGCGCGGATCTCGGCAGCGATTATTCGCGCTGGAATGACGTGTACCTGACCCTGCGCGGCCAGTATGGCGCGCGCAGCACGAAGTCGGTGCCGGACGATGAAGACAGCACGGTCATGCACGTGGCGGCGCCGATCTTTGATCCGTCCGACCGCAGCCGCATCATCGGTGTGCTGACCGTGGCCAAGCCCAATGCCAGCGTGCAGGCATTCATCGAGCGCGGCCAGCGCACGATCTTGCGCTGGGGCGCTCTGTTGCTGGGCTTGTCGCTGCTGGTGGGGATGGTGTTTGCCTGGTGGCTGGCGCGCGCCTTGCGCCGGCTGATGGCGTATGTGGCCGACGTGGAGGCGGGCCGCAAGGCGGTGTTGCCGGACCTCGGCAACAATGAAATCGCGACGCTCGGCCGCGCACTGGAAGCCATGCGCACGCGCCTGGAGGGGAAAGAGTATGCGGAACAGCTGATGCATACGCTGACCCATGAATTAAAGTCGCCGATTGCCGCGATCCAGGCCTCGGCCGAGCTGCTGCAGGAAGACATGCCGGAAGCCGAGCGGCAGCGCTTCCTGGCTAATATCCTGGAACAGAATGCGCGCCAGAAGCAGTTGATCGACAAACTGTTGGCGCTGGTGCGGGTCGAGCAGCAGCAGCAGCTGGAGCAGGCGGCGCCGGTCGAGTTGAACGCGCTGTGCGCGGCGGTGGCGGGCGATTGTGCCGGCGCGTTGGCGGCCCGCCGGATCGCGCTGCTGTTTGATGACGGCTCGGCGGCGGGGCAGGGCGGCGCGGCTGGCGGTGTAGCGGGAGATGCGGCTGGAGATGTGGCTTGTGCTGCGGCCGGCGTTGCGGCGGACGCCGGCATGGCCGCGTCGCCCGTCGGCCTCGGCCTGGTGGCGGCCACGCCGCTGTGGGTGCAGGGCGACGCGCTGCTGCTGCGCCAGGCGCTGGGCAATTTGCTCGACAATGCGATCGGCTTTGCGCCGCCCGGCAGTGTGATCCGCATGCTGCCGCGGCGGCGCGGCGGGCAGGCCGTCGTTGCCGTGTGCGACAGCGGCCCCGGCATCCCCGCCTATGCGCAGGAACGCTTGTTTGAACGGTTTTATTCGCTGCCGCGCCCGGATGGCGGCAAGAGCACCGGGCTGGGCTTGCCGTTTGTGCGTGAAGTGGCGGCGCTGCACGGCGGCACGGTCTCTGTGGTCAATGCCGCGCAGGGCGGCTGCTGCGCGGAACTGGCGCTGCCGTTGCCGCTGGCGTTATAGGCTGGCGCGGCATGGCCGGCGCACATTCGGCACACATTCCGCGCACACCGCACACATCATGACTGCATCGCGCTTTCCTACACTGGCCGTATTTCAACCCCCAGGAAAGCGCCATGCAAAGAAGACTGTTTTTCAAAGTGATCATCATTGTTGTGCTGATGCTGTTGCTTGGCATCCCGCTGATGATGATCGAGTCCACCGTGGCCGGCCGGATGTACTACCGCGAGGAGGCGGCCGCCAGCATTGCCAGCGATTCGGTCGGCGAGCAGACCGTGATCGGCCCGGTATTGGTGGTGCCCTACACGGAAGAAGTGGACGTGCGCGAGACCACGGCGGAAGGCAAGGTCAAAATCACCACCAGCACGGCGCAGCGCCGGCACCTGGTATTCCCGGATGATTTGCAGGTGCAGGGCGGCATCGGCGCCGAACGCCGCTACCGGGGCATTCACGAAGTGCTGGTGTACAACGGCCAGCACAAGTTTTCCGGCAGCTTCACGTTGCCGGTGGTCGCCGATCTGCCGCGCGCCAAAGATGCGCGCGTGGCGCCGGCCGGGCCGCCGTACCTGGCGCTGCCGATCGAAGACGTGCGGGGCTTGCGCGAAATTCCTCAATTGCAGTGGGGCGGCAACACCGTGGAATTCGCGCAGGATGCGCTGCTGGGCGCCCACAAGCGTGGCTTGCACGCCAGGCTCGGTGCGGCGGCGCTGGAGGGAGGGCAGATAACGTTTGCCTTTGCGCTGAACCTGGCGGGGATGGAACGCCTGTCCTTCATCCCGGTCGGCAAGAACAACGTGGTGAGCTTGAAATCAGACTGGCCGCATCCGCAATTCAATGGCCGCTTCCTGCCTGAAAAGCGCGAGATCAGCGATGCCGGTTTCAGTGCGACATGGCGGGTGCCGTCGCTGGCCGCCAATGTGCGGCAGGAATTGCTGAACATGGCGGCGGATGACTGGGAGGGGCGGGCCCATGCTCAGTCCCAGGCCCAAGCCGCCGCCGCGCAGGCGGCGGGCGCCCGTGCCGGTGGGGCGCTGGACCGCTTTTCGGTGGCGCTGATCGAGCCGGTCAACACGTACAGCCTGGCCGACCGCGCCACCAAATACGGCTTGCTGTTCGTGGCGCTGACCTTTGCCGCCTTCTTTGTGTTCGAGATCCTGAAAGCCCTGCCGATCCACCCGGTGCAGTATGCCTTGGTCGGCCTGTCGCTGGCCATGTTCTTTCTGCTGCTGTTGGGGCTGTCCGAGCATTTCCCCTTCGTGCTGGCTTACGCCGCCGCCAGCGCCGCCTGTATCAGCCTGATCGGCTACTACCTGGCGCACGTGCTGCACGACCGCCGCCGCGGCTTTGCGTTCGGCGGTGCATTGACCCTGCTGTATGGCGCGCTGTATGGCTTGCTGTGTTCGGAGGACAATGCGCTGGTGCTGGGCAGCCTGCTGCTGTTCACGGTGCTGGCGGCCCTGATGGTGGCGACCCGCAAGGTCGACTGGTACAGCATTGGCGCCAGCGACGCGCCGCCACCGCCCAAGGTGGAACCGGGCGCCGTAGCCGCATAAGATGCAGAAAGCACAACGCCCGCATGATGCGGGCGTTGTCGCGGTTGGCGCGGGGATTATTGCTGTGCGCGCTTGCGGCGGCCGGCGGCCAGGCCGGCCAGGCCAAGGCCGAACAGGCCGAGCGTGGCTGGTTCCGGCACGTCGGCGGCGCTGTTGACGGGAACGCCGTTCATGGCGATGGTGTCCGGGGTGGCGCTGAAGTAGGTGTAGCTCTGGTTGCCGCTCAAGTAGAAGTAAGCATAACCACCGTCGCCATTCTGGAAATCACGCGACACGCTCTCCAGCAAGTCCCTCGAGATGCCGTCGAAGGAGTTGGTGTTCGAGTAGAGGTAATGGTAGCCATTGAAATAGCTGGCGTAATCTGCCGTATAGCCACTGCCATAGCCATAAATCTGGTCGACGGGATTATTGGGATTGTTGTCCGTGCGGCCGGTGGCCAGATATTGCTGGTTCCAGCTGTCGAGGGTTGTGGAGCCGGTCACCGTCTGGTTATTGATGGTGACACTGTAAGTGATCGGTGCATTGCCATAGCTGGAGACTTGGCTGTAGTAACTTTCATTAAACGCCCCCGCATTGGCGTCGATGTCCGCGCTGAGCGTCATCTGGTACCGCAGTCCGTTCAACTGGCCGCCTGCCGCGCCAAACAGGGCGCCCAAGTCCACTCCGTCGACAATTGTGCCGGACGAGGTGGTGGTGACGATGGCCGCTTGTGCGGGGGCGGCCAGGGTGGCGGTCAGCAGGACGGCGGTGGCAATGTACTTGAAGTTCATGGGGGCCTTTAACTGTTGTAACTATGGAATATACAATTCCATAGAGCAAGTTTCATGCCTTCAAAGTAATCTTGATTGGTATCAAAGACTTGCAAAATGCCAGCGTTTCAACCGGCACAAAAATGTAAAGAATCTCGACACCCGCGCCACCAGCACGGCGGCCCCAAAATATCTGACATACCTCGTACAAAGCTGTTGCGTCAAGGGGCAAAGCACAGTACACTAGCTGGCTTCGGTATGGAATCGTCTTTTTTTGTTCATACCATTTTTGGTAGTTAAATAGACTCCACCCAATCGTAGGTGGAATTGGAGAAAATATGAGCCTTGGCCTCCTCGGTCGCAAGGTTGGTATGATGCGTATCTTCACCGATGACGGGGATTCGATTCCTGTCACCGTGCTGGACGTGTCGAACAACCGTGTTGCGCAAATCAAAACCCCTGAAGTTGACGGTTACTCCGCTGTTCAGGTTGTCTTCGGTCAGCGTCGCGCTTCCCGCGTGACTAAAGCAGCTGCCGGTCACTATGCTAAAGCTGGTGTTGAAGCTGGTACTCTGTTGAAAGAGTTCCGCGTTGACGCTGCTAAAGCCGCAGAATTGAAAGCTGGCGAAGTTATCGCTGCTTCGCTGTTCGAAGTTGGTCAAAAGATCGACGTTCAGGGCACGAGCATCGGTAAAGGCTACGCCGGTACCATCAAGCGCCACAACTTCGCTTCCGGTCGTCAGACCCACGGTAACTCGCGTTCGCACAACGTACCAGGCTCGATCGGTATGGCGCAGGATCCAGGTCGCGTGTTCCCTGGTAAGCGCATGACCGGTCACATGGGTGACGTTACTGTTACCACCCAGAACCTGGAAATCGCTCGTATCGACGCCGACCGTCAGCTGCTGCTGGTGAAAGGTGCCGTGCCAGGCGCGAAAAACGGCCAAGTTGTCGTGTCGCCTGCTGTTAAAGTTAAAGCAAAGAAAGGGGCTTAATCGATGGAACTCAAGCTCCTGAATGCTCAAGGTCAAGCAGCCTCCAACGTTGCCGCCGCTGACACCGTCTTCGGCCGTGACTACAACGAAGCCCTGATCCACCAAGTCGTGGTCGCCTACCAAGCCAATGCTCGCAGCGGCAACCGTAAGCAAAAAGACCGCGAAGAAGTCCACCACACGACCAAAAAGCCATGGCGCCAAAAAGGTACCGGCCGTGCTCGTGCTGGTATGTCCTCCTCGCCACTGTGGCGCGGCGGTGGTCGCATCTTCCCGAACTCGCCTGACGAGAACTTCACCCATAAAGTGAACAAGAAGATGTACCGCGCAGGTCTGTGCTCGATCCTGTCCCAACTGGCCCGCGAAGAGCGCCTGGTTGTGATCGACGATCTGGTCATCGACGCGCCAAAGACCAAGCTGCTGTCGCAAAAGCTGACCGGCATGGGCCTGGACTCGGTGCTGATCATTGCCGAGAACATCGAAGAAAACCTGCTGCTGGCTTCCCGCAACCTGCCGAACGTGCTGGTTGTTGAGCCGCGCCAAGCAGATCCAATGTCGCTGGTCTTCTACAAAAAGACCCTGGTCACCAAAGCGGCACTGGCCAAGATTGAGGAGATGCTGGCATGAGCGCAGTCATCAAACACAGCGAAGAGCGCCTGATGAAGGTGCTGGTAGCTCCGGTAATTTCCGAGAAAGCTACCATGGTCGCCGAGAAAAACGAGCAAATCGTTTTCAAGGTTCTGCCAGACGCAACCAAGCCAGAAATCAAAGCCGCCGTTGAACTGCTGTTCAAGGTGGAAGTGGCCTCGGTACAAACCGTGAACCGCGAAGGTAAAGTGAAGCGTTCGGGCCGTTTCGTCGGTCGTCGCAACCACACCAAGCGCGCTTTCGTGTGCCTGAAACCAGGCCAGGAAATCAATTTCACCGAGGAGGCTAAATAATGGCACTCGTTAAGATGAAGCCAACCTCCCCAGGCCGTCGCGGCATGGTGAAAGTGGTTAACACCGACCTGTTCAAAGGTCGTCCGTTTGCCGCTCTGGTTGAAAAGAAATCGAAGACTGCTGGCCGTAACAACAACGGTCACATCACCACCCGCCACATCGGCGGTGGCCACAAGCATCACTACCGCGTTGTTGACTTCAAGCGCAACAAAGACGGTATTCCTGCGAAAGTGGAACGTATCGAATACGATCCAAACCGTACCGCTCACATCGCCCTGCTGTGCTACGCAGACGGCGAGCGCGCATACATCATCGCCCCTAAAGGCGTGGCTGTAGGCGACGTGCTGCACAACGGTTCGGAAGCGCCGATCAAAGCAGGTAACTGCCTGCCAATCCGCAACATCCCAGTCGGCACCAACATCCACTGCGTGGAAATGTTGCCAGGCAAGGGTGCACAGATGGCCCGTACGGCTGGCGCCGTTGTGGTCCTGATGGCTCGCGAAGGTACTTACGCTCAGGTGCGTCTGCGCTCCGGCGAAGTGCGTCGTGTGCACATCGAGTGCCGCGCAACCGTGGGTGAAGTCGGCAATGCCGAACACAGCCTGCGTAAGATTGGTAAAGCCGGTGCAATGCGCTGGCGCGGTGTTCGCCCAACCGTCCGCGGTGTGGTGATGAACCCGATCGACCACCCGCACGGTGGTGGTGAAGGTCGTACCGCAGCTGGTCGTCACCCAGTATCGCCATGGGGCCAGCACACCAAGGGCAAGAAGACTCGCTCGAACAAGCGTACGTCTTCGATGATCGTTTCGCGCCGCGGCAAGAAATAAGGATAAACCATGACTCGTTCATTGAAAAAAGGGCCG
Organism: Pseudoduganella sp. GW821-FHT12E03; assembly: GCF_058807115.1. Classification (NCBI taxonomy): domain Bacteria; kingdom Pseudomonadati; phylum Pseudomonadota; class Betaproteobacteria; order Burkholderiales; family Oxalobacteraceae; genus Pseudoduganella; species Pseudoduganella sp. GW821-FHT12E03. The sequence continues at coordinate 112,671 of NZ_JBXAQJ010000017.1, read as the reverse complement.
TTCTGCGACGCCCACCTGGTGAAAAAAGTCGAAGCCGCGCAAGCGATCAAAGACAAAAAGCCAATTAAAACCTGGTCCCGTCGCTCGACGATCATGCCTGACTTCATCGGTCTGACCATTGCCGTGCACAACGGCAAGGTCCACGTGCCTGTGTACGTTTCCGAGAACATGGTTGGTCACAAGCTCGGCGAATTCGCGCTGACCCGCACGTTCAAGGGCCACGCAGCTGACAAAAAGGCTAAGAAATAATGGAAACTCAAGCAATCCTCAAAGGCGTGCGCCTGTCGGATCAAAAAGGCCGCCTGGTGGCTGACCTGATCCGCGGCAAAAAGGTTGACGCTGCGCTGAACATCCTGCAGTTCAGCCCGAAAAAAGGCGCTGCGATCATCAAGAAAGTGCTGGAGTCGGCAATCGCCAACGCTGAGCACAATGATGGTGCGGATATCGACGAACTGTTCGTGAAAACGATCTACGTCGAAAAGGGCCCGATCCTGAAGCGTTTCACCGCCCGTGCAAAAGGCCGTGGTGACCGCATCTCGAAACAATCCTGTCACGTGTACGTGACCGTCGGTAACTAAGGAGCCAAGATGGGTCAGAAAATTCATCCAACCGGTTTCCGTCTGGCAGTCACCCGTAACTGGGCCTCGCGCTGGTACGCTGGCAACGGCAATTTCGCTGCCATGCTGAACGAAGACCTGAAAGCTCGCGCTTTCCTGAAAAAGAAACTGAAGAACGCCTCCGTTGGCCGCATCGTTATCGAGCGTCCAGCCAAGAACGCGCGCTTCACCGTGTACAGCTCCCGTCCGGGCGTGGTCATCGGTAAAAAAGGCGAAGACATCGAAGTGCTGAAGACCGCACTGGCGAAGATCATGGGCGTGCCTGTGCACGTGAACATCGAAGAAATCCGCAAGCCGGAAATCGATGCTCAACTGATCGCCGACTCGATCTCGCAACAGCTGGAAAAGCGTATTATGTTCCGCCGCGCCATGAAGCGCGCGATGCAGAACGCCATGCGCCTGGGCGCCCTGGGCATCAAGATCATGTCCTCGGGTCGTCTGAACGGCATCGAAATCGCACGTACCGAATGGTACCGCGAAGGCCGTGTGCCTCTGCACACCCTGCGCGCCGATATCGACTACGGCACCAGCGAAGCTGAAACCACCTACGGCATCATCGGTGTCAAGGTGTGGGTTTACAAAGGTGACCGCAACGCCGCCGGCGAAGCACCAGTTATCGATGTCCCAGCGGACGAGAAAAAACCACGCGGCCCACGCCGTGACGACGGCAAACCTGGCCGTGGTCCACGTCCAGGTCCAGGCGCCAAGCCAGGCGCGCCAGCCGCCCGCCGTGCTGCCAAGCCGGCTGAGAAAGCAGGAGAATAAACCATGCTGCAACCTAGCCGCAGGAAGTACCGTAAAGAGCAGAAAGGCCGTAACACCGGCATTTCGCACACCACCGGCACCAATGTGTCGTTTGGTGAGTTCGGCCTGAAAGCCGTGGCACGTGGCCGTATCACGGCCCGCCAGATCGAGTCGGCACGTCGTGCCATGACCCGTCACATCAAACGTGGCGGCCGTATCTGGATCCGCGTCTTCCCAGACAAACCGATCTCGAACAAGCCAGCCGAAGTCCGTATGGGTAACGGTAAAGGTAACCCAGAGTACTACGTCGCTGAAATCCGCCCAGGCAAAGTCCTGTACGAGATGGATGGCGTCGGAGAAGAACTGGCACGCGAAGCGTTCCGCCTGGCTGCTGCCAAACTGCCTCTGGCAACCACCTTCGTGGTGCGCCAGGTTGGCCAATAATAGGAGTGAAATATGAAAGCATCTGAACTCCGCGGCAAAGACCAGGCAGCTCTGCAAAAAGAGCTGGCCGATCTGCTGAAGGCCCAGTTTGGTCTGCGTATGCAAGTCGCTACGCAACAACTGAGCAACACTTCGCAGCTCAAGAAGGTACGCCGCGATATCGCGCGTGTAAAAACGGTCATGAATCAGAAGGAAGCCAAATGAACCAGCCAGTGAAACAGTCGCTCAAGCGCACGCTGATCGGTAAAGTGGTCTCCGACAAGATGGACAAGACCGTTACCGTTCTGATCGAACGTCACGTGAAGCACCCTCTGTACGGCAAGATCATTGTGCGTTCGGCTAAATACCACGCACATGACGAATCCAACCAAGTCAAAGCCGGTGATACGGTCGAGATCCAGGAAGGTCGTCCGATCTCCAAAACGAAGGCGTGGACGGTGACTCGTGTAGTGCAAGCTGCACAAATCGTTTAATTGAGATTGCCTCCCGGGCGCAAGCCTTGGGAGGCAGTTTTAATTAGTTCTTGCAAGCCCGCAGGTTGTGTGTAATACTTGCGGGCTTCGTTCATGTATCGCCGCAAAGTGTCTCTCCGCAGACATGGATCGCGGTCAGTACTTGTTTGAAGATCAAGCACCCAAGCAGCACATCGCAAGATGGGCTGGCGGGACCAAGACTGACCGACAGGTCCATATTGTGTGGATTCTTCGGCTTAAGTTGGGAAAGAGAATACTATGATTCAAACTGAAAGCCGGCTCGAAGTAGCCGACAACACCGGTGCCAAGGAAGTTCTGTGCATCAAGGTGTTGGGCGGTTCCAAGCGCCGTTATGCTGGCATTGGCGACGTGATCAAGGTCACCGTTAAGGTGGCTCAGCCACGTGGTCGTGTCAAAAAAGGTGAAATTTACAACGCCGTGGTTGTGCGTACCGCTAAAGGTGTGCGCCGCCAAGATGGTTCCCTGGTGAAGTTCGATGGCAACGCTGCTGTCCTGCTGAACAACAAGCTGGAGCCGATCGGTACCCGTATCTTTGGACCAGTTACGCGCGAGTTGCGTACTGAAAAGTTCATGAAGATCGTGTCCCTGGCACCGGAAGTTCTGTAAGGAGTCAGCAATGGATAAGATTCGTAAAGACGACGAAGTCATCGTTTTGACCGGCAAAGACAAAGGCAAGCGCGGTACCGTGCTGCGTCGCGTAGACGCAGAGCACGTCGTGGTTGATGGCGTCAATGTCGCTAAAAAGGCTGTTAAGCCAAACCCGATGACTGGCGTAACTGGTGGCATCGTTGACAAGACCATGCCTATTCACGTGTCCAACGTTGCGCTGTTCAACGCTGCGACCGGTAAGGCAGATCGCGTAGGCTTCAAAGATGTGGACGGCAAAAAAGTCCGCGTCTTCAAGTCGAACGGCGAAGTAGTGAAAGGGTAATAAGAAATGGCCCGTCTGCAAGCAGTCTATAAAGACAAAATCGTTGCCGAACTGACCGAAAAATTCGGTTACACGACGGTAATGGAAGTACCTCGCCTGACCAAAATCACCCTGAACATGGGTGTGGGCGAAGCCATCGCTGACAAGAAAGTGCTGGAGCACGCTGTTGGTGACCTGACCAAGATCGCCGGCCAGAAGCCAGTGACCACCAAGGCCCGTAAAGCTATCGCCGGTTTCAAAATCCGCGAAGGCTACCCAATCGGTACCATGGTGACCCTGCGCGGCGCCCGCATGTACGAGTTCCTGGATCGTTTCATCACCGTGGCCCTGCCACGCGTGCGTGACTTCCGTGGCGTGTCCGGCAAATCGTTCGATGGCCGTGGCAACTACAACATCGGTGTGAAAGAGCAGATCATCTTCCCTGAGATCGAGTACGACAAGATCGATGCGCTGCGTGGTATGAACATTTCGATCACCACCACCGCGAAGACCGACGATGAAGCCAAAGCGCTGCTCGCCGCCTTTAAATTCCCGTTCAGGAACTAAGTAGATCATGGCAAAACTCGCACTGATTAACCGTGAGCAGAAACGTGTGGACCTGGCAAATAAATTTGCCGCCAAACGCGCAGCTCTGAAGGCCATCATTGATGACCAGTCGAAGTCGGAAGAAGAGCGTTACGAAGCGCGCCTGAAACTGCAGGCCCTGCCACGCAACTCCGCACCGACCCGCCAGCGCAACCGTTGCGCAGTCACCGGTCGTCCTCGCGGCACCTTCCGTAAATTCGGCCTGGGTCGTATCAAGCTCCGTGAATTCGCCATGCGTGGTGAGATCCCGGGTATGACCAAAGCCAGCTGGTAATAGGAGAACAAGCAATGAGTATGAGCGATCCTATCGCCGATATGCTGACCCGCATTCGCAACGCCCAAGGCGTGCAAAAAACGACCGTGGCCATGCCATCGTCGAAAGTCAAAGTAGCGATTGCCAACGTCCTGAAGGACGAGGGTTACATTGAAGATTTCGCTGTTGCCGTTGACGGTGGCAAGTCGGAACTCAAAATCGGTTTGAAATATTATGTAGGCCGTCCTGTCATCGAGCGTCTGGAGCGTGTATCGCGTCCAGGTCTGCGCGTGTACAAAGGCAAGGATGAAATCCCGACCGTGATGAACGGCCTGGGCGTTGCCATTGTGTCCACCCCGCAAGGCGTCATGACCGACCGCAAAGCACGCGCCAATGGCGTGGGCGGCGAAGTCATCTGCTACGTCGCGTAAGGAGCAATAATGTCTCGTGTAGCTAAAATGCCTATCGCTGTGCCAGCTGGCGCTGAAGTCGCCATCTCCGCACAAGCGATCACCGTAAAAGGCCCGCTGGGCGTACTGACCCAGTCCCTGAACGGTCTGGTAAAAGTAGAAAACAACGCTGGCACCCTGTCCTTCGACGTGGCCAACGACAGCCGCGAAGCGAACGCCATGTCTGGCACGCTGCGCGCTCTGGTGAACAACATGGTCACCGGCGTTACCAAGGGTTTCGAGAAGAAGCTGAACCTGGTTGGCGTGGGCTACAAAGCCCAGGCTCAAGGTGACAAGCTGAACCTGTCGCTGGGCTTCTCCCACCCGGTCGTACACGACATGCCAGCCGGCGTGACCGTGGCGACGCCAACCCCGACCGAGATCCTGATCAAGGGTATCGATCGTCAAAAGGTTGGTCAGGTAGCTGCTGAAGTTCGCGCTTACCGCTCCCCTGAGCCTTATAAGGGCAAGGGCGTCCGTTATTCGGACGAAGTGGTTAAGATCAAAGAAACCAAGAAGAAGTAATTAGGGGCTGACGATGGACAAAAAAGAATCTCGTCTGCGCCGCGGACGTCAAACCCGGATCAAGATCGCGCAATTGAAAGTGAACCGCCTGTCGGTCCACCGCACCAATCTGCACATTTACGCGAACCTGATTTCCCCGGAAGCCAAAGTACTGGTTTCGGCATCGACCTTGGAAGCGGAAGTGCGTGCCGAACTGGCTGGCAAATCCGGCAAGGGTGGCAATGCCGCTGCCGCCGCTCTGGTTGGCAAGCGCGTAGCAGAAAAAGCACTGAAAGCAGGAATCACCGAAGTAGCGTTCGATCGCTCCGGTTTCCGTTACCACGGCCGTGTTAAAGCGCTGGCAGAAGCTGCCCGCGAAGCCGGTCTGAAGTTCTAAGGGTACGATCATGGCAAAAATGCAAGCAAAAATGCAAAGCGACAAGCCGGATGACGGCATGCGCGAAAAAATGATCGCGATCAACCGCGTGACCAAAGTGGTCAAGGGTGGTCGTATCATGGGCTTCGCAGCACTGACCGTGGTCGGCGACGGCGATGGCCGCATCGGCATGGGCAAGGGCAAATCGAAAGAAGTGCCAGTGGGTGTGCAGAAGGCAATGGAAGAAGCCCGCCGCAACCTGATCAAAGTGCCTTTGAAAAACGGCACGCTGCAGCACACCGTCACCGGCCGCCACGGCGCGTCGAAAGTGATGATGAGCCCAGCCAAGCCAGGTACCGGCGTCATCGCTGGTGGCGCAATGCGCGCTATCTTCGAAGTGATGGGCGTGACGGACGTGGTGGCGAAATCCACCGGTTCGAACAACCCGTACAACCTGGTGCGCGCCACCCTGGACGGCCTGTCGAAAATGAGTACTCCTGCTGACATCGCTGCTAAACGCGGCAAGTCGGTGGAAGATATCCTGGCTTAAGGGGAAATCACATGAGCACTATTAAAGTCAAACTGGTGAAAGGCCTGATCGGCACCCGTCAAGACCACCGCGCTACCGTGCGTGGCCTGGGCCTGCGCCGTGTCAACTCGGTTTCCGAGTTGCAGGACACCCCGTCGGTTCGCGGCATGATCAACAAAGTCGCTTACCTCGTGAAAGTCGTATCGTAAGCCCTGGCTTGCGATCTGGAGAACACAATGGAATTGAATACCATTCAACCAGCAGAAGGCGCTAAGCACTACAAGCGTCGCGTTGGCCGCGGTATCGGCTCCGGCCTGGGTAAAACCGCTGGCCGTGGTCACAAAGGTCAAAAATCGCGTTCGGGCGGCTTCCACAAAGTCGGTTTCGAAGGCGGTCAAATGCCTCTGCAGCGTCGTCTGCCAAAGCGCGGTTTCAAGTCGCTGAACGCCACCTTCAAAGCTGAAGTGCGTCTGTCCGACCTAAACGCCCTGGCAGTTGGCGAAGTCGACATCCTGGTACTGAAGCAAGCCGGCGTTCTGAACGTCCTGGCGCGCGACGTGCGTGTGATCGCTTCCGGCGAGATCACCAAGGCTGTTACCGTCAAAGGTCTGAAAGTCACCGCTGGCGCGAAAGCTGCCATCGAAGCGGCTGGCGGTTCGGTAGCCTAATTGGCTGCTGACTAGATCGGAGCGACAATGGCGACCAACCCACAACTTGCCAAGAGTGCAGCTGCAGGCTTCCCATGGAGCCGCCTGTGGTTCCTGCTTGGCGCATTGGTGGTGTATCGTATCGGCGCTCACGTTCCTGTGCCGGGTGTAGACCCGGCACAACTGGCCTCGCTGTTCAAGTCGCAAGAAGGCGGCATCCTGGGCATGTTCAACATGTTCTCGGGTGGCGCCCTTTCGCGCTTCACAGTGTTTGCGCTGGGTATCACGCCTTACATCTCGGCCTCGATCATCATGCAATTGCTGTCGATCGTGTCGCCACAGATGGAAGCGCTGAAAAAGGAAGGTGAAGCCGGCCGGCGCAAGATTACCCAGTACACGCGTTATGCAACCGTGGGTCTGGCTCTGTTCCAGGCGCTGGGCATTGCAGTGGCGCTGGAATCGCAACCTGGACTGGTGCTGGATCCGGGCCTGGGTTTCCGCTTCGTGACGGTCGTGACGCTGTTGACCGGCACTATGTTCCTGATGTGGTTGGGCGAGCAGATTACCGAGCGCGGTCTTGGTAACGGCATCTCGATCATTATCTTTGCCGGTATTGCAGCAGGTCTGCCGGGCGCACTGGGCGGTTTGCTGACCCAGGTGGCGAACGACACGATCGGCGCATTCTCGGCCCTGATCATCCTGGTACTGGTGGCTGGCGTCACTTATACCGTGGTGTTCGTGGAACGTGGTCAGCGCAAGATTCTGGTCAACTATGCCAAGCGCCAGGTCGGTAACAAGATCTATGGCGGTCAGACCAGCCACTTGCCGTTGAAACTGAACATGGCCGGCGTGATCCCGCCGATCTTCGCATCGTCGATTATCTTGTTCCCGGCTACCATCGTGGACTGGTTCTCGAAGGGCGCTGACTCGTCCAACCCTGCTGTCCGGTTCTTCAAGGACCTGTCGGCATCGATGGCACCAGGCGAGCCTATTCATGCATTGCTGTATGCGGTGGCAATCGTGTTCTTCTGCTTCTTCTACACCGCTCTGGTGTTTAACAGCAAAGAAACTGCGGACAACTTGAAGAAGAGCGGGGCCTTTGTGCCAGGGATTCGTCCCGGTGAGCAGACTGCCCGTTACATCGACAAGATCCTGATGCGATTGACGCTGGCTGGCGCCGTCTACATCACCCTCGTGTGCTTGTTGCCGGAATTCATGAATGCCCAGTGGAAGGTGCCGTTCTACTTCGGTGGCACCTCGCTGCTGATTGTCGTAGTGGTTACCATGGACTTCATGGCCCAGGTTCAGAACTACGTGATGTCGCAGCAATATGATTCGCTGCTGCGCAAAGCAAACTTCAAGGGCGGAGTTCCGACGCGATAAGCGAGGTAAACATACGAATGGCAAAAGACGACGTCATCCAAATGCAAGGCGAGGTTCTGGAGAATCTCCCCAATGCAACATTTCGAGTGAAGCTGGAAAACGGCCACGTGGTACTTGGACACATTTCGGGTAAAATGCGGATGAACTATATCCGCATCCTTCCCGGCGACAAGGTAACGGTTGAGTTGACACCGTACGACTTGAGCCGCGCCCGCATTGTGTTCCGGACCAAGTAAATCAAACAAACGTACTAGAAAAGAGTGCAAAAATGAAAGTTAACGCTTCAGTCAAGCGCATCTGCCGCAACTGCAAGATCATCAAGCGCAAAGGTGTGGTCCGCGTAATCTGCGTAGAACCGCGTCATAAGCAGCGTCAAGGTTAATAACCGTTATTTATTCGAGGAATAACGAATGGCACGTATTGCAGGGGTTAACATCCCAAATCACCAACACACCGTTATCGGCCTGACCGCCATCTACGGTATCGGCCGTCCACGCTCGCAGTACATCTGCCAGCAGACCGGCATTGCTAGCAACAAGAAGGTCAAGGACCTGGACGACAGCGAACTGGAAAAGCTGCGTGATGAAGTTGGCAAGTTCGTAGTAGAAGGCGACCTGCGCCGCGAACTGTCGATGAACATCAAGCGTCTGATGGACCTGGGCTGCTACCGCGGTCTGCGTCACCGTAAGGGCCTGCCGGTCCGTGGCCAGCGCACCCGCACCAATGCACGTACCCGCAAGGGCCCGCGCAAAGCCGCTCAATCGCTGAAGAAATAATCTAGGAAACTACTATGGCTAAGCAACAAAGCTCCGCAGCAGCAGCTCGCGTGCGCAAGAAAGTCAAAAAGAACGTCGCTGAAGGCATCGCTCACGTTCACGCTTCCTTCAACAACACCATCATCACCATCACCGACCGTCAGGGCAACGCTCTGTCGTGGGCGACCTCCGGTGGTGCTGGCTTCAAGGGTTCGCGTAAATCGACCCCGTTCGCAGCGCAGGTTGCTGCTGAAGCCGCTGGTAAAGTTGCACAGGAATGCGGCGTGAAGAACCTGGAAGTTCGCATCAAGGGCCCAGGTCCTGGCCGCGAATCCGCGGTTCGCGCACTGAACAGCCTGGGTATCAAGATCACCGAGATCCAGGACGTAACGCCAGTGCCGCACAACGGCTGCCGTCCTCCGAAGCGTCGTCGTATCTAATACGGCCCAACCCGGCGATTTCGGTTGCCGGGGCTTCAAGCTGTAAAAAACTGCTGGAACAGTTAGTCGGAAACGACTATACTGTCCGGCTGTTCTCGTCTGTGGGATTGTCTCCCGCAGGCTTATTGTAGCCACGTCCCGCCGTTCGCAGGCTGGACTTGCGCCTAACCACATTCCGATGTGGCTGGGGCGTCAACATCATCAAAGGAAATTACTGTGGCACGTTATATCGGACCAAAAGCAAAACTGTCCCGCCGTGAAGGCACCGACCTGTTCCTGAAGAGCGCACGCCGCTCGCTGGATTCCAAGTGCAAACTGGACGTCAAGCCAGGCCAGCACGGTGTGAAATCGGGCGCCCGTACCTCCGACTACGGCAACCAACTGCGCGAAAAGCAAAAAGTTAAGCGTATCTACGGCGTGCTGGAACGTCAGTTCCGTCGCTACTTCGCTGAAGCCGACCGTCGCAAAGGCAACACCGGCGAAACCCTGCTGCAACTGCTGGAAACCCGCCTGGACAACGTCGCCTACCGCATGGGCTTCGGCTCGACCCGCGCTGAAGCGCGTCAGCTGGTATCGCACAAAGCGTTCACCATCAACGGCAACGTTGCGAACATCCCTTCGTACGTCGTGAAAACCGGCGACGTGATCGCTGTTCGCGAAAAGTCGAAAAAGCAGACCCGTATCGTTGAAGCCCTGTCGCTGGCTGAACAAGTTGGCATGCCAGCTTGGGTGTCGGTTGATTCGAAGAAAATGGAAGGCACCTTCCGTTCGCTGCCAGAGCGCAACGAAATCGCTCAAGACGTCAACGAATCGCTGATCGTCGAACTGTACTCGCGTTAATCGTAGGGCGGATTGTCATCCGCCTTGCAAGCAGTACCGCTCCACCCGAGGCGGATCTCCGGATCCGCCTTCACCATTTTTAATGCCATCAGCCTTATCGGTGTAACGAGCCGAGGGTAATGAAAAGGACATTTTCACATGCAAAACAGTTTGTTGAAACCACGTATCATCGATGTAGAAACCCTGGGCGCCGGCCACGCGAAAGTCGTGATGGAACCGTTTGAACGTGGCTACGGTCACACCCTGGGCAACGCGCTGCGCCGCGTACTGCTGTCGTCGATGATCGGCTATGCACCGACCGAAGTGACGATCGCTGGCGTCGTGCACGAATACTCGTCGCTGGACGGCGTGCAAGAAGACGTGGTTGACCTGCTGCTGAATCTGAAGGGTGTCGTGTTCAAGGTGCACAACCGTGACGCCGTGACCCTGACCCTGAAAAAAGAAGGCGAAGGCGCCGTGCTGGCATCGGACATCGATCTGCCACACGACGTAGAACTGATCAACCCTGACCACGTGATCGCCCACCTGACCGCTGGTGGCAAGCTGGACATGCAGATCAAGGTTGAAAAAGGCCGTGGCTATGTGCCAGGCAATGTTCGCCGCCTGTCGGAAGACACCAACAAAACCATCGGCCGCATCATCCTGGACGCGTCGTTCGCCCCAGTGCGCCGCGTGTCGTACTCGGTGGAATCGGCCCGTGTGGAACAGCGTACCGACCTGGACAAGCTGATCATCAACATTGAAACCAACGGCGTGATCACGCCGGAAGAAGCGATCCGCCAGTCGGCCCGCGTCCTGGTGGACCAGTTGAATGTGTTCGCTGCCCTGGAAGGCACCGAAGCCGCTGCCGAAGCGCCAAGCCGCGCTCCGCTGGTCGATCCGATCCTGCTGCGTCCAGTGGACGACCTGGAACTGACCGTCCGTTCGGCCAACTGCCTGAAAGCAGAAAACATTTACTACATCGGCGACCTGATCCAGCGTTCGGAAAACGAACTGCTGAAGACCCCGAACCTGGGCCGCAAGTCGCTGAACGAGATCAAGGAAGTCCTGGCTTCCCGTGGTCTGACCCTGGGCATGAAGCTGGAAAACTGGCCGCCTGCTGGTCTGGAGAAGTAATTCGTTTTGCAGCACCCGCCTGCGGCATGTCGCCGCGGGCGTTTTTACTTATAACCGGTCCGCGCCTAAGCTCTTGAGCGGTGGCGATCGAAGAACTCGGATTTAAACACCTCGAAAGGAAATACCATGCGTCACCGTCACGGCCTCCGTAAACTGAACCGTACCTCTTCCCACCGTCTGGCAATGCTGCGCAACATGACTGTTTCGCTGCTGCGTCACGAAGCGATCAAAACCACGCTGCCAAAAGCTAAAGAACTGCGCCGCGTAGTTGAGCCGATCCTGACCCTGGGCAAGACCGACACCCTGGCTAACAAGCGTCTGGCATTCTCCCGTCTGCGTGACCGCGAAATCGTGCAAAAACTGTTCTCCGAACTGGGCCCACGTTTCGCCAACCGTAACGGTGGCTACCTGCGCATCCTGAAAATGGGTTTCCGCGTTGGCGACAACGCGCCAATGGCCTTCGTTGAACTGCTGGACCGTCCAGAGATCACCGAAGCTGTTGAAGTGACCGGCGAAGAGTAATCTTCCGTCGTTTTCACGAGAAAAGCCGGGCTTGCCCGGCTTTTTTTTCGCCCCGACGAAATGCAACTAGTCGACATTTTGGGGCCTGGCCCCTTTAGTACTATCGTTCGGGATGGGGGCGATAGTGGTTTATTTGCCGCGCGTGGCGCCCTTGAATTCCGAGCCGGCTTTCCACTGCGGCCAGGTCTTGCCCTGCGCGATGTCATACCCGACCTGGAACAGCAGCTCGATATCCTGCACCCCGCCGGAAAAGTCCCAGTCGCCGCGCACGTCGTCCGACACCTTGTGGTAATCATGCGCCACGTAGTGATCGACCACCTGGCGGGCATAATCGGCGGGTTTGCCGATGTAATTGCTGCGCGCCTTGGTGTACAGCACCGGCACCCCCACGCGGGCGAATTCCAGCTGGTCGGCGCGGTAGAAGCTGCCCAGTTCCGGACGCGAATCCGGCTCCATCCTGCGCCCCTGCGTGGCGGCGTACTTGGCCAGCAAGTCATCGAGGGTCGAATGGCCCGACGTCACGTTTTCAATTTGTGCGGTCTTGCCCCACGCATTGATGCCATCGATATTGATGTTGGCCAGCGTTTTATCGAGCGGGTAAAGCGGGTGCTTCGCGTAATACTTCGCCCCCAGCAGTCCCCGTTCTTCCGCCGTGGTCGCGACAAACAGGATCGAGCGCTTCGGCGCCTTCGGCAGCGCCTTGTACGCCTTGGCCAGCTCCAGCAGCGCGCTGGTGCCGGACGCGTTATCGAGCGCGCCATGGTAAATCTGGCGCGAGCGCGGGCCCGGCAGTTTTTCATCGATCCCGAAATGGTCCCAGTGCGCGGTGTACACGATGAACTCGTGTTTCAGCTTGGGATCGGACCCCTCGATCTTCGCCACCACGTTATGCGACTGCACGTTGCGGGCCTGGTTCGCCACCTGGAACGAGGCCGTGCCGTTCAACGCAACTGGCTTGAAATCCTTGCGCAGCGCGGCCTGTTTCAACGCGTCGAAGTCATGCCCCGCCGCCGCCAGCATGTCCTTGGCGCGGTCCAGGTGGATCCAGCCCGGGATCACTGGCGCATCGGGATCGGGACCATCGCGCAGCAGGCTGAAATTCTCGGCCAGGCCACCGGTTTTCACCACGTCATACGGGTACGCGGCAGGCTTGGTTTCATGGATGATGATGGCCGCCGCCGCGCCCAGTTTGGCGGCGATTTCATACTTGTAAGTCCAGCGGCCGTAATACGTCATGGCCGTACCCTTGAACATGGTTTTGTCCAGCTGCGCGGGATCGGCGGGATCCGGAATGGCGGGATCGTTAATCAGCATCAGCAAGGTCTTGCCGCGCAGATCTGCGCCTTTGTAATCATCCCAGCCATATTCCGGCGCCTGCACGCCATAGCCGACAAACACAATCTCCGACGAGGGAATGGACACCTGCGTCTGCACCGCCGTCGAGTGCGCGACGTAATCGTCCGGGAAGCGCAGCGGCACGGTTTTGCCGGCCATCGTATAGCTGAACGTGGGCGCCGGCGTCTGGCCCCGCATCGGCACTTTTTGCACATAGGTCCCGTCGGGATTGCCCGGCTTGAGTCCCAGCTGCTTGAATTGCTGTTCAAGGTAAGCGATGGTCTTGCGCTCGCCCTCGGAACCGGGCGCGCGCCCTTCGAATTCATCGGACGCCAGCACCTTGATGTTTGCCAGTAATCCTTGTTCGGAAATCGCTTTCAGCGCGGCAGCGGGCGCCTGGGCGCCGGCCTGGCTGGCCGCCAGTGCCAGCAGCGGCACAATGGGGAGGAAAGTAATGCGTTTGGCTGCCATGTCTTATCCCACGGAGTGATTGAGCTTATGAGTTTCGCATATTTCATGCCTGGCCAAACCCGGTGTACCATAACCCGTTGCAATGTCACCCTGAAAGCAGTCATGTTCCACACCTTCATCCGCTTGCTGGCCGCGTTGTTCCTGCTGCTGGCCGGCGCCGCGCACGCCGAAGACGAATTCCTTGATCCCGCCGTCGCCTTTAAATTCTCCGCCCGCATGGTGGACGGCAAGACTGCCGCCGTCACCTTTGACATCGCGGACGGCTATTACATGTACCGTGAACGCTTTGCCTTCAAGGCCAATGGCGCCACCCTGGGCCAGCCGGACATCCCGCCCGGCAAGGTCAAATTCGATGAAACCTTTAACAAGGAAGTGGAAACCTACCGCCGCCAGGTGACGATCACCGTGCCGGTCGATGGCGCCGGACCGTTCACCTTGACGGTGACGGGCCAGGGCTGTTCCGATAAAGGCTTGTGCTATTCGCCACAGGACGCCTCGGCCAAGCTGATGGCGGCCGGCGGCACAGCCGTGGCCGGCAGCGGCGATGTGTCGGCCGCGCAGGCGTCCGCGAATGCCGCCAACGCTGCCACCGGCGCCGCCGCGCAGCAAAGCGATCTGGGCCAGATTGAATCGGCCCTGAAAGGTGGCCGTCTGCTGGTCATCCTGCCGCTGTTCGCGTTGCTGGGCCTGGGCCTGTCGTTCACGCCATGCGTGCTGCCGATGGTGCCGATCCTGTCGTCCATCGTGGTGGGCGATGGCGCGCCATCGAGCCGCTCGCGCGGCCTGCTGCTGTCGTCCACTTATTCGCTGGGCATGGCCATCGTGTATACCGCGCTGGGCGTGGCGGCCGGGCTGGCCGGCGAAGGCCTGGCGGCGGCATTACAGAATCCGTGGGTGCTGGGCGCGTTCGGCGTGCTGATGGCGGCGCTGGCCCTGTCCATGTTCGGCGTCTACGAGTTGCAGGTGCCGGCCGCGCTGCAAAGCAGATTAAGCGCCGCGTCGAACCGCCAGTCCGGCGGACGCCTGGCGGGCGTGTTCATTATGGGCGCGATTTCCGCGCTGATCGTGGGGCCGTGCGTGGCCGCGCCATTGGCCGGTGCGCTGGTGTATATCAGCCAGACGCGCGACGTCGTCATTGGTGGCGGCGCCCTGTTCGCGATGGCGGCCGGCATGAGCGTGCCGTTGTTGCTGGTGGGGGTATCGGCCGGCGCCTTGCTGCCGCGCGCCGGCATGTGGATGGAACACGTGAAACGGTTCTTTGGCGTGCTGTTGCTGGGTGTTGCGCTGTGGCTGGTGTCGCCGGTCTTGCCGGTGGTGGTGACGATGGCGGGCTTTGCATTCCTGGGCCTGGTCTATGGCATGGTTTTGCTGGCCCGCTCCGGCCGCAAGGGCAAGCTGGTGTCGCTGGTGTTCCTGGCGCTGGGCGGTGTGCAACTGGTCGGCGTGGCGACCGGCGGGCGCGACTTGCTGGCGCCGCTGGCGCACCTGGGGAAGGGCGGGGCGCAGCACGGCCTGGCATTCACCCGCATCAAGACCGTGGCGCAACTTGATGAAGTACTGGCGAAGACCGGCGGCAAGACCGTTATCCTGGACTTTTACGCGGACTGGTGCGTGTCCTGCAAGGAAATGGAAAAGTTGACGTTTGTAAAACCGGAAGTGCAGGCCCGCCTGGCCAACACCGTGTTGCTGCAGGCCGACGTGACGGCCAACGATGCCGATGACAAGGCCATGCTGAAACGTTTTAAACTGTTCGGCCCGCCCGGCATCATCTTGTTCAACGCGCAGGGCCAGGAAATCCCGGATTCCCGCGTTGTCGGCTTCCAGGATGCACAGAAATTCATGCAATCACTGGAAAAATTGAAATAAACAGTAAGTACGCATAAATTCTTGTGAATTCTGACTTCCATAACCGGCGCTCTGCGGCGTTGCCCGCTGCTAGCAGTGCTCGCACTGCGTCGCACCGGGCGCCTTGCAGCGCATCCGGTTCTGTTCGTCATAATTTCACAATAATTTCTTGATACTTACAGCGTGACGCCCCCTCGCCTTGGCAGGTGAGGGGGCGCTTACGCAATCGTTACATCACATGCCGCCGCGGTGGTGCATCATGACGCGGTGGCCCATGCCGTGCCCCATCCTGCGGTGCATCCTGGCCGCTTCCGCATCAAAGGTTTTTTGCTGTTCCGGCGTGAGCTGTGCATAAAACACTTTGGTGGCGGCGGCGCGGGTTTCCATTTTCGCCACGTGCTGCTTGGCCATGGCCAGGTGCTGGTCCAGGCGTTCCGGCGCCGTCGCGGTTGACGCGGCGGCACTGCGTTCTTGCAGCGTCGGCAAGGTTGGCGTGACGGCGGCAACAAAAGTTTGCCATGCCGGTTCCTGCGCGGCGGTCAGTTTCAGTTTATCGTGCAGGGCAGCCTGGTGTTTTGCCACCATCTCGGCAAATTTGGCTTTATGTTCTTCGTGTTTTGCTGCGCGCTCTTCCTGGCTCAGTGCGTGGCCGTGGCGGCCGCCTGCCGCCTGGTCGGCGGCATAAGTGGAGCCCAGGGCGCCCAGGCCCAGCAAGGCAACCATTACAGCTTTGGCAATCGTGTTTTTCATGATGTGTCCTTTCAGTGGGGTGCAGGTCAACTGTGCTGCACATGGAACCATCTTGGCACCGGGCTGTTTCCACTCCGTGTCCCTTGCCGAAGCTTTTGTATCAAACTGTTTCGGTGTTGCTGGCGCCTGACATCCAGTTTCCTCCGATATACAAGACGATACAAACGGTCATTGGCTATCCCCCCCTGAACTAAGGATAATTGAGGCATGGAACCGATTTCTACCATTCTGATCGTCGATGACGACCGCGATATCCGCACCTTGCTGGCCGATTACCTGGAAAGCAACGGTTACCGTACCCAATGTGCGGCGGATGGCGCCGGCATGTGGAAACAGCTGGAAGACGCACGCCCGGACCTGATCGTGCTGGACTTGAACATGCCGGGCGAAGATGGCCTGACCCTGTGCCGCAAACTGCGCGCCACCTCGTCGCTGCCGGTGATCATGCTGACCGCCCGCAGCGAGCCGCTGGACCGGATCCTGGGCCTGGAAATGGGCGCCGACGATTATTTGCCGAAGCCGTTCGAACCGCGTGAATTGCTGGCCCGTATCCGCAGCGTGCTGCGCCGCAGCCATGCGATGCCATCGAACGCCGGGTCCGACAAGGTGCAGAAAATGCGCTTCTCGAACTGGACGCTGGACCTGACGGCGCGCCACCTGGTCAATCCCGATGGCATCGTCATCATGCTGTCCGGCGCGGAATTTCGCTTGCTGAAAGTGTTCCTCGAACACCCGAACCGCGTGCTGAACCGCGACCAGTTGCTGAACCTGACGCAGGGCCGCGACGCCGACCCGTTTGACCGCTCGATCGATATCCAGATCAGCCGCCTGCGCCAGAAACTCGGTGAAGATGCGCGCGTGCCGCAAATCATCAAGACCGTGCGCAATGGCGGCTATGTGCTGGCCGGCGCGGTCTCGGTGGAGGGCGCGTGAAGGCGTTCTGGATGTCGATGACGGGCAGGGTGTTTTCCGTCCTGCTGCTGGGGATCGTGGCGTCGGCATCGCTGACCCAGTACCTGGCGGTCATGGAGCGCCAGCGCACCGTCGAGCGTTACCGCGATGCCTATGCGCTGGACCGCGCGGAAGAGTTGATCAGCATTGCCGCCGTGATCAAACCCGAAGCGCGCGACATGTATCAGAAGATCGCGGTCAAGGGCGCGATCCGGCTGGAGCCGACCGCTGACGCGATGCCGGGCGGTTCCGCGCAAACCGATTTTTCCCGCCAGCTGTCCACCCGCCTGGGCACCGACTACAAGGTGATGCCGGTGGCGGACCGCCCGGCCGCCTGCGATGAACCGCGCCAGATCAATTCGATCTTTGGCCCGGCCCAGTGGCGCGGCACCTGCGAAGCCATGAATGTGACCATGCACGACGGCTCCGTCATGCGCCTGACCGTGCTGCCGCCGAAACCACCGCCACCGACCGGCCAGAATGAAATCGCCACCTTCGTGCCGTTCGCACTGTCGATGATCGGCCTGGCGTTCCTGGTGACGCGCATGACCGTGCGGCCGCTGAAACAGCTGGCCAAGGCGGCGCGCGACCTGGGCGACGACATCAACCGTCCGCCGCTGGCATTGCGCGGCGCGGCGGAAATCCGCCAGGCTGCCGCCGCGTTCAACGCGATGCAGGCGCGCATCCGCCAGCACATTTTCCAGCGCACGCAAATGCTGGCCGCCATCACCCACGATTTGCAGACGCCGCTGACGCGCATGCGCCTGCGGCTGGAAAAAGTGTCGGACGCGGACTTGCAGTACAAGCTGCTGGGGGACCTGTCCGCCACCCAGCAAATGGTCAAGGAAGGCCTGGAACTGGCGCGCAGCATGGACAGCACGGAAACCATGCAGGCGCTGGACCTCGATTCGCTGCTCGACAGCGTCTGCGCCGATGCGGCAGATGCGGGCCAGGACGTGACCCTGAAAGGCCGCGCGTCGATGGCGCTGATGGGCCGCCCGCTGGCGATCCGCCGCTGCCTGGTGAACTTGCTCGACAATGCCGTCAAGTATGGTCAGAATGCGGGCGTCACCGTCGAGCGCATGGTGGGCGCGGCCCGCATCCGCATCCGCGACAGCGGCCCCGGCATCGCCCCGGACCAGCTGGCGCAAGTCTTTGAACCGTTTTACCGGATTGAGAGTTCCCGCTCGCGCGAATCCGGCGGCACCGGCCTGGGGCTGACCATTGCCCGCAATATCGCGGAACAGCACGGCGCCAGCCTGGCGCTGGCCAACCATCCCGACGGCGGGCTCGAAGTCACCCTTGTCGTCCCTGAATACTACGCAGGCAACTAACGCCCCGAAAGGGGCGACCAATACAATATGAAGAAATCCACACTGGTCATCCTGGTGGGCGCAGCGGCCGCGATCGGCGCCGGCGCCTGGTTTTACACTAAACCCGCAGCGCAGCAGGGCGGCGCCGCGCCTGCCCAGGCGCAGGGCCAGGGACAAGGCAAAGGCGGCGGCCAGCAAGGCCCGACCACCGTCAACGTGGTGGCGCCGCAGCGCCAGGACGTGGCGGTCATGTTGCAGGCCAATGGCACGGTGTCGCCGCTGTCCACGGTGGACCTGCACCCGCAAACCACCAGCACCATCACCCAGGTCCACATCAAGGAAGGCGATTTCGTCAAACAGGGCCAGCTGATCTTTTCGCTGGACAGCCGCAGCGACCAGGCCAACGTGGAAAAAGCCCAGGCGCAAGTGCAGCGCGACCGCGCCAGCTTGATGGACCTGGAACGCCAGTACAAGCGCAGCCAGGAATTGCTGTCGCAGAACTTCATCGCGCAGGGCGCGGTCGATACCTTGCGCAGCCAGGTGGACGCCGCCAAAGCCTTGCTGGCGGCCGACCAGGCGGCCGCGCAGGCGGCCCGGGTCGGCGCCGGCTACAACACGATCCGCGCGCCGCTGACCGGCCGGGTCGGCGCCATCAATGTCTATCCGGGCAGCCTGGTGCAAATGGCCACCTCGCTGACCACCATCACGCAACTGAACCCGATCAATGTCGCGTTCACGTTGCCGGAAAGTGCGCTGGGCGGATTGCTGGCCGCCAAGCAGGCCGGCAAGGTGAAGGTCGCGGTGACGTCCGGCGGCCAGGAATTCCAGGGCCACCTGAGCTTCATCGATAACGCGGTCGATGCGCAATCAGGCGTCATCAAGGTCAAGGCGGAATTCGACAACAGCGCCACGCGCCTGTGGCCGGGCCAGTACGTCAATGCCAAACTCACGGTGCAAACGCTGAAAGATGCGCTGGTGGTGCCGCAAAACGCTATCATTACCAATACCCGCGGCACCTTCGTCTATACCGTCGCCGAAGACCAGACCGCCAAAGTCGCCAATGTCGTCCGCGTGCATTCGTTCGGGGCCCATGCGGCCGTGACCGGCTTGAATGGCGATGAAAAAGTCATCGTGGAAGGCAAGCAAAACCTGCGTCCCGGCGCCAAGGTGAAAGTCGCCGAAGCGTCGGCCGAAGGCGGCCGTGGCGGCAAAGGCAAGCCTGGCGGCGACGAACGCAAGCGCGAAAAAAAGGATAGTGCGGTATGAACCTGTCCGAACTGTGCATACGCCGCCCCGTGATGGTGGTGTTGCTGTCGCTGAGCCTGATCCTGGCCGGTATCCTGGCCTATGCCCACATCCCCGTGGCGGCGCTGCCCAGCTATAACACCCCGGTCATCAACGTCAGCGCCGACTTGCCGGGCGCCAGTCCGGAAACCATGGCGTCGTCGGTCGCATTGCCGCTGGAAAAGCAGTTTTCCACGATTGCCGGCGTGGCGCTGATCACCTCCACCAGCACCCTGGGCAATACGTCGCTGACCCTGGAATTCGACACCAGCATCAACGTCAATGAAGCTGCGGTGGACGTGCAGGCGGCCCTGCTGCGCGCCCAGCGTTCGCTGCCGCAGGAAATGACGGACATCCCGTCGTACCGCAAGGTCAATCCAGCCGACCAGCCGGTGATGTTCCTGGCGATGACGTCGCCCTCGCTGTCGCTGTCGGAATTGAACGATTATGCGGAAAACCTGATTGCCCCCAGCCTGTCCACCTTGCCCGGCGTGGCGCAGGTGACGGTCAATGGCCAGAAGCGTTTCGCCGTGCGCATCCGCGCCAAGGCGGATTTGCTCAATGCCCGCAACCTGACCCTGGATGAACTGGCCACAGCCATCCGTTCCGCCAACACCAACACGCCGCTCGGCATCCTCGATGGCCCCAGCCAGACCCTGACCATCCAGGGCAATGCGCAATTGATGAAAGCGGCGGAATTTGCCGAATTGATCGTCGCCACCCGCAATGGCCAGCCGGTGCGGCTGAAGGAAGTCGCGTCGGTCGAAGATTCCTACCAGTCGATCAAGGCCGCCGGCAGCTACAACGGCGAGCGCTCGATCGTGCTGCAAGTGCAGCGCCAGCCGGACGCCAACACGGTGCAAGTGGTCGATGGGGTGCGCAGCCTGCTGCCGCGTTTCCTGGCGCAATTGCCGCAATCCGTGAAAATCAACCTGGTCAATGACCGCTCGGTTTCGATCCGCGAAGCGATCCACGACGTCAACCTGACCTTGGCGCTGACGGTGGCGCTGGTGGTGCTGGTGATTTTCCTGTTCCTGCGCAAGGCGGCCGCCACCTTCATTCCCGGCATCACGATGCCGATTTCGCTGCTGGGCGCGCTGGCGCTGCTGTACGCGCTCGGTTATAGCCTCGACAATGTTTCCCTGCTGGGCATCACCCTGGCGGTCGGCCTGGTGGTCGATGACGCGATTGTCGTGCTGGAAAACATCGTGCGCCACCTGGAAATGGGCAAGAAGCCGCTGCAGGCGGCGCTGGTCGGGTCGCGCGAAATGGGCTTTACGATTATCTCGATTTCGATTTCGCTGGTGGCCGTGTTCATTCCGATCTTCTTCATGCCGGGTGTGATCGGGCTGCTGTTCCATGAATTCGCCGTGGTGGTGGGCTTGTCGGTATTGGTCTCGGCCGTGGTGTCGCTGACCCTGGTGCCGATGCTGTCGTCGCGCCTGCTGTCGCATGAAGATGCGCACCATGAGCAGGCCGGCGGCTTTATCGGCCGCTGGTTCGAAGCCGGCTTCACCCGCCTGCGCGACAGCTATGCGCGCACGCTCGACGTCGCGCTGCGCCACCGTCCGGTGGTGCTGGCGGTCGCCATCGGCACGTTTGCGCTGACGATCTGGATGTACATCGATATCCCGAAAGGTTTCTTCCCCGAGGAAGACCTGGGCCAGATCCAGGCCACGACCGAAGCGTCGGAAGATATTTCATCCAGCGCCATGCTGGAACTGCAAATGAAGGTGGTGGAAATCGCGCGCGCCAATCCGAACGTCAAAGACGTGACATCGTTCTCGGGCGGATCCAATACTGGCCGCATGTTCCTGGTACTGAAACCGCGAGGTGAACGCGAGAAAATGCCGCAAGTGCTGGACAGCCTGCGCAAGTCGCTGCGCCAGGTGCCGGGGATGAACGTCTACCTGCGCCCCACGCAAAACCTGCAACTGGGTGGCCGTCCATCGAAGAGCCGCTACCAGTACACCTTGCAGTCCGTCAGCCCGGATGCGCTGAGCGACTGGGCCGGCAAGCTGCAGGAACGCATGCGCGGCGACGCGGACTTCCGTGACGTCACCAGCGATTCGCAAAACAAGGGCTTGCAGGCATCGTTGCGGATCGACCGCGACAAGGCCAACAGCCTGGGCGTGGAAATGTCCGCGATCCGCAGCGCGCTGTACCTGGCGTTCGGCGAGCGGCAAGTGTCGACGATTTACTCATCGGCGGCCAGTTACTTCGTGATACTGGAAGCGGCCACGGAAGACCGCCAGTTCGATGATGCACTGACCAAGATTTCCGTACGCAACAAGGCCGGCCAGCTGGTGCAACTGTCCAGTTTCGCCACGGTCGAGCGCACGGTGGGCCCGACGTCCGTCAACCACCAGGGCCAGTTGCAAGCCATCACGATCTCGTTCAACCTGGCGCCGGATGTCCCGCTGGGCAATGCCACCGCCAAGATTGAAAAAATGGGCGTGGAAATGGGCTTGCCGGCATCCATCATCACCAACTATGGCGGCGATGCGGCGGTGTTCCAGAGTTCGCAGGGCAGCCAGGTGATCCTGATCATCGCGGCGCTGGGCGTGATTTATGTGTTGCTGGGCGTCTTGTACGAAAGCTATATCCACCCGCTGACCATCCTGGCCGGCTTGCCGTCGGCCGCCGTTGGCGCGCTGCTGACCTTGCGCCTGTTCGGGCTGGACCTGACCATGATTGCCATCATCGGCATCCTGATGCTGATCGGGATCGTCAAGAAAAACGCCATCATGATGATCGACTTCGCGCTGCACGCGCAGCGCGAACAGGGCCTGGCGCCAGCCATTGCCATCCGCGAAGCGTGCATCCTGCGCTTCCGCCCGATCATGATGACGACCCTGGCAGCGCTGATGGGCGCGTTGCCGATCGCGCTGGGCCTGGGCGCGGGCGCGGAATTGCGCCAGCCGCTGGGCCTGGCGGTGGTGGGTGGCTTGATTTTCTCGCAAGTGATTACGCTGTACATCACGCCGGTGATTTATTTGTATCTGGACAAATACAGCGGCAGCGGACCGATGAGCGATGCGCAGCTGGCGGACGAGGAACCGGCCAGCCATGGCGTGGTGGGCCTGAAAGCGGTGAAATCGTAAAAATCGTAGGGCGGTAAGCTGAAAGCTTGCCGCCGTGCGCGCATCGCCATGACGTGCGATGCCACCGCGATGCCGGCATGGCGGCTTCCGCCAGTGCGGAAACCGCCCTACAGCTGATTAGTCATCGCAGCTTCTCGCTGCTATCATACGGCGGGCCGGATTGTCTCCGGCCCGTTTGCTTTTCTGACAATTGGTTTTATTGCTGATGTGATACATACAGTTACATCCGTCAAGACCGAGATTAGGTAAGCTGGCGGCTCGTTTTTTCGTTTCCTCCAATTCCGTTAGACGCAGTGCAGAAGGTTCGTCATCTTGCTCCAGCCCAGCCCATCCCCCGCGGACGATCACCACGCGCACTCGCACGATGAGTACTGCCATGCCTGCGGCCAGAAACTGCCTGACCGCAATGCCGGCTATTGGGGACCGAAAAAACACAACCGCGTCGGCGTCGGCATTTCCATCGCGTTGCACGTGGCCTTGCTGGCTTACGTGCTGTTTGCTCCGAGCAGCCGCATCGTCCTGAAGCCGCCCGCGAAAGAAGGGGAAATGGTGTGGGTCGCGCCGCTGGCGGACAAGCCCAAGACGAAGCCGGCGCCAAAGCCGGAACCGAAAAAATCCGAACCGGTGCGCGAACAGCGCGTGGCCAAGGCTGTCTCGAAACCCGCGCCCGCCGCCCCGCGCCAGGAAGTCTATGTGCCGCCGGTGCAAGCGCCGATGAAGACCATCACGCCGGTGCAGGAAGAAGATATGCAAGCGCGGGTGGAAGCGGCCCGCAAGCGCCGCGCGCAGGAAAACCCGCAACCGCAGCAGGCCGAGCCGGAAGAATCCGAAGCCCAGCGCGCTTCCCGCGTGGCGCGCGCCAACATCATGGGCGCGCAGGGCCGCAACGCGGCCGGCGAGCGCGAAGAAACCGGCGGCGTGTTCCAGGTGCTGAACCGCACATCGCTCAGCGCGGACTTCAAGTTCCGTGGCTGGAATACCAACTTCAAGCGCCAGTGGCTGCAGCAATACCACGTCGAAGTGGGCGCCGACCCGGACATTGAAACCGCCGTGGTGCGCAAGATGATCGAAGTGATCCGCAAGGAAAAGCCGGGCGAGTTCGAATGGGATTCGCAGCGCCTGGGCCGCACCATCAAGATGAATGCGAGCAAACCGTTCCAGGCAGAACTGGAAGCGTTCCTGATGAAAGAAATCTTCCCTGAATACCGCCGCGCGCGCGGCTAAGACCACCATGACAGGTTATTCCGGCACGCCATTGGCAAAGAAACTGGGCATCCAGGCCGGCAGCGAAGTGCTGGCGCCCGATGCGCCCGATGGCTACCGCGACTGGCTTGCGCCGCTGCCGGACGGCGTGCGCTTTGTTGCCAAACTGTCGTTTGCCACCGACGTGATCCACGTGTTTACCACCAGCGCTGCGGTGCTTGCCGAAGCGCTGGCGCAGGCCCGCGCCGCGATGCGGGCCGATGCGATGGTGTGGGTGTCCTGGCCGAAAAAAGCCAGCAAGGTGCCGACCGATATCACGGAAGACACGATCCGGGCGCTGGCATTGCCGCTGGGGCTGGTTGACGTGAAAGTGTGCGCGGTGACGGACACTTGGTCCGGCCTGAAACTCGTGATCCGCAAAGAGTTGCGTGAAAAATAATGATGTTGTAGTTGTGGCCTTTTTCTGGCCTTGACATCATTTCAGTAATGTTCTGCCGCTATAATCGCCCAAATTTTCCGCACTGAACTTTGCTTATCCCTCTGAACGATGAACATCACCCTGATTTCTTTTGTCGTGCTCTACCTGCTGGGCACGCTGGCGCTGGGCATGTGGGCCGGTACCCGCATCAAAAACACCACTGACTTCGCTGTGGCGGGCCGCAGCCTGCCCCTGATCATGGTGGTGACCACCACGTTTGCCACCTGGTTTGGCGCGGAAACCGTGATGGGGATTCCCGCCAAATTCGTGCAGGGCGGTTTGGGCGCCCTGATTGAAGACCCGTTTGGCGCCGGTACTTGCCTGATCCTGGTCGGCATATTTTTCGCCGCCAAGCTGTACAAGCTGAACTTGCTGACCATTGGCGATTTTTACCGCCAGCGCTATGGCAAGGGCATTGAAGTGTTTTGCTCGGTTGCCATCATCTTGAGTTACCTGGGCTGGGTCGCCGCGCAAATTACAGCGCTGGGCCTGGTGTTTTCCGTGCTGACCAATGGCGCCATGTCGGAAACCGCCGGCATGATCGTCGGCACCCTGGCGGTGCTGATTTATGTGGTGGTCGGCGGTTTCCTGGCTGTGGCCTGGACCGACTTCATCCAGATGATCGTGCTGGTGCTGGGCCTGGGCGTGATTGCCGTGTTTTCCGCCGACCTGGCGGGCGGCGCCGGCACGGTGATTTCCATGGCCAACGAGCGGGACTTGTGGAAATTCTTGCCGGAGCCGAGCTTCACGGAAATGGCCATGTTCATCGGCGCGGCCGTCACCATGATGTTCGGCAGTATTCCGCAGCAGGACGTGTTCCAGCGCGTGATGTCGGCCAAGGATTCCAATACCGCCCGCACCGGCGCCATGATTGGCGGCGCCAGCTATATCCTGTTTGCGTTCGTGCCGATGTTTATCGTGGCGTGCGCCGTGATCGTCATGGGCGAGCAGGGCATGGAAATGGCGAAAAACGATTACCAGCGCCTGTTGCCGACGTTCGTGCTGACCAAGATGCCGCTGATCATGCAAATCCTGTTCTTTGGCGCGCTGCTGTCGGCCATCAAGAGCACCTCGTCCGCGACCCTGCTGGCGCCGTCGACCAGCTTCGTGGAAAACATTCTGAAGAACCTGCGCCCGGAAATGGGCGACAAGCAGCAATTGCTGGCGATGCGCGCCTCGATCGTGGTGTTTGCCGCAGTGGTGCTGACCTATGCGATCGCCATGAAAGGCACGCCGATTTACGACATGGTGTCGTCCGCGTACCAGGTCACCCTGGTCGGCGCGTTTGTGCCGCTGGTGATGGGCCTGTACTGGCGGCGCGCCACCACGCAAGGCGCGATCGTGTCGCTGGCGGCCGGTATCGGGACGTGGGTTGTGTTCTTCCCGCAGCTCTCCACCTTTGGCGAACACTTCCCGGGCCAACTGGCTGGCTTGCTGGCGGCGTTTATCGGCATGATTGCGGGATCGCTGGCGCCGCAGGTGCTGCGCAACCGCAGCGATGCCAAGAGCCATGTCAAAGGGATGGCGTAAATCGTGTAGGGTGGCTTTGCAAAAGCCACCCTACGGAATTGGCGCCACCGCGTGCCGGTATTACGCGGCCTTTAATTTGCGCGCGATATCGAGTGCAAAGTACGTCAGCACCCCATCGGCGCCGGCGCGCTTGAAGGCCATCATCGATTCCATCATGACCTTGTCGTGGTCGAGCCAGCCGTTTTGCGCGGCCGCCTTGATCATCGCGTATTCGCCGGACACCTGGTAGGCAAACGTCGGCACCTTGAATTCGTCTTTGACGCGGCGCACGATGTCCAGGTACGGCATGCCCGGTTTCACCATCACCATGTCCGCGCCTTCGGCGATATCGAGCGCGACTTCGCGCAGCGCTTCGTCGGTGTTGGCCGGGTCCATCTGGTACGTATTCTTGTCGGCCTTGCCCAGCGCGGCGGCGGAACCGACCGCGTCGCGGAACGGGCCGTAAAACGCCGACGCATACTTGGCGGAATACGCCATGATGCGGGTGTGGATGAAACCCTTGTTTTCCAGCGCTTCGCGGATCGCGCCAATGCGGCCATCCATCATGTCGGACGGGCCGACGATGTCCACGCCGCATTCGGCCTGGGTCAGCGCCTGGCGCACCAGCATGGCCGTGGTTTCGTCGTTGAGGATCGAACCCTTGTCGTCGACCGTGCCATCCTGGCCGTGGCTGGTGTACGGGTCCAGCGCCACGTCGGTCATGATGCCCAGTTCCGGGAAATGTTTTTTCAGCTCGCGTACGGCGCGCGGAATCAAGCCTTCCGGATTGGTGGCTTCAATGCCATCGTTGGTTTTCAGCGACGGGTCGACATTCGGGAACAGCGACAGCACGGGAATACCCAACGCAACGCACTCTTCCGCCACCTTCATCAGCAAGTCCACCGAGACACGCTCGACACCGGGCATGGTCAGCACGGGTTCGCGGCGGTTGGCGCCGTCCAGGATGAACACTGGATAGATCAGGTCGCCGGCGGTAATGACATTTTCACGCACCATGGCGCGCGAGAAAGGATCGCGGCGCATGCGGCGCATGCGGATCAGAGGGAAGTTGCTGTTGGTGGGCATTGAGTCTCCTTCAGTAGGGTATCAGGCGTCGTCGTCAGGGCTATCGATGGCGTCAACATGCGCGGCCGCGTCGTCCTCGTCGAGGCCGGCCAGTTCCGTGATCTTGGCCGTGGCTTCTTCGATGCCGATGCGCTTGAGGGCGGAAAACAGTTGGACGGTGAACGGGAAACCTTCACCGTCTTCATCGACGTAGCTGTCCAGCCGGGCTTTGGCCTGGCGCAGCGCGTTGGTGGCGTCGTTGCGGGTCAGCTTGTCAACCTTGGTCAGGATGCAATGGATCGGCTTGCCGGTCGGGGCGAACCATTCCAGCATTTGCACGTCGAGGTCGGTGAACGGGCGGCGCGAATCCATAATGAGGATCAGCGCGGCCAGCTGCTCGCGCTGCTGCACGTAGTCGCCCAGCAGGCGCTGCCAGTACAGCTTGGTGTCGCCGGACACTTCCGCGTAGCCGTAGCCGGGCAAGTCCACGATCATGCAGCGGATTTCATCGACTTTGGTTTCATCCTTGCGGTGCATCGCCACGTGGGCGCCGCCGATCGAGAAGAAATTGATGTGCTGCGTGCGGCCCGGCGTTTTCGAAGCGAACGCCAGCCCTTTCTGGTTGCACAGGGTGTTAATGGTGGTCGATTTACCGGCGTTGGAGCGGCCGGCAAAGGCGATTTCAGGCACCGTCGTCTTTGGCAGGTCGCGCAAATGATTGACGGTGGTAAAGAAGCGGGCTTGCCAGAGTTTGGACATGGGATGGGCAGAAATGCAACAAGGGAAGGTATAACGCAGAAAAGCTATTGTACAATAAGGGGTTACGAATTGTTGTTATGCATAAAAGCAATAAGCAGCGTGCTGATATATAAGCCGCTGACAAAGCAATCCAACCATTTTTTTCACTTGTCTCAGGGTGTTTGAATGAATCGTGCGTTTTCCGTGAAGTCTTTGCTTGTCGCAGTTCTTGCCATTTCGGGCGCCGCTTCGGCTGCCGAGCATGCCGCGGCCCCGGCCAAAGCCGATGCCGCCAAAGGCGCCACCCTGTATGCCGACGGCGACAACGCCCGTGGCTTGCCAGCTTGCGTGTCGTGCCACGGCGCCTCCGGCAATTCCACCATTGCCGCCAACCCCAAGCTGTCCGGCCAGCCGGAAGCCTACCTGTATAAACAGCTGGTGAATTTTGCCGGCCCGGCGCGTAACAATCCCGTCATGACGACGTACGCGAAAATGCTGACGGACGCGGAGATGAAGAATATCTCCGCTTACTTGTCGACGCAGGCGCCGAAAGCCGGCGCCGCCAAGAACAAGGACACGATCGAGCTGGGCAAAAAGATTTATCGCGGCGGCATCGCCGAGAAAAACGTGCCAGCCTGCGCCTCCTGCCACGGCCCTGCGGGCGGTGGCATTCCAGCACTGTTCCCGCGCCTGGCGGGCCAGCACCAGGATTACACCTCGGCGCAGTTGACCGCGTTCCGTGGCGAAGGCCGTAAAAACAGCGCGGAAATGACCACCATCGCCAAGCGCCTGTCCGATGATGAAATCAAGGCGGTGTCGGATTACGTGGCCGGCCTGAAGTAATTCCGGGCGCAGGTCCCCTCAAAAAGCGGTTACCGGGAACGGGGCCGCTTTTTTGTTTTTAAGCCGGGCTTAAGGACTTTAGCGGGGATGGGATATCAGTGTTATTCTCCGCCGGGCACCCTGGCCGCCAATTAATTTGAGATAGTTTTCCGCATGAGCACCACCAGCACCGCCGGTATTACCCTGAAAACCCGCCGCCCGGCATTCAATCACTTCGTCGAACTGCTGTCGTCGATGCGTTTTGCCATCGCCGTCCTGGTGGTGATTGCCATTGCCGCCGTGATCGGCACGGTGATGCAGCAAAACCAGCCGATGGGCAATTACGTCAACCAGTTCGGACCGTTCTGGTTCGAAGTGTTCGACAAGCTGGGACTGTACTCGGTGTATTCCGCGTGGTGGTTCCTGGTGCTGATGGGCACCCTGGTGACGTCGACCACGCTGTGCATCGTCCGCAATACGCCGAAAATGCTGCGCGACATGCGCTCGTGGCGCGAACAGGTGCGCGAGCAATCGTTGTGGAATTTCCACGACAAGTCCGACTGGCATTCGCCATTGCCGCGCACCGCGCTGGCGCAGCAAATGCTGCAGCGCTTGGGCCATGCCGGTTACCAGGCCAAGCTGGTGGAAAAAGACCACGCCACCCTGGTGACCGCCAAGCGCGGCGCCGGCAACAAGTTCGGCTATATCTTTGCCCACGCGGCCATCGTGATTATCTGTATCGGCGGGTTGCTCGATTCCGATATCCCGATCCGCATGCAGGAATGGTTCCTCGGCAAGAAACCGTTTGGCGGCAGCGGCCTGATTGCCAAGATTCCCGCCGAACACCGTCTCAGCGTCGCCAACCCGACCTTCCGCGCCAATACCGCGATTCCCGAAGGCCAGTCCAGCAACACGGCGATCATTCCCCGCGCCGATGGCGTGCTGATCCAGGAATTGCCCTTCACTATCGAACTGAAAAAGTTCAACATCGATTTTTACAGCACCGGCATGCCGAAGCTGTTCGCCAGTGAAGTGGAAGTGCGCGACCACGAAACCGGTGAAAAGGTCAAAGCCGTCATCGAAGTGAACAAGCCGCTGATTTATAAAGGCTTGGCGGTGTACCAGTCCAGCTTTGAAGATGGCGGCACCAAGCTGAAGTTGAAGGGTTACCCGATGACGGGGACCGGCACTGAATCGTTTGCCTTTGAGGGCGATGTGGGCGGCTCGACCAAGCTCAGCGATGAATACACGGTGGAATGGTCGGGCTTCCGTCCGTTCAACGTGGAAAACGTGGCGACCCAGGATGCGCGCGCCGTTGCCAAGGGTGAAAAACTGGAAGACAGCTTTGCCCGCGGCCTCGACAAGCAGCTGGGTTCCGCCGCGAAAAACGCGCACAACAAGGATTTGAAAAACGTCGGCCCAAGCGTGCAATACAAATTGCGCGACAAGACCGGCCAGGCCCGCGAATTCCAGAATTACATGCAGCCGGTCAGCCTGGAGGGCGTGACCGTGTTCCTGGCCGGCGTGCGCGCCAACCCGAACGACCCGTTCAGCTACCTGCGCATTCCCGCCGACGACAACCACACGGTGGGCGAATGGATGCGCATCCGCGCCGCCTTGCAGCAGCCGGAGTTGCGCAAGCTGGCTGCGGAACGCTATGCGCGCCGCGCCATGCCGGCCTCCGGCGCGCAGGGGACCAACCCGGACGCCTTGCGCATGCAATTGCAGGAATCCGCCCTGCGCGGCCTGACCCTGTTTGCCGGCGATGGCACGGGCGGCGCCCAGGCCGGCTTCATTGCGATTTCCCGTTTCCTGGAAAAAGTGCCGGAAGCGGAGCAGGGCAAGGCAGCCGACATCTTCATGAAGATCTTGAACGGCAGCATGTGGGAACTGTGGCAGGCCGCCCGTGAAAAGGCGGGCTTGGCGCCGGTGGAAGGCGATGAAACCCATGGCCGCTTCCTGCAACTGGCGACCAATGCGCTGTCCGACAGCTTCCTGTATGGCGCACCGGTGTTCCTGCAATTGGATGAATATACGGAAATCAAGGCGTCCGTATTCCAGGTCACCAAGTCGCCCGGCAAGTCCGTGGTGTACCTGGGTTGCCTGTTCCTCACGCTGGGCGTGTTCGCGATGTTTTATATCCGCGAACGCCGGTTGTGGATCTGGATCAAGGATGGCAATGACGGCGCCAGCCATGCGCTGATGGCGATGAGCACCCAGCGTAAAACCCTGGATTTCCATAAGGAATTCGAGGAATTGAAGCAAAAGCTGCCGCAACCGGCGTAAGCTGGCGGCAGAGGTTTCGGAGACAAAGAAATGGACATCACCCAGAACAACATGGCGGCGCAGACTTATACGCAGACGCCCGGATACTTTAAACGCCAGGGCCCGCTGGACTGGCTGTTCGCCGTGGCCCTGCTGGCGGGCGCGCTGTTTGCGCTGAACCGCTACAGCGCCTACATGGACATGTATGAAAAGGTCATCCTGATCGCGTCGGCGCCCGTGTTTGCCGCGCTGGGCTGGGCATGGAAACCGGTGCGCTGGCTGATCCCGCTGACCTTCCTGCTGGCGCTGGGCGCCATCGGCCTGTATGGCGGCAGCCTGGACAACGCCAACCAGAAGTTCTGGCTGAAATACATGCTGTCGAGCCAGTCCGCGATTTTGTGGATGAGCACGTGCGTGTTCCTGTCCACGCTGTTTTACTGGATCGGCCTGATCGCCCGTTCCGGCATGGGTTTCACGGTCGGATCCAAGCTGTGCTGGGCCGCCGTCATCCTGGGCTGGACCGGCATGCTGGTGCGCTGGTACGAGTCGTACCTGATCGGCGCCGACGTCGGCCACATCCCAGTGTCGAACCTGTATGAAGTGTTCATCCTGTTTGCGATGATCACGGCGATGTTTTACCTGTATTACGAAGAGCATTATGCGACCCGCCAGCTGGGCGCGTTCGTGATGATGGTGATTTCCGCCGCGGTGGGATTCCTGCTGTGGTACACGGTGTCGCGCGATGCGGCCGACATCCAGCCGCTGGTGCCGGCGCTGCAAAGCTGGTGGATGAAAATCCACGTGCCGGCCAACTTCATTGGTTACGGTACCTTTGCGCTGGCGTCGATGGTGGCGTGGGCTTACCTGCTCAAGTATGAAAAAGTCCGCACCCTGTGGATCGCGCTGGTCATTGCGCCGATTGCACTGACGGCGGTGGCATGGGGCGTGGCGTATGCCGTGGGCGCTGGCGAAGCCGTCATGAAGGGGATGGTGACGGTGACCCGCTTCACGGCCGTGCTGGCGGTGTTGTTCTCCGTGACGAATCTGCTGCGCGACCGCCTGGCGGACCGCCTGCCGGCCGGCGAGGTGCTGGAAGACGTGATGTACAAGGCGATTTCCGCCGGTTTCGCGTTCTTCACCATCGCCACCATCCTGGGCGCGCTGTGGGCGGCCGAAGCATGGGGCGGCTACTGGTCGTGGGACCCGAAAGAAACCTGGGCGCTGATCGTGTGGCTGAACTACGCCGCGTGGCTGCACATGCGCCTGATGTCGGGCCTGCGCGGCAAGGTGTCGGCCTGGTGGGCATTGGTCGGCTTGCTGGTCACCACGTTTGCCTTCCTGGGT
This sequence comes from Pseudoduganella sp. GW821-FHT12E03, assembly GCF_058807115.1. Taxonomy (NCBI): domain Bacteria; kingdom Pseudomonadati; phylum Pseudomonadota; class Betaproteobacteria; order Burkholderiales; family Oxalobacteraceae; genus Pseudoduganella; species Pseudoduganella sp. GW821-FHT12E03. The sequence goes on along the minus strand of NZ_JBXAQJ010000017.1, from coordinate 80,565 downwards.
GTCAATATGTTCCTGTCCGGTCTTCATTCCTACGGGAAGCTTTAACAGGGCTTTCAGAAAACAGGTGTAAGGTTCTGAGGAATTGTCCGACCAAGCTCAGAACCCGCCTCTTTCTGGAGTAGCCATGTTGATCAAGCGTAGTCCCAACGGCATCGACTTGCCGTTCCCCTCGGAAATCACCCCGCGCGATGTCTATGAATCGCGCCGCACCTTTATCCGGCAACTGGCGGTTGGCGCGATGGCCGGCGGATCCCTGCTGGAAATGGCCAACCGCGAAGCCTTCGCGCAAGGCGCCGCCCGCGCCAAGTTGCCCGGCAAAGCCAATCCCGCCTATATCGCGCTCGATAAAATCACCGCGTACAAAGACGCCACCACCTATAACAACTTCTATGAATTCGGCACGGATAAAAGCGATCCGGCGGAAAACGCGCACACGCTGATCACCCGGCCGTGGACCGTGGCCATCGAGGGCGAAGTCAAGAAACCGATGACCCTGGACCTCGACCAGTTATTAAAACTGGCGCCGCTGGAAGAGCGCATTTACCGGCTGCGCTGCGTGGAAGGGTGGTCGATGGTGATTCCATGGACCGGCTATTCGCTGTCTGAACTGATCAAGAAAGTCGAGCCGACCGGCAATGCGAAATACGTGGAATTCGTGTCGCTGGCGGACCGCAAGCAAATGCCGGGCGTCGGCAGCCGCGTGCTGAACTGGCCGTACGTGGAAGGCTTGCGCATGGACGAAGCGATGCACCCGCTGTCGCTGCTGACCCTGGGCATGTATGGCGAAGTCTTGCCGAACCAGAATGGCGCGCCGGTGCGCATCGTGCTGCCGTGGAAGTATGGCTTCAAGTCCGCGAAATCCATCGTAAAAATCCGCTTCGTCAAAGACCAGCCGCGCACCGCGTGGAACGTGGCGGCGCCGTCGGAATATGGGTTTTATTCGAACGTGAACCCGGAAGTCGACCACCCGCGCTGGTCGCAGGCGGCCGAGCGCCGCATCGGCGAAGACGGGTTCCTGGCGAAGAAGCGCAAGACCTTGATGTTCAACGGTTATAACGACGTGGCGCCGCTGTACGCGGGCATGGATTTAAAACGGTACTTCTGATGAACCTGTCGAATCCCTCGGCGCGGCAGGTCACGGCCATCAAGGTGGCCGTGTTTGTCCTGTCTCTGCTGCCGTTTTTTAAACTGATCTGGCTGGTCGCCAACGACCGGCTGGTGGAACCGCTGCAATACATCACGCGCGCCACCGGCGACTGGACCCTGTACTTCCTGTGCATCACGCTGGCCGTGACGCCGCTGCGGCGGCTGTCGAAGTGGAACTGGGTGCTGAAATTGCGGCGCATGCTGGGGCTGTATGCGTTCTTTTATGCGCTGCTGCATTTCACGACCTTCCTGTGGTTCGACCATTTCTTTGATGTGGCGGAAATGCTGAAGGATGTGGTGAAACGCCCGTTCATCACGGTCGGCTTCATTGCGTTCGTGCTGCTGATCCCGCTGGCGGCCACCAGCACCAATGGCATGGTGCGGCGCCTGGGCGGCAAGCGGTGGCAGCTATTGCACAAGGCGATCTATGTGATCGCGCCGCTGGGGATTTTGCACTTCTGGTGGATGAAGGCGGCCAAGCACGATTTTTCACAGCCGATCTTGTTTGGACTGATCGTGCTGGCGCTGCTGGGCGTGCGCGTGCTGTGGGCGCGCGGCAAGGCAGCCACGGGACGGCATCCGGCAAGTGTTGTTCGTTAGCAATTGTTAAAGTCCCTTTTGATTGCGTATCGTCGTTGCCTGGTAAATAATTCCGGGTGGCAATAAATTATTCAATCAAGGGGACGTTGATGCGACACACTTTTTCCGCGCTGGCCTTCAGCCTGTGCGCCGCGGCGCCGATGGCGCAAGCCGCGACTTACTATGTGGATGCGGTGGCGGGCAGCGACAGTAATTCCGGCCTGAGCAGCACTACCGCGTGGCGCTCGCTGGACAAGGTGGCGCAGGAAAGCAATAACCGCAAGGTGCGCAAATCCGGCTTCGTGGCGGGCGACCAGATCCTGTTCCGGCGCGGCCAGACGTTCCCGTCGGCGTCGTATCCCGTGATCCGGGTGGCGGGCACGGCAGCGGCGCCGGTGGTGCTCGATGCGTGGGGCAGCGGCGACGCGCCCAAGTTCGACAATACCGCGCCCAACATCTATGACCTCGTGATGAAGGTCGATGGCAAATATGCGCTGCTGCGCAACCTGGCCTTCATCAAGTCCAATCCCGCCAATGTCACGGAATTCGGCGCGTACATGGCCGGTACCGGCCACCGCATCACGGCCTGCGATTTCTCCGGCGTGGGCATCGGCGTTAAACTGCAAGGCAGCGGCCACCGCGTCGATGCGTCGGCATTCCACGACTTGACGATGGTGATCAACGATACCGCCAACCGCGACAATGATTACGGTGCCATTGGCGTGCTGGTGGCGGGCGCCAGCGATATCAATGTGGACCACAACCGCTTCGAGCGGCTGCGCGCGGCCAGCCCGGATTACGGGGTCGATGGCTCGGCGCTGGAAATCTTCAACGCGGCCACCCGCGTGCGCTTCTTCAACAACGTGGTGCGGGAAGTGGCGGCGCTGACGGAAATCGGCGGCAGCGTGCCGACCGATGTGGTCAGCGATATCGTGTACCACCACAACCTGGTCTTGAACGCCGACAGTATCGGCTACTTCCACAACAACGCGGGCAATACGACCTTCGGTGTGGGCGTGAAGAATGTGCGCTTTGAGCACAATACCTTCAGCAAGACGTCGGACGCGTATAACACGTGGCTGCTGGGCTTCGGCGTGCCGCCCGCCGCCAATGAATTCTTCTTGCGCAATAACATCATCGAGCACCGCAACAGTTCGGGCCTGTTCTATAACGCGGGCCAGCTGGTGCACCAGTCCAACCTGTATTGGCTGACCAATGCGAACTTCGGCGATCCGGGCTTTGCGTTCACGGCGACGGAATTGTCCGCCAACCCCTTGTTCCGGAATCCGGCCGGCGGCGATTACCGTCTGAGCGTGGGCAGCATGGCGGTCGATCGCGGACAGGCGCTGGGGTATGCCAGCGACCTGGATGGGCTGGCGATGCCGGTCGGGAATGGGCCGGACTTGGGGGCGTACGAGCTTCGCTGAGCCAAGACAACGCAAGGCGTAAAAAAAAATGGGAGAATGCCTGTTGAAATAAAAAAAATTAGAATTTGTAAAAAAAAATGAGAACGCTAGGCTATGAGTTTCTGAGGCAATCATTGCGGCTCAGTGCATTCCCACTGAAGCGCCCAGCGCGAGAATTCGCCGTCACGAAAGTTGCCCCTACAGAAACCAGCCTGGCTGTTCCATCCCATGTGGCGCCGGAAGACGATGATCCTGTATCGCACATATTGTTCGCATTAAAGCACGAAGGTACGAACTTACAAGTATTGTCAGAAGCGCTGCCGCTGATCGATGCCACTGCCATCAGAGCCCGTTTGATGGATGCGCCCAACAGCGCTTACGTACGCTTGTTGTGCTACCTGTGGGAAGCATTCAATGGGCGGCAGTTGGAGAATATTCCGGCTATTGGTGGCGCCAACGTTCCCTTATTTGATCCTGAAAAGTACGTCACTGCGCCGCCTGTGCGCAACGCCCGCTGGCGGGTGCTTTTCAATGGCCTTGGCAGTTTGACGTATTGCGTGACAGTGGAGCGGACTCCCGGCGTGAGGCTGGCGCTGGCTTCCGATCTGCTTGGCCGTGCAGGCGAATTCCTTGCTTCGCTGGACACCGTTGCAATGGACCGCGCACTGGCCTGGGCATATTTGCATGAGACGGAGAGTTCGTTTGCAATTGAGCGTGAAGCGCCGACGCAGGATAAGGCATCCGCTTTTATCGCCTTGCTACACCAGGCACACGAACCCCGTGCACTGGATGAAGATTACTTTGTCGAACTGCAAAATACGGTCATTACCAATCCTTACGAAAAGGCTGCCGCCTATCGTCACCAGCAGAACTGGCTCCAGGGGCCGTTGAAAGGCGCGGCCGGCATCAGTTATGTGCCGCCATCACCAGAGCTGGTACCTGAGTTAATGAGGGAATTGGTGGGGCTGGTACTGTCCACGCAAAGGACCGTTGATCCGCTGGTGGTTGCCTCCATTGCTTCATTTGGTTTTGTTTTTATTCACCCATTTATGGATGGGAATGGCAGGTTGTCACGCTTCCTGTTCCACCATTCGCTATGTCAGTCAGGCAAGCTGGCAAGAGGGCTGTTGCTGCCGGTTTCAGTTGCAATGAAGCGCAATGAACAAGAGTATCTGGCTGCCTTGCAGCAATTTTCCATTCCGGCGAGGGAGCGGTGGAAAGTATTGTGGGTAGACGAAGGACGCTATGCGTTTGAATTCAAAGGCAGCGCATCGATATACCGCTACTGGGATGCGACGGCTTGCGTTGAATTTGGGTATCGCATGGCTGAACAAGCGCTGGAAATCGATTTGCGGAAAGAAACGGAATTCCTTGCCCGCTATGACGCTGTTTTTAAAGCAGTCGACGCACAATATGATGTTCGGGGGAGCGACTTGGCAACGCTCGTGCGTTGTTGCCTGGAAAACGATGGCCGGTTGTCTAAAAACCGGCGCAAGCAATATCAGTACAGGATTCCTGCGGAAGTCCTGGATGCAATAGAGCAGGTGACTCAGGTCATCTTGTCAGGAAGTGATGCGGACGACGACACAATCTGATTTTCCAGTTGTGCCAGATACGTGGCTGCTTCCGCCAACTGGTCTTCACTGAATACCGCAATCCCCGCCTCGCGCAGCAAATCGGCCGTCACCCCGGCGCCGGCCACGGTTTGGCCGCTGAAGCTGCCATCGTAGATTAGCGTGGAGCCGCAGGACGGACTGCCTTCCTTCAGGATGGCGATGCGGAGGCGTTTGCGCTGCGCCAGCGCCAAGGCCTGGCGCGCCCCGTCGATGAATTCGGCGGAGACATCGTTGCCGCCGGCTTCCATGACGGCGGACTGGCCGGCCAGCACGCTGGCGCCGCCCGACCCGCCACGGATTTCCGCCGGCGGCCGGGGCGTCGGCAAGCCGCCCGCCACTTCCGGACAGAAGGGTACCACCCGGCCTTGCGCGATCCAGCCCTGCAACAGGGCGTGATCGCAGCGCTTGCCCGCCCCGTCGTAACGGACGGGATTGCCCAGCAGGCAGGAACTGACCAGGATGGCTTCCATTGGCATGACGGGATGCTTATTTGATCACGGATTCCAGCGCAAACAGGTCGGCCGGATTTTCACGCTGGCGCACCACGTGTACCTGGGTGCCGTCGACAATCAGTTCCGCCGCGCGGCCACGGGTGTTGTAGTTCGACGCCATCGTCATGCCATACGCGCCGGCCGTTTTCATAGCCAGCAAGTCGCCCGCCGCCAAAGACAGGGCGCGGTCGCGCGCCAGCCAGTCGCCGGATTCGCATACCGGACCGACCACGTCATACGTCGCCACCGCGGCAGCGCTTTGCACCACGGGCTGCATGTCCATCCATGCCTGATAAAGGGCTGGGCGGGCCATATCATTCATGGCTGCGTCGACGATGCAGAAATTCTTTTCTTCGCCGTGCTTGATGAATTCCACGCGGGTCAGCAACACACCGGTGTCGCCCACGATGGAGCGGCCCGGTTCGAAGCACACCTTGATCGGCTTGCCGGCGTGGCGTTCCTGGCGCCAGGCGTCGATGCGGGCAAACACGCGGCCCAGGTAGTCGCCGACCGGCACTGGCGCGCTGTCTTCCTCGTCGCCGTAATCAATGCCCAGGCCACCGCCCAGGTCCAGGTGGTGCAAATGGATGCCGTCCGCGTCCAACTTGTCGATCAGCTCGATCAGGCGGTCCAGCGCTTCCAGCAGCGGCGCGTCGTCCAGCAATTGCGAGCCGATGTGGCAATCGATACCAGCGACATCCAGGTGCGGCAGCTTGGCGGCGGTGCGGTAGGTTTCCAGCGCGTCCGTGTACGCCACGCCGAACTTGTTGGCTTTCAGGCCGGTGGCGATGTACGGGTGGGTCTTGGCGTCGACGTTCGGATTCACGCGCAGCGACACGCGGGCTTTCTTGCCCAGCGAACCGGCCACCTCGTTCAGGCGGTGCAGTTCCGGGATCGATTCCACGTTGAAGCACAGGATCTCGTGTTCCAGCGCCAGGCGCATTTCCGCCACGGTCTTGCCGACACCCGAGAAAATCACTTTCTTCGTATCGCCACCCGCCGCAATCACGCGCAGCAATTCACCGCCGGACACGATGTCGAAACCGGCGCCGCGCTGCGCCAGCAAGTTCAATACGGCCAGGTTGGAGTTGGCCTTCATCGCATAGCAAACCAGGGCGTCGCGGCCGGCGCAGGCGTTTTGGTAGGAATCGAAATTGGCCAGCAGTTGGGCCTTGGAATAGACGTAGGTCGGGGTGCCGTATTGTTCGGCGATGGCGGCCAGGGACACGCCTTCGGCGTGCAGCACGCCGTCCTGGTAAGAGAATTGCGACATAAATTATTGTTGGGATGCGGGAGGTGTGGAAGGTACCGGAGCGGAGGGAGGCGCTACGCCGGGCTTGCCTTGGGCGGGTTGGCTTTGAGCAGAGGCTGGCTTGGCCGGCTGTTTTGGTAAGTACAGCGGGCCAGTCTGGCCGCAGCCCGCCAGCAGGGCGGACAAGCAGGCCACCGCAGAGATGTGCAGCGCTAAAGTGGACTTCACGATTAAAATCAGGGTTTGACAGAAGATCTTGGAGTGTAGCATGACCGAATCAGAATTTTTGGACGTGGCCGACGCCACCCTGTCCGCCATTGAAGGTGCGCTGGACCGCTTGTACGAGCAGGACATGGTCGACGTCGAGTGCAGCCGCAGCGGCAATGTGCTGGAAATCGAGTTTTGCCACAACGGTTCCAAGGTCATCGTCAACAGCCAGGCGGCGATGCAGGAAATCTGGGTGGCGGCCCGTTCCGGCGGTTTCCACTACAAGCGCGTGGATGGCAAGTGGATTGATACCCGCACCGGCAAGGAGCTGTTCCAGGCGCTGTCGGATATCACGACAGAGCAGGGCGGAGCCCCGGTCGTGGTCAGCGAGCAGTAACCAACAAGGGTGCGGACAGCACCCTTGTTCTTTTCCGGCATATGTCATCAATTGCCAAGTGATTGTCGCGCGCTGCGCAGCGGCGCCGCCTGCTTTTGCTGCACCATACCGCATAACAGCAGTAGCCCGTCGCCAGCCCCGTTCAAGGCTGGCATCGATAACGTTCAGGAGATAACGATGACAGATTCCCCGTTCGTACCATCCCGCCGCGCCTTGCTGGGCGGCAGCCTGGCCGCCGTGGCCGCCGCCGGCCTGGACAGCCTGTCGCGCACGGCGCTGGCGCAGGCGGCCAGCACCGCCGCGGCGCCGGCCGCCCCGGCCGCCAAGCCACTGCCTGCATTTGCTGCCTGGAAAGATAACAGCGTCATGATCGTGCATGGCGCCAACGCGCTGGAAACGCGTCGTGGCGCGCTTGGATCCAGCATCATCACGCCGGCCGACCGGCTCTATGTGCGCAACAACCTGCCCGCGCCGGACGCGGCCATCCTTGCCGACCGCGATGCCTGGATGGTCCAGGTGGAGGGCGTGAAACATCCCCGGGCGCTGAGCGTGAAGGAATTGAAGGGCATGGGCCTCGATACAGTGGCCATGGTGCTGCAATGCTCCGGCAATGGGCGGGGCATGTTCCCCAGCAAGCCCAGCGGCAGCCCGTGGCAAGTGGGGGCCGCTGGCTGCGTGCTCTGGAGCGGGGTGCCGGTGCGCGCGGTGGCCGAAGCGCTGGGCGGTCCGCTGGCCGGCCTGAAATACATGACGGGTACGGGCGGCGAAAAGCTGCCGGAGGGCATAGACCCACGCACGCTGGTGGTGGAGCGTTCGGTGCCGTTGGAAGCCATGGGGGACGCCCTGCTGGCCTGGGAAATGAACGGGGCGCCCATTTCGCTGGCGCACGGCGGCCCGCTGCGCCTGATCGTGCCGGGTTATACCGGCGTGAACAACATCAAATACATCAAACGCCTGGCGTTTACAGCCGAGCAGAGTGAAGCGGCGATCCAGCAGCACGGTTACCGCATGACGGCGCCGGGCCAGAAAAGCGCCGCCACCGATCCGTCGGTGTGGGAAATGGGCGTGAAATCGTGGATCAACGGCCCGTTGCCGGACCACGGCACGCTCGCCGCCGGTCCGTGCGTGGTGCAGGGCGTGGCGTTTGGCGGCCTGCATGCGATCAAACGGGTGGAAGTCTCTGTGGATGACGGTAAAACCTGGCAGGAAGCGCGCCTGGTCGGCCCGGACCTGGGCCGCTACGCCTGGCGCCAGTTCGCACTGCCGGTCAAATTGCCGGCCGGTAGCCACACGCTGCTGTCCCGTGCGGAAGACAGCAAAGGCAACCGCCAGCCGGAAATGCGGGTGGAAAATGCCCACGGCTACGGCAACACCAGCTGGCGCGATCACGGCGTGAAAGTGACGGTGGCATGATGGGCGTGAAACGATGGTTGGCCGCCGCAGTGCCGCTGCTGGCGGCCTGCGCCGACGCGCACGCGGCCAAAGCCGAGGGCGATGCCGCGCTGCTGGAAAAGGGCAAGCGCCTGTTCACGCAAGACGCGGCGCCGCCCTGCATGGTGTGCCATACTTTGCGCCACGCCGGCGCCGCGGGGGAAATCGGCCCGAACTTGAATGAAATGGCGCCGGACGCATCGCGCGTGGAAAAGGCGGTGCGCAACGGCATCGGCGTCATGCCGCCCTTCAAAATGAGCGAGGCGGACTTGAAGTTGCTGGCGCAGTATGTAGCGACGGCGAGCCGGTTGCCGTAGCAAGCCGATGTCCCGGCCCCGCGTCAGGGACCTGCTAGACCGCGTGATGCCAGCTGAGACCGTACCCGATGACGCGTGGCCCGAAAACGAAGTGCAGGACACGGCGGCGACTGTGTCCTGCGGACTTCGCGGAGGCGTGCAAGAGCAGCGGCCGCATGACCAGCGCACCACCCCGGTCGCACAGGCATGCAACTTCGCCTTCCACTTGCCGGGCATGCACGGCGGCTTCCGGCCGCACCACACCTCGCATGTGCGATCCGGACACGACTTTCAAAGGCCCGTCCAGCTCGCCGCACGGATCCAGGTGAACGCGGACCGCAATCAATTGCTCCAGAAGCGCCACCGGGGCTTGGACAAACAGTTGCCCCTCCTTCTCCGACCAGCCTCGCAGGTTGGAATCGGATACACGCGACGCCACGGGAATGCTGAGATCCTGGTGCACCGGGACCAGCCAGTTCCGGTCCGTCGATTTTTCAAAATACGTGCATTGCACCGCTACATGCCCTGCGGGAATCAGCTCGGCCAGCCGGGCATGTTCGCGCAGCCGCTTTGACAGCGCAGCACACCACGGCTCGGCAAGAAAACAGCGCGCGCCGCTCTGGATCGCACTGTCCCGGACGGTTTCCGCGAGCGATTCGCACTCCATGGCGGGCACCGCGTCCGCGACAATTTCGTAGCCTCTGGATTGAAACGTGTCGATGCTCATGTGCCTCCAGTCACCTTCCTGAAGCGCACGATGGTGACCTCGGCGTTGGAGTCGATAGGTTTGAACGCTTCCACCATGAGCTTGAGCGCACCGTCCTCCCCAAAACCACCGGTGCCGGCACCGATGATGGGAAAGGCCACGCTGGCGTAGTGATGCTGGTTGACCAGCGCCATCGCCGACACCACCGAGTCTTGTATCGATTGCGCCGACGAGCGCCACCACATGCTGATGCCGGCCACATGGATGATGGCTTGATAGGGCAGGCGGCCGGCGCCAGTCTGGACCGCGCCGCCAAGCGGAATCGCGCCCATCCCGCCCAGTTCAAAAAACGGCTGCAACCCGGCCCGGCGCTTGATCGCGCCGGAAATGCCTTGCGGGATCAACAGCCACCAGGGAATGATGTTCCTGTTCCAGGCGTTGACGATCACGTCGGCCTGTTGGTCCAGCAGGTCGCCGTCGACGATGGTGGGAGTGACCATGGGGGGCTCGGTTGGCTGATTGGAATGGGGGGACTGGTCAGCCGTGGCGGCGGTGCCGCCACGCCCACCAGATGGCATGGATCGCCAGCACCAGCCCAAGCACTTTCAGGCTATTGCCGATGCGAACGTCCTGCGCCAGCATACCCCAGCGGCTGAAAATTTCCAGCCAGTCGTGATCGCCGCCGCCAACCAGGGGGAGTTCGCCGGCGCGGGCGTCTTTCATGTAGCGGCCGACATTCATCAAGTTCTCGCCCAGCCACAGCAACGAGCCGGCCCAGCCTGCAGCTTGCCGTTCACGCCAAAAGTAGTGGGCAAAAACCATAGGAAACAACAGCTGGAATATTGTTCCACCATAGACGCCCAGGCGGCTCGACAGCAAACCCACAATCGGATGACCCGCCTCGTGCAGCGCCAGGTTGGCGTTGTCGAGCAGGAAAACCCAGCTGTCGGCGGTCAGGAAGTGTTGCCAGGTTATCCAGATTGCCGCGAGCGTCAGCGCCATCGCTGCGCCGGTGGGAATGGGGATCCAGTAGACCTCGTCGTTGTCGGGTTGGGAGCTCATCATGTTATGACCTAATCGCCGAAGGCAAATAAGGCGCCGAGCACCTTGTCCTGACGTAGACGAACCGTGCAGCTGAACTTGCCAAGCGAGCCGTAGTCGTAAACATGGGCGACGTTGGCGTGTGGTGATGCCACTTTAAAGCCCAACTGACTGGCCCGCTGCTGGAGGAGGGCAGTTGGCATGTCTGGTTGAAGTTCGTCGCAATATGCCTTCAGCGTAAATGGCCGGGTAATCAGGGGCCAGAGTAGTACGCCAACAAATGCCAGCACGATCAGGCCGAAGGCGATGTTGAGCCATTTGCGGATGGGGGAGAGTGCCATAGCATTGATCGGGCGCCGTTAAGCCGTCGGCTGGAACGTGTGGTAGTCACATTATGCATTGCAATGACGGTCTTGGTTACTACGGCGCCCGCAACAAGGCATCAGCCTGGAAGGCGGCATTGATCGGCGCGCCGCCATACCGCTTCACAAGGAAAACGAAGCCATATCGTATGCCACGCATTGCGGTTGCCGCCACCCTGCATGTTCACGAATTGCGACGGCGACACATGCGCCTCATCGCAGGTGATTTTTTCTCCGACAACTCGGGCATAGTAGGTGGTGCCAAGGAATGACTGCCGCAGCATGGTGCCATCCGGGAGGAATAGTTGTTTCCATTGATAGCCACGCTCCTTGGAAATATCAAGGATTGCTTCTGGAGGGCTGGGCACCGGGAATGTCCCGGTGTTCCAGTCCCGCAGTATGGCGAAAATCAGCTCCTTCGTTCTGGGACCGATCCTCTGTTCGTCAGCGTGCTTGGTCAGTTTTTCAAATACGTCTTCGGGAACGTCCAGGTACACAGTATGGGGTGCCATCACATACCTCCCGCTAAAATGGACTAAACCACATTAAAGTGATCGAAAACAACCTAATCACCGCTACAAATCCAGCCATTCGCTCTAGAACGCTCTACGAGTTCTCGTTGGGCTGCAATTCTTAGAGTGTTTGCGAGCAGAGTAGTTCGACTTCCAGGGATTTAGATGGGTTTAGTGGGCAGAGGAGGAGCTAGGTGTTTAAGCGCCTGCGGAGTAAATGTGTTCGCCGGAACGGGCCTGCATGCTGCGGCCGACAGTAACACCGGTGAGTGATGGTGGCCACTGATTGCCGAAAACAGGGCGCCGGTGCACACGATCGGCTTCCCAAGATAGGGGCGCAAGCGCTGATATGCATTGTTTTTACCTGCCAATATCAGCTGTATTCGCGTGACGCTGGGGACCGCCGGCTCGGCGTCATCGCTCCCGCCAGCTACGCAAAATGGCTTTCGTGGCGTGACAAAAAAATAAGTTGCTGGCGCATCGCCGCGGGCAATACTTTCGTAATTCGGCTGCTCTGGAAATGTATGGCGGGTAAGCGTTCCATGCAGCGTAACGCCACCGGAATACTCCAGGCATGGAGACGCCATCGCGGCATTGTAGCCGAACAGGAAAATGGCGGCGAGTCGTCTCACTTTTGGTTGGCGCTATGACATGAAAGGGACTTGCGCATTTTACATGCGGCCGGAGCCGCATTGTCGGATGGTCACGTTGGCCGAATGGTCAAGCCATATTGGCCTGATTCGGCCTGTCATACCACACCCCATATTTATCACCGAGCCAAATATGCAAACGGAACAGATAGCCATTGGACAGCATGATTAACCCTCCGATGAGGGCTGGCTCATTAATCAGGCCAAGAATGCAGAATAAAAAGCCGAAGACGTGGGAAATGACTTCAACGTTAATTGCGGCATTCCTGGTTGGGCGCAAGCTAAAGAAATTTAATGCGAACAGCCATTTCAGGGCCACGGGAAGATTTTGCCAATTGTTTGATGCTTTGCTCATCACGAATTTCTCCTGGTTGAGAGTTGGGATATCAACTTCAAGCACTGACGCCAGGCATTTCAGTGATTCCAGGCTAGGACTGTGGCCGCTTTCAATCCGCTGAATGGTCCGGACACTCAGCCCGGACATTTGCGCGAGTTGTTCTTGAGACAGGTGGCGGCTGAGGCGTAGTTGCTTGAGAATCATTGATGACCCCGATGTGAGTGAACCATGATCATTGCGTGTTGCCTCGGGTGGCGGTTACGACAGCGACCCGACATTGAGCCGACACTCAAGTAACAGGCGTGAAAAACGCAGGTCGTGCATTACCGCGACATTGTTGATGAACCGGTGCGCGTCAGCACATCCGTGTCGCTCAGTGGTTCGGCCTGCCGATCACTTCGGCTCCGACTGAGTACGATATTTTTGGCGATCCGGGTTATAGAATGCGAAGCCAGCAGGCGCGACCTCCAGTGAACCGTTCAAGCCTGCAGCCTGCAGTACGCGCTTCACATCGTCCAAATCCTCCGGGTTATTGAATTTGAGCGTATATCGCTTCTTCAAGATGTCTCCGTAGTTTTTGTCAATGTGTTCCTCGGCAAAGACAACATCAATCTTTCCATTCATCGAATGAATATGAATATCGTGGTCGATGGCATAGGTTCGAATTCGCCAAGGCGTAGCTGGGGTTATCGAAAACTGGATCGTATCCTCGACGGCAGTCGAGGATCTTTCAATGTTAGCTTTATAGCTGCTCTCGGTGGTGAGCATCGCTATGACCAAGACTAGTTCATTCATCGCAGGCACGGCAAATATCAGAACAACTCATTCTTAACCGCATCCTTCGCCTTCTCCTCCGCCGGTGTTCCCCGCGAAGCGCCCTCTAAACTCTGTACCCCCATCCCCGGCGGATTCTCCGCGTAGTAATACTCCCCATCGACCACCATCATGCCCTCCGGCACCGGCCGCTCCTCGATCGGGATGTTCTTCAGCGCCTTTTGCATGTAGCCGATCCAGATCGGCAGCGCCAGGCCGCCGCCGGTTTCCTTGTTACCGAGGTTGCGCGGCTGGTCGAAGCCGATCCAGGCCACGCCGACCAACTTCGGCTGGTAACCGGCGAACCAGGCGTCGATCGAATCATTGGTGGTGCCGGTCTTGCCCGCGATATCGGTGCGCTTGAGCGACAGCGCCTTGGTGGCGGTGCCGTATTTGATGACGTCCTTCATCATCGAATCCATCAGGAAGGCGTTGCGCTCGTCGATCACGCGGTTCGACGGATCGCCGGCCTTGTCTGGCGAGGCTTGCGACAAGACTTTGCCATTGGAGTCGGTTACCTTGGAAATCAGGTATGGCGTGACTTTATAACCGCCGTTGGCGAATACGGCGTAGGCGCCGGCCACCTGCAGCGGCGTGACCGCGCCGGCGCCCAGCGCCAGGGTCAGGTATGGGGGATTCTTTTCCGCCTCGAAGCCGAAGCGGGTCGTGTATTCCTGGCCGTATTTCGCGCCGATGCGGTGCAGGATGCGGATCGAAATCATGTTTTTCGACTTGGTCAGACCCCGGCGCATTGTCATCGGGCCTTCATATTTGCCGTCGTAGTTCTTCGGTTCCCACGCCTGGCCGCCGGTCTGGCCCGCGTCGAACGAAATCGGCGCGTCATTGATGACGGTCGAGGGCGACAGGCCGCGTTCCAGCGACGCCGAGTAAATAAATGGCTTGAACGACGAGCCGGGCTGGCGCCATGCCTGCGTCACGTGGTTGAACTTGTTGCGGTTGAAATCGAAGCCGCCCACCAGGGCCTTGATCGCGCCGTCTTCGGGCGACGCCGACACGAACGCCGATTCGACTTCCGGCATTTGCGTGATTTCCCAATCCTTGCCTTCCTGGTGCACGCGGATCACCGCGCCACGGCGGATGCGTTTATTCGGCGCCGCTTTTTCCGTCAGCCACGAACGGGCCGCTTCCAGCCCTTCGCCGACAATCGTGATTTCCTCGCCGGACGCGGTCACCGCCACCACCTTGGTGGGCGACACTTGCAGCACCATGGCCGCCACGATGTCGTCACTGTCCGGGCGCGCCGCCAGTTCGGCTTCAATCGCCTCGTCGGCTTCTTCCTTGTTGGCCGGGATATCGATATACGCTTCCGGGCCACGGTAGGCGTGGCGCTTTTCATAGTCCATCACGCCACGGCGCAGCGCCAGGTAAGCGGCGTCCTGATCCGCCTTGGTAATGGTGGTGAAGACGTTCAGGCCGCGCGTATACGTATCTTCCTTGAATTGTTCATAGACCAGCTGGCGCGCCATTTCCGCCACATATTCCGCATGTACGCCGAAATCGCTGCTGTCGGTCTTGGTTTTCAGCTGTTCGGCTTTCGCGGCCGTGAACTGGGCCGTCGTGATATAGCCCAGGTCATGCATGCGCACCAGGATGTATTGCTGGCGGGTGCGGGCGCGTTTCGGATTGACCACCGGGTTGTAGGCGGACGGGGCTTTCGGCAGGCCGGCCAGCATGGCGGCTTCGGCCACGCTAATGTCTTTCAAATTCTTGCCGAAATAAATCTGGGCGGCGGAAGAAAAGCCGTACGCGCGCTGGCCCAGGTAAATCTGATTCATGTAGACCTCAAGGATCTGGTCCTTGGTCAGGTTCTTTTCGATTTTCCAGGCCAGCAGCATTTCATAAATCTTGCGCTTGAAGGTCTGTTCGCTGGAAAGGAAAAAGTTGCGGGCGACTTGCTGGGTGATGGTGGAGGCGCCCTGGCGCGCGCCGCCGGTCGCATTGTGGAACGCCGCGCGCAGGATGCCGGTATAGTCGACGCCACCGTGTTCATAGAAGCTGCTGTCCTCGATGGCCAGCACGGCTTTTTTCATGACGTCGGGGATGTCCTTGATGCGCACCAGGTTGCGGCGTTCTTCGCCGAACTCGCCGATCAAGACGCCGTCGGCGGAAAAGATTCGCAGTGGCATTTTCGGACGGTAATCCGTCAGGGAATCCAGTTCCGGCAAATTGGGATACGCCAGCGCCAGGCCGAATACCAGCAACAGCACGCCGGCCAGCACCAGGCCGGCCACGGAAGCAATGAGGGTAAACAGCAGGCCGCGCGAGCGGGCCGGATTATCGTTGGCAGCAGTGGTCATGCAGGTAATCTTTCTCTTGACGATCGGGCCATTATAAGCGAGGCCAGATAGCTTGCGGCGTGCTTAACAGTGCGACAATAGCCGTGAAATATTTACTATGAGCAACTAAATAAGTGAGTTGAATTCATGGCTACAGAGTGGATTTCAAGTGTGGTGCCGGGTGCACAAATGAGCAATTGTGCATGGCAGAAATACCTTTACACTCTCTCAGCGTTATTGCTAGCATCTGATGTACCGTCCCGTTTTTACCCTCAAACGCCCTCAACCGCAGGTATCAAATCGAGTCTCCTTATGCGATCAACAACGGTGTGTAACCAGCTGCAACATGGCGGGGAACCGTTATGAACCTGGACCTGAGCACACTGTTCGGCAGGGGCAATGCGCCACTGGTGGGCGTGGACATCAGCACTTCCAGTGTCCGGCTGGTGGAACTGGCCCAGGGCGGCAAGGAAGGTTTGCGGCTGGAGCGCTATGCGTCGGAACCGTTGCCGCGCGGCGCCGTGGTCGATGGCAATATCGAAAACCTCGAGCAGGTGGTGGATGCGTTGCGCCGCGTGTGGAAGAAAAGTGGCACGCGCGCCAAGCTGGTGGCGCTGGGCATGCCGCCCGCTTCCGTCATCACCAAGAAAATCACGCTGCCGGCCGGCATGTCGGAAGACCAGTTGGAAGTCCAGGTGGAATCCGAAGCCAGCCAATATATCCCGTTCGCCCTCGATGAAGTCAGCCTGGACTTCGACGTGATCGGCCCGTCGCCGACGTCGGAAGACGATGTCGAAGTGTTGCTGGCCGCGTCGCGCCGTGAAAAAGTCGAAGACCGGGTGGCCGTCGCCGAAGCGTCCGGCCTGAAGGCGGCCGTGATGGATATCGAATCCTATGCCGCGCGCGCCGCGTTGGACCGGGTGCTGGCCCAGGTGCCAGGCGCCAGCGCGGGCCAGATCGTCGCGCTGTTCCAGATCGGGGCGCAAGTCACACATATTTCCGTGCTGCTCGATGGCGTGGCCATTTATGAACGCGAACAGCCGTTTGGCGGCAATACGCTGACGCAGGATATCGTGCGCGCTTATGGCATGGCGTATGACGAAGCGGAAGCGAAAAAGAAATCCGGCGACTTGCCGGACAATTATGCCAACGACCTGCTGGCCCCCTACCTGGAAAGCGCGGCGCTGGAAGTCACGCGCGCCGTCCAGTTCTTCTACACCTCCACTCCGTATACCCGGGTCGACCAGCTCTATCTGGCCGGCGGCTGCGCCCTGATCCCCGGCTTGCTCGATATCGTGGCCAGCCGCACCAAGATCAATTCCGCGGTGATTTCCCCCTTCAAGGGCATGGCGCTGGGAGCCGGCGTGCGTGAACAGGCGCTGCGCAGCGAAGCACCTGCCTACCTGGTCGCCTGCGGGTTGGCGTTGCGGAGGTTCGGCTGATGATCCGGATAAACCTGCTCCCACACCGCGAGGAAAAGCGTAAACAGAAAAAAGCCGCGTTTTATGCGCTGATGGTGTTCGGCGTCCTGATCGGCGCCGCCATCGTGCTGGTGGTGGGCGGTTATAACGCCCGCGCCCTCGCGATCCAGGACCAGCGCAACAAGGCGATCCAGGATGCCATCGTGGTCCTGGACAAGAAAATCGCGGAAATCGCCACCCTGAAACAAGAGATCGAAGCGCTGAAAGCGCGCCAGCAAGCGGTGGAAGACTTGCAGGGCGACCGTAATCAGCCGGTCTACCTGCTCGACGAACTGGTCAAGCACACCCCGCCCGGCGTGTACCTGAAGAGCTTCAAGCAGGATGGGCAGCGCGTCGTCGTGCAAGGTTATGCGCAATCCCAGGAGCGAGTCTCGGAATTGCTGCGCAATGTGTCGAGCGTCTCGCCATGGCTGGAAAAGCCGGACCTGGTGGAAGTCAAGGCAACGGGACTGGGGCAGGGCAAGACCGCCAAAAAAGTCGTGGAATTCAACATGATCGTCGGCATCAAGCGCCCGCGTGACAAGGACCATCCGGAAGACGGCAAACCGGGCAAGCCCGGCGAGCCCAAGCCGGCTGCGGCCATGGCCAACGCGCCCGCCAGGCCCTGAGCAGAGAACCCTATGGCTATCGACGTCAAACAATTAAGCGATTCGCTGCAAGCCCAGTTCCAGGGCTTGAATGGCCGCCATCCAGGCATGTGGCCGATTGCGCCCCGTATCCTGTGCGCGGTGGGGGTGGTGCTGGGCGTGGTGGCGGCCGGCTATTTCGGTTACTGGAGCGGACAGTTCGAAGAACAGGAAGCCGGCGCCGCCAAGGAAGCCAAGCTGAAAGCCGAATACGCGGAAAAATCGCAGCAAGCCGTCAATCTGGAAGCGCTGCGGGCGCAAAAAGTCCAGGTGGACCAGTATGTCGAGCGCCTGCAAAAGCAATTGCCGAGCAAGGCGGAAATGGCGGCGCTGCTGTCGGACATTAACCAGGCCGGCCTTGGACGCGGTTTGCAGTTCGAACTGTTCAAGCCGGGCCAGGTGGTGGTCAAGGATTATTACGCGGAGTTGCCCATCAATATCAAGGTGACGGGCAATTACCATGACATCGGCGCCTTCGCCAGCGACATGGCGAACCTGCCCCGCATCGTCACCCTGAACAATATGCAGCTGTCGGCGCCGCAGCAGGGCGGCAACGTGCTGACCCTCGATGCGGTGGCCAAGACCTTCCGCTACCTCGATCCGGAAGAAGTGGCCGCGCAGCGCAAGGCCGCCGCCGACAAGAAGAAGGGAGCGAAAAAATGAAGCGCTGCCTCGCGATGGGTTGGCCGGTATTGCTGGCGCTGGCCGGATGCGGCGACAGCGATGTCCAGGAAGTCCGGGACTGGATGAAGCAGACCGACAGCCAGGCCAAGGTGATGGTGAAACCCATTGCCGAACCCAAGACCTTTGTCCCGTTTGCCTACAGCGCGAGCGCGGAAGTCGATCCCTTCAACCAGAACAAACTGCTCGCTGAACTGGCGCGCCAGGCCAACGCGGGCGGCGGTTTGCGGCCCGACACCACGCGCCGCAAGGAATTCCTCGAAGGGTTCCCGCTCGACGCCATGAAAATGGTGGGCACGATGGAGAAATCCAAAACCATGTTTGCCTTGCTGCAAATTGATAAATCCGTGTACCAGGTCCGTCCCGGCCAGCATCTCGGGCAAAACTTTGGCCTGATCACGGCCGTGACAGACGATGCCATCAGTGTCAGGGAGATTGTGCAGGACGCCACGGGCGACTGGATCGAACGCCTGTCCAAGTTGGAGTTGCAGGAAAGTAAGGAGAGCAACAAATGAGCCCCCTCATCACTTCCGCCTCGCCACACCCGGCCAGGCCTGCGTGGCCTGTGTTGCGTTCGGTGCTGGCCATGGCGGCATTGCTGGCCCAGCCCATGCTGGTGCAGCCCGCACTGGCGCAGGCGCCGGGCACCGGCGCACCATCGGCCCAGCCTGCAGCGATGGCTGCGGCGACCAATGGCATCGAATCGGTGACCGTCAACCAGCAGGGCGCCAACGTGATCGTCAGGGTCGCGATGAAACATGCGCCGGACAAGTTGCCGATCGGCTTTTCCATCACCAATCCCGCGCGCATCGCGCTGGACTTTGGCGCCACGGTGAACTTGACGGGCAAGAACACATTTGAATTCAACCAGGGCGATTTGCGCAGCGTCAATCTGGTCCAGGCCGGCGAGCGGGCCCGTCTGGTGTTCAACCTGAAACGCACCTTGAATTACGCGGCCGCCATCGATGGCAATGCCATCATCGTGACCATCGATGGTTCCGGCGGACTGGCGACGGCAGTGGATTCAACCGGCTTGCCGGTCGCCCCGGCGGCCAATGCGGCGAAACCGGCGGAGCGCGCCGACAAGGCGCAAAAGCAATTGCTGCGCGACCTGGACTTCCGCCGCGGCTCCAATGGCGAAGGCCGCATCGTCGTGGATTTGCCGAACAGCCAGGTGGCGGTTGATGTGCGGCCCAATGCCAACGGCCTGGTGGTGGACTTCCTCAAGACGGGGGTGCCGGAAACCCTGCGCCGCCGTCTCGACGTGACGGACTTCGGCACGCCGGTGTCGCAAATCACCACGGTGCCGCAGGGCGATAACGTGCGCATGACGATCGACGCCAAGGGGTTGTGGGAGCAAAGCGTCTATCAGAGCGATACCCAGCTGGTGGTCGATGTGCGGCCGCTGAAGGAAGATCCCAACAAGCTGACCCAGGGCACCCAGGGCTACCGTGGCGAAAAGCTGTCGTTCAATTTCCAGAACGTGGAAGTGCGCGCGGCGCTGCAGGCGATTGCCGATATTTCGGGCCTGAACATCATTACCAGCGACAGTGTTGCGGGCAACTTGACCCTGCGCTTGCGTGAAGTGCCGTGGGATCAGGCGCTGGACGTGGTGTTGCAGGCCAAGGGCCTGGACATGCGCAAGAATGGTTCCGTACTGTGGATCGCGCCCAAGGAAGAGTTGCTGACCAAGGAAAAGCTGGAATTGGAACAGCGTGCGCAAATCGCCGACCTGGAACCGTTGAAGTCCGAAATCTTCCAGCTCAATTACCAGAAGGCGGAATCGTTCAAGTCCGTATTCGGTCTCGACGCGGGCGACGCCAAGAACCGCGTCCTGTCCAAGCGCGGCAGCGCCATTATCGAACCGCGTACCAACCAGTTGTTTGTCACCGATATCGCGTCCAAGCTGGAAGACATCCGCAAGCTGATCGCCCGTACCGACGTGGCCACCAAGCAAGTGCTGATCGAGGCGCGCATCGTCGAAGCGTCGGATTCCTTTACGCGCAACCTGGGCGCCAAGCTGGGCTTTGTCGACATGCGCACCTTGCGTGGCGGCGACACGGGGTACCAGATCGGCGGTTCCAACAACCGCATCGCCATCGGCGGCAACCTGACGGGCATCGGCCAGATCACGGGCCAGACGCCGGATAAAGGCGACGGCTATACCAATAGCACCTTGATCAATTTGCCGGCCGCGCCGATCAATGGCTTGTCGGCGGGGAACCTGGCCATCAGCCTGTTTTCGTCGGCCGCCAACCGCTTCCTGAATCTGGAATTGTCCGCGCTGGAAGCCGATGGCAATGGCAAGATCATTTCCAGCCCGCGCGTGGTGACGGCGGACAAGGCGCTTGCCACTATTGAACAGGGCCTGGAATTGCCTTATCAAGTGGCGACCAGCAGCGGCGCCACGTCGATTGTGTTCCGCAAGGCGAACTTGCGGCTCGAAGTGACGCCGCAAATCACGCCGGATGGCAATGTCGTGATTGACGTGGACGTCAACAAGGATAGCGTGGGGCAGGAAACCCGGGCCGGTTTCGCCATCGACACCAAGCATGTGAAGACCCAGGTGATGGTGGAAAATGGCGGCACGGTGGTGCTGGGCGGGATTTACCAGCAGATCGAGCGCACCACGGTGTCCAAAGTGCCGCTGCTGGGCGATGTCCCGGTGCTGGGCATGCTGTTCAAGAACACTGGCCGTACTGACGAAAAAACCGAGCTGCTGGTGTTTATTACGCCGAAGATTGTCGCCGAACGTCTTTCAGCACGATAATGCAGGCAACAGAGAGGACCCTTATGTACAAAACGACAACTGGTTTGATGGGCGGCTTCCGGGACTGGCTCGCGCTGCTGTGCTGCGCCGCCTTGCTGGCCGCGTGCGGCGGCGGCGGCGGTAATCCCGGCACCACCACCGGCACGACCGGCCCCTCCACGACGCCCAAGGTCGCCAGCGTTGTATTGGTTTCCACGGCCGACACCATCGCGTCGTCCGGCGCGGACGGTACGGAAGTGACGCTGTCGGCCCTGGTCAAGGATGCCAATAACCTGGTGATGGAAAACCAGAATGTCGATTTCAAGGCCGACTCCGGCAATATCGTGGTGGTCAGCAAAACCACGGATGCCACCGGCACCGCCACGGCCAAGCTCAATGTCAAAGGCGATGCGTCGCTGCGCACGATCACCGTGACTGCCACGGTGGGCACGATTGCCACCACCAAGAAAATCCAGGTCGTGGGTGTGGTGCCGCCGCCGGTGCCGACTGCCACCATGACGCTGCTCAACAGCGCGGGCGCCGCCAGCAATGCGCTGTCGTCGGCGACGCCGCTGACGGCCCGCACCACGGTGCGTGACAAAGACAACAAGCCGGTCGCCAATGCGCTGGTGTCGTTCACCGGGGATAGCACGCTGGTGTCCTTCTCGCCATCGGCCGGCACCGCGCTGACCGATGCCAATGGCGTGGCCGAAGTCACCATCCGGCCAGCCAGCCTGTCCGCCTCCGGCGCCGGCACGGTCAGTGCCGCCGTGGTCGTGGCCGGGACGTCGCTCGACGCCACCGCCAACTTCAGCGTGGGCGCCACCGCCATCGTGCTGGGCCCGCTGAGCCTGAATCCGACCAGCATCCCGGCTTATGGCTCGACGGTCATCACGGTCGATGTGCTGGCCGGTAGCAGCAAATACACGGATCAGCAGTTGAGCATAGCGTTCACCTCGAATTGCGTGACGTCCGGCAAGGCCACCCTGGCTGCCACGGCGCCAACCTCGAACGGCACGGCGCAAGTGGTGTTCCGCGACCAGGGCTGTGGCAATACCGACCAGATCACGGCCTCGGCCTCCGGCATCACCAAAGCCAGCACGGCCAGCCTGGCGATCGCCGCCCCGCAAGCCGCGTCGGTCCAGTTCTCGGCCGCCTCGCCGACCGATCGTTCGATCGTCATCAAGGGGCAGGGCGGTATCGGCCGCACGGAGACCGCGACCCTGACGTTCAAGGTGTTCGATACCTTCGGTAAACCACTGGCCGGCCAGACCGTGCGTTTCAGCACCGCCTCCACCAACGTCACCATCAACAAGGCCAGCGACAGTACCGATGCCAATGGCGAAGTGATCACCACGGTTAATTCCGGGTCCGTGCCGACCTCGTTCCGGATCACCGCGACGCTGGACAATGGCGCCTCGACCACCTCCGACTCGATCGTCGTGACGAGCGGCCTGCCGGTGCAGCGCGCCTTCTCGCTGTCCGTGGTCAGCCCGAACGTGGAAGGCTGGGCCTACGACAGCGGCGCCGTCACGCCGGCCACCAATGTCAATGTGCTGGTGGCGGACCAGGCCGGCAATCCGGTGCCGGATGGCTTGCCGGTGGTATTCCAGACCAACCTGGGTTCCGTGGGCTCCTCCAGCAAGGGCGCCTGCAACACCGTCAATGGCGGCTGCTCGGTGGACTTCCGTACCCAGGCGCCACGCGTGGCCGCGCCGAACACGCCGTCGACACCGTGCAACACCGGCACATCCGGCCTGGTCAGCAATGACGCGACCCGTACCGGCCTGGCCACCGTGTGCGCCAGCACCACCGATGGCGTCAATACGCTGTTCTCGAAACTCGGCATCTTCCTGTCCGGCAGCTTCGCCACCAATGTGTACTGGACCGACATGCCTGTGGTGGGCGAAAGCAAGCTCCGGAGCGATCTCGCGACCGACCTGGGGACGGTGACGTCGACTGAAACCAAAGTGTTCAACCTGCAACTGAACGACGTGAATTTCAACCCGATGCCGTCCGGCTCCAAGGTGGAAATCACCAATGCGGTGAACCTGGTGGCGGTCGGCGTGTCGCCCGCCACGGTGCAGAACGTGTTCCCGCACTCGGCGAGCGCCGACGTCAACAGCGGCACCGGTATCGATAATAATTCGGTACGGCAAGGTTCCACGCACCAAATTTCGATCGGCAGCGCCCAGGCTAAACCCTGCCTGACCGCGCTTGCAGGCACATTCAATGTGACGGTAACAACGCCTAAAGGGAATGTGACCTCGTATCCGTTTAAACTGGCGTTCTCGTGTCCATAAGCATGTTCATAAGACAGGATCCGTAACACGCTACGCGCGCCGGCCCAGAGCCGGCGTTCGTGTTTTCAGAAAAGTAGATTCAAGTGGCTGAAACTTATCGAGGTAACATCTTTTTAGTGGGGCTGATGGGGGCGGGAAAGACCACCATCGGGCGCCTGCTGGCGCGCAAGCTGGGCCTGCAATTCATCGATTCCGACCATGAAATCGAAGCCCGCACGGGCGCGTCGATTCCGTGGATTTTTGAAATCGAGGGTGAGCAAAGCTTCCGCCGCCGCGAAGCGGAAGTGATCCGGGAATTGTCGGCGCAGCCAGGCATCGTGCTGGCCACGGGTGGCGGCGCGATCCTCAATCCGCAGTCGCGCCAATACCTGCGCGACCGCGGCACCGTGATTTACTTGCGCGCAAGCATCAACAGCATCTTGCAGCGCACCGCCCACGACAAGAACCGGCCACTGCTGCAAACCGCCGATCCGCGCAAAAAGCTCGAAGAATTGATGGCGCAGCGCGAACCGCTATATGAGGAATTGGCGCACCTGGTCGTCGATACCGGCCGACCTAACGTACAATCGATGGTTCACATGATTTTGAACCAGCTGGATGCCCGTGCCTGCGAGGCCGCGCCCAACTGCCTCACGGAAGCACAGATGACTGAACATAACATCCTTTTGAACGTCGACCTGGGCGAGCGCAGCTATCCCATTTCCATCGGACCGTCGCTGCTGGACGATGGCGCGCTGCTGGTGCGCCACGCCACAGGCAGCAAGGTTGCCATCGTCACCAATACCACGGTGGCCCCGCTGTACCTCGACAAAGTGAAAAGCGCGCTGCTGGCCGAAGGCAAGCAGGTGATTGAGATCATCTTGCCGGATGGTGAAGAGCACAAGAACTGGTCGAGCCTGATGCAAGTGTTCGACAGCCTGCTGGCCAACAAGGCCGACCGCAAGTGCACGCTGATTGCCCTGGGCGGCGGCGTGATCGGCGATTTGACCGGTTATGCGGCGGCCAGCTACATGCGCGGCGTCGACTTCATCCAGATTCCCACGACGCTGCTGTCACAGGTCGATTCGTCGGTGGGCGGCAAGACCGGCATCAACCACCCGCTGGGCAAGAACATGATCGGCGCGTTTTACCAGCCGCGCGTGGTGATTGCCGATACCGCGACCCTGGAAACGCTGCCGGACCGCGAACTGTCGGCCGGCCTTGCCGAAGTCATCAAGCACGGCGCCATCATCGACGCGGAATTCTTTGACTGGATCGAAGCGAATATTGAAAAGCTGGTGGCGCGTGATAAAGCGTCGCTGGCGTACGCGATTGCCCGGTCGTGCGAAATCAAGGCGGACGTGGTGCGCCAGGATGAGCGTGAAGGCGGCTTGCGCGCCATCCTGAATTTCGGCCACACGTTCGGCCACGCGATCGAAGCGGGCCTGGGCTATGGCGCATGGCTGCACGGCGAAGCCGTCGGTTGCGGCATGGTGATGGCGGCGGACCTGTCGTACCGCATGGGCCTGGTCGATGCCGACACCGTGGCGCGCGTGCGCCAGTTGGTGAAAGCGGCCGGCCTGCCGACCGTGGCGCCGGACCTGGGGACGCAGCGCTGGCTGGAACTGATGGAAGTCGACAAGAAAAACGAAGGCGGCGCCATCAAGTTCATTTTGTTGAAACCATTGGGCAAACCATCGATCACCAACGCGCCGCAGGAATTGCTGCTGGCGACCCTGGCAGCCTGCACGAAGGAATAACCGGGAGTTCAGCATGAGTTACGAAACCCACCTCGCACCCTACGCCGTACAGTCGGACAAGGACGCGGGGCGGCGTTTCGATGAAACTCCGCACGCGTCGCGCAGCCAGTTCCAGCGCGACCGCGACCGCATCATCCATTCGACGGCGTTCCGCCGGCTCGAATACAAAACCCAGGTCTTCCTCAATCACGAGGGCGACCTGTTCCGCACCCGCCTCACGCACAGCCTCGAAGTGGCGCAAATCGGCCGCTCGCTGGCGCGCAACCTGCGCCTCAATGAAGACCTGGTGGAAGCCGTGGCGCTGGCGCACGACCTGGGCCACACGCCATTCGGCCACGTGGGGCAGGACGTGCTCAATGAATGCATGGTTGACCACGGTGGTTTCGAACACAACCTGCAAAGCTTGCGGGTGGTGGACGAGCTGGAGGAAATGTATGGCGCGTTCGATGGCCTGAACCTGATGTTCGCCACCCGCGAAGGGATTTTGAAGCACTGTTCGCTGAACAATGCGAAGTTGCTGGGACCGGTCGCGCAACGCTTTATCGACCGCACGCAACCGTCGCTGGAAGCGCAGCTGACCAACCTGGCCGATGAAATCGCGTACAACAGTCACGATATCGACGATGGCTTGCGTTCCGGCCTGATCACCATCGAACAACTGGAGCAGGTGGAATTCTTTGCCCGCATCTGGCACGACGTGCAGCGCAGCCATCCGGGGCTGGCGGGGCGGCGCGCGATTTATGAAACCCTGCGGCGCGTGATCACGGCGCTGGCCGATGATTTACTGGCGACCTCGCGCGAACTGCTGCTGGATGCCGCGCCGAAAAGCATCGAAGACGTGCGCGCGGCGCCGCCGCTGATCCGCTTTTCTCCGCAAATGCGCAAGGATGCGACGGAATTAAAACGCTTCCTGCGGGCCAACCTGTACACGCATTACAAGGTCAACCGCATGCGCGTAAAGGCAAGCCGCATCATCCGCGAATTGTATGAAGCGTTCATGCACGACCCGGTGCTGCTGCCGCCTGATTACCACGATACCACGGGCGACGTGCACAAGCAGGCGCGCAAGATTGCCGATTACATCGCGGGGATGACGGACCGGTATGCTTTTAAAGAGTACCGGCGGCTGTTTTCGATGGATGAGTTGTAGGTGTGCCGGCATGGCGGCTTCAGTACCGTTGTCTCGCACGACCCGGGGGCGTCACACCGTAGGGCGGCTTTTACAAAGCCGCCATGCGTGTGCAGTGTTACAGCAACCGCCCTTGGGCGTCGCCAGCATTGCCCAGCACGTCCAATAACAGCTTTTTAACGGGCGCCGGCAACGCCGCGTCGCCCACCTTCGCCGCATCGAGCCAGACATGGCGCCCCTCGCCGGCCATCGGCGCGCGCTGCCGCAAGGTCACAAGCAATGGTGCGATGTGCAGCTTGTAGTGCGTGAACACATGCGTGACATTGAGCAGCCGTTCATGGGTATCGATCACGCCGAACGGTTGCACCGCCGCCAGCAACGCCACGTCGTCCACCGGTGCAATCTCGTCATCCTCGGCCAGCGCATGGCCATCGAGTTCCGGCAGCGACAGCAGGCCGCCCCAGATGCCGGTGGCGGGGCGCTGCTCCAATAATACCTGGCCATCGTGCACGATGGCCAGCATCACCGCATGCTTTTCCGGCGATGCTTTTTTCGGCTTGCGCACCGGTAAATCTTTAACACGGTCCGTGGCAAAGGCCACGCAGCGCGGCGCCATCGGGCAGCGCGTGCAGTCCGGGCTGGAGCGCGTGCACAGCGTCGCGCCCATGTCCATCAAGCCCTGCGTATAGGATTCGATCCCCGCTTCCGGCAGCAGCGCTTCGGCGCGCAGCCACATCGCCTGTTCCGTCTTTTTCTCGCCGGGGAAGGTATCGATGCCGAACACGCGGGCAAACACGCGCTTGACGTTGCCGTCCATGATGGCCGCCCGCGTGCCATACGAAAACGCGGCAATCGCCGCCGCCGTCGAGCGGCCGATGCCGGGTAACTCCGCCAGCAAGACCGGGTCGGACGGGAATACGCCGCCATGTTGCGCAACCACTTGTTGCGCACACTTGTGCAGGTTGCGCGCCCGCGTGTAGTAACCGAGGCCGCTCCACTGCGCCATTACGTCTTCGACCGGCGCTTCGGCCAGCGATTGCAGGGTCGGAAAACGTTCCAGGAAGCGCGCGTAATACCCGAGCACGGCGGATACTTGCGTTTGCTGCAGCATGATTTCCGACAGCCACACCAGGTAGGCATTGCGCGTGTTTTGCCATGGCAGCGTGTGGCGGCCATGTTGTTGTTGCCAGGCGATCAAGGTGGCGGAAAAGGTGGGATCGGTGTAATCGGTCGCGCTGGAACCGGAGGGGGCCAGCGGGTGAGTCAGTCGTTTCATCCCGCCATTTTACGCCGCCGCGTCCATCTCCACGAATTCCGCATTGATGGCAATGCTGATCGCTCCCGACAGTTCCGTCAGCCGTACCTTGAGCTGGTCCAGTTCCGCCTGGCCCAGTTCGAAGGCTTCGATTTTCTGTTCCAGGTCATCGGTCGCATCGTGGATGCGCTGGATCGACGCTTGCCGGTGTTTCAGTTGTTCCTTGTGTTGGCGGATTTGCGCTTCCAGCGGCGCCATGATGACTTTCAGCCAGGCTTCGGCATCCGCATTGGCCGCCTTGAAGCACCGTTTCACGCTGGACGCGATGGAATCAAAGAAGCGTTCGATCAGCACCACGCGGCTGGTGGTGAGCAAGGTCATGGTGCCGAACTGCTTGTCATAGATATCTTCGATGTCGGCGATTTCATCGCGGTATTTATCCAGCGTGAACGCCATCGGCGGCGCCAGCGACAAGCCGTGTTCGGCCGAGAATTTGCGGTACATGACGTCCATCATGTCGCGGATTTCATCGATCTTGTGTTCGGACGCGTGCAAGTCCTGGCGGATGCTGGCAAAGAACGCCTTCACCGCTTCGCGCATGCCGAGCGTGAAACGGCTGCTGGCCATGGCGTTGCGCACGGAATGCACGTGGTCGCGCAGGATATCCATGCCCATGTTCGTATACAGCTCGGTCGACAGCCGCGTAAACACGGCGCGGGTGGCCTGCAGCTTGAACAGGCTGCTGTCGAACTCTTTCTTTTCCGCTTCCACCCGCTTGACCATGTGCGCAATCACGCTTTGGTTCTTGCCTCTTAAACTTTTCAATTCATGCAATTGCTCGACGATGCCGCGCATGCGCGCGCCGATCAGCGCCTGCTGCGCCGACGACAGCGTCTGCAAATCCTGGGCCAGCTGTTTGCGCACGATGTCTTTTTTTGCCGGGATCAGTTCATCGAACAGTGCCCGTTCCAGCTCACCCAGCCGGCTCTTTTCCAGCAGCTTCGCCTCATTGGTGATTTTCGCCACCAGCGCCTTTTGCGCCGACACGGGAAACACCTGGCGCGGTTCCAGCGACAGCATATGCGCCGCATGTTCCTGCTGGCGGCGGATGGCGTCATTGACTTCGTCGTCGCTGCGCAATTCGTCCCACATGCTGTCGATTTTATTGAGCACCACCAGCCGGCCGGCGCCGCCGCCGATATGCTGGCGCCAGACTTCGATGTCGCTCTTGGTGACGCCGGTATCGGCGGCCAGAATGAACAGCACGGCGTGCGCGTGCGGAATCAGGTTCAAGGTCAGTTCCGGTTCCGTGCCGATCGCGTTCAGGCCCGGCGTATCAAGGATGACCAGGCCTTGCTGCAGCAGCGGATGCGGGAAGTTGATAATGGCATGGCGCCACAGCGAGATTTCCACCAGGCCGTCGTCATCGAGGGTGGCGGCCATGTCCGGATCGTTTTCGTCATACAGGCCATAGCGCTTGGCTTCTTCCACGCTGACATGGCGCGTCAGGCATACCTGGCGGAATACGTCATGCATGGACTCCGGCGTGTCCAGGTCCAGCGGCAGCATGGTCCAGGCGGAAGCCTGTTCGCGGTAATCGCTGGTGGACAGGTTTTCCGCCCGCGTTTCTATCGGCAGCAGGCGGATGCACGGTGGCCAGGCGGGGTCATACAGCAATTCTGTGGGGCACATCGTGGTGCGGCCCGCGGCGGAGGGGAGGATGCGCTGGCCGTAATCGGCAAAGAAGATGGCGTTGATCAGTTCGGATTTGCCGCGCGAGAATTCCGCCACGAAGGCGACCGACAGCTTGTCATCGGACAGCCGCGCCAGGGTGCGGGCAAGGCGCTGTTCCGTGGCGGCGTCGGCCAGTTCGGCGCCGGCGATCCATGCCTGGTACTGCTTCAAGGCGGAAATCACGCCGTGGCGCCACGCGCTGTATTGTTCCAGGTCCCTCACCACCATGCTTAACCTTTCAGATAGGCGTCATTTTTGGCACTGTACGCAATAAAAAGTCGACCGTTGACCCTGCTTGATCTGCCGCACCGGCGTGCCGCACACGCGGCAGGGGATGCCAGTACGATCATAGACGAAATATGTCTGCTGGAAATAGCCTGACTGGCCATTCACGCTGATAAAGTCGCGCAGGGTGCTGCCACCCTGCACAATGGCTTCCGCCAGCACGTCGCGGATGGCTTGCGCCAGTTTCATATAGCGCGCCAGGCCGATGCGCCGAGCCGGGGTTTTCGGGTTGATGCCGGCCCGAAACAAACTTTCCGAACAATAGATATTGCCGACGCCGACCACAATATCGCCGGCCAGCAGTACTTGCTTGACGGCGGCGCTGCGCTGGCGGGTCTGGTCATACAGCAGCTGGCCGGTAAATCCCACTTCCAGCGGTTCCACGCCGAGCCCCCGCAACAGCAGGTTTTCTTCCAGCTCGCCTTCCTCATTGTCATGCCACAGCACCGCGCCGAAGCGGCGCGGGTCCGTCAGGCGCAGCACCTGGAGGCCGTCTTGCTGGCCGCCTTGCCCACTGCTGACGACGAGATCGAAATGGTCATGCTTGGCCGGCGGGATCCCTTGCGGCAGCACGCGCAAGTGACCGGACATGCCAAGGTGGATGATCAGCGTGCCATGTTCAAAGCGTAGCAGCAGGTATTTGCCGCGCCGCCCCGTTCCCAGCACGGTGCGGCCCACCAGCGCTTGCGCCAGGCCGGGCGGGAATGGCCAGCGCAAGCCGCTGCGGCGCATGACCACGTCGCGCACGGTGCGGCGCTCGATATGGGGCGCGACGCCGCGGCGCGTTACTTCGACTTCCGGCAATTCAGGCATGTCGCAACGAAATCCTTATAAATTTCCTTACAAATGTAAGGCCGGGCAAATGCCCGGCAGCGGGTGGGTTGGCGTAAAATCGAAATAAGTTTCCGAAAAGTCAGGACCAACCTTTGAAAAACGCTTTCGCCATTGTAACCCTGTCGGCAGTGCTGTCCGGCTGCGCTGTTGCGCCTTGGCACGCCCCTGCGGAGGCGCCAGCGCCGGCCGCGCCGCCCGCGCCAGCAGTCCCGGCCCCGGCCGTGTCCACGGAAGATACGCCGGCCACGCAGGCCGTGGCGGCGGCCGCCGCCGTGCAAGTCAATGAAACGCTGCCCGGCGTGGATTTGACGGCCGACCTGTTTTACAAGCTGACCAAGGCGGAGCTGGATTTCAAGCGCGGACAATGGCAAAGCGCCTATGTGACCCTGATGGTGCTGGCGCAGCAGACCCGCGATCCGCGCCTGGCGCAGCGCTCGGCGGAAATGGCGCTGGCGGCCAAGCAGGGCGGCGAAGCGATGGCGGCGATCCGCCTGTGGCGCGAACTGGCGCCCGAATCCGACGAAGCGGCGCAATACTTCCTCGGCTTTGCCGTGCTGGGCGATGATTTGACGGAAGCGGAACAAGCCTTCACGCAGCGCCTGAAGAAAAGCCCGGCCAACGCGCGCGGCCTGGCGATGTTCCAGATGCAGCAATTCCTGCTGCGCGCGAAAGACAAGGCGGCCGCCTTTGCACTGATGGAGCGGGTGCTGGCGCCCTATGCCGGCCAGCTGGAAACCCACCTGGTGCTGGCGCAAGGCGCCTTTGCCAACAATGAAGCGCTGCGCGCCGCCACCGAAGCGCGCCGGGCCCTCTCGATCAAGCCCGATTCCGAACTGGCACTGCTGACGATGGCGCAGGTGACGCCGGATCCTGCCATCGTGACCAAACTGGTGACGGAATTCCTCGCGCAATATCCGCAATCGCGCGAAGTGCGCGCCGCCTATGCGCGCATGCTGGTCGAGCAAAAGCAATATGACAAGGCGCGCAATGAATTCCTGACCTTGCTGAAGGGGCAGCCCGACAACCCGGCCACCCTGTATGCGCTGGGTATCATGGCCATGCAGGCGAACGACACGCCTGCCGCCGAAGGTTATTTCAAGCGCTTTGTCGACGTGCTGGAAAAAGATGGCGGCGATGATCGCGACCCGACCAAGGCGCTGCTGATCCTGGCGCAAATCGCGGAAGAAAAGGGCGACCTGGCCGCGGCGCAGGAGTGGCTGGACCGGGTCGACAATGGCGAACCGCGCATGATGCTGACGGTGCGCCTGAAGCGCGCGCACCTGGCCGCCCGCATGGGCGACCTGGAAGGCGCCCGCAAACAGCTGGCGCAAATCAAGACAGAAGACCCGGCCGAACAGGCGCAAATCATCCAGACCGATGCGCAATTGCTGCGCGATGGCGGCCAGGGCCTGGAGTCGTACAAGGTGCTGGAAGATGGCGTGCTGCGTTATCCGAACAGCCCGGACTTGCTGTATGACTTCGCGCTGGCGGCGGAAAAGCGGGGCAAGGTCGAATTGATGGAAACGAGCCTGCGCAAAGTCATGGAAATGTCGCCGGATAACCATCACGCCTATAACGCGCTGGGCTATTCCCTGGCCGAGCGCAACCAGCGCCTCGATGAAGCGTATGCGCTGATCGACAAGGCCATGCAAATGGCGCCGGGCGACCCGTTCATCATGGACAGCCTGGGCTGGGTACATTTCCGCATGGGTAAGTTGAAGGAAGCGGAAGTGCTGCTGCGCCGCGCCTATGCCTTGCGCAGCGATCCGGAAATCGCTGTGCACCTCGGTGAAGTGCTGTGGGCGCAGGGCGATACGGCGGGGGCGCAAGGCTTGTGGCGCGAAGCGCGCGCCAAGGATCCGCACAACGATGTATTGAAGAGTACGTTGGCACGGTTGAATACCAGCCTGTAAACCTTACCCTTCCCAACCTTTATGCAAAAACTGATACCGCTGCTGCTGGCAGCCGCGCTGGCCGGCTGCGCTTCCGCGCCTGAACGTCCGTCCGGCGCGCCGCCGTCCGGCCCGGTCGCACCGTATAGCGACGCCATCGCGCTGGCCGGGAAAATCAATGTCGCTTATATCCGGGATGGCAACCGGGAAGCGCTGATAGGCCGCTTCGAGTGGCAGCAAAGCGCCCAACGCACCGAGGTGACCATTCTGAGCCCGCTGGGCCAGATCGTGGCGCAAATCGCCGTGACGCCGCAGCAAGCCACGCTCAGGGAAGGCAACAAGCCGCTGCGCACGGCAGACAATATCGATGCGCTGAGCGCGCAGGCACTGGGCTGGACCTTGCCGGTCTCGGGTTTGCGTGAATGGCTGCAGGGCCACGCGACGGCGGCCGGCGGCAAGCATTTCCGCGCCAGTTCCCAGGATGCGACCGTGGCGACGGCCGATGGCTGGCGCCTCCACTATGTTTCGTGGCACGATCTCCCGGGGGCGCCGAAACCGAAGCGGATTGATATCGAGCGGGGCGCCACCGGCCAGCTCGAGGCCATGACGATCCAGGTGGTGCTCGATGCGCCAGCTCCATAAAACAAGAATGGTATATACCGTATGACCAGCCTGACGCATTGCCCGGCCCCGGCCAAACTGAATTTATTCCTGCACGTGACAGGCCGCCGTCCGGACGGCTACCACTTGCTGCAAACGGCATTCCAACTGATCGACCGCGGCGATGTGCTGCATGTGCACTTGCGCGACGATACACAGTTGCGCCGCACCAGCGAACTCGACGGCGTGCCGGAAGAGCAGGACCTGGTGATCCGCGCGGCGAAGCTGTTGCAGGCGGAAGTGGTGCGCCGCACGGGCATGCTGCCACGGGGCGCCAATATCGCGGTCGACAAGGTGTTGCCGATGGGTGGTGGCCTCGGTGGCGGTTCTTCCGATGCGGCCACCGTGCTGATGGCGCTGAACAAGCTGTGGGATGTCGGCTTGAAACGTGAAGAATTGATGGCGCTGGGCTTGCCGCTGGGCGCCGATATCCCGTTCTTTATCTTTGGTGAGACCGCTTTTGCCGAAGGCGTGGGCGAAGCCTTGCAGGCGGTGGACGTGCCGGAATGCTGGTATGTGGTGATTGAACCGGGGGTGTCGGTACCGACTGCGCAGATTTTTACGCACGAGCATTTGACAAGGAACACACCAGCCGTTAATATGGCGGCCTTCTGCAGCTACTACAGCAAGCAACGCGAGCTGAAGCAGTTTGGGGAAAATGATTTGCAGCAAGTTGCAATCCGCTTGTATCCGCAAATAGCAAAAGCCATCGAATGGCTGGCGCAATTTGGCGATGCAAGGATGACGGGTTCCGGAGCTTGTGTATTTTGCGCCTTCCCAGATGAAGGCCAGGCAAATGCGGTGCTTGAAAAAGCACGCGGCGCCTGGACTGCCTGGAAAGCAAAATCACTGAAAAAGCATCCGATTGCCGCAAAGTTGATTTAAAAATCAACGCAGTAAAAAAGATTTGCTTGGCGTCAAAAACAGTGTATAATACGCACCGTCGAAAACGACAAGCAGCAAGTTTCAGCGTAGGGGAATCGCCAAGCTGGTTAAGGCACCGGATTTTGATTCCGGCATACCAAGGTTCGAATCCTTGTTCCCCTGCCACCAATTCTCTCCGAGTCTGTCGATGCAGCAGCGTCCAGTCGGAGTAAAATATCAGATGCCGAACGGCATCGAAACAAAGTGCCGAACGGCAATCGAACTAAATCCGAGTTGTACCTTCGGCAGTCAATCTCGAATCAACGCACAATTTTCTCTGGGACTCCCTATGGCTTACGAAAACCTGATGGTTTTTACCGGCAACGCTAACCCTGCGCTCGCGGAGGGGGTCGCAAAGAACCTCGGCATTCCAGTCGGCAAAGCAGTCGTGTCGAAATTCTCCGACGGCGAAGTCATGGTCGAAATCAACGAAAACGTCCGTGGTAAAGACGTGTTCGTGCTGCAATCGACCTGCGCTCCGACCAACGACAGCCTGATGGAACTGATCCTGATGGTTGACGCGCTCAAGCGCGCTTCCGCCGGCCGCATCACCGCCGCGATCCCTTACTTTGGTTATGCCCGCCAGGACCGCCGTCCGCGCTCGGCCCGTGTTGCGATCTCCGCGAAAGTGGTGGCCAACATGCTGGAAAGCGCCGGCGTGGAACGCGTCCTGATCATGGACCTGCACGCTGACCAAATCCAGGGCTTCTTCGATATCCCGGTCGACAACATCTACGCTTCCCCGATCCTGCTGGGCGACCTGCAAAAGAAAGCGGAAGAAAACCTGCTGGTGGTGTCGCCGGACGTCGGCGGCGTGGTCCGCGCCCGTGCGCTGGCAAAACGCCTGGGCTGCGACCTGGCCATCATCGACAAGCGCCGTCCAAAAGCCAATGTGTCCGAAGTGATGAACATCATCGGTGAAGTCGAAGGCCGTAACTGCGTGATCATGGATGACATGGTCGACACCGCGGGCACCCTGGTGAAAGCTGCGGACGTGCTGAAAGAGCGCGGCGCCAAGAAAGTTATCGCATATTGCACGCACCCGGTCCTGTCCGGCCCGGCAATCGAGCGCATCACGAATTCGTCGCTGGACGAACTGGTGGTGACCGACACGATTCCGCTGTCCGACGCCGGCAAGGCTTGCCCGAAAATTCGTCAGCTGACGTGCGCACCACTGCTGGCCGAAACCTTCAAACGCATCATCAAGGGCGATTCCGTGATCTCCCTGTTCATCGACTAATTAGTATAAAATATCGATCCCACAGCGGCGCGACCGGTTTTTGACCGGTTGCGCCGCTGTTTTTCCGAAGCGTTCTGGTCGCGGGACGCTTCCTCACACAAGGCGCGAGCCTTGTATTTAGTGGCACCTGACACCTGTGGTATCAGGCACCAACACATAAAATTGGAGTTTCAAATGAAAGTAGTTGCATTCAAACGCGAACTGCAGGGCACGGGTGCGAGCCGCCGCCTGCGTATTTCCGGCCAAACCCCAGGCATCATCTACGGCGGCTCCGAAGCCCCGGTGAATATCGCCCTGGACCACAACGCGCTGTACCACGCGCTGAAAAAAGAAGCGTTCCACTCGTCCGTACTGGACATGGAAATCGACGGCGTGACCCAGCCAGTACTGCTGCGTGACTTCCAGATGCACGCATTCAAGCAACTGGTTCTGCACGCTGACTTCCAGCGCGTTGACGCCAACACCAAAGTGCACCTGAAAGTTGCTCTGCACTTCGTGAACGCTGACGTGTCGCCAGCTGTGAAACTGCACGCTGCCACCATCTCGCACGTTGCCAACGAAATCGAAGTTCTGTGCCTGCCATCGGCTCTGCCAGAATTCATCACCGTTGACCTGTCGAACGTAGAAGTTGGCCAATCGGTCCACGTGAACGACATCAAACTGCCAGAAGGCGTGACCGCTGTGACCCACGGCAAAAACCTGACCATCGCTACCGTTTCGGTACCAGCTGGCCAAGTTTCCGCTGAAGCTGCTGCAGCTCCTGCCGCTGCTCCAGAAGCCAAAAAAGGCAAGAAGTAATCTTTGAAGCGCCATCTCCGGATGGCTTTCATGGAAAAAACCCCGCCAGTCGGGGTTTTTTTGTATCCTCACGTTTTTTATATCAGCACAACCAATGTCCATCCGCCTGATCGTCGGCCTCGGCAACCCCGGCCCGGAATACGAACAAACCCGCCACAATGCCGGCTTCTGGCTGGTCGACAACCTGGCCAATAGTTTGCCGGGCGCGCGCCTGCAGCGCGAAACCCGCTTCAATGCCCTGATGGCGAAGACGTCGCTGGGTGGCAAGGAATTGTGGCTGCTGCAGCCGCAAACGTATATGAACCGCTCCGGCCAGTCGGTCGGCGCGCTGGCCCGCTTTTATAAAATCACGCCCGATGAAGTGCTGGTCGTGCATGACGAACTGGACTTGCCGCCCGGTGCGGCCAAGCTGAAGAAGGGCGGTTCGTCGGGCGGCCACAATGGCTTGAAGGACATCACGTCCGCCCTGGGAACGCAGGATTACTGGCGCCTGCGTATTGGTATCGGCCACCCGCGCACCTTGAATCTGGCGCAGCCGGTCGCCGATTTCGTGCTGCATCGTCCGCGCCGCGACGAGCAATTGCTGATCGATGAAGCGATTGAAAAAGCGCTGCGCATTATTCCCACCGCGGTCGCCGGCGACTTCCCGAAAGCGACCATGGAGTTGCACACGCCGTAATTACGCGGATTCAGGCGCCCCGCTCTGGCCGTCAAAATAATAGCTGACCCGTTTGCGCGGGCTCAGGTAGCCATAGACCACCGGCGGCACCTGGCCCGGCCGGATCGCATTGACGATTTGCAGGTCCGGCTCCTGTTCCATATCCACCATGATGGCTTCACTGCGCGGCACGCTGGCATCGTAAATCACCAGCACGGGCCGCATCGGCTTGGCGGTATTCACTGTAGTGACCATGCCGGTCATGTTATTCGACAGTTGCACGATGGTGCCGGGCGGGTACACGCCCAGGCAGCGGATAAACACTTGCAGCAATTTCGGGTCGAAGCGCGCGCGGTGCTTGGCAAACATCATCGACAGCGCTTCGTGCGGCGTCAGCGCCTGCGCGATGCTGACCGGATTGCACAATTCATCGTAATAGTTGGCGATGGCGATGATGCGCGCCAGCACACCGATGGCTTCCCCTTTTAAGCGGCGCGGATAACCGTTCCCGTCAAATAATTCATGGTGGTCGCGCACGATGGCGCCCACGGCCGCCGGCAATTGCAGCTTTTGCGCAATGTCGTAGCCATATTGCGCATGCAATTCATACAAGTGCTGCTCGGACTGCGTGTAGGGCTCGATCTTGGTCAGGATCTTGTCGGGAATATTCTTGCGGCCGATGTCATGGAACAGTGCGCCCAGGCCCAGCACCGACGCCAGTTCGGTCGGCAATTGCACTTCCCGTGCAATCATGATGGACAGCATCGTGACGTTGAGCGAATGGAAGTACAGCTCTTCATTGCCGAGGGTATCGCCCATCACGTGGATCGCCAATTCCGGCGCGCACAGGATGGAGTCGCTGATTTGCGCGATCAATTCATTGGCCTGGCGCGCGGTTTCTTCCGGCTTGGCGAACAGGTTTTTTTCAATGTCGCGGATAGTGCGCGCGGTTTTTGCGAAGGCGCCCTCGATCCGCGCGGCATCGGCCCGGTGCTGTTTC
The DNA here is from genome assembly GCF_058807115.1 of Pseudoduganella sp. GW821-FHT12E03. Lineage (NCBI taxonomy): Bacteria > Pseudomonadati > Pseudomonadota > Betaproteobacteria > Burkholderiales > Oxalobacteraceae > Pseudoduganella > Pseudoduganella sp. GW821-FHT12E03. Next base: position 43,038 of record NZ_JBXAQJ010000017.1, on the reverse strand, counting down.
AGCCGCTCCATCATGGCGCGCTTGGCAGCCAGGGCGGGCGATACATCCGGCGCCGGTGTTGCTTCCGCCGACGCTTCATCGCCGGCCTGTTCCAGTGGCGCCGGGGCGATGTCGCTGAGGCTGGGGTTGTAGCGCACGGTTTGCAGCCCCAGGCTGCGCAAGGTGCTGATCTGTTCTTCACTCTTGATCTTGAAGTGGCTGAAGGCGAACGGATGCTCAAACCATTTGAGGTCCAGCTCGATGTACAAGCCGACCCGCAACTGGTTCATGGTGATAGTGACATCGTCAAGCATCTGCGCCTCTTTCCGCCAGGATGAAATATCCTGGAAACTCCCTACCCGCTAAGTGTATACGTTCGCAACGCCGCTGACATCCGCCAAGCCCTATGGATGAAAAAACGTTAACTTTTATGTTGCGAGGCGGTAACGAACAATCAACGCCTTACACCGAAGGGCGGTAAGCGGGGCGCGCCAGGTCAAAGCGTTCGCGGGTATGGGCATAGCCATTCCCGCCCATTTTGCCCACGGCGTCCAGCAATTGCGGATCGATGACGCCATGCGCCAGCACGTGATCGGCCACGTGGATGTGCACGACGTCGAGCAACATCATGGTGCCGCCCGAGGGTTCCGCGCTGATTTCCACGACTTGCCGCAGGCGGCATTCAAAGCGCACCGGCGCATCCGCCACGCCATCGGCCGCCACGACCGCGCTGGGCGTGCGGGCAATGCCGGCAGCGGCAAACTCACTGATGCCGGCCGGGTAATCGGCGCACGTGGCATTCATTTGTTCGGCCAGCGCGGCGCTGACGATATTGACCACGCAGGCGCCGGTGGCTTTCAGGTTGGCCAGCGTATCTTTCGACAGCCGGTCGCGCGGATTGACTTGCGTGACGCTGAGGACTGGCGGGTTGCAGCTGGCCACGGTGAAGAACGAGTAGGGCGCGAGGTTGGCGACGCCATCGGCGCTGATGGTGCTGATCCAGGCAATCGGGCGCGGCACGATGCTGCCGACCAGCAGACGGTAGACGGTATTGGGGTCGAGGGTGGCGGGATTGAATTCCATAATTAATAATAGAAAGGTGAGACGGGATTTTGAAAGGACGATGATGTCACGACAGACAAGGCAATACGAATATCGGTTGCATCCCAAGGCCGCGGAGTCACTGCCGTTGGCGGACATCAGTGCCATCCTGCGCGCCGCGGATAGTTTGATTGCTGTCGGCGGACGGACGCTGCTGACGAAAATCTTGCGTGGTTCCCGGGCAAAGGAAGTGCTGAGCCACGGGCTGGAGCAAAATCCCGCTTACGGCTATTACCGGGAATTGCCGGAAGACGAAGTCCTGGCGCGGATCGACTGGACGATACGGCATGACTACCTGCGGATTATTTACCAAGGGAAGTTGCCCGTGCTTGTTTTTGCTCCGGCTGGCTGGAACATTGAACGAGACGCCATTGCTGATGAAATCGTGCAGGGGTTTGACGCGCTACTGGCCAATGGCCAGCAGCGCCCCTATGCGATGGCGTACTTGAAGGACCGGAACCGCGAGATGATTTTACTGGTCCTCGACAAGGTGCTGGCCAGCGGCGATGGCAAATATATCCCGTTGCTGGAAGACTGGAGCCTGGTCGATTGCAGGAAGATCAGGGAGCGGATTGCCGAGGTGATTGGCGGTCTGGCAGTTTGCTCCTGAACTTGGCTCCTGACGCGAACTTGGCCGGTGCGGACGATGGATGCCAAGACAGCGCGCACCGTCACCGGCCGGTTGCTGGCCCGCGCCACATTTACACGGATGCCCGCGTGCACCACATCCGGGAATGGATTGGCATCTGCGCAGACTTATTGTGTCGCGGTCATCGCCTGGTTGGCCTGTTCCAGATTCTTTTGGTAGCCTTCGAGTGCGCGTCCACTTTTGCCCTGGGCTTGCGCAAGGGTGATCGCCTGCAGGAACTGTGCCTTGGCTTGCTCGGGCTGGCGCAGCGCGAGCAATACCTCGCCATAGCTGTCGTGCGCGTTGTCCGAGTCCGGGAAGGATTCAACATTGAACTTCATGAACAAGGCCGCGAGCGGCGCCTGGTTCGGCTTCGAGAGCAACTCATAGGCCAGTTTATTGATATCGCTTTCACCAAAGCCGCTGGCCTTCAGGCTCGCCGCGATGATGGCTTCCGCGCCGCCGTGGTCAGGCTTGCTCACCAGGGGCGCGGCCTGGTCGACCGACTTGAGGATGTTCGCGCGCGCTAACTGGTGGGCGCGCCGTTTCTTCTCGGCGCTGGCGCTCGCCATCACCTGCTCGATCGCGCCGATCACCAGTTGCGGCTCTTCGAGCTGGATATAGTGGCCACTGTTGGCCGTGACGATGTGGCCGCCATTCGAGAATTGACGGAAGAATTGTTCTTGCAGCGAACGCCACGCAGTCATTCCCGCCGGGGTATGCAGGAAAAACTCGGGATGTTCATACACCTTGGCCGAGGTCAGCACCATGGTTGGCACGTTGGGTAATGGTCCGGCTTGCGGCAGTTTGGCGGCGTCAAAGATTTTTTGCACCAGCTTGAGCTCGGCCTTGAATTGTGGCGGCGTCAGGGACTCGATGGTTTTCCGGTCTTTCTCGAACCTGGCGGCGTCGATCTTTTTAAGCGCCGCATCGATGCCTTCGGCGCTGGCGTCCACGAACACCATGCCTGCGACCTGGTCTGGATGACGGGCGGCAAATTGGCGCACCAGGAAGCCGCCATAAGAGTGTCCGACCAGGATATACGGCGCTTTGAGCTGCGCCGCCGTGAGCATTTGCTCCAGTTCCGCGACACTTTGCTCGGGCGTGCGTGGCTCCGGGCGCGGATCGGAGGCACCGATGCCGGCACGTGAATACACCACCACTTTGGCTGATTTTGCCAGGGCCGGCGCGACTTTCTTCCAGACCGACCAGTCGCTGGCAAACCCCCCTTCGAAAATGATCGTGTACGGGCCATCGCCCATGGTTTGCACGTCCAGTTTGTATTGCCCCAATTGGACGCCCTGTTGCGGCGCGGTCGCGGCGGGGGACGCGCCGCACACGTTAGCGGACAAGCCAATCAATAGCGATAGCACGGCTGCGCGGGCGGTTTTTTTTGAAAACTCATGCATGTGGCAACGTTCCCCTCATTGGTAATGCGTTGGGTTAAAAAGGAGATTATGTTGCCATATAGGCAATGTCGCATCAAGCTATGCTGGCGTAGCGCTGTGAATGGTTTCCAGAACACTGCGCACAGCCGCGGGAATCGCTACTGAGCGATTGCTGCTACGCTCGACATAGACGTGCACGAAATGCCCCGCCGCGCACGGCGTTGCATCGTTATTGCGATACAAGGCGATTTCGTAGCGCACACTGGAATTGCCCAGCTTGCTTACACGGATGCCCGCGTGCACCACGTCCGGGAATGAAATCGAACTGAAGTAGGAACAGCCCGAATCGACCACGAAGCCGACGATTTCGCCCTGGTGGATGTCGAGCACGCCGCGTTCAATCAGGAACTGGTTGACCGCCGTGTCGAAGTACGAGTAATAGACGACATTGTTGACATGGCCATAAATGTCATTGTCCATCCAGCGCGTGGGAATCGGCAGGAAATGGGGAAATTGCGAACGGTCGGCATCGCGCATAGTGAGGTTAGCTCCAGCGAATGAGGTACAATTGACCCCTTGTGCGCCTTGCATGGACGCAACGCGGCGCAGCAGAACAATACCATCATTCAAAGGTTTTCTCCCATGAGTCTCCAATGCGGCATCGTCGGCTTGCCTAACGTCGGCAAGTCCACCCTTTTCAATGCTCTGACCAAGGCGGGTATCCCGGCTGAAAATTATCCGTTCTGTACCATCGAGCCGAACGTCGGCGTGGTGGAAGTACCGGATCCGCGTATGGCTGCGCTGGCAGACATCGTCAAGCCGGAACGCATGGTCAACGCCATCGTGGAATTCGTCGACATCGCCGGCCTGGTGGCCGGTGCGTCGCAAGGTGAAGGCCTGGGCAACCAGTTCCTGTCGCACATCCGCGAAACCGACGCCATCGTCAACGTGGTGCGCTGCTTCGAAGATGAAAACGTGATCCACGTGTCTGGCAAAGTCAGCCCGCTGGACGACATCGAAGTGATCCAGACCGAACTGGCGCTGGCCGACCTGGGCACCGTGGAAAAAGCCATCCACCGCGAAAACAAGAAAGCCCGTTCCGGCGACAAGGATGCCGCCAAGCTGGTGGCGCTGCTGGAAAAAATCGTGCCGCAACTGAATGAAGCCAAGCCAGTGCGCGCCATGGGCCTGGATGCCGACCAGATGCTGCTGATCAAGCCGCTGTGCCTGATCACCGCCAAGCCAGCCATGTACGTGGCCAACGTATCCGATACCGGCTTCACCAACAACCCGCTGCTGGACCAGCTGACCGCCTACGCGGCTTCGCAAAACGCCCCGATCGTGGCGATTTGCGCCGCGATCGAAGCGGAAATCGCCGACCTGGACGATGCCGACAAGTCTGCTTTCCTGGCCGACATGGGCATGGAAGAGCCAGGCCTGGACCGCCTGATCCGCGCCGGCTACAAACTGCTGGGCCTGCAAACCTACTTCACGGCTGGAGTGAAAGAAGTGCGTGCCTGGACCATCCACGTTGGCGACACCGCGCCACAGGCCGCCGGTGTGATCCACACCGACTTCGAACGCGGCTTCATCCGCGCGCAAACCATCGCTTACGACGATTACATCCAGTACAAGGGTGAAGCCGGCGCCAAGGAAGCGGGCAAGATGCGCGCCGAGGGCAAGGAATATGTGGTCAAGGATGGCGATGTGCTGAACTTCCTGTTCAACGTGTAATCAGCCTGTTCCCGATAAAAAGCCTGGCCTCCAGTGGAAGCCAGGCTTTTTTTAATTTCAGCCGTAGGAGCCGGGTCTTCAGGCCGGGCATCCTGATTTCATGACGGACGGCGTGCGCTGACCAGCAAACACGCGGCCACCATACTGATCACCACCACCGTCACCACCGACGCTTCCACGCCAAACGCGCCGCCGGTCAGTAATTCCGAACCGCTCAGTTGCCCGCGCAGCAAGCCTTCCTTGGTTTCGTGGCCGGAGACGGCCGTGGAAAACACCTGGCCGACAAAGTAATTCCACGCCACGTGGTTGGTGATGCACAGCCACAGGCGGCGGGTGCGCATGTAGATGGCGGCCTGCATCACGCTGTAGGCGCACAGGGCGGCGATGCCGACCAGGCTGACGCCGTCATTCGGCAAATGGCCCAGTGCGAACAGGATGGCGGAGATCACGATGGCCCAGGCGCTGCCCAGCGATTTTTCAGTGATGCGGAACACGATGCCACGGAACAGTATTTCTTCCGCCAACCCCACCAGCACCAGCTCCGCCAGCGGCAGCAGCAGGCTCAGGCCGACTGCATTGACGCCGTCCAGGTGGTAGGCGCCCAGCAAACCCAGCACCGCAAACACCGTTCCCACCAGCCCCGCGCCCAGCAGCAGGCCAACAGCCATTTCACGGCCCGCGCCTTTAGTACCAAATTCCGTCAGCGCGCGCTGTTCCGTGCTGCGGATAAACCAGCGGTACACCAGGAAGCTGATCAGGGCGGCCAGCAATTGCGGCCAGACCACGCGGTACGGCTTGTCCACCAGTTTGCTGGCCACGATCATGGTCAGCGGCACCGGGGCGAACGTCAGCACGGCGCCCGCGACAATGCGGACGGCCGGATGCGCCCAGACGCGCGCCGCCAGGGATGGCGACGTTGCCTGATTCGTGGTGGAAATTGCCGCTGCTTCACTCATGTGGTGTCTCCAGGATGTTATTGATTGTTTTGTAAATCTGTCCGCGCCGCCCGGATGCGTTCACCGAACGGGCGGTTATTCAAGACTTCAATGGCTTGTGCCAGGCACTGTGACAGTGGCGTGTCCAGTTCCGCATCCAGGCTGTCCGCCGCCATCTTCGTGGCGCGCCAGCAAGCCTGTACGCGTGGCAGCAAGGCCAGGCCTTTCTCGCTGAGGCTGACGATGCGCTGGCGCGCATCGTGGGGGCCCGGCTCGATCAGCAACAGCCCCTTCTTTTGCATCAGCGCCACCGTCTGCGTCGCCGCAGGTTGTGTGATGCCGGCGACCTCGGCGATATCGCCGATCGTCACTTGCTGGCGCGTCGACAGCACCCGCATGACGGGCGTGAAACGCGGCCGGTAATCCGGCAAGTCCGCTTCCGCGTACGACGCCTCGACGGCGCCGTCCAGCAATTCAATCAAATGGCGCAATTGTGTACCCAGTCCTTGTTTCATGTGACAAATAATATCAGCAGTTATATAAGCAGTAAAGTAATTTGATGCAACTTGCCGGCGGCAAGCTGCCCGGCTTAGTCGCCGCTTGGCGCACTCAGCGGCGCGCGGCTCTGTTCGTTGTTGGCATTGACCAGCCGGGTCAGCAATTCCATGAATTGCAATTGTTCGGCGCCGCTCAGCGGCGCCAGCAGGCGGCGGCGCAGGCGTTGCGCGCCGGGCACCAGGTTGTCCAGCAATTGCTCGCCGGCCGTGGTGATGGTCAGGGCGCGCTGGCGGCGGTTGTGCGGGATGACTTTGCGTTCCAATAGCCCTTTTTCTTCCAGGCGCGCGCAGACCGTGGCGCCGGTGGACGTGTCGATACCGGTCACGGCCGACAGCGAGACCTGGTCGATGCCGGCATGGCCGGCCAGGTTGCGCAGCATCGCATATTGCACGGGCGTCAGTTCGTCGCCCATCTCGTCGTAAAACATCGACACCGAAATCTGTTGCGCGCGGCGCAGCAGGTGACCGGGGTGTTCATACAAGTCTTCGAGTTTGCTTTCGGTGTGCGGCATCGGCAAAAAATTTTCTTCAGGGTGGTTTACTTCGCGGCGCAGAAGCCTATACTTTACAACATTCAGTGTACTGAATATTGATAAAAAGGAGACGAGATGTACCCCAAGAACACCTGGTATGTGGCGTGTACGCCGGATGAAATCGATGGCAAACCGCTGGGCCGCCAGATTTGCGGCGAAAAAATCGTGTTTTACCGTGGCGAGGGCGGCAAGGTCGCGGCCGTCGAAGACTTTTGCCCGCACCGTGGCGCGCCGCTGTCGCTGGGCTTTGTGCGCGATGGCCAACTGGTGTGCGGCTACCACGGCCTGACCATGGGCTGTGAAGGCAAAGCCGTCAGCATGCCGGGCCAGCGCGTGCGCGGGTTTCCGTGCATCCGCAGCTATGCGGTGGTGGAGCGCTATGGCTTCATCTGGGTCTGGCCGGGCGACCAGGCGCTGGCCGATCCGGTGCAGATCCACCACCTGGAATGGGCCGACAACCCCGAATGGGCCTATGGCGGCGGCTTGTACCACATCCATTGCGAATACCGCCTGATGATCGATAACTTGATGGATTTGACGCATGAAACCTATGTGCACGCGTCGAGCATCGGCCAGAAGGAAATCGATGAAGCGCCGGTCCAGACGCGGGTCGAGGGCGACCAGGTGATCACCAGCCGCTACATGGAAAACATCATGGCGCCGCCATTCTGGCGCGCCGCCTTGCGCGGCAATGGCCTGGCGGACGACGTGCCGGTGGACCGCTGGCAAATCTGCCGCTTCACGCCGCCCAGCCACGTGATGATCGAAGTGGGCGTGGCCCATGCCGGCAAGGGGGGATACGACGCCGATCCGCGCTGGAAGGCGTCGAGCATCGTGGTCGATTTCATCACGCCGGAAACCGAAACCTCGCACTGGTATTTCTGGGGCATGGCGCGCAATTTCAAACCGGACGACCAGGAACTCACCGCCACCATCCGTTCCGGCCAGGGCAATATCTTTGCGGAAGACCGCGACATCCTGGAGCAGCAGCAAGCCAATATCCTGCGCCACCCTGAGCGCAAGCTGCTGATGCTCAATATCGACGCCGGCGGCGTGCAGTCGCGCCGTGTGCTGGACCAGTGGCTGCGGCGCGAACAGGAGCAGACACAGGAACAGGTACAGGAACAGCGGCAAGCGCAGGAGCCGATACAGGAGCAGCGGGCATGAGCGCGCCCGTGGTGCAAGCGGGCGCCGTGCGTCAGCCGTCCGGGCAGGAAGGCGGCGCGCTGCTGCAAGTGACGGTGGCGCGCAAGCTGGCCGAGGCGGAAGGGATTTGCAGCTTCGAGCTGGTCAGCGCGGACGGCGTGCCGCTGCCGCCGTTCAGCGCGGGCGCGCACATCGACGTGCACGTGCGGCCCGGGCTGGTGCGCCAGTATTCGCTGTGCAATCCGCCGCATGAGCGGCAGCGCTACCTGATCGGCGTGCTGCGCGACCCGGCGTCGCGTGGCGGTTCGCTGGCCATGCACGATGACGTGCAGGCTGGTGCGCTATTGCAGATCAGCGCGCCGAAAAACCATTTCCCGCTGGCCGAGGCGCCCGGCAGCCTGCTGCTGGCGGGCGGGATCGGCATCACGCCGATGCTGGCGATGGCGGAAACGCTGTCCGACCGGGGCGCCGGGTTTGAACTGCATTACTGCACCCGCTCCCCGCAGCGCACCGCGTTCCGCGCGCACCTGGCCGCCGCGCCGTATGCCGCGCAAGTGCACTTCCACTACGACAGTGGCGATGCCGCACAGCGGCTGGATTTACCGGCGCTGCTGGCGCGCACGGACCGGCGCACCCATCTTTATTTGTGCGGGCCGTCCGGCTTTATCGACCATGTGCGGAGCACGGCCGCCGCGCAGGGTTGGCCTTTGGACCAGGTGCACCTGGAATACTTCGGCGCCGCCGCCGCGCCGGCCGGCATCGAAGGCGACCGGGCGTTCGAGGTCCGCCTCGCTTCCAGCGGCAAGGCGTATCAAGTGCCCGTTGGCCGCACGGTATTGCAAGTGTTGACCGAGGCGGGCGTGTTCGTTTCCGCATCGTGCGAGCAGGGCGTGTGCGGCACCTGTGTGACGCGCGTGCTCGATGGCGTGCCGGACCACCGCGACCTGTACCTGACCGAAGACGAGCAGGCCGCGAACGACCAGTTCACGCCGTGCTGCTCGCGCGCCCGCAGCGCGCAACTGCTGCTGGATTTGTGAACCGTGCGGCCGGTCCAGCGCCCGATGGCGGCGGACCGGCCGCACGGCGCTGGATTGCGCGGCCGCTTAGTGCTTGCCCTGGCCTTTACCCTGCCGTTCGCGCAGCGCCGCCCGCAAGCCGCCCCAGCGTTCCTGGAACAACGCCGCATCCATCAGTTTCACGTCGCGCATGATGGGGCGGAAGCCCATGTGGGCCAGCACGTCGCGCTCCAGGTCGATGCCGGGCGCGATTTCCGTCAGCTCCAACCCATCGGTGGTCAGGCGCAGCACCGCGCGTTCGGTAACGAACAGCACCTCCTGGCGGCGCTGCGCGGCGTCGAGCCCGTTGAACGTGACTTGCTCGACCTGCTCGATGAATTTGCGCGACTTGCCTTCGGTGATGATTGTCAGCGCGCCATTGCCGATCCCGACCTGCAGTCCGCCGGCGGTAAAGGTGCCGCAAAACACCAGCGTGGGGGTGGCGCGCGTGATGTTGATGAAGCCACCGCAGCCAACCGGGCGGCCGTTGAATTTGCTGACGTTGACATTGCCACGGCTGTCCGCCTGGGCCAGGCCGAGGAAGCTGGCATCGAGTCCGCCGCCATCATAAAAATCGAATTGCGACGCTTGTTCAATAATGGATTCCGGGTTGTAGGCCAGGCCGAAATCGCCGAATTGTGCCGGCACGCCGCCATTGATGCCGCTTTCTATGCTCAGCTGTAGCAATTCCGCCACGCCTTCCTCGGCCGCGATCGATGGAATGCCGGCCGGGATACCGATGCCCAGGTTGCTGATGGCGCCCGGTGTGAGCTCCAGCGCGGCGCGGCGTGCAATCACCTTGCGTTCATCGAGCGGCATCGGCGCCAGTGACCCGAGCGGCACGCGGACATCGCCGCACAGGGCCGGGTCGAACTGGGTGGCGATCGATTGCATGTGGTTTTCCGGCCGCCCCAGCACCACGTAATCGACCAGCAGGCCGGGGATTTTCACGGCTTTCGGATGCAGGCTGCCGGCCTGCACCACCCGTTCCACTTGCGCGATGACGATGCCGCCGCAAGCGCGCGCCGCCTGCGCGATCGACAGCTGTTCCAGCAGCATGCCTTCCTTGTCCAGCGTGATGTTGCCGTTTTCATCGGCCACGGTGCCACGGATGATGGCCACGTCGATTTTCGGGCAAGGGTAGTGCAGCCATTCCTCGCCGTTGAATTCCACCAGCCGCACCAGGTCTTCGCTGCAGCGGCCATTCAGTTTGCCGCCTTCCAGGCGCGGATCGACGAAGGTGCCCAGGCCGACCTTGGTCAGCAAGCCCGGTGTGCGGGCCGCGATATGGCGCGTCAGGTGCGACAGCGAACCTTGCGGGAAGTTATAGGCTTCCACCTCGCCATCGAACACCATCTTCATCATTTCCTTGCCGGTCTGGCCGAAATGGCCCGCCACCACGCGCCGCACCATGCCCGGATGGGCGAAATGCACCATGCCGCCGTCGGCGCTGTTGCCGATCGCGCCGCAGGCCCAGGTGGTGAGGCCGCGCGGGTGGCCTCCGGCCAGGAAGCTGCGCTCCAGTCCTTTTAATACTTCCTCGGCCAGGCTGGTCATCGCCAGTCCGCCCAAAAACACGGTGGCGCCGTCGGCCACCAGGCTGCCCACGTCATCGGCACGAATGATCTTCATCTTGCTGCTCCTCGGGGTGGTTGAAGTCCGCGTTTCGGCGGTTGCCGCCACGCTTGCGTTTTCGCTCGATTTGATTATACTGAATAATAGTTATATTTTAAAACTAAATTGCGGAGATCCGGAGGAAACACCATGCAGCAAAACAGCGACCTGTTAACCCTGGCCCATGACGGTGCGGTGGCCCGCATCTCGATCAACCGGCCGGCCAAGCGCAATGCCCTCAGCGACGAGTTGATCGGCGTGCTGCAGCGCACGTTCGACCAACTGCCGGACACCGTGCGCGCCGTGGTGCTGAGCGGGGAGGGAGAGCATTTCTGCGCCGGCCTGGACCTCGGCGAAATGCGCGAGCGCAGCACCACCGAAGCGGTCCACCATTCGCGCATGTGGCATGCCGCGTTCGAGCGGGTGCAGTTCGGCCGCGCCCCCGTGATCGTGGTCTTGCGCGGCGCGGTGGTGGGCGGCGGACTGGAACTGGCGGCGGCGGCGCATATCCGCGTGGCCGAACATTCGGCCTTTTATGCGCTGCCGGAAGGCCAGCGCGGCCTGTTCGTGGGCGGCGGCGGTTCGGTGCGGATTTCACGCATGGTCGGCGTGCCCGCCATGAGCGATTTGATGCTGACCGGGCGCGTGCTCGATGCGCATGACGGACACCGGCTCGGCGTCTCGCAATACCTGGTGGAACCGGGCCAGGGCCTGGACAAGGCGATGGAACTGGCGCGCAAGGTGGCCGCCAATGCGCCGATGACCAATTATGCGGTGATGCATGTGCTGCCGCGCATTGCCGACCAGTCGATCCAGGATGGCATGATGACGGAATCCCTGATGGCGGCGGTGGCGGTCAGCGATCCGGATACGCGGGGCAGGCTGCTGGCCTTCCTTGACCATAAAGCCAACAAGGTCCGGGTCCAGGCCTGAGCCGTCCCGACAGAAGAATAAGGAGACAACCATGCAGTCAGCTTCACCCGCAGCTTTGCCCATGGATACGTCCGCGCCGCGCTACCGGCGGCTGGCCTTTGGCATCCGTGGCGTTCAGGTGGAACCCCGCCCCGGTGGCAGCGCGTATGTCCGCACGGAGCAGGCATTGCAGGCTTACCCCGAGCGCCTGGCAGACCGCCTGTTGCACTGGGCCGCGCTGGCGCCGGAGCGCAGCTACATGGCGCGGCGCGGCGCCGATGGCGCATGGCGCCACATCAGTTACGGCCAGGCGCTTGATGCCGCGCGCCGCATCGGCCAGGGTTTGCTGGAACGCGGCCTGTCAGCCGAGCGCCCGCTGCTGATCCTGTCCGACAACGACCTGGAACACGCGATGCTGACCCTGGCCTGCCTGTATTCCGGCATTCCATTCTCATCGATTTCGCCCGCATATTCGCTGCTGTCGAAGGACTACGACAAACTGCGCCATGTCTTGACTGTACTGACGCCGGGCATGGTGTTTGCGGCCGACGGTGAGCAGTTCGGCGCCGCCATCCGCGCCTGCGTGGCGGACGAGGTGGAAGTGCTGGTGACGGCCAACCCGCCGGCCGGCCGTGCGGCGACCCTGTATGCCACCCTGGCGGAGACGCCGGCCGGCCCGGCAGTGGACCAGGCCTATGCAGCCACCGGCCCGGACACCATCGCCAAGTTCCTGTTCACGTCCGGTTCCACCAAGATGCCGAAGGCTGTCATCAATACCAACCGCATGTGGTGCAGCAACCAGCAAATGATCCGCCAGACCTGGCCCTTCCTGGCCGAGGAACCGCCGGTGCTGATCGACTGGCTGCCGTGGAACCATACCTTCGGCGGCAACCACAATGTCGGCCTGGTGCTGTACAACGGCGGCACCATGTACATCGACGATGGCAGGCCCACGCCGCAAGGCATCGGCGCCACCTTGCGCAACTTGCGCGACATCGCGCCGACGATTTACTTCAACGTGCCCAAGGGCTGGGAAGAAATCGCGTATGCGCTGGAAGCCGATCCGCAATTGAGCATCTTTTTCCACAGCCGGCTGCGCATGCAGTTTTACGCGGCGGCCGCGCTGCCGCAAACCATCTGGGACAAGCTGCACGCGGTGGCCGAGCGCGATTGCGGCGAGCGCATCGTCATGAATTGCGGCCTGGGCATGACGGAAACCGCGCCGTCGGCGCTGTTCGTGGTGCAGGAGCAGGTGCGGGCCGGGCAGATCGGCGTGCCGCTGCCTGGCATCACGGTCAAGCTGGTGCCGAACGGCGACAAGACGGAAGTGCGCTACCACGGTCCCAACGTCACGCCCGGCTACTGGCGCGACCCCGGACAAAGCGCCGCCGCGTTCGACGACGAGGGCTTTTTCTGTTCCGGTGACGCGGTGAAGTGGTACGACGCGCAGCAGCCCGACCTGGGTTTCGTGTTCGACGGCCGGGTGGCGGAAGACTTCAAGCTGTACACCGGTACCTGGGTCAGCGTGGGGCCGCTGCGCGGACGCGTCATTATCGAGGGCGCGCCCTGCCTGCAGGACGTGGTGATCGCCGGCCATGACCGTGCCGAAGTGGGCATCCTGATCTTGCCGAACCTGGCGCAGTGCCGGCGCCTGGCCGCGCAGCAGGGCTTTGACGCGGCTGGCGCGACCGATGCGCAAGTGCTGCAATCGGCGCCGGTGCGCGGGTTCTTCCAGGCCATGCTGCAGCGCCTGTATCAGCAGGGCACCGGCAGCGCCAACCGCGTGGCGCGCGCGCTGATCCTGCTCGAGCCGCCCAGCATCGACAAGGGAGAAATCACCGATAAAGGATCGATCAACCAGCGCGCCGTCTTGACGCACCGCGCGGCGCTGGTGGCGGCGCTGTATGACAACGCCGATCCTGCCGTACTCCTTCCCAATACCTGACAAGGACGCACCATGAAACAAAAAGGTTTTTACGCCGGTTTCGACGACATCTGGCTGATCGATGGCGTGCGTACGCCGATGGTCGATTATTGCAGCCACTTCGGCGGCGTTTCCCCCACCGACCTGGGCATCAAGGCGGCGCGCGAAGTATTGCGCCGCAGTGGCGTGCCGGCCACGGACATCGATTCCGTCATCACCGGCAATATGGCGCCCGGCGACTTTTTCCAGTTCGTGCTGCCGCGCCATATCGGCTTGTATGCCGGCGTGCCGGTGGATGTGCCGGCGATTAACGTGCAGCGGATTTGCGGCACCGGTTTTGAACTGATCCGCCAGGCCGGCGACCAGATCGAACGCGGTTACGCCGAGGCGGCGCTGGTGGTGGCCACGGAAAACATGACGCGCAACCCGATTGCCGCGTTCGGCCACCGCACCGGTTTCAAACTGGGCGCGCCGGTGGAATTCAAGGATTACATGTGGGAAGCGCTGGTCGATCCGGCGCCCGGCGTGACGATGCCGCAGACGGCGGAAAACCTGGCCAAGCGCTATGGCATCAGCCGCGCCGAAGTCGACGCCTATGCCGCGCTGTCGTTCGAACGGGCGCTGGCGGCGCAGGAGTCCGGCTTCCTGGACGGCGAGATCGTCGCGGTCGGCAACGAGCAATTCACGCTGGACGGCTATGCCACGCGCGGCATCAAGCTGCCGCCGAAAGTGGGCGACGTCGCGCGCGACACCCATCCACGGCCGTCGCCGCTGGAGGCGCTGGCCAAACTGCGCGCCTTGTATGACGGTGGCGTGCAAACGGCCGGCAACAGTTCCGCGCTGGTCGACGCGGCCGCCGCCACCATCGTCGCGTCGGGCGCTTATGTGCGCCGCCATGGCCGGGCGCCGCTGGCGCGCGTGGCGGCGGCCGCCGCCGTGGGCGTGCCGCCGGAAATCATGGGCATCGGCCCGGCCGCCGCGATCCGCCTGCTGCTCGAGCGCAGCGGGCTGGCGCTGGACGACATCGCGCTGTTTGAAATCAACGAGGCGCAAGGCGCGCAAGTGCTGGCGGTGGAACGTGAACTGGGGCTGGACCGCAGCCGCCTGAACGTCAACGGCGGCGCGATCGCGCTGGGCCACCCGCTGGCCGCGACCGGCGTGCGGCTGACCGTAACGCTGGCGCGCGAATTGCGCCGGCGTGGCCAGCGCTACGGCATTTCGTCGGCTTGCGTGGGCGGCGGGCAGGGTATCGCGCTGCTGGTGGTCAATCCGGACACGGATTGATCCAGGCGGTGTGGCAGCACCTACACGAGCAAATACCCGAACACGAATATTTATACGGAGAGACAGACATGCAACTACAAGGACAAGCCGCGCTGGTGACGGGCGGCGCATCGGGGCTGGGCGCGGAAACCGTGCGCCAGCTGGCGCAGGCCGGCGCGAAGGTGGCGGTGCTGGACGTGAATATCGCGGCGGCCGAAGCGCTGGCGCGCGAAGTGGGCGGCATCGCCGTGCAATGCGACATCACCAGCGAAGCCAGCGTGCGCGAAGCGCTGGCGGTGGCGCGCGCCGCGCACGGCCCGGCGCGCATCCTGATGAATTGCGCCGGCATCGGCGGCGCGAAACGGCTGGTGGGGCGTGATGGCCCGATGCCGCTGGAAGACTTCAGCCGCATCATCAACGTCAACCTGATCGGCACCTTCAACGTGATCCGGCTGGCCGCCGCCGAGATGACGGCGCTCGATCCGCTGGAAGACAATGAACGTGGCGTGATCGTCTGCACCGCGTCGGTGGCGGCCTATGATGGCCAGGTGGGGCAGGCCGCCTATGCCGCGTCGAAAGGCGGGCTGGTGTCGCTGACCTTGCCGCTGGCGCGCGACTTGGCGCAATTTGGCGTGCGGGTGGTGACCATCGCCCCGGGCCTGTTCCTGACGCCGCTGCTGTACCAGTTGCCGGAAGAAGTGCAGCAATCGCTGGGCGCGTCGATTCCGTTTCCCAAGCGCCTCGGCAAGGCGGCGGAATTCGCGGCGCTGGCGCTGCATATCGCCGGCAACCTGGCGTTGAATGGTGAAGTGATCCGCCTGGACGGTGCTTTGCGCCTGCCGCCGCGCTGAGTGACGTGGCCCGCAGAATCACCGGCCACGTCATTCAGCGGGCACGTCCTGTTCCGCCAGCAGGACGCTGAACCCTGCCAGCGGCATGGGTTTGCCGAACAGGTAGCCTTGCGCCAGGCGGCAACCGTGCGCCACCAGGTAAGCCGCCTGCTCGGCGGTTTCCACGCCCTCGGCCACGGTCTCCAGCCGCAGCGCGGTGGCGATCGACAGCATGGCTTTGACCAGTTCGCATTTGTCGCGCTGCACCGGAATGCCTTGCACGAATGATCGGTCGATCTTCAGTTGGCCGACCGGGAACCGGCTCAGGTAGCTGAGCGCGGAATACCCGGTGCCGAAATCGTCGATCGAGATCGACAAGCCCATGCCATGCAGCGTTTCCAGGGTGGCGGCCACCTCGCGGCTGTCTTCCAGCAGCAGGCTTTCGGTGATTTCCAGTTCCAGCCATTCAGGATGGCACCCGGTTTCCGCCAGGATGCGGCGTATCGAGCCGGCCAGGTCGTTGCGCACGAACTGGCGCGTCGACAGGTTGACGGCCACCCGCACCGGGACGGCCCGTCCCTGGTTCCAGCGCACCACGTCGCGGCAGGCGGTCCGCAATACCCATTCGCCGATGTCCACGATCAGGCCACAGGCTTCGGCGGCCGGAATGAAGCGGTCCGGCGGCACGATGCCGTAGCCGTCGCGGCGCCAGCGCAGCAGCGCTTCGGCGCTGACCATGCGCCCGCTCTGTAGTTCGATCTGCGGCTGGTAATACAGCGCCAGTTCGCCGCGCTTTTGCGCCCGCCGCAGCGCCGCTTCCAGCTCCAGCCGGTCTTGCGAGCGCTGTGTGAATTCGGGCTGGTAAAACTGGAAATTGTTGCGTCCCATCTGTTTGGCGTGGTACATCGCCGAGTCGGCATACTTGTACAGCGCCTCGATGCCGGTGCTGTCGTCCGGATACAGCGCGATGCCGATGCTGCACGAGATGAATAATTCCTGGCCGTCCATCACGAAGGGTTCGGCCAGTGCGCGCAGGATGTTGCCGGCCACCGTCGCCAGATCGTCGCCCATGCGGATGTTCGGCAGCAGCACCGAGAATTCGTCGCCACCCAGCCGCGCCACCGTGTCGTACGGGCGCACGCTGGCCAGCAGGCGCTGGGCCGCCATGCGCAGCAATTCATCGCCGGCGCCGTGGCCCATGGTGTCGTTGATTTCCTTGAAATGGTCCAGGTCCAGCATCATCAGGCCGAACTGGTGGCCGTGGTAAGCGGCATCGGCGATGGCGTGGCGCAGGCGGTCGGTCAGCAAGGTGCGGTTGGGCAGGCCGGTCAGTGCGTCGCTGAACGCCTGGCGGTGTATCACGCGCCGGTACTCATCGATTTCGCTGATGTCGCGGCCAATGGCCAGCACATGGCTGACGCGGCCATGGACGTCGAACTCCGGGCAAATGCGCACGTGCAGGCAAGTCTCAGGACCGTCCATGCGCCATTCCAGTTCGAGGCTGCACTCCTTGCCTTGCGCGATCACCTCGCGGATGGCTTCCAGGTAGCGTGCGCCAGGCTCTCCGCCGGGCAGGTCGGCCGGCGTGGTGCCCAGGATGCGCGCCAGGTCGCCGCCCAGCGCTGCCACACCGCGCGGGTTGGTATAGATGCGGCGGCAATCGAGGTCATAGCGGGAAATGATGTCCGGCGAATTTTCCACCAGTGCGCGGAATTCTTCTTCGCGCTTGCGCATCAGGGTTTCCAGCCGCTTGAGTTCAGTGATGTCGCGCATGATGGAGAGCACGCCGGTCACCGTGCCATGGGCGTCGAATTCCGGCCCGAAGTGGTTCTGGAAGTGGCGCAAGCGTCCGTCCGGCGCGTGGTACTCGATTTCGCTGACGATTGGTGTGCCGCTGGCCAGCACCGCGCGGATGTCGGCCAGCAGCCGCGCATTCTGCGCGCCGGTGGCGAGCGGCGCATCGGCCGGCGTCACGCCGAGCAGTTCGGATGCCGCCTTGCCGGTGACGCGCTCCACCGCCGGGCTGACATAGGTGCGGCGGCATTCGGTGTCGTAGCGGAACAGCGGGTCCGGCAAATTCTCGACCAGTGTGCGGTAACTGTGTTCGCGCCGCTGCAGCAGTGCTTCCAGGCGTTTGCGCTCGGCGATGTCGTGCGCGTGGCCTTCGGCGCGCTCATAGGCCAGGCGCCGCGCTTCCTCGGCCCGGCGGGCGCGGATGTCGCGCGTGTAGGCAACGGTGACAGCAGCGCCTTCGTGCATCTGGCACAGCAGCATCACTTCAACCGGCACCAGGTCCCCGCTGGCGACGCGGTGCACGGTTTCCAGCGTGTCCGAATCGCCGTGCTTCAGCTTGCGGTAGAGCGCCGCGATATCGGCGGCGCCCATGGTGGGATTCCAGTTCGGCGGGCGCCAGGTCAGCAGCGTATCCCGGTCGACGCCGAAGTGCAGGCAGGCGGCGTCGTTGGCGTAGATCACCCGGCCGCCATCGGTCATGTCGTGCATGGTCACGGCCACATCCCTGACCTGGTTGATCATGTTGCGGAACAGCGCTCCCTCGTTCACTTGCGCCCGCAGCCGCCGCACATGGCGCGCCTGCAGGATGAGAAGGAAAATGGCTGGCGGCAGAAGGATCGCCCAGGCGGCGGCAAACGAAATCATGACATGCGGCGACAGGTAGGCAGGTGGGGTAATGCGGCTATCACCATGGTAGGGCCGCCTTATCCAAATGCCTATCAGGGTATTCCCGAACTCCCGTCAGGAAATCCTGACCCGCCTGCCCGCCATGGCGTTCAGAAAGCGTGGCGCACGCCGGCCATGATGCCGTTCTGCGTCTTGCCGGCGCCCACCGTGCCGCCCGCGTCCAGCGCCACGGCGGAAGCGCCGTCATTTTTCATGCGGCCGATGGCGGCATAGGTGGCGGTACGCTTGGACAACAGGTACGTCACACGCGCCACCAGCATCGTCACGTCGGCGCCGCTGTTTTTCAGGTCGCGGTAAGCCACCTGGCCGTCCAGCGTGAGCAGCGGCGACAGCGGGTGGCTGGCGCCGAGGTAATACAGGTCGGATTCGCTGACGCCGGTGACGGCGTCGGTCTTGCGGGCGATCACGCCGCCGCCCAGTTTGGTGTCACCCAGCATGGCATAGGCGTTCAGGGTGATGCGGCGGTCGCTGTGATTACTGCTGGCCAGGCCGCCGGCGGCGCCGGTGTTGCCGTACAAAATGTCATACGAGGTGGTGACGCCGAAGCGCTTGTTGTCGTAGCCCAGCAGGCCGGTGACCTGGCGGCACGCCTTGGTATTGCCCGCCACTTCGCCGGCGCAATTGGTGGCCGCCGGGCCGCCCGCCGCCGAAGCGTCGCGTCCGAAACTGTAAGTCGCGCCCACGGTGAATGCATTGAAATTGCCCAGGTAGCCGATCGCGTTGTCGCTGCGTGCGTTCGGCAGGTAGGGATCGATGCTGCCGATGGCGAACAAATGCGGGCCCAGCACGTCGGTCTTCATGCCGGATAAATACGTCATGTTGTGCTGGCGGCCGATGGTCAGCGTGCCCCATGCGCCTTTCAGTCCCACGAACGCCTGGCGTCCGAACAGGCGGCCGCCCTGGCCGGTGGCGCCGGTATCGAGCGACATGCCGTTTTCCAGCGTGAAGATGGCTTGCAGGCCGTTGCCCAGGTCTTCCGTGCCACGGAAGCCGATGCGCGACGGGAAGCTGCTGGTCAGCGACGGGATTTTCGTGATCGAGTCGCCGGCCGCGTTGATGTTCGTGGTGTAGGCGATGCCGGAATCGACCAGGCCATAGACCGTGACCGACGATTGCGCCATGGCGGCGGATGCGGCCATGCAGCTCATTAGGATGCATGCGTTACGGATTGCTTGTTTCATTTCAGTCTCCTTGGTTTTGGGGTGGTGCGGTACGTCAAGTCAAAAGGAAAGCGTCGTCCCCGGCGTCCTGTCGCAGGCACGCGTCGATGACGGCAAACAGTTGTTCCACCTCGGGCAGCACATAGGTGAAGTAATACGTGGCGGTGGCGCGCTTGGCCGCGTGGAAGGCAGGGTCCAGCGCGTGTCCGTCGAGGGCGGCGCGCGCCGCGCGCAGCCACATCCAGGCCAGCCCGCAATGGCCAGCCACGCGCAGCATGTCTGGCGCCACGCGATACGGCAGCGCCGGTTGCGCGGCGGCCGCCTGCGCTATGGCGCGCACCGCCGCCTGCGTGCGCTCCACCAGCGTGGCCAGCGCCTGCGCGTGCGCCGCCAGTGCGCCGCCGCGCTCCCGGCCGGCCGTGGCGAGCACCTGGGCCAGCCAGCAGTCCAGCCGGGCGCCCCGGTCCGCCAGCACCTTGCGCAGCAACAGGTCGACCGCCTGGATTTCGTTGCTGCCCTCATAAATCATGGCCACCCGCGCGTCGCGCACATACTGCTCGATGCCGGTTTCCGTGATGTAGCCGTGGCCGCCGAACACTTGCAAGGCCTGGCTGGCGCCCGCATACCCCTGTTCGGTGAGCATGGCCTTGAGCACCGGCGTGAGCAGGCTGACGTGGCCGTGCGCCTGCTCGCGCATGGCCGGGTCGGGATGCCGTTCCGCGCAGTCGAGCGCCAGGGCGGTCCAATAAGCCAGCATGCGTCCGCCTTCGAGGCAGGCGCGCTGCGTCATCAGCAGGCGCTGGACCGCAGCATGCCTGGCGATCGGATCGGCGCGCCCGCCGTCCTGGCCGGGGGAACAGGCCGCAGCCTTGCCCTGCACCCGTTCATGCGCGTACGCCACGGCGTTTTGCCACGCGGTCTGCGCGATGCCCAGTCCCTGCGCCGCCACTTGCAGCCGGGCCGCGTTCATCATGACGAACATGGCGGCCAGGCCGCGGTGCGCTTCACCCACCAGCCAGCCGGTGGCGCCGTCGAATTGCAGGCTGCAGGTGGCGCTGCCCCGGATTCCCATCTTGTGTTCGATGCCGGTGCAGTGGACGGTGTTGCGCGTGCCGTCCGGCAGCCATTTCGGCGCCAGGAACAGGGAAATTCCCTTGCTGCCGGCCGGCGCATCCGGCAGGCGCGCCAGCACCAGGTGGATGATGTTGGCGGTCATGTCATGCTCGCCGCCGGAAATGAATATCTTGCCCCCGCTGATGGCGTAGCGGCCATCGGCGGCCGGTTCGGCGCGGCTGCGCAGCAGGCCCAGGTCGCTGCCGGCCTGCGGCTCGGTCAGGCACATGGTGGCCAGCCATTCGCCGCTGACGATCTTTTCCAGGTAGCGTTCCCGCAGTTCCGCGCTGCCGTACTGCGCCAGGCAGGCATAGGCGCCATGCGCCAGGCCGGGATACATGCCCCAACCGTGGTTGGCCGAACTGATCATTTCCTGCAGCACGCAGTTGAGCACTTGCGGCAAGCCTTGTCCGCCGTGTTCCGGCGCGCAGGCCAGCGCAGGCCAGCCCGCCTCGCTGTACTGGCGGTAGGCGTCCGCGAAGCCGGGCGGCGTATGCACGTTACCCTGTTCAAAACGGCAACCTTCACGGTCGCCCACGGCATTGAGCGGAAACAGCACACCGGTGGCAAAGCGGCCCGCTTCTTCGCACACCTGGCGCATCAGGTCCGCGTCGACTTCCGCGCAGGACGGCATGGCGGCCAGTTGCGCCGGCGCGTCCAGCACCTGTTCCAGCACGAAGCGCATGTCCTTCAAGGGAGGCACGTATGACAGCATCGCCGTTCCCTTACTGGCAACTGAAGCTGGCCGCGTCTTCCACGCTGCCGCTGCCGTTGTACTTCACCACCTTGGGATAGGGGCACAGCGGGCGCGTACGGTTGGCCGGGATGCTGCCCAGGCCGTTGTTCAGCGCGGCGCTGCGGCTGGTGGCCTTGACGCTGGCCGGGGCCTGGCCCTGTTCCACCCAGTTCACCAGCGCGGTCACCATGTCGAACTGGTCGGTGGCCGGGCCGCCGGAACAATGGTTCATGCCGGGGATGGTATAGACGCGTGCGAAATCGGCGGCTTTGCCGCCATGGTGGGCGTCCAGCGCTTTCCACCAGTTGATGGTGTCGTGATAGGAAAATACCGGGTCGCTGACGCCGTGGAACACCATCATCTTGGCGCCGCGGTTGCGCAGGGTGGACAGGTCGGCAGGGTTGGGCGCGGTCATGAACGTCATCGCCGATTCCGTGAACACCGGCGTGGTGGCGAAGATTTTCGGCGCATCTGTTTCAAAACTGTAGCCCAGCGTGAACTTCATCAGCGACGCCATGCTGCCATCGACCACCTGCGGGCTGGCGGGCGGCGTCGAGAAGAGGTACGCCATCGATGGCGTGCCAAGGAAAATGTTGAACGCGGGGACGGGCGGATTGCCGATCTTCCACATGCGCCAGCCGGGCGCGCCGATGCCGGCGTCCATCGGCCAGTCGCTGTACAGGGCCGTGCCGGCGGCGTTTTTCGCGCCGCCGAACACCTTGGCCAGCGCACCCTTTTGCGCTGCCGTCAGGCAGGCGCCGCCGGCCGCGCCGGTGCAGGTGGGCACGTCGCTGGCCAGCGAGAAGGTGCTTTGGCACTGGGCCGGATCGCCCACCATGCCGTCCGTTACGCCATCGAGCGCGTCGCATTTGGCCAGTACCTTGTCGGATATGAGTTTCAGGTCCGCGTCGCTGAAACTGGCCGCCAGGTTGGGCAAACCGTCCTCGCCGGTGGGAGACACTGCGGCGAACGCCTGGTTGTCCCACATCTCGGCCACGGCGGCCTTGGGCAGGTTAAAGCCGGGATTACCGGCCAGGATGCCGTCATACTGGTCGGCGTAGCGGCTGGCCGCGACGAAGCCGTGGCGGCCGCCGTTCGAGCAGCCGGCGAAATACGAGCGATCCGGTGTTCGGCCGTAGGCGGCTTTGATGAGGTTTTTCGCCATCGGCGTCAGTTGCGCCACCGCGTTGTAGCCATAGTCGGAACGTGCCTGCGGGTCCAGGCCGTAGGTCTGCCCGTTGATCCCGGAAGGATAGGACGTGTCGGGCACGTGGCCGGCGTCCGAACTGATGACGGCAAAGCCTTGCAGCAGCGCGTTGCTGACCGGGCTGCCGCCCAGCAGGTTGCCGAAGGCCGCGTTGCCGCCGGAGATGCTGCCGTCGTTGCCGCCGTTGGCCTGGTAAAAGAAGCGGCCGTTCCACGTGGCCGGCAGGCGCATTTCAAAACCGATCGCGTAACGCTTGCCATCGACTGCGCTGGTGCGCTGGTTCATCGTGCCCAGCACGATGCAGTGTTCCGGCATGGGGACGGACTGGCCGGCCAGGGTTTGCGTGACGCTGCCGGCCGGCGCCAGGGTGGCGGACGTGATGCTGGTGTTGGCAAATCCGGCCTTGGCCACGAGGCCGGCGCAATCGGTCAACGCGCCCGGCGCGGCGGCGCCCAGCCGCGGGATGGCCGCTTCGGATGGCGTGTCCGTGCTGCCGCAGCCCCCTATGGACATGGCGGCAATGGCGGTGATAGCGGTGATGGCGGTGAAGCCCGGCGTAGCGGCGTGCCGGGTCCTACGTTGTTTCAAACGCATAGCGGATCTCCTGATATTTTTTATGAAGACACGGCGGCCCTGGCGGGGGCCACCGTGGAACTGCCGGAGTGACTCAGTGCTTGCCGAATCCCAGGTAGGCCTGCACCACTTGCGGGTCGCCGGCCAGTTGCGCGGCGGGGCCGCTCATTGACATTTGCCCCAGCTCCAGCACGTAGCCGTAATCGGCCACCTGCAGCGCGGCGCGGGCATTCTGTTCGATCAGCAGCACCGACAGGCCGCCGTCGCGCAAGGCGCCAATGATGTGCAGGATCTCTTTGACGATGCGCGGCGCCAGCCCCAGGCTGGGTTCATCGAGCATCAGCAGGGTGGGCTTGGCCATCAGCGCGCGGCCGATGGCCAGCATTTGCCGTTCGCCGCCGGACAGCGTACCGGCCAGCTGCGTGCGGCGTTCCTTCAGGCGCGGGAAAATGTCGTACACGGTGGCCAACTGGTCGCGCGGGTTCGCTTCGCCCAGCCGCATGCGGCGGAAACTGCCCAGCAACAGGTTGTCTTCCACCGGCATGGTGGAAAACAGTTCGCGCGTTTCCGGCACCAGGCCGATGCCATCCAGTACGCGCTGTTCCAGCGGGCTGCGTTCGATGGCGCGGCCCTGGTAGCGGATCGCGCCGCGCGATGGCAGGATGCCCATCACCGCGTTCAGCAGCGTGGATTTTCCAGCGCCATTCGGGCCGATCACGGTGGCGATGCTGCCTTTTTCCAGCTTCAAGCCGACCTGGTGCAGCGCCTGCACCTTGCCATAGCTGACTTGCAGCTGGTCCACTTCCAGCACGAGGTTACTCGCTTCTTGACTCATTCCGTGCCTCCCAGATACGCTTCAATCACTGCAGGATGGACCTGGATCTGTTCCGGCGTGCCTTCCGCGATTTTTGTACCGAACTCCATCACCACGATATGGTCGGTCAGCCGCATGACGAATTCCATGTCGTGTTCCACCAGCAGGATGCTCATGCCGCCAGCGCGCAATTGCTTCAGCACGTCGGCCAGCGCCTGCTTTTCCAGGTGGCGCAAGCCGGCGGCCGGTTCGTCCAGCAACAGCAGGACCGGGTCGCAGCACAGCGCGCGGGCGATTTCCAGGATGCGCTGCTGGCCCAGCGCCAGGCTGCCTGCCGGTTCGTGCATCAGGTGCGCCAGGCCGACCTGTTCCAGCGCGCGCGCCGCTTCGGCCAGCAGGCGCGCCTCGGTTTTCCGGTCGAGCCGCAGCATGGCGCGCGCCACGTCCATGCCCATGACGCTGTCCAGCCGCGCATGCGCGCCCAGCGCCACGTTTTCCAGCACCGTCATGGCGGGCAGCAGCTTCACGTGCTGAAAGGTGCGGGCCATGCCGCGCCGCGCGATGGCGCGCGCGCCCTGGCCGGCAACCGGCTCGCCCAGGAAGCGCACCGCGCCTTCGGTCGGCTTGAGCAAGCCGCTGACCAGGTTGAAGGTGGTGGACTTGCCGGCGCCGTTGGGACCGATCAGGCCGGCGATTTCACCGGCTTTGACGTTGAAGCTGACACCGTTGACCGCCACCAGGCCGCCAAAGCGCTTGGTCATCGCTTCCACTTGCAGCAGCGGCCCGCCGGCCTGCGGCATGGCGCGCCGTGGCAGCGCCTCCGCCGGGGCGGGGGCCTGGCGTGGCGCCGCCGGCAGCACCCGGGCCGCCAGCGCCGCGACGCTGGGCCATACGCCGTGGCGCGCATATTTCAGCATCAGCACCAGCACCAGGCCCAGCACGATGCCTTCATAGCTGCCGCCGCCACCGAGGAGGCGTGGCAGCCAGACCTGCAACTGGTCTTCCATCAGCTTGACAATGCCGGCGCCCAGCAAGGCGCCCCAGATATGCGACACGCCGCCCACCACCGCCATGAACAGGTACTCGATGCCCATCTTGATGCTGAATGGCGACGGGTTGACGGTGCGCTGCAAGTGCGCGAACAGCCAGCCCGACACCGACGCCAGCAGCGCGGCCAGCACGAACAGCAGGATTTTGTGGCGCGCGGTGTCGATGCCCATGGCTTCGGCCATCACCGCGCCACCTTTCAGGGCGCGCAGGGCGCGGCCCGGGCGCGAATCGAGCAGGTTCAGGCTGAGCCAGGCGGCCACCAGCACGATGCCCCACACCAGGTAATACATGGCGCGGTCCTGGGCCAGGTCGATGCCGAACACGCGCAGTGCCGGCACGCCGGAAATGCCGTCATAACTGCCCAGCCAGGCCAGTTTGCCGAACAGGAAATACAGGCTGATGCCCCACGCGATGGTGGCCAGCGGCAGGTAATGGCCGGACATGCGCAAGGTGATCCAGCCCAGCGCCAGCGCGCTGGCGCCGGTCAGCAACAGGCCGATGCCCAGCGCCAGCCACGGCGACACGCCGTGCGCGGTGCACAGGTACGCGCTGGTATAGGCGCCGATGCCGGCAAAGGCGGCCTGGCCGAACGACGTCATGCCGCCGATGCCGGTCAATAGCACCACCCCGATCGCGGCCAGCGCATACAGGCCGATATAGTTCGCTTGCACCACCCAGAATTGCGGCGTGGGCAGCAGCGGGAACAGGACAAAAACCGCCAGCAGCAGGGCCGGGGCCAGCCATGGCTTGCGCCGGCGCGGGATGGTGTCCGGCGCAGGCGCGGGCGCCGATACGGTTGCCGCGGCCTTGGCGGATGGCGCGGCGCGCAGCGCGGATCGATGGTGCATTACGCTTCCTCCTCATCATGGGCCGGGCTGGCGATGGAACGCCACAGCAGGATCGGCAGCAGCGACATGAACACCACCACTTCCTTGAAATCGCTGGCCCAGAAAG
Source organism: Pseudoduganella sp. GW821-FHT12E03 (assembly GCF_058807115.1). Lineage (NCBI taxonomy): Bacteria > Pseudomonadati > Pseudomonadota > Betaproteobacteria > Burkholderiales > Oxalobacteraceae > Pseudoduganella > Pseudoduganella sp. GW821-FHT12E03. The sequence goes on along the minus strand of NZ_JBXAQJ010000017.1, from coordinate 17,132 downwards.
AACTGAACGATTCGATCCAGCCCACCGCCAGTGCGCCGCCGGCCGCCAGCGGGAAACTGGCCAGGCCGCCGATGGTGGCGGCGACAAAGCCCTTCAGGCCGATCAGGAAGCCGGAATCGTAAAACATGGTGGTCATCGGCCCGATCAGCATGCCGGACAGCGCGCCGATAAAGGCCGCCATGGCAAAGGTCAGCTGGCCGGCCAGGCCGGGCGACACGCCCATCAGGCGCGCCCCGAGCCGGTTGACGGCGGTGGCGCGCAGGGCCTTGCCGTACAGCGTGCGTTGCAGTACCAGCCCCAGCACGGCCATCAAGACCAGCGCCGCCAGCAGCACCGCCACGGTTTGCGCACCCAGGGTGACGCCATTGACCGTCCAGCGCGCGTCCCAGAACGCCGGTGTGCGGAATCCTTCGGCGCCAAAGAACAGCAGTCCCAGTCCGGTCAGCGTGAAGTGCACGCCGACCGAGACGATCAGCAGCACCAGCACGCTGGAGGCGGCCAGCGATTCGTAGACCACCTGGTACAGCAGCGGACCCAGCGCCGTCACCAGCAGCAGGGTCAGCGCCACTTGCAGCGGCAGCGCGAACTGGCGCGGCGCGGCCCACATGACCAGCGCCGCCACCAGCGCCGGCAATACCAGGTTACGCAACAGCATGGCGGGCAGCGCGCGCGCCTGGCCGGTGCGCAGCAAATCCACGCCCCGGGTGGCGCTGGCGCACACGGCCAGCGCCAGCAACAGCCACACCGGGCCCGGCACCTGGCCTTGCTGCAGCATGGCCAGGGTCAGCGCGCCATACGCCACGAATTCACCCTGCGGCAGGAACAGGATGCGCGTGACCGCGAACACCAGTACCAGTGCGATCGCAATCAGCGCATACACCATGCCGCTGGTGGTGCCATCGAGTAACAGGATGGCGGCGATGGATCCATCGAGATTCATGGCGCCAGCGCTTTCCAGGCGCCCTTGTCGATCGTCAACAGCATGCGCGAGTTGGAACCCAGGCCGAAATGGTCGGTCGGGGTGTAATGGATCACGCCCTGCGTGATGGGAATGTTGGGGGTGCTTTCCAGCGCCTGTTTCAGGGCGGCGCGGAATTCCGGCGTGCCGGGTTTGCCCTTTTTCAGCGCTTCCGGCACCACGTACTGCAGCAGCAACTGGGCATCGTAACTGTGCGCGGCGAACTGGTTGCGGGTGCCGGCGCCGAACTGTTTTTCATAGCGTTCGACGAAATCGAGCGCCAGTTTTTTCGATGGGTGGCTGTCCGGCAGCGCTTCCGGCGTCACCGCCAGTCCGGCCACCACCACGGCGCCTTCCACGTCCTTGCCGCCCAGGCGGATCAAGTCATTCGAGGCCGCGCTGTGGGTCTGGTAAACCTTGCCCTGGAAACCACGCTCGATCAGCGACTTGTGCGGCATCGCGGCGCCGCTGCCAGAACCCACCACCAGCACCGCGTCCGGGCGCGCGGCCACCACTTTCAGCGCCTGGGCGGTGACGCTGGTGTCGGCGCGCCCAAAGCGTTCCGCCACCACCACCTGGATCCCCATGGCTTTGGCGGCGGCGCTGATTTCACGCAGCCAGCTCTCGCCATAGCCATCCGAATAGCCAAGGAAACCCAGAGTCTTGATGTTGGCGCCCTTCATCTGGCGCGCCAGGCCGCTGGCCATGACGGCGTTCGACTGGGCCAGGCGGAAGGTCCAGGCGCCTTTGCCTTCGGGTAGTTCCACCGGCGATGTTGACAGCTGCACGGTCTGGCCTTCCGCCGCGACTTCGGAGATCGCCATGGCGGGCGCGGTGGCGGACGAACCGATGATCAGGTCCACCTTGTCTTCGGCAATGAAGCGGCGCGCATTTTTGCCGGCCTGGGTCGGATCGCTGGCGTCATCGAGGATCACCAGTTTGACTTTTTCTCCGCCCACCGTGGCGGGCCACAGCGCGAAACCGTTCTTGGACGGGATGCCCAGGCCGGAGGCGGGGCCGGTCAGCGGCATGCTGACGCCGATGGTCAGGTCGGCATGGGCCTGGCCGGCTGCCAGGACGCTTGCAAACGCCAGTACGCTGGCGCGGAATGGAATGGTCATGCTGTGTCTCCAAAGGTGGATGGATGGTCGGGTTGGTTCCCATATACTTATTGTTTATAACTATTATTTAGTATAACGATTGGTGCGGCGAAAGCAAGCGCTAAAAAGCGGCAGGCGCGCGGGCGCCTGCCGCCGGGCCGGAAATGCCGGCGGGGACGGGAGGAGGGGGATGATGTTGTGATAATGCAACGGCGCCGTGACGCGGCGGCGCCGTGGGATTGCCGGTACTGATCAGGGCCAGTGGGCGGGCCGGAATTCCTCGGCGCTGCCATTGACTTGGTGGGCGGCGGCAAAGCGGGCGAATTCCGCCGCCCCGACCCGGTTGGCGAAGACCGACCAGCTGAACATGCGCGCATACAGCCGCACCCGTTCACGCGGCTCGTGGTGGAAGGTGGTATCGGCCGCCAGTTCCTGTTTCAGGGTGTCCGCATCGACCCGCAGCGTGCCGGCGCGGACACCGCCGTTGGCGGCGCCGTCGAACAGCATCAGCTTGCCGGTGTCCGGCGCCACGGTCCAGCGCGGCCATGCGGGGCGCTGCTGGCGCTCGCCCCGGGTCGGGACGCCGCTGTGCGCGAAACTGGTCCAGTAGCCCGCCATGGCGTCGGACACCAGCCGGCGGCTGGCGAGGTTGCCCTTGACGGCGCAGCGCAGCGGATCGAATTCGCCGTCCAGGTCGCGCAGAGTAAACGCGATTTCCGCCACGTGCGCCGCACCCAGCAACAGCTTCAGTTGCAGCAGCGGCACGTTCGGGTGCTCGTCCCAGTCGAAGCGGTAGACCCACACGTCGCGCTGGCCGGCCGCCACCATGTTGGCCGCCGGCGCATCGACGCAATTGGCTTTCCACAGGTCCGACATGTAGCGTGCATAACGCGCATAGTGCGCCGCGTTGCGGATCCATGGCACGCCGCCCGGCAACTGGCGCACGAATTCCGGATTGCTCGCCATGAACAGTTTGTATTCGTCGCGGTTGCTGCCGATGATGACGGGCACCGCGTTGTAGCGCGCGGTATCGGCGAACCATTGCTCGAACGGGGCCAGTGGCAGCACCAGGCCGTCGCGCAGCACCACGGGGGCTTCATAAAATCCCAGCCCGGCCGGCGTCACGGCGGCCAGCAATTCCGCTGCCGGACGGGCGCGCAGCGCTTGTGCCAATTGTTGCGGCGGCATGGCGTCCACCACGGCGCGCGCCGCGTCGCGGGACTCGCCGGGGGCGAACCAGCGCAACAGCAACTCACGCGAACTCAGTGCATGGCCTGGCATGCCGCTGTCGGCGGCATTTTGCGCTTCGGCGATACTGTGGCTGAGCGTGATCGGCGATTGCAGGATGGCCTTGTGAAATAAACCCTGGGCCAGCGGGCTGGCCAGCAAGGTGTAAACATTGAGGCCGCCGGCCGATTCGCCGAACACGGTGACGTTTCCCGGATCGCCGCCAAAGGAAGCGATATGGCTGCGCACCCACTGCAGCGCGGCAATGATGTCCAGGGTGCCGAAATTGCCGGAGCGGTCCAGCGGCGTGGCGTTATCGTCCGCCAGTTCGGCCAGGCTGAACCAGCCGAAAATGCCGAGCCGGTAATTCAGCGACACCACCACCACCTGGTCGTGTCCCGCCAGGTTGCGCAGCGCGGTATACGCCGACGCACTGCCGGCCGTATTGGCGCCGCCATGGATCCATACCATCACCGGCAACTTCGGTTGGTTCCGCGCCAGCTGCTCCGGCGTCATGCGCGGCGCGAACACGTTCAGGGTCAGGCAATCCTCGGAGCCCGTCACCTGGCCCCATTGCTTGCGCGGCGCGCCGATGGTCTCGCCGGCAAATTGCATGGCCACTGCGCCATAGTGCAAGGCCCGGCGCACGCCGCGCCACGGCAGCGGTGGACGGGGCGCCTTCCAGCGCAGCGCTCCCACCGGCGGTTGCGCGTACGGTATGCCCAGCCACGCGTGGGTGCGGTGGCGCTCGGCGTAGCCGATCACGGCGCCCTGTGGCGTCATGCGCAACGAGTCCGGGTCGGGATCGCGCGCCGGCTGGCCCGGCAACAGGAAGTGCGCCAGCGCCGGCAACAGCACCAGCGCGCCCACCATGTTCCACAGGAACATAAAGGCCAGCAAGATGCCCATGTCGGCCTGGAACTTGATCGGCGACCAGATCCAGGTGGCCACGGCAATCGCCAGGGTGACGCCGGTCAGCATCACGACCTTGCCGGTGAATTGCAGCGCATGCTGAAACGCGTCGGACAAGCTGGCGCCGGCACGCTGGCGCGCCAGCACCACGCTCAGCACATACAGCGCGTAATCGACGCCGATGCCGACGCCCAGCGCGATCACCGGCAGGGTGGCGACCTTGACGCCCATGCCCAGCCAGACCATCAGCACTTCGCACAGGATCGATGTCAGCACCAGCGGCAGCACCGCCACCACCACCGCGCGCCACGAACGGAACGCCAGGTAGCACAGCAAGACCACCGCGCCATACACCCAGTACAGCATATCGTGCATGGCTTTTTTCACGACGATATTGGTGGCGGCCTCGATGCCGGCGCTGCCGGCCGCCAGCAGGAATTGCTCTTGCGGCGTGTCGTTGTCGGCGGCAAAGCGTTCCACCGCGCCCACCACGGCGCTCAAGGTGGCCGCCTTGTGGTCCTTCAGGTAGACGTACAGCGACAGCAGCGAACAATTCTGGTTGAACAGTTCACGCGGTGCGCGGGTCTGCACCGCGCCCAGCGCGCTCTGGTTGGGCGTCAGGTTATACCACTTGAAATTGCCTTCGTTGTAGCCGGTGGCGGCCAGCTTGCTGAGCGACGCCATCGAATTGGTGGAATCGACACCCGGCAATTGTTCCAGTTGCCACGCCAGCGCATCGACCTTGGCCAGGGTCTGGTATTGCGTGCACTGGTCGGCGGCGGTTTTCACCATCACCACCAGCACATCGGCGCTGGCGGCATAATTGCGCACCATGAAAGCGTTATCGCGGTTGTAGCGCGAATCGGCGCGCAATTCCGGTGCGCCCGGATCGAGGTCGCCGACCTGCAATTGCAGGCTGGCCAGGTAACCCAGCAGCGCCAGCACGGCGCTGGCGGCCACCGTCACCGTGGCCCAGCGGCGTTGCGTGAAGCGGTCCAGCACGGCCCACAGCCACGGCGATTGGCCCTGCTGTTCCGCCTGCAGGCTGCGCGCGGCCGCGCGTGCGCTGACGCCGGTGTACGACAGCAGGACCGGCAGCAACACCAGGTTGGTGAAAATCAGCACGGCCACGCCGATGCTGGCGATGGCGGCCAGGTCCTGGATGACTTTAATCTGGATCATCGTCAACACCAGGAAGCCGACCGCGTCGCACAGCAGCGCCGCCATGCCGGCCGCGAACAGGCGCCGGAACGTATAGCGCGCCGCCACCACCCGGTGCGTGCCGCGTCCCACGTCTTGCATGATGCCATTCATTTTTTGCGCGCCATGGCTCATGCCGATCGCAAACACCAGGAATGGCACCAGCACGGAATACGGATCGAGTTCGTAACGCAGCAGCGCCAGCAGGCCGAATTGCCACAGCACCGCCACCAGGGAGCACAGCATCACCAGCATGGTGCTGCGCCAGCAGCGCGTGTACCAGTACAGCACCGCGCTGGCAATGGCGATGGCGGCAACGAAGAACAGCAACACCTGTTGCAAACCTTCGATCAGGTCGCCGACGATCTTGGTGAAGCCGGTGATGTGGATATCGACGCCTTCGGCCTGGTATTTGGCGCGGATGGTTTCCAGTTGTTGTGAAAAGGTGCGGTAGTCGAGCGGCAGGCCGGTCTGCGGATTCACGTCCAGCAGCGGCACGAACAGCATCGAGGACTGGAAATTCGCGGCCACGGTCTGGCCGATCTCGCCCGAACGCTCGACATTGGCGCGCAACACGTCCATGCTGCGCGCCGAACCGTCGTAATCGTCCGGGATCACGGTGCCGCCATCGAGCCCTTCCTCGGTGACGGCGGTCCAGCGCGTATTGGCGGTCCACAGCGATTTCATGAATGGACGGTCGACCCCGGGCAACAGGTAAATCTCGTCATTCATTTTTTGCAGGGTGGCCAGGTAGCGCGCGTCGAAGATGGTGCCCTGGCGCGCCGCCACGGCAATCCGCAGCGAGTTGCCCAGGCCGCTCAAGTCCGCCTTGTGGTCGAGGTAATGGCGCACATACGGGTGGCCGGTCGGGATCATTTTTTCAAAGCTGGCATTCAGCCGCAAATGCGTGGCTTGCCAGCCCAGCAGCGCCGTCAGCAGCAGGCACAGGGCAATGATCACGGGCCGGAAGTTGAACAGCGCGCGTTCCGCCAGGTTGCCGGAGCGCGTGTCGAAGTCCTGCAGCCGCGCGATGACGGGCTGCTGGTCCAGGTCTTGGTCGGTATGCATGGGAATCCTGCTCAAGGTGTTTTCAGGGAGGACGCCAGGCGCTGCAGGCCGCGCAGGCCGGCCACGACCAGCGTGCCATCGGCGGCTTGCGCCAGCGCGGCGGCCGGCAGCGGCAGCGAGTTTGGCGCGCGCGTGAAGGTGCGGCCGGCGTCGCTGCTGAGCAGGATGTCGCCGCCCTGGCTGAGCAGGGCCAGGCTGCCGTCGTCCAGGTTGACGCCAGCGGTCAGCGACTGCTGCAACCCGGTCTCGACCTGGCGCCAGGTGCGCCCCTGGTCGCCCGACCACCAGGCGTTGCCGCGCAAGCCATACGCCACCAGTTCGCCGCCGGGCGCCGCCAGCAAGCCGAAGTAACTGCCTTTGTACGGCGTGGCCAGCGTCTCGAAGGTGGCGCCGCCGTCCAGCGAACGCAGCAAGGTGCCCTGTTCGCCGGCTAGGTACAACGCGTTGCCGGCCGCGCGCATCGCATACAGGTGCAGGCTTTTCGGATTGGCCGCGTGGTCCTGCCAGGGCTGCCAGCTCTTGCCGCCGTCCGTGGTGCGGAACAGCAGGTTGTAGGCGCCCAGGATATATCCGTTGCGCTCGTCGCTGAAATACAGGTCGAGGAACGGTTTATCCGGACCGTCCTCCTGCATTTGCCGGGCGGCGCGCACGGCGTCCGGTGTGGCGGCCGCGCGCGCCATCGCGGCGGCGGCCTGGATGCCGTCGAACTGCTTGTGCCAGGTCAGCCCGGCGTCGGCGGTGTGCAGCACCACGCCCAGATGGCCGGTGGCCCAGCCTTGCTCCTGCGTGACGAATTGCACCGCCACCAGGCTGACCTGCACCGGCGTGGCGGCCTGGCGCCAGTGCGCGCCATCGTCGTCGGACAGCAGCACGATGCCGCGTTCGCCCACCGCCACCAGCCGGCGGCCGGCGCGCGTCACCGCCAGCATGGCGGCGCCGCGGGCCTTGGCGGACTGGATGGCGGGCTGGGTCAGCACCGCCAGCGGCGGCGCGGCCGGCTGCGGCTGCGCCATCGACGGCGCGGCCAGCGCGGCGGCCAGCAGTGAAAGAATCGCAAGGATCTTCATGGCTGCGGCGCGCATCAGCGCGACCCCTGGTTGGCCAGTTCTTCCGGACCGAAATAGCTGACCGGCAGGCGCGCAATCGGCTTGTACTGGATCGGCAATTCATTCGACGCGGCGTTCAGCAGGTAAGCCCCGGTCTGCACGTTGTACGTCCCCCACATCACGCTGCCGATCACGGCCGGGAAGTCCGGCGCCAGCAGGGTCAATGTGTAATTGCTGCGCCAGATCTGGCCCTGCGCGTCATAGCCGTCGGCCAGGATGGCTTGCCAGGTGTCTTCGTCGAGGTAATAGCGGCGCTTGGCCACCACATGGCGCTTGCCCGGCGCCACCGTGGCTTCGACTTCCCACACGCGGTGCAATTCCCAGCGCACCAGATCGGGATTGAGGAATTGCGGGCCCACCAGGTCGGCGATTTTCGCGCCGGCCGCGCGGTTGTTGTTGTACGGGATGTACATTTCTTTTTTGCCGACCAGTTTCAGTTCGTGGTGGTCGATCGGACCGAACATCATGAACGCTTCGTCGAAGAAGCCAATGCCGGACGTGACGGAATCCGGCGTGTCGTACGCCACCGACGGCGCACGGCGCACGCGGCGCTGACCCACCAGGTATTGCCACAGTGCGCGCGGCGATTTTTCATTCAGGCCGTCGTGCGCCAGGATGCCTTCGCCGGCCTTCGATGCCGGCGCGCGCGTGATCAGGCGGCCGTACTGGTAAGGGCCATCCATTTTTTCCAGGCTGCCGTCCTTGAAATAGTAGGGGCGCATGATGGTTTGTTCCGCTTCGTTCGCCAGCGAACGCTTGCCGTCGGGCGTGACGATCCAGGTGCGGGTGGCGTAGATCGCGGTTTCCCCGGTCCATGCCAGGCGGTGGTTCCACACCGCTTCATAGCCGGATTTCGGGATCGGGAAGGGCGTGCCCCCAAAGGCGCCATCGGCGCCATAGCCGCCGTCCACGGTCTTGGCGCGGGTGGCGTTTTTGAACGTGTTGTCATAGACCCAGTTCGGCGCGCCGCCGGTGCGGTGGGTCGGATAAATGTCGACGCGGTAGTTGGGATACTTTTTCAGCATGGCCACCGTGCCGGCCGACAGTTTCGCCGCGTACTGGTCGACGTTCTTGCCGGTGATGGAAAACAGCGGCTTTTCCGCCGCGAACGGGTCGGGGCGGGCTTCGCCTTCCTTGTAGCCGGCCGCTACCTTGCTGTAGACGCCTTCCCACGCGGGGATGGTGCCTTCCTTGTTGCCGGCTTTTTCCGCGCCCAGCGGCGTCAGGGTGGATTTCAGCGTGGCCGCTTCGTCGGGACTGACGGCGGCAATGGCGTTGCCGGCCAGCGCGGAGCAGGCCAGGGCGATGGCGGTGGACAGGGTATATTTTTTCATGATGGCTTCCTTCAAAACGCGCGTTTGACGTTGAACGAGATGTAGTTGCGGTCCTTGAGCGGCTGGGCATAGCTCAGGATGGGCGTGTTGGTGGCGGCATGGTTTTTCAGGAAGGTGCCGGCCGAACCCAGGAAGCGCACATAGCTGATACCGAACTTCCAGTCCTGCTGATAGCTGCCGTTGATGCCGATATTGAAATCGCCGCCGTGTGCGGCGCCGCCATTGAAGTTGAAGATCGCGGACGAGCGGCCATCGATGTTGTAGCCCAGGCCGATCGGCACCGTCAGGTCCAGGCCATGGAGCACCTGGTAATACGCCGGTTCAAAGATCATGCGCATCGACGTGGCGTCACGCGTGGTGTTGGGGTCGAGCGCCCCCTTGAATGCGACGCTGGTGGTACGGTTCCACGCCAGTTCGCCCAGCAGCGCGCCGCCCTGGAACAGGCTGTTGGTCGGCAGCACATAAATCGCCGACAGGTTGGCGTGCGCGGTATTGCCGACCGCGTAAGCCGGATTGCCGTTGTTGTCGGCAGGGATGCCGACGCCCTGGCGCGACAGGAAGTTCGGCGTCGGATCACTGACCAGCGGCGAGTTGCGCCGCACCGACACTTCGGCCGCCACGTTGAAGCCGCCCAGCACCGTGCTGGCGCTGGCGCCGAAGGTGCGGATGCCTTCGGCATACACGGCTTGCACGGTGGCCGGCGCGCCGGGCGGGAAGGCTGGCGCGAAGCCCAGGTAGAAATACGGCGTCTTGTCGTGATAGCGTGCCGCGTACAAGCCATATTCGACGTCGGACCCGGCCGGCGTGAATTTCAGCTGCAAGCCGCCCTGGCCGGCGTTCTTTGCTTTCATGTCCGGCTGCGTATAAAACGCCGGCGCGCCGGAATTGGTTGGGGCGACCAGGAACGCGGTGGCGCCGGCGCCGGCCGCGTCATAGGCGCTGAGGTAGCTGCCCACGCCGGGGATGCGGGTCGGACGCCATTCGAACTGGACGTAGCCGCCCAGCGACAGGTTGGGCAGCAATTGCAGCTGGCCGGACACCTGGTTCACGGGACGCAGGATTTCCTTGAATTGCGCGCCCGGCACCGACAGCAGCTTGACCAGGTCCACCGGGCCCTGTGCATTGGCGATGCCGTTGGCGCCAAAGAACAGGCTTTCACCGTATTGCAGCGTATGGCGGCCCACGCGCAAGGTGCCGGGCATGTCGCCCAGGCTGCCCTTGCCAAAGACAAAGGCGTCCAGCAATTCGGCGTTGCGGCCATGCAGGACACGGGTGCCCTTGGTGAAGGCGTTGCCGGCAACGCCGGCCAGTACACCGGCATTGCTGGCGGCCGACGCATTGTCGTTGCTGCCGGTGTAGGCGCCGTCGTACCAGGCCGCCGCGCTGATGCGCAATCCCGCGTTGCGGGTGCCGGCATCGAATTCGGTCAGCCAGTCGACCCTGTTCGATACCACGCCCTTGTTGCGGAAATTCTGGTTGCCGTCATCGAGGTTGAAGCCGGTGAAGTCGGCCGGGCCGTAACCGGGATAGCCGCCCGCCAGCAGGCGCGGGTCGGCATCCTTGAGACGGTACGCCACGCTGTATTTGAAGGTATTGTTCCAGCTGACTTTGATGTCGGAGCCGGTGTCGAATTCATAGGCGTGCGCCGGTGCGCCGAAGGCGGCCAGCGCCAGCGCAAGGATGGTCGGCCGCAGCGGCGGCCAGGTGCGTTGCAGTTTCATGTCTCCCCCAAGGGTTGTTTTAAGTGTGTGTACTGCAGGGACTGCGGATTCAGATATAGGTCGACGCCAGCCCTCCATCGACCGGCAGGTTGATGCCGCTGATCCAGCGCGCGGCGTCGGAACACAGGAACAGGACGGCCGGCGCGACTTCGTCGGCAAAGGCGGGGCGTTTCATCCGTGCGGAATCGCGCTGTATGCGTTCTTCCCCCAGCATGGACACGAAGTCGCCGAGGATCGGGGTGAAGACCGGGCCGGGCGCCACGCAATTCATGCGCACCGACTTTTCCAGGAACCAGGTTTGCGATTGCGAAAACGACCAGACCAGCAGCGCTTCCTTGAAATACTGGTAGCAGGTGTCCTGGTGCGCCGGGTGGTCGCGCAGCCATGCCGCACCGGCCTCGAAGCCTTGCGTGGCAGCCAGGTCCTTGTGCTGCGCCAGCCGTTGCGGCCATTCGGCGCCCAGGATGGAGGCGATATTGACGATGGCGCCGCCGGCCGGCATGCGTTCGAGCACGCGCTCGGTCAGGTGGCGCAATCCCAGGTAATTGACGCGCGCCACCAGTTCCATCGGCGCGGTGCCGGGCACGCCGGCCACGTTGCACAGCGCATCGACGCGCGCCGGCAATTGCGCCACCGCGGCGTCGATCGCTTCCGTGTCGCCCAGGTCGGTCTGGATGAAGCCATCCAGGGTCAGCCCGGGCGGGTTGCGGTCGATGCCGATCACGGTGGCGCCACGGGCGCGCGCCAGGCGCGCGGTTTCCGCGCCGATGCCGGAACAGGCGCCGGTGATGACGATGGTTTTGTTGAGTAGATCCATGAGGTCTCCGCTTTTGTGGTCAGGAAAAGTTGGGTTGATGAAAAGGGTCAGAACGGGTAGCGCGGCGCTTCGCTCTTGATGGTCAGCCATTGCCATTGCGAGAATTCGTCCCAGTCGGCCGGGCCGCCATGGCGCCCGCCATTGCCGGAGGTGCCGCTGCCGCCGAACGGCGCGTGCACTTCCGCCAGCACGGTCTGGTCGTTGATGTGGGCATGGCCGCAAGGCACCCGGTTGACGATGTGCATGGCGCGCGCCAGCGATGGCGAAATCACGCCCAGCGCCAGGCAGCCCGCGGTTTGCGAAGCCAGTGCGATGGCGTCGTCGTCGCGCTCGAATACCGTGATGGAGGCGACCGGACCGAACAATTCCTCTTCGAAGCAGCGCATGCCGGGCTGGGCGCCGGTCAGCACGGTGGGCTGGTAAAAACGGCCGTCGTGGCGGCCGCCGGCCAGCAGCGTGGCGCCGGCGGCAACCGAGTCGTGCACGATGCCGTGCAGGCGCTCGACCTGGCGGCCATTGATCAGAGGACCCAGCGCCACGGCGCCGCTGACCGGGTCGCCAACGGGCAGCGCGTTCGCCTTGGCCAGCAAGCGTTCCGTGACGGCGGCGGCGATGCCCCGCTGCAGCAGGATGCGGCCGGACGCCATGCAAATCTGGCCCTGGTGCAGGTACGCGCCCCAGGCCACGTTGGCGGCCGCGATATCGGGATCGGCGTCATCGAGGATCACCAGTGAATTCTTTCCGCCCAATTCCAGCGACACTTTCTTCAGCGCGCGCCCCGCCAGTTCCGCCACGCGGCGGCCAACGGCAGTGGAACCGGTGAACGACACCATCGCGATATCCGGGTGGCTGCACAGCGCTTCGCCCGCGTCGGCGCCGCCCGGCAGCACGTGCAGCACGCCTTTCGGCAAGCCGGCCTCTTCGAAAATACGGGCAATGATGACGCCGCCCGTGACCGGTGTTTGCAGGTCGGGTTTGTGGACCACGGCATTCCCCACCGCCAGCGCCGGCGCGATCGACCGGATCGACAGGATCAGCGGAAAGTTAAAAGGCGAAATCACGCCGACCACGCCGTGCGGCACGCGCCGCGCAATGCTGAACTGGTCATGCGGCGCGGCCAGCAACTGGCCTTGCGGCTGCGTCAGCATGGCCGCCGCTTCGTGCAGGTGGGCGGTGGCTTCGCGCACTTCCAGCTGCGCTTTCGGCAAGATGCCGCCGGTTTCGCGGGCGATCCACATGGCCAGTTCGTCGCTGTGCTGTTCCAGCAGCGCGGCGGCCTTGCGGAAGATTGGCGCGCGCTGCTTGTAGTCCATCGCGGCCCAGGCGCGCTGGGCGGCGCGTGCGGCCACGGCGGCGCGCGCCACGTCGTGCGCATTGGCCTGGCCGGTGACGCCCAGGGTGGCGCCGGTGGCGGGTTCGATGATGGGGTGCCGCCCTCCCTGCGCGGCGATCCAGTCGCCGTCAAAGACGTTGCCGTGCCAGGGGGTGTCGTGCAAAAACGCGGTCGTGTCGGGTGCGCCCATTGTTGTCTCCATCTGTTGAGTTATGTGTATGTGGCTTGCTTGGAGGAATAGCGAGTTCCGTGCCAGAGCGTGGCCGCGCGCCGGTGCCGCACTGCGATACAATGCTAAATGCTTATATTTAATAATTAATTTTCGAAAGCAGGTGCTGTTTGATGCGGCGCGGCAGCGCGACCGTCGCGGAAATAATTTGATCAGGTGATCAAATGCCGGACGGGGACGCTGTACCATTTGATAAAACCGGGAGGGGTGGATGACAAAAGCGCAACAGGTATCGCTGGCGGAAATGGCCAGGGGCGGCGGCAAAATCCTTAACCGCGGCGACAGCGCGCACATGAATGCGGGCGCGCCGCCGACCCTGGACGACTTGACGCAAAGCCTGCAGTTCTCGCCCGGCGACGGCCGCATCTGGCTGCATGGCCAGCGCATGCAGTTGCTGCACACCAGTTCCATCGGCGATTTGCGGCGTGAACTGATGGACAGCCTGGGGATCGAAAAGACGCGCGGATTGCTGACGCGCGTCGGCTACTCGGCCGGCATGCGCGATGCGCAACTGTTGCGCGAACGGTGGCCGGACGCCGAACCGGCCGCCTTGTTTGCCGCCGGTCCGCGCATGCACGCGCTGGAAGGCGCGGTCAAGGTCGAGCCGGTGCATTTCGAGTTTGACGTCGACCGGGGCATCTACCACGGCGAATTCCTGTGGCATCACTCGAGCGAAGACGAAGCCCATATCGCCCATTTCGGCATCGGCACCGAACCGGCGTGCTGGATGCAGACCGGGTATGCGATCGGCTATACCAGCGCACTGGTGGGGCGCCTGATCATTTACCGTGAAATCGAATGCCAGTCGATGGGGCACCGCCAGTGCCGCCTGCTGGGCAAGCCGGCCGACGAGTGGGACGATGCCGAGGAAGACCTCAGCTACCTGAACGCGGAAGAATTTGTCGGCACCGCCGCGTATGGCCAGCGTCAGGGCGGCACGTCGAAAAACACTGCGGTGCTGTTCCCGGCCGCCGATGAGGGCGCGGACGGCACAAACGGCGGGCGGCAAATGGTGGGCGTGTCGTCGGCCTTCAATGCGGCCTGCCACATGCTGCGGCGGGTGGCGCCGACCGAGGCCACCGTGTTGTTTACCGGCGAATCCGGCGTCGGCAAGGAAATGTTCGCCGCCATGCTGCACCAGGTCAGTCCCCGCAGCGGGCGCCCGTTCGTGGCGGTCAATTGCGCTGCGATTCCCGAAACCCTGATCGAATCGGAATTGTTCGGCGTCGAGCGGGGCGCGTTCACCGGCGCGTCCGAGTCGCGCCCGGGGCGCTTCGAGCGTGCCGCCGGCGGCACCCTGTTCCTCGATGAAATCGCCACCTTGAGCATGGTGGCCCAGGGCAAGCTGTTGCGCGCGTTGCAGGAAGGCGAAATCGAGCGCGTGGGCGGCGTGCGCACCTTGCGCGTCAATGTGCGCGTGGTGGCGGCCACCAATGTCAATTTGCGCGAAGAGATCCGCCAGGGGCGGTTCCGCGAAGACTTGTTTTTCCGGCTGAACGTGTTTCCCATCCATTTGCCGCCGCTGCGCGACCGCCGCGAAGACATTCCGTTATTGATGAGTTACTTCCTGCGTCATTACGGTCAAAAGCACCAGCGCCGCCTGACAGGATTCACCGCGCGCGCGGTGGATGCTCTGCTCAACTATGCGTTTCCCGGCAATATCCGCGAACTGCAAAACCTGGTGGAGCGCGGCGCGATCTATGCCGACGAAGATGGCCCGATAGATTTGCCGCACCTGTTCACCAGTGGCGAAGAGGCGGCGCAATCGTATTTTTCGCTGAGCGTGACGGGGCGGTTGCGCCAGCGCGGCAGCGAGCCGCAGCCCGCCGCGCCGGGCGCCAGCCCCGGCTTGCAATTGCTGGACCTGGTGCCCGGCGTCTTGAATCCCGGCGGCGCCTGGTCGCTCGACCAGCTGGAACAGGCGCTGATTGTCGCCGCCGTGGAGCGGGCGGAGGGGAACTTGTCGGCGGCGGCGCGGCTTCTGGGCTTGAGCCGGCCCACGCTGGCTTACCGCATCCGCAAGTTCGAGGAGGCCGGGCAGTTACCACAAAGCGCCGGCGAATGACGCGGCGCCGGCGTGGAGCGGGGACGCAAGCGAGGCGTCACGCTGGCGGAGGGCTGCCTGTATAATCTGCCAACCCGCCTGCCGGCATGTCCGGCTTGCATTCTCCCCACCACTAAAGAACAACATGGCTTCATCCAACGATAACGTCAGCATGGCGCTGTTCTGCGACTTTGAAAACGTCGCCCTGGGCGTGCGAGACGCCAACTACGAAAAATTCGATATCAAGCCGGTGCTGGAACGCTTGTTGCTCAAGGGTAGCATCGTGGTCAAGAAAGCCTATTGCGACTGGGACCGCTACAAGGGGTTCAAAGCGGCGATGCACGAAGCGAACTTCGAGCTGATTGAAATCCCGCACGTGCGCCAGTCCGGCAAGAATTCCGCCGACATCCGCATGGTCGTCGATGCACTCGACCTGTGCTACACCAAGTCGCACGTGAATACCTTCGTCATCATTTCCGGCGATTCCGATTTTTCGCCACTGGTGTCGAAACTGCGCGAAAACGCGAAAAAAGTCATCGGCGTCGGTGTCAAGCAATCGACCTCGGATTTGCTGGTGGCGAACTGCGACGAATTCATTTTCTACGATGACCTGGTGCGCGAACGCCGCCGCGCCGACGCCGCCAAGCGCGACACGCGCGAAGGCCAGGGCGCCAAGCGCACGCCGGAAGAGGAAAAACGCCGCCGCGAAGAAATGGACAAGCGCCGCACCCAGGCCGTGGAAATGGCCGTGGAAACCTTCGATGCGCTGGTGGCCGAGCGCGGCGATTCCGGCAAGATCTGGGCCTCCGTGCTGAAAGAAGCCATCAAGCGCCGCAAGCCGGACTTCAGCGAGTCGTATTACGGCTTCCGCACATTCGGCAACTTGCTGGAAGAAGCCCGTGCCCGTGGCTTCCTGGAATTCGGCCGTGATGAAAAATCCGGCGCGTATGTCTACCGCAGTTCCGGCGCGCCGGCGCCGGGCGCCGAAATCACCGCCGATGGCGCGGCGCCGGACGCATTGTCCGCGCCGGCAGCACAGGCCGACGCTGCGGAGGGCGCGCAGGGCCGCCACGAGGGCAGCCGCCGTGGCCGTGGGCGTGGCCGTGACCGCGACCGCCGTCCATTCCCGAACGCCGGTCGCGTGAACGGCGAAGTCGCCAGCGACCTGCAACTGGCGCACGATGAAAACGCCTATGCGCAAGCGGAAGCCGAACATGCGGCCGATGACGCGGTGTTTGCCGGGCATCCGGAAGATGCGGGACTGGAGCCGGGCGGCGTGATCGCGGATGACGCCGCGCATGTGGCCGAGGCAGGCGCCGAAGAAGCGGCAGACGTGGCGCCGCAGGCGCAAACCGCGGACCAGGGACGGCGCAAGCAGCAGAAACTGCCGGCGCGCGCCGCCAAGGCGGCCAAGATGAAGGCGCAGCAAGCCGCCAAGGGTGGCGCCGCACCAGGCGCCGCATCAGGCGCGGTAGCGGCGCCTGCGGAACAGGACATGCCGGCGGCCGCTGCGGCGGCCGCACCGGTATCCGTGGCCGACGTCACCGCCGCCGTGGTGGCGGAGATTGCGGCGGAAACCGCCGCCCAGGATGCCGCGCAAGCGGTGTCGGCGGCAGAGGTGGAAGGGGCTGAAGCCAAGCCGGCCGCCAAGGCTGAAAAGGGCCGGGGCAGGGCGCCGGCCAAGGGACGCGGTGGCAAAGGCACGCCACGCGCCGCCAAGGCGGAAGCCGACGGCCAGGCCGCCGCGCAGCCCGCACCGGCAGCCCAGGCGGCACCGGCGGCATCGGAGTCGCCAGCGCCACGAACCGCACCTGCGGTGCCGGCGGCGCCTGCACCGGCATCAGCGGCGGCAACCACTGCGCAGCCGCAGGATGCCGCCGCCGCGCCAGGGGAGGCGGCGGAAGCCGCCGCCAAGCCGGCCCGCAAACCCTCCACCCGCGGCCCGCGCCGCCCACGCAAGCCGGACGCCAAACAGGGCGGCTGACCAGCGTCGTTGCACCCCGGGCGTGGGGGGGGGGGGGGGGGGGGGGGGGGGGGGGGGGGGGGGGGGGGGGGGGGGGGGGGGGGGGGGGGGGGGGGGGGG
>NZ_JBXAQJ010000016.1:141320-142191 GCF_058807115.1 Pseudoduganella sp. GW821-FHT12E03 | reverse complement strand
GGCTCAGTCGTGGCCGGTTCAGTCGTGGCTGGCTCGGTCGTCGCTGGTTCGGTCGTGGCTGGCTCGGTCGTAGCCGGCTCAGTCGTGGCTGGTTCAGTCGTAGCTGGTTCAGTCGTAGCTGGCTCAGTCGTGGCCGGTTCAGTCGCAGCTGGTTCGGTCGTTGCTGGTTCAGTCGTTGCTGGTTCAGTCGTGCCTGGCTCGGTCGTAGCCGGTTCGGTCGTTGCTGGCTCGGTCGTCGCAGGCTCGGTCGTAGCCGGCTCAGTCGTTGCTGGTTCAGTCGTGGCTGGCTCAGTCGTGGCCGGTTCAGTCGTGGCTGGCTCGGTCGTGGCTGGTTCAGTCGTGGCCGGCTCAGTCGTAGCTGGTTCAGTCGTCGCAGGCTCGGTCGTCGCAGGCTCAGTCGTGGCCGGTTCAGTCGTGGCTGGCTCGGTCGTGGCCGGTTCAGTCGTGGCTGGCTCGGTCGTAGCCGGCTCAGTCGTTGCTGGTTCAGTCGTGGCCAGTTCGGTCGTGGCCGGTTCGGTCGTAGCCGGCTCAGTCGTTGCTGGCTCAGTCGTGGCCGGTTCAGTCGTGGCTGGCTCGCTCGTGGCTGGTTCAGTCGTGGCCGGTTCAGTCGTGGCTGGCTCGGTCGTGGCTGGTTCAGTCGTTGCTGGCTCGGTCGTCGCTGGCTCGGTCGTCGCTGGCTCAGTCGTAGCTGGTTCAGTCGTCGCAGGCTCGGTCGTTGCTGGCTCAGTCGTTGCTGGTTCGGTCGTAGCCGGCTCAGTCGTTGCAGGCTCAGTCGTGGCCGGTTCAGTCGTGGCTGGCTCAGTCGTGGCCGGTTCAGTCGTGGCTGGCTCGGTCGTAGCCGGTTCGGTCGTGGCCGGTTCAGTCGTTGCTT
>NZ_JBXAQJ010000016.1:0-141221 GCF_058807115.1 Pseudoduganella sp. GW821-FHT12E03 | reverse complement strand
GGCTCGGTCGTAGCCGGTTCGGTCGTGGCCGGCTCAGTCGTAGCTGGCTCAGTCGTGGCCGGTTCAGTCGTAGCCGGTTCAGTCGTGGCTGGCTCGGTCGTAGCCGGTTCGGTCGTGGCCGGCTCAGTCGTTGCTGGCTCGGTCGTAGCCGGTTCGGTCGTGGCCGGCTCAGTCGTAGCTGGCTCAGTCGTGGCCGGTTCAGTCGTAGCCGGCTCAGTCGTGGCTGGCTCGGTCGTCGCAGGCTCAGTCGTGGCCGGTTCAGTCGTGGCTGGCTCGGTCGTGGCCGGTTCAGTCGTGGCCGGTTCAGTCGTTGCTGGCTCGGTCGTCGCAGGCTCGGTCGTAGCCGGCTCAGTCGATGCTGGCTCAGTCGTTGCTGGTTCAGTCGTGGCCGGTTCGGTCGTAGCCGGCTCAGTCGTTGCTGGCTCGGTCGTGGCTGGTTCAGTCGTGGCCGGTTCAGTCGTCGCAGGCTCAGTCGTAGCCGGTTCAGTCGTGGCTGGCTCCGTCGTGGCTGGTTCAGTCGTTGCTGGCTCGGTCGTCGCAGGCTCGGTCGTCGCAGGCTCGATCGTTGCTGGCTCAGTCGTTGCTGGCTCAGTCGTGGCTGGCTCAGTCGTGGCCGGTTCAGTCGTAGCCGGCTCAGTCGTGGCCGGTTCAGTCGTGGCTGGCTCGGTCGTGGCTGGTTCAGTCGTGGCCGGTTCGGTCTCGGTCGGTCCAGTCGATACCGGCGCATCAGTTGGAGCCTCCGTCGGGGCTTCGGTCGGTGCTGTGGTCGGCGCCTCCGTTGGGGCCTCAGTCGGAGCTACCGTTGGCGCCTCGGTTGGTGCGGCGGATTCCGTCGGGGCTTGCGTCGGCGCTTGCGTGACAGTTGGCTCCGGCGTTACTGTCGGCGCGGCCGTGTCAGTTGGCGCAGCGGTATCCGTCGGCGCCGCAGTGTCGGCAGGGGCGGTCGTCTCGGTCGGCGCCGGGGTATCGGTCACTTCGGCCGCTTCGGTCGGGGCAGGCGTGGCCGCCGGTGCTTGTGTGGCCGCTGGCGCGTCCGTCGTGGTTTCGCCAGTGGTTGATGCCGCATTCACGTCAGTAGCCGGGCCGCTATTGTCCGGCGCCTCGGCACCGGCAACGTCACCACCCTCGCCTGTGCCCCCCGCGCCGTCCGGCGTGGTGACGTTGGTTGCGGCGGCGTTGTTTGCACTGCCGGCTGCGCCCGCATCGTCGGGCAAATCAATTTGTGCCGCCGGCACCACCTGGTCAACAAATGGTACGCCGACCTGGCCACCGGTACTGCCATTGTCAATCGCCGGTGGTGTCAGTCCATTGCCCGCGGCGGCGCCATCAACACCCTGGCCCTGGTCGGCAATCGCGCCTTCGTTCGCATTATTCCGGTCGCGCGTGTCATTGCCCCGGACATCGGCCTGGACGTTTTCATTGCCGGTATTGTCAATCCGCTCAGGCGCCGTGCCCAGGTTGTCGGTACGGGTAGTGTCCCCCAGCCCTTCGCCCCGGCTCAATACGGTCAAGTCATCAAACAGCGCCGCTTCCTGATTTTCAGGTGCGGCACTTTCCTGAGGCTGCTGATTCTCGGGAGTTTGATTATTGTCAGCCATGGCCGTGTCCTAGCGAATTTATGCGAATTTGGCGAATTTTGCCTATTTGCAGTGTAGCTTTCCGCTATTCAACCAACCAGACGGCCAGAGGTTATAGTACCCCCTGGAAAATTAACTTTTTGACAGGAATTACCGTTCACGGAACGACCGGGAGAACATATCCAGCAGCGGCTTGGACAGGTACGCCAGTACGGTTTTTTCACCGGTCAGGATTTCCGCTTCCACGCCCATGCCCGGCTGCAACATATAACGGTTGCTGTTGTGTCCAACATACGGTTGTGGCAAATCCACCCAGCCACGGAAGTAAGGGCGGCCATCCTCCCCCACCACGCTGGTGGCGGTAATCCGCTTGAGCTTGCCTTCCGCGAAGCCAAACCGCGCATAATCGAAGCTGCTGACGCGCAAGTTGACCGGCTGGCCCACCTTCACATAACCGATATCCTTGGGCGCAATCCGCACCACCGCTTCCAGCGGGACCGCATCCGGCACGATTTGCATCATCAGGCCGCCCGGCTGCACCACCTGTCCCAACGTTTGCACTTTCAAGTCCTGGACATAGCCGCGCACCGGTGCCCGCACCACCAGCCGGTCCACCCTGGCTTGCAGGCGGGCTTGCAATTCCGTCACTTCCGCCAGTTCCGCGCTGACAGTGCCGATTTCCGCCAGGGCGTCGCGGCGCAGCACGTTCAGCGTATCGACGCGGCGGCTGCGGATTTCCGCCAGCTCCTGCTCCGACACCTTGGTGTCCGCCGACAGGCGCGCCACTTCGCCTTCCGCGCTGACTTTGGCGCGGCGCGTTTCCAGCAATACCGAGCGGTTCACCAGCTTGCGGCTGGCCAGGTCTTCGCGCATGGTCGCCAGTTCGCCCGTCAAGCCCTGGTGTTCCTGCGCCGTCGACAGTGCCTTCTGGATTTGCTGCAGCCGGTCGCTGCGCTGGCTGACCTGGTGATCGAGGATCGCCAGCGCCGAATCGCGGCTCGACAACTGGGTCTGGTAAATCTGCTGCTGGTGCGCGACCAGTTCCGGATGGTTCGGCGCCAGCTCGTCGAACTTCGGCTTGCGGCCATCGACGAAAGCACTGAGGCGCTCCAGGCGCAGGCGCAGCGCGACCATGCGGGCGCTGGTCTGGCGCAAGTCCGACAACGCCTGGCCGCCATCGAGGCGCAGCAACACCTGCCCCGGCTGCACCAGCGCTTTCTCTTCGACCAGGATTTCCGCCACGGACCCGCCATCGAGGTGCTGCACCACCTTGACCTGACCGAACGGCGCCACCTCACCCGGCGCCCGCGCCACTTCCGTGATCTGCGTAACGGCGGCCCACAGGAAGAACAGCACCACCACCACGGCCACCATCACCAGCAGCGGCCGCACAAAAGCCGGCACCAGTTCCTCTTCCACCCGGGCCGCTTCGGACAGCAGGCGCCGCTTGCGGCTGCCCATGCCAGTCTGGCCTTCGGCCCCGAACAATACTTGCTGTACAAGTTTTTTCATCTGCTTACCCTGCCATCATCGTGTTCTTGATGCTTTCATATGGACCCATCGCCGCGACCGCACCACCCTTCATGTAGATCACGCGGTCCGCCATGCGCATGTGCCCTGGACGGTGCGACACCACCAGCAAGGTGGTGCGTCCCTTGAGCCAGGTGATGCAGCGGATCAGCGCCTGTTCGCCCGCTTCATCCATACCGGTGCCCGGTTCATCGAGCAGCACCACCGAGGCAGGTTTCAGCATGGCGCGCGCCAGCAGCATGCGCTGGCGGAAGCCATACGGCAGCTGTTCCAGGCGGCTGTTGGAAATCCGTGTCTCGAGGCCTTCCGGCATGGCGCCGATATCGGCCGACAACCCCGCCATATCGATCGCCCAGCGCACTTCATCGTCGGTGGCCACCGGGTGCACCAGCTTCAAGTTTTGCAGGATCGTGCCATGGAAGATTTCGCAGTTTTGCGGCATGTAGCTGATCCCGCTGCGCAATTCGGCCGCCGCCATCTGGCGGATATCGACCTGATCCAGGCGGATCGTGCCGGCCTGCGGCGTATACACGCGCACGATCAGCTTCAGCAACGACGATTTGCCGGAACCATTTGGCCCGGCAATGACCACCATCTGCCCCGGCTCCACCGAGAAATTCAAACCCAGCAGCGCGGGGTCGGCATCATTCGCATAACGGAACGATACCCGCGACAACGACAGTTCTCCCGTCACCGCAGGCCGCACCACCGGCTTGATGCCGCTTTCGCGCTCGGTCTGCAGGCGCATCAGGTTTTCAATCTGGCGGATATTGGTGCGCGTCCGCACCAGCGAACTGGCGGCCAGGAATACGTTCTGGATCGGGCCCGTCAGGCGCCAGACGATCATCATGGTGGCCACCATCGCGCCACCCGTCAGGTTGCCTGCCACGGCCAGATAAGCCGACGCCGCCATCGCGAACAAGCCGGTGCACATGCCCAGGATTTGCGCCGCGCCGGACATCCGGACCCGCAGCTGCTGGTCCTGGAACGATGCCAGCACCGCCTTGCCGCTGATATCCTGGAAGCGTTTCAGCCAGGTCTGCGCCACGCCGGCGGCGCGAATCAGGCGCATATTGGACAGCACTTCGTTGATGAATTCACTGCGCGCGCCGCCCAGCTGCGACGAGCGCCCCATCGAACTCTGGTTCCACTGGCGAGTGCCGAACCACAGCGCCGCATACAGCGCCACGGCGGCCAGCACCACCAACAGCACCCACGCGTTGATGAAGGCCAGCGCCAGCAGCATGACCAGGCTGGCCGGCAGTTCGAACGCAATCAGCACCATCGGCCCGAGGAAGAAGTCGCGCAAGCTTTCCAGGTTCTTGATGCGCTCCAGCTGGCGCGAACTCGATGCGCCATCGGTCGACGTGGCCGGCAGGCAGATCACCCGTTCGAACACGCCGGTCCCCAGCACATACTCGGTGCGCCCGCCCACGTAGGCAAGAATACGGTTCTTCAGGCCGCGCAACAGCCAGTCCAGTCCCACCACCAGCAGCACGCCCAGGGTCAGGAACATGCCAAGCCGGATATCGCCGCTCGGGATCACGGTATCGAACACCGCCTTGACGAACAGCGGCGGCATCAGCGCCAGCGCGGTCGACACCACGGTCAGCCCCAGGATCATGCCCAGGTGCTTGCGCAGCCGCCACACCAGCGCGCCGAACCAGCTGCCGTTATTGCTGCTGCGCGCGCTCTTGGGATCGATGCGCTCGTCGGGCTGGAACAGGTACGCTTCGCCCAACTGGCCCAGCACCGCCTCGTCCAGCGCGGCTTCCTTGCCGCAGCCGCTATCGAACACGCGCAGCGCACCGTCGGCACGGCGGCCATACACCACCATGGCCGGCGCATCCTGCGGCAGGAACAGGCACGGCAGCAGGCGTTCATCGAGCGTGCCGAGCGACGTATGGAAGTGGCGCGGGAAATAGCCAAGATTGGCCAGCACGCTGCACAGGCCGGACAAATCGAGTTCCTGCGCCAGGTGCGGCATGGCGTCGACCAGGTGCTGCGGCTGCCCCTGCCATTCCAGCGCTTTCAGCAGCGGCGACAGGCAGCGTGCCAGGTCGGACGGATGCTCATAGTAACGGTCCGCCATTTCAAAGGCATCGCTGACCGCTTGCGGGCGCTCCGGCGCGGCCGGCGGCGGCGCATCCTGCTCGGCCGCCTGGTCCTTTTCGCGCAGCAAGCCTTCGCGCAAGTGGCCATCGGTCAGCGAATACACCTTGTCGGCCAGCGACAGCATCGACGGGCGGTGCGTCACCATGACCATGGTGCGCACACCTTTGCAGCCGGCCAGGTAATCGCGCAGGCGCTTGTCGCCTTCCATGTCAAGCGCAATATTGGTTTCATCGAACAGGATCACGCTCGGGTTGTGCACCAGCGCGCGCACGATGGCGATCATCTGGCGCACACCTTCCGGCAGGATTTCGCCGCCGCCCTCTCCCAGCGATGTTTCATACCCCGCCTTCATGCCGGCTACCATGCGGTCCAGCCCCATGTCGCGCGCCACCGCCAGCGCGGCTTGGTTCAGGTGCGGGTCGAACATGGTGAGGTTTTCCAGGATGGTGCCCGACATGATCTTGCCGGACTGCGGCAGGAAGGCGATTTCCTTGTGGATGCTATCCGGCGCGCAGGCGCCGATTGCCACGCCGTCCAGCAAGACCTGGCCCTGGTCCGGGCGCTCCAGGCCATTGACCAGCGACAGCAGGCTGGTTTTACCACTGCCGCTGTCGCCCTGGATGGCAATGCACTGGCCTGCGGGAATGGTCAGCGACAGGCCCGAGAACAGCGCGCGCCCGGCGCCGTGATGCAGCAAGATATCGCGCAACTCGATGCCTTGCGTGACCGGCTGCAGCGGCGGCAGGCCGGCGCCGTCTTCGAACGGCATGGCCATGATGTCGTCGAGGCGCTGCTGGGCCGACACGAACGACTGGTAGCGCAGCCACACGGCCAGGCTGCGGCGCAGCGGCTGCAGCGCGCGGATCGACAGCATCATGATGGCCGCCAGGCTGCCGGGCGTGATCTGGCCCAGGATCACGGCGGCCGAACCGGCCGAAATGACCGCCACCACCATCACTTGCGAAAACAGGACGCCGAGGTCATTGGCGCGCGCGCTGCTGCCCGTCAGCTGCTCGCCGATGCGCGCGTTGGCTTCCTGCAGGCGCTCATAACGGCGCAGCATCAGCAATTCCATGGCCTGGGTTTTCACCGTGTGGATATTGGTCAGCACTTCGGCCAGGAAGCTGCTGCGGCGGTCGTCGAGCACCTGGCGCTGCTCGATCTGCTCGCTCAGGCGCTTGCCAAAGCCCAGGCTGAGCGCGACAAACGCCGCCAGCAGCGCAATCGGCACCAGTCCCACCCAGCCGCCGATGGCCAGGATGATGGCCATGAATAGCACCACGAACGGCAAGTCGAACACCACCAGCAAGGCCTGGCCCGAATAGAATTCGGCCACCTTGGCGCTGGCCAGGATGCGTTCCGCATAGGTGCCGGCTTCCTCACCACGGTAGCGCCGCATGGGCACCCGCAGCAGGCGCCCAAGCGCCGCCATGCCGGTCCGGTGCTCGTAGCGGATCCCGAGCCAGCCGGTAACGACCGAACTGATGGTGCGCAGTACTTCTTCCAGCACCAGCGCCACCACGATGCCGCACACCAGGAAAGCCAGGGTTTCCAGCGACTGGTTGCCGACCACGCGGTCCATGATCTGCAGGATTGCCAGCGGCATCGCCAGCGCCAGCAAGTTCGATAAAAACGCCGACAGCGCCAGCCCCGGCGCCACGCGCCGCAAGTCCGGCGAATTGAGCACCTGTCCCAGCGCGCTGTTGCGCAGGAGCCCGCGCCACGCGGAAGCGCCGCCGGCCCCGATGGCGGCGGCCGGCTTTTGCGCCGATGATGAAGTTGTATTCATTTCACTCACAGGACTGTTCAAAGCACTATTCCAGGGATAAATAATCGATGATCTTGCGCAGCAGCGGGTGGCCGAAGTCGAGGCGGCCATCCGCATCGGCGCGCAGCACACCGGCGGCCACCGCACGCTGCACCGCATCGGCCACCACCTGCGGCGTTTCTCCCAGCATCGCGGCCAGTTCCGCCGCCGTCGGCGGCAGGCTGCGGCGCGCCGCCGCGCGCAACAGCTTGCGGTCCAGGTGCATGCTGTCGAGCCGTGCGATGACCGTCACCAGCAAAGGCAGCGCGACGCCGACTTCATGGCAATGCCGCGCCAGTTCCACCGCGAACAGCGGCACGCCGGCCGCATCGGCCACGATCTGCTGCACCTGGGCCGCAGGCATGGCTTGCGCGCCCGGCACTTGCCGCACCAGCGCTTCGATTTCCTTGCCGTTCAGGCGGCTCAGCGCCAGCCGCGCCACCGGCACCGCATCGGCGCCGCTGGTTTCCGGCACATGGCGGCCCGACAGCACCACCAGCGCACCGGCTTGCGCCGCCGCGTGCGCCCGCTGCAGCACGGCGATGCGCTGGGCCGGGGACAGGAAATGGTAATCGTCGATCACGGCGGCCAGTGGTGCGCCCGGCTGCGCGCGCGAGCCATCGAGCATGGCAATAATGCCGGCGGCGGTATCGCGCTGCGCGGCATCCGGCGGCACCAGGTACGACACCGCGTGGCCCTGCGCCTGCCGGCATTGCGCCAGCAGCGCCTTGCACAGCCGCGACTTGCCCATGCCGGTCTCGCCCTCCAGCACCAGCAAGGCGCCCCGGCCAGCGGCGGCGTCGCGCAGGCAACGTTCCAGTGTCTTGCGTTCCGCCGCACGCCCCACCAGCGGATAGGCGATCCGTTCGCCCTGCCAGTCCATGCCGGCCAGCGCGGCAAACGCCACCGCGCCCGGCCCGGCATCGGCGCCAAACAGCGCATCACCCCGGATCCCCTGCGCCAGCATCACGTCAAACACCGGATGGCCCAGCGCCAATTGGCCCGCTTGGGCCTGTTCCTGCAATTCACGCGCACTGCCAATCGCGCTGCTGACGATGGCTTCACCGGACCAGCCGCCGTTGCGCAGCATGCTGGCCACCACAATGCCAACCGTCAGGCCGCCACGCAGGGCGCCGGCCAGCGCCGGCGCCTCCGCATGCAATGTTTCATACAGGTGCTGTGAGCAGGCCATGGCGCGCAACAAATCCCGCTCGCCTACCTGGTGCAGGCCAAAGATCAAATCCCCCGCGTTGCCGCGGCGCGCCACGAACACCGCGTCGTAACTGCACGCCAGCGCCGCCAGGCTGTCGTGCAGGCGCCGCACCGCGCCCTCATCGAAGGATGGCGGCAGCCCCAGGCTGAGCACCACGCACGGCCGCCGTTCCAGCATCCCGGCAGCGGGTCCGGGGGCGGCAGTGATCCGTTGCTCATGCGGCTCGGCCTGGCGCTGTTCGGCCATGGCCATTCCGCGCGTCACAGCCATCGTGCGGTTGCGGACGTTGAGGCGCTTGAACAGGGTCACCACGTGCTGTTTGACGGTGCCGACGCCGATGCCGAGTTCGCGCGCGATTTCCTTGTTGACCTTGCCGGCGCGCAGCAATTCCATGATTTGCTGCTGGCGCGGCGTCAGCTCCACGTGCGCCGGCGACGGGTCTGGCACTGGCGCGGCGCCCGGTTCGCGCGGATCGGGCCTGGCGTCGTTCATGGCAGCCGCGCCATACCGCCAGCACGGCCAGACAGCGCCGGCTGGTGCGTCACTGGCGCCGGTTTGCCCGTTGCCGCCGGCGGCAGCGCGCCATCGGGCGTGGCGCCCGGTCCGACCGCGCGGCACGCGATGTGCTGTTCACGCAATCGGGCGCAGGCAATTTCAGCATCGGCCCCGCTGGCGAAGCGCGCTAGGAACACGCGCAAGCCGGCGCCCTCCCGCTCCGGCTTGCGCGCCGCCACGGTGCGCTGGTTCATCATGTCAGGGAAGCGCAATTGCAAGTCGCGCCACATGGCGGCAATGGCGGACGCATCGGCGGCGGCAGCCAGTTCCAGCTGCCACTCGCCCTCCAGTAAAGGCGCGGATGCCGGTGCGCTGGCCGCCGCCGGGGATGGCGCGGCCGATGACGCGGCCGGAGGCGCGTCCTCGAACACGCGGCCGGCGTCCTCCGCCGCCGGCGCTGCCGGACGCTTGCCCTTGCCCGGCAGCGGCTCGCCGCCGGCGGTGCCGCCGCCCAGCGCGGAAAACAGGTTGATCAGCGCGCGGTAGCGCTGCAAGTCGATATTGTGCTGTTCATCCAGCATGCGGTGATAGGTACGTTCAGTATCGAGCAGCAGCAGGTGGTCGATACCGCCGGCCTGGTACGACTCGCGGCTGTAATCCCAGGCCCGCTTGGCCGCCTGCGCGGCTTCGCGCTGCGCACCGAGGCGCGCGCGCCCCAGCCGGATACCGCCCAGCGCATCATCGACTTCGCGCACGGCGCCATAAATCACACGCGCATAGGTTTCCACCAATTCCTGGTGCACGGCGGTGGCGACGTCGACCTCGCGGCTGCGCCGGCCATGGTCGAAAATCGTCGCCGACAAGCTGCCGACCAGGTTCCAGAACAGGGTTTGCGGTTCGAACAGGCGCGACATGAACCGGCTGCCGTAGCCGGCTTGCGCCGACAAATCCAGCGGCGGCAACAACCGCGTGCGCGCCACGTCGATATCGGCGTCGGCCGCCAGCAGGCGCGCTTCCATCACCCGCACATCGGGCCGGCGCAGCAGCAATGCCGATGGCACGCCCGGCAACACGGTGGGATAAGACAACGCGGCCAGTCCCTGGCCTTTGACTTGCAGCGTCCCGGGAGCAACGCCCAGCAGCACGGCCAGGTTGTTCAGCGCTTCATCGCGCTGCTGCTCCAGCGCGGGGATCGTGGCTTTCACGGAATACACCGCGGCGCGCTGCTGTTCCATGTCGATCAGGGTGGCGTCCCCCTTGTCGAGCCGCGCCTCCACTGCCGCCAGCATGCCGGATACCGCGACATCGGTTTCCATGGCCACGCGCAAGCGGTCATTGAACGACAGGTAATCGATATAGCCGGCCACCACATTGGCCACCAGGTTGCGCTGCACATCATCGCGCTGGAACATGGCGCGGCGCTCCTGCATTTCCGCCGACTCGAACTGCGACTGGCGCTCGCCCCAGATATCGAGGCGGAAATCGGCCCGCAGGCCGACCTGGCTGACGGAACGGGCCGGGGTGCGGGAACTGGTCACGCCACCGCCAATATCCCCTTCCGCCGCTTCGCGCCGCTGCTGTACCGATCCGGTCAGCACCGGCAACTGGTCCGACACCGCTTGCGAGGTGCGGGCCCGCGCCTGCTGCACGCGCAGCGCGGCTATTTTCAATTCCGGGTTGCCGTCGATGGCGCGTTGCACCAGTCCGTCGAGCTCGGCACTGCCGAGCAGGCGCCACCACTGCGGCAAGACCTGGTCCAGCCGGGTGCTGGCAGCGGCGGGTTGTGTCCCCGGGGCGCCAGGCGCAGCCGGCGCCTGTGGCGCCACGGGTGCTGCGGACGATGCTTTCGGAAAAGAAGCGGGAATGGGAACTACAGGAACATCGTACTGGGAACGCTTAGCCGCGCATCCGGTCAACAGCACACCGATCAGGGCGGCGGCCATTCCGCGGCCTAAGCTATTGCGATGCAATTCGAAGGACAGTGTCTCAGCACTTCGCCGGATAAAAATGGGTGACATGGAAACCAGAGGTGGCTATGAACTGGCACAGTAGCATAACCATGGATCTGCCTCAATAAATGTTGAGTTGGATGCAACGGTAATTGTCCAAGACAGTGGTATTTATTGCACTTGTACCGCACACGCCAGCCCGATGCTGGTTTTCTTGCACTTTCGGTACAATGGCCTGGTACCCGTTTCTGTCCCGACACCATGACCGAAGACGCCAGCAAACCTTTCATCCTCGTCGTTGAAGACGATGAACACATCAGCCAAATCCTGAAGTTCATGCTGGAACGGCAAGGCTATCAGGTGCAACTGGCGACCGATGGCATGGCGGCGCGCGAGGCGGTGGAACAAGCCGTGGCGTTGCCGGCGTTGGTACTGCTCGACGTCATGCTGCCTTACCTCGATGGTTTTGAAGTGATCGGCATCATCCGCGCCTTGCCGGCATGGAACCAGGTGCCGGTCGTGATGCTGACGGCCAAGACCACGGAGCGCGACATCGTGCGTGCGCTGGACGCGGGCGCCAATGATTACGTCGTCAAGCCATTCCAGCCTGCCGAATTGCTGGCCCGCGTACGCCGTTACCTGCGCCAGACCTGACATGGCGCTGCTGCTGCCCTCCCAGTTGTTCGGGCGGCTGGCGGACCCGATCCTGCTGGCCGCCGCCTGGACCGGCGCCGGCGCGCTGGCCCTGACCCTGGCAATCGGCGTGTACATCATCGTGCTGCGCGACGGCTTGCGGCGGCGGCGGCGCCAGGAACAGCGCGTGGTTGCCGTGTGGCGTCCGCTGCTGAATGCCGCGCTGGCCGGCGAGCCGCCGCCCGCGTTACCGGTGCTGGCGCCGCGCGACCGGTTGACCTTTTTGAAACTGTGGGTGCGGCTGCACCAGTCGGTCCGGGGCGAAGCCAGCGCCGGCCTGAACCAGGTGGGCTTTGCGCTCGACTGCAGCGCCATGGCCCATACCTTGCTGGCGTCCGGCCAGCGCGCCCGCAAGTTGCTGGCGATCCTCGCGCTGGGTCATTTGCGCGACCGGCGCGCGTGGAACAGCCTGATGAAAGAGGCGGTGGGCATGGACCCCGCCACCTCTGTCCACGCGCTGTGGGCGCTGGTGCAAATCGAGCCGGCAACGGCGGCCCGCGAACTGGCGCCGCTGCTGTTACGGCGCGATGACTGGGCGCTGTCGCAAGTGGCGAAAATCCTGCAAGAGGTGCACCTGCACTGGACGCCGATCCTGGTCGACGCCATCCCGGCGCTGCCGCAGGAACGCCTGCCTTCAGCCCTGCGCTTGCTGGAAGGCTTGCGCGCCACACTGCCCGCCACCGTGCTGCAAGGCTTGCTGCAGGGCGGTTCGGTCGACGTGCTGATTGCGGTGCTGCGCATGGCGGCCGTGCCGGACATGCTGGAACTGGTGCGCAGTCACCTGGGCCACGAAGACTGGCGCGTGCGCCTGCAGGCGGCGCGCGCCCTGGGCCATATCGGCGACGTTTCCGACCTGCCCCGCCTGCAAGGCATGCTGTGCGATTCGCAGTGGTGGGTGCGCTACCGCGCCGCGCAGGCGCTGGCCTCGCTGCCATTCCTGGCCCCGGCCGATATCCAGGCCGTGTGCGATGGCGCCGACCGTTTTGGCGCCGACATGATGCGCCAGGTACTGGCGGAATCCGCCTTGAAAGGATGACCCGATGCTGCACCATGCGATCGACTTCTTTACGCATTTCGTCATCATTTATTTCATCCTGCTCAATGGCGGCTATCTGTTGCTGAACTTGCTGTCGGTGGTGGCGCTGCACCGGCGCAGCCAGGAAGATGTGCTCGACGACTTGCCACAAGTGTATTCCTCGCTGGAACCGCCTATCAGCCTGCTGGTGCCTGCCTATAACGAAGAAGCCACGATCGCCGCCTCGGTGCGCTCGATGCTGCAGCTGTCGTACGCGGAACTGGAAATCATCGTCATCAACGATGGCTCAAAAGATGGCACGCTGGCGGTGCTGCGGCAGGAATTCGCGCTCGAGCCATTCCCGGAAGCCTACCGCGTGCAACTGGACACCAAGCCGGTGAAGGCGATTTACCGTTCCACCCGCTATCCCAACCTGCGCGTGATCGACAAGGTCAATGGCGGCAAAGCCGATTCGCTGAACGCAGGCATCAATGCCTCGCGCTACCCGCTGTTTTGTGGCGTCGATGCCGACTCCATCCTGCAGCGCGATGCGCTGCACCGGCTGGTGCGGCCCTTCCTGAATGACGCCACCGTGGTGGCGTCGGGCGGCACGGTGCGGGTTGCCAATGGCTGCGAAGTCAAAGGCGGCTTTTTGACGCGCATCGGCCTGCCGCGCAATATCTGGGCGCTGTTCCAGGTGGTCGAATACCTGCGCGCCTTCCTGTTCGGGCGGCTGGGCTGGTCCACCATCAACGGCATGCTGATCATCTCGGGCGCCTTTGGCCTGTTCCGCAAGGATGCCGTGGTACTGGCCGGCGGCTACAAACCCAAGACCATCGGCGAAGACATGGAACTGGTGGTCCGCATGCACCGGCAACTGCGCGCCAAAGGCGTCAGCTACCGCGTGCAATTCGTGCCCGACCCGGTGTGCTGGACCGAAGCGCCGGAAGACCACGCCACCTTGCGCAACCAGCGCATCCGCTGGCAGCGCGGTTTGTCGGAAAGCCTGGCCGCCAACTGGGGCCTGATGTTCAGCCGGCGCGGCGGCGTACCGGGCTGGCTGGCGTTTCCCTTCATGATGCTGTTCGAGTGGCTGGGGCCGCTGGTGGAACTGGGCGGCTATGTCTTCATGGCGGTGGCGATCTGGTTCGGCTGGATTTCATGGCAAGCCTTCGCCATCTTCCTGTTCGTCGCCATTGGGCTCGGTGTGCTGCTGTCCGCATCCGGGCTGATGCTGGAAGAAATGTCGTTCCACATCTACCCCCGCATGCGCCAGCTGGGCGTCCTGGCGCTGGTGGTTATCGCGGAAAACTTCGGCTACCGCCAGTTGAACAGCTGGTGGCGGCTGGTGGGACTGTGGCGCTGGGCCACGCAGCGTGAATCCACCTGGGGCGCGATGCAACGCAAGGGTAACTGGCAAAGCAAGGCTTGATATGGAGCATGTGCATGCGGTCCGCCATGCTGCGGCAATGAATGCTGCGGCGGTTGCTCCGGCTGGTGCCGCGCGTGCGGCGCCAACTGCGGTGACGACCGCGATGACGACTGCGGTGACGACTGCGGTGGCCGCGTTGCTGGCGGTGTTTTCCACGCCGGTGATGGCTACCCCGCCATCGACCGCCTGGCTGCAGGTCTGCGCAACCGGCGCCGCCACCGGCACGGCGCAGGCCGGCGATGCGCCCTCCTTCGCCGTGGCCTTGCCGGACGGCCTGCGCCTGCACGCCGGCAAGCAACTGGCCGGCTGCCGGGGCATGGCCTTGCCGGTGCCGCCCGGGCAGATTGCCGCCGTGCGCACCGCCGTGCCATCGGACCGGGTTGCCGATGCGCGCACTGTATTGATTTACCGCCCAGAACACGCCAGCCTATCGGCCGCACCGGCCTTTGGCGCGGTGGAAACTGTCCAGCCGCCCGCCGCTCCTCCCGGCGCCGCAGCAGTGCGCCCGGCCACGCCGGCGCCGCTGCGCGCCAATTTGCTGGACCAACTGCAATTACGTCCTTACGGCGTGGAAGAGCGGGTGCAAGTCGCCCTGGCCAGCGCCACGGCAGCGGCCAGTGGCAGCGGAGACGTAAATGGCAGCGCGCATGGCGGCGTGGATGGCAGCGGTGGCGCCAATCGCCGCCTGACCGTGCAGTGCCGCGCCGGCAGCAAGCCTGCCGGCGTGCTGCTGTCGGCGCCATGGCGCCTGCCGCTGGCGGCCCTGGAATTGGCCGTGCACTACCAGGCCGATGGCGAGTTTGCGTTGTCGCTGGCCGATGCCGCCGCGTCCAGCGCGGAACGCGCACTGGAATTGGGCCGCCTGCGGCGATCGGCCCCGCCGGGAAGCGCGGCGGAACACGCCTTGCTGCCGCTGCCGCAGTCAGGATGGGAGCCTGCGCAATGGCGCCATTTCGCGCTGGCCTGCCCCGTCACCGCCGCCACCCTGACCATCGACAGCCTGCAATTACAGCCGCAAGTACAGCCGCAAGCCGCGCCTGGCCAGCCCAAGCCGCGCGCCACCTGGGTCTGGCGCGCACAGGCATGGCTCGCCGACCCGGCCAAGGTCCTGGCACAGGCGCGCCGCCACCGGATGCGCCTCCTGTTCATTACCGTACCGACCAGGGGCGCCACCGTGCTCCAGCCGGCACGGCTGGCCGCCTTTTCCCGCCAGGCCGCCCGCGCCGGCATTGCCCTGTGGGCAGTGGAAGGCGATCCGCACATGGCGCTGCCGGAGCACCACGCCGCCACCGTGGACCGCGTGCACGCCATCGCCGCCTATAACCGCAGTGTGGAACCGGCCGCGCGGCTGCACGGTCTCCAGTTCGATATCGAGCATTATCTGATCGACGGCTATGGCATGGCCGCCCCCCGCCATGATCGCGGGTATGCGCAATTGCTGGCAAAACTGAAGGCGGCCGCCGGCGGCTTGCCATTGGATTTCGTGGCGCCGTTCTGGTGGCAAGGCAAGGGCACGCTGCTCGATGCGCTGGCGCAAGCCGCCTCCGTGGTGACCGTCATGGATTACCGCACGGATGAAACACAGATCCGCGACTTCGCGCTGCCCTTCCTCGACTGGGGCGCCAGCCACCGGGTGGGTGTGCGCATCGCGCTCGAATCCGGCGCCATTGCCCCGGAACGGCAACACCGCTATGTCCGCGTGGATGGGGCGCCGGCAGACTTGTGGGCCATCACCTTGACGCCGGAACACAGCGGGCTGGCCGCGCCACTGGACGTGCTGGTGCTGTTGAAGCAGCCGCAAGCCGGCTTGCCGGGGAGCGGTTTCCGCTACAGCGGCAACCGCTTGCTGGACGGTTCCGCCACCACGTTCCAGCGCCAGCCGGAGCGCTTGCAGGCGCTGTTGCCGCATCTGGAGCGGGATTTTTCAGCGTGGCCATCATTTGCCGGCATGGCTGTGCATGAACCCGGCGACGCCGCTACGCCGGCGGACACCGCGAAGGGCAACGCTACAGCTCCGGCTCAGCCTCCGGTTCCGGCGCCGGCTCCGCCGCCGAACCGACCGCCTTCAGGCGCACAATGAATTCCGTGCCGCGTCCCGGCCCGGTGTGGAAGACGATATCGCCGCCATGGCGTTCAACGATGCTTTTACAGATCGACAGTCCCAGGCCGGTGCCGCCCTTCTGGCGCGTATCGGTGGAATCGGCCTGGGCGAATTTCTGGAAGATGCGGGCCCGGAACTCGTCCGGTATGCCTGGCCCCTGGTCCGCCACGCGCATCACCGACCAGTCGCCATCGTGATCCTTGCGGCGCTCCACCACCACCGTGACTTGCCCGCCCGCCGGTGAAAACTTGACCGCGTTCGACAACAGGTTGACCAGCACCTGGATCATGCGGTCATGGTCGGCCAGCGCCCAGGCCGCGCCGGCGCCGTCGCCATGTTCCAATACCAGCGCCACCTGCGCTTGCGCCGCGCTGCCCTGCACGCCGTCGATGGCGGCCTGCGCCAGCGGCAGCAGCGCGCGCGGCACGAAGTCGAACTCCATCTTGCCCGACTCCATTTTTTCGATGTCAAGCACGTCATTCACCAGGCGCACCATCCGTTCGCAACTGGCGTACGCGATATCGATCAATTGGCGGGTATCGTCCGGCAAATCACCGGCCATGCCGGACGCCAGCATGGACAGCGAAGCGCGGATTGACGTCATCGGCGTGCGCAATTCGTGCGAGACCGTCGAAATGAATTCATTCTTCATTTGCTCGACTTTCTTGCGTTCGGAAATATCACGCAAGAACACACTGAAGAAATATTTATCTTCCAGTCCCGCCAGGCCGACCGTGACTTCCACCGGCAATTCGTCGCCGGCCCGGTTGACGACAATCCGCTCGAGGCGGCGGTTCAGCAAGTCGACGTCGCCCTGCTCATTGAAGCCGCGCATCGCATTTGCATAGTGTTCGCGGAAGCGTGCCGGGATCAACAGCGTCTCCAGCGGTTCGCCCAGCACTTCCGCCCGGCGCCAGCCAAACAAATGCTCGGCCGCGCCGTTCCAGTCGGTAATGCGGCCCTGCAAATCAAGGCCGATGAAGGCATCCTGGGCGCTGTCGATAATGGTTTGCACGCGCCGCTCTTCGGCCCGCACGTGCGACAGCGCCCGCAGCAACTCTTGCGTGCGCTGCCCCACCCGCTGTTCCAGCGAGCGGTTCAATTCATTCAATTCCTCGGTCTTGCCCAGCAAATTCCCCACCAGGGTATTCAGGGCGCCCGCCAGTTGCGTCACTTCCGCATAACCGCGCCGTCCGGCCTCCACCGCCAGCGCTTCGCCGCGCCCGACCCGCCCGGCAGACGTGGCCAGTTCGCCCAGCGGACGCGCCAGGCGCCGCGCCAGCCACAAGCCCACCACGGAAAACAGGGCCGCCAGCACCACTCCGCTCAACAGCACACGGCGCTGGATGGCGCGCACCGGCGCATAGGCCTCGTCCAGGCTTTCCCGCACGATGACGCTCCAGCCCAGCCCCGGGTAGGCGTTATAGCCCTGGGTCTTGCTGTAGCCGACCAGGTATAGCCTGCCATCCGGCCAGCGCTCCTCGCGGTGGCCCGTGCCGCCCGCGCGCACCGCCGCCACGCTGGCCAGCGCCAGTTTTTGTCCTTCCAGCCCGGCCGGGCCCTGCAAGACCGTGCCGTCGCCGCCCACAATCATGGCTTCCACATTGCGCCGCCCCGGCGCCGCGCCACTGGCGGCCCGGGAAAACCGCATGACCGATTGCTGCACTTCCCTGGCCCATTGCCACGACAGATGGGCGCCCACCACGCCCGCCGGCTTGCCGTCCGCATCTTCATAGGGAAACGCGATATCGACAAAGCGCGCCGGTTCGCTGTCCACCTTGGGCAACAGTTTGGCCAGCAGCACCGCTTCATGAACGTCGCCAACATAGGTGCCGGCCAGCGCATTGCGGAACCAGGGACGCTTCGACACATCGGCCCCTTCCAGCATGCCCTTGGTGGACAGCAAGACCTTGCCATCGAGCCCGGCCAGGCCGATCCACGCATACCAGTGGTAGGTGGCCTGGCGGTCATCGAGGATGGCGCGCCGCTTGTCGGGCGGCGCATTTTCCGCGATCAGCACCTGGTTGCGCGACATCAGCCGCACTTCGCGGTAGCGTTCCGCCATGCCGCGGTCGAGCTTGTCGGCGGTTTGCAACGCCAGTTCCGTCAATCCCTGGCCAATCCCGGCCTTGATTTCATCGCCGGCCGCCGACCCGATCGCTTCGGCCAGCGCCACCGTCAAGACCACTGTCAGGCCGGAAAAGGCCAGTGTCAGGTAGGTCGCAATGCTGCGTTCAGGCAGGCGCACGGTGACCGCTTGCCTGTCTTACTGGACCCGCTGCACGCGAGGCGAACGGTTGGCGCCGTCGATATCGAGAAAGACCGCGCCAAACAGGCCGCGCCGCACCGTGACTTTCGGGTCTTTCAAGTCCAGCGTATCGACCGTGCTGTCGATCACGCGCCAGGCCTGGCCATTGGCGAGGCGGATCACCTGCCCGCCTTCCCAACCATCAAACCGGCCGGCGATATGGCTGTCATAGCTGTCCAGCTGGTTTTCCTTGCGGGCCGACGCCGGGATGCCAAACACTTCGACGGCGCGCCGCTGGTCTTCCGCCTTTTGTGTGGCAGGCTGCCCCAGTGGAATGGCGTCATAGCAGGCCACGCGGGCCGTGGCATCGGCCACGGCGCGGCACTGGCGCAGTGCGGCATCATCGACAGCGGCCAACGTGGGGCCGGCGGCGGCCAGCAGCAAAGCAAGCGAAAGGCGGTTCAGGGCAAGGCTCATAGGGATGATCAAATGGGAACACAATGGGAACAAAGTGTTGCAATGGTAATCCACTTTTCGCTGCGCCAGCGCAGTACGTGATCCATCTGTTAACTGTACGCGCCGATTGTGTACAATGTGCCGTTCAGGCTTCACTCCCTTTCATCCCGCAACGCTAGACACCCGCTATGAACCAATTAGAACAGCTCAAGCAATACACCACCGTCGTTGCCGATACCGGCGATTTCCAGTCGATCAAGGCGTATACGCCACGCGATGCCACCACCAATCCATCGCTGATCCTGAAAGCCGTGCAAAAGGATGAATACAAGCCCTTGCTGGAAAAGGCGGTGCGCGACAATCCCAACGCGACCACCGGCGACATCATCGACCACTTGCTGATCGCGTTCGGCACGGAAATCCTGAAAGTCATCCCGGGCCGCGTGTCGACGGAAATCGATGCCCGCCTGTCGTTCGATACCGAAGCCAACGTGGCCAAGGGCCGTGAATTGATCGCCCTGTATGAAAAGGCAGGGATTCCCCGCGAACGCGTGCTGATCAAGATCGCCTCCACCTGGGAAGGGATCCGCGCGGCGGAAATCCTGGAAAAGGAAG
Source organism: Pseudoduganella sp. GW821-FHT12E03 (assembly GCF_058807115.1). NCBI lineage: Bacteria > Pseudomonadati > Pseudomonadota > Betaproteobacteria > Burkholderiales > Oxalobacteraceae > Pseudoduganella > Pseudoduganella sp. GW821-FHT12E03. The sequence continues at coordinate 121,975 of NZ_JBXAQJ010000016.1, read as the reverse complement.
GCATCCATTGCAACCTGACCCTGCTGTTCTCGCTGGCCCAGGCCATTGCCTGCGCGGAAGCCGGCGTGCAACTGATTTCGCCGTTCGTCGGCCGCATCTATGACTGGTACAAGAAGAGCACCGGCATTGATTACATCGGCGCAGAAGATCCGGGCGTGCAATCGGTCAAGCGCATTTACAACTACTACCGCAAGTTCGGCTACAAGACCGAAGTGATGGGCGCCAGCTTCCGCAACACCAGCCAGATCCTGGAACTGGCCGGCTGCGATTTGCTGACCATCAGCCCGGACCTGCTGCAAAAGCTGGCCGAGACCAACGCCCCGGTCGAGCGCAAGCTGGGTACCGATGGCAGTGCCGGCCTGGTGCAACTGTCCGTCGATGAAAAAACCTTCCGCTTCATGCTCAATGAAGACGCGATGGCGACGGAAAAACTGGCCGAAGGCATCCGCGCGTTCTGCGCCGACTCGGGCAAGCTGAAGCAGATCATTTCTGCGATGCGCTGATGCGGTAATACGCTGACAAAATGGGGCTTCGGCCCCATTTTTCATTGCTGGAATGTATATTGCAGCGTTGAAACGTATAACAAAACGTTACATGGAACCCTGTTATACAATGGCCAACACCGCTCTTGCCACAGGCGCCAGGGCGTATCGCGTTGATCATCCTTTCCAGAGACCTCCATGAGATCAGTCCCCCGCTGCATTCCCATCGTCATGCTGTCGCTGCTGGCCGCCTGTGGCCAGAAAGACGACAAAGCCGCCGCCGCCCCGCCGCCCAATCCCAAAGTTGCCGTCTACACCGTCGCTCCCGCCGAACTGACCTTGTCCGCCGAATTGCCGGGCCGGCTGGAAGCGTCGCGCGTTGCGCAAGTGCGGGCGCGCACCCCGGGCATCGTGCTGGCGCGCGTGTACAAGGAAGGCAGCGACGTCAAAGCCGGCGATTTGCTGTTCCGGATCGACCCGGCGCAATTCCAGGCGTCCTACGACAGCGCCCAGGCGGCCGTGGCCAAGGCGGAAGCCAACCTGGCACAGGCGGAGCTGAAAGTCAAACGGTATAAACCGTTATTGGCGGCGCAGGCGGTCAGCAACCAGGAATACGATGATGCCGTGACCGTGCAAAAACAGGCGACCGCGGACCTGGCGACCGCGCGCGCGGCGCGCCAGACGGCCGGCCTCACGCTGGGCTACGCCACCGTGACGGCGCCGATTTCCGGCCGTGTGGGCCGCGCACTGGTGACCGAAGGCGCGCTGGTCGGACAGGGTGAAGCCACGCCGATGGCGGTGGTGCAAACGCTGGACCCGATTTACGTGACGATCACGCAATCGTCGGCCGATGTGCTGCGGTTGAGGAAAGCGCTGGCTGACGGCAAAGTAAAAAGCGCCGAAGGCAGGAACAATGCGGGGGCCGCCAAGGTGACTCTGGTGACGGAAGATGGCCAGCCGTATGCGAAAGCCGGCAAGCTGCTGTTCTCCGACGTCTCGGTCGACGAAACCACCGGCGCCATCACCATGCGCGCGGAATTCCCGAACCCGGACCGCACCCTGCTGCCGGGCATGTACGTGCGCACGCGGCTGGAACAGGCCGTCAATGAAACCGGCATCGCGGTGCCACAGCAAGCGGTGGTGCGCGGTCCCGAAGGCGCGACCGTGCTGGTGGTCGGCGCCGACAACAAGGTCTCGTCGCAGCCGGTCAAGGCCGATGCCGCGCAGGATGGCCGCTGGGTCATTAGTTCCGGCCTCAAGGGTGGCGAAAAAGTCATCGTCGAAGGCTTCCAGAAAACCAAGGCGGGCGGCACCGTCACGCCAACACCGTGGCAAGGCCCGCCGGCCGGCAATGCGCCGGGGCAGACCAGCGCGCCGGCAACGCCCGCCCCCGGCGCGGCAGCCAAGTAAGCGGGAGACCTGATGGCAAAATTCTTTATCGACCGCCCCGTCTTCGCGTGGGTGATCGCGCTGTTCATCCTGCTGGGCGGGATGCTGGCGATCACCTCGCTGCCGGTGGCGCAATATCCCACCATTGCGCCGCCGTCCATCGTCATCTCCGCCACCTATCCCGGCGCCACCGCCCAGGTGCTGGACGATGCCGTCACCAGCGTGATCGAGCAGGAAATGAATGGCGCGGACGGCTTGCAATACGTGGAATCGCAGAGCGAAGCCAATGGCAACGTCAGCATCACAGTGACGTTCCAGCCCGGCACCAATCCGGACCTGGCCGCCGTGGACGTGCAAAACCGTATCAAGCGCGTGGAATCGCGCCTGCCGCAAGCGGTCACGCAGCAAGGCGTACAGGTGAACAAGGCGCGCAGCAATATCCTGATGTTTGTCGGCGCCTCGTCCACCGACGGCTCGATGGATACCGCCGCCATCGGCGATTACCTGGCCCGCAACGTCGTCAATGAAATCAAGCGACTGCCGGGCGTGGGCCAGGCCCAGTTGTTCGGCACCGAGCGCGCGATGCGGATCTGGATCGACCCGGACAAGCTGGTGGGCTACAAGCTGTCGATGGCGGACGTGACGGCAGCGATCCGCGCGCAAAATGCGCAAGTGACGGCCGGCACCCTGGGCGACTTGCCCGCGCCCCGCTCGCAAACCTGGTCGGCCCCGGTGGTGGTGCAGGGACAATTGACGTCGCCGGAAGAATTCGGCCGTATCGTGCTGCGCGGCGCCGGCAGCGGCGCCACCGTGCGCCTGGCCGACGTGGCGCGGATTGAAATGGCGGGCGCGTCGAACGCGATCAGTGCGCGCCTCAATGGCAAGCCCTTCGTCGCCATCGCCGTGCAGCAATCGCTGACCGGCAATGCGCTGGCCACCGCCAACGTGGTGCGCGCCAAGATGGACGAACTGGCGAAATACTTCCCGCCCGGCCTGACTTATACGATCCCGTACGACACCTCGTTGTTCGTGAAAATCTCGATCGAGGAAGTGGTGAAAACCCTGCTGGAAGCCGTGCTGCTGGTGTTCCTCGTGATGTACCTGTTCCTGCAAAACTTCCGCTATACGCTGATTCCCACCATCGTGGTGCCGGTGGCGCTGCTGGGCACCTTTGCCGTCATGCAGCTGGCGGGCTTTTCCATCAACGTGCTGACCATGTTCGGCATGGTGCTGGCGATCGGCATCCTGGTCGATGACGCCATCGTGGTGGTGGAAAACGTCGAACGCATCATGAGCGAAGAAGGCTTGTCGCCGCGCGCGGCCACCCGCAAGGCCATGGACCAGATCACCGGCGCCATCGTCGGCATTACCCTGGTGCTGATCGCCGTCTTTATTCCGATGGCGTTCTTTGGCGGCGCCGTGGGCGCGATTTACCGCCAGTTCTCGCTGTCGATGGTGTCGGCCATGGTGTTCTCGGCGCTGATGGCGCTGACGCTGACGCCGGCGCTGTGCGCCACCCTGCTGAAACCGATCCCGGCGGGACATCATGCAAGGCGCGGCTTCTTTGGCTGGTTCAACCGCGGCTTCGCAAAAACCGCCACCAGCTACCAGGCCATGATTGCCCGCATCCTGACGCGCACCGGCCGCTACATGATCGTGTTCGCACTGGTGTGCGGCGTGGTGGCGTGGCTGTACGTGCGCCTGCCATCGTCATTCCTGCCGAACGAAGACCAGGGCTACATCATCGCCAACGTGCAACTGCCGGCCGGCGCCTCGAAGAGCCGCACGGAAGAAGTGTTGGCCAAGGTCGACGCCTACCTGCGCGAGCAAAAAGCCGTAGCGCGCACCATTGCGGTGGCGGGCTTCAGTTTTTCCGGCAATGGCCAAAATGCGGGCCTGGTATTCGTGCCGCTGAAAGACTGGAATGAACGGGGACCGGACGATGCGGCAGACAAGGTCGCAGGACGCGCCTTCAAGGGCTTGTCCGGCATTGCCGACGCCAGCATCTTTGCCCTCAGCCCGCCGCCGATCCGCGAACTGGGCAACGCGACCGGCGTCACCTTGCGCCTGCAAGACCGCAGCAGCCAGGGCCACGCGGCGCTGGTGGCCGCGCGCAACCAGTTGCTGGGCCTGGCGTCGAAAAGCCCGATCCTGAAGAGCATGCGCCCGGAAGGGCTGGAAGACGCGCCACAACTGCAGCTCGAGATCGACCGTGAAAAAGCCTATGCGCTGGGTGTGTCGTTTGCCGACATCAACAATGCGCTGTCGGTGGCGTTTGGCTCCAGCTATGTCAACGACTTTACGTCCAGCGGCCGCCAGCAGCGCGTGATCGCGCAAGCCGATGCGCTGCGCCGCCTGCAGCCGGAAGATATCCTGCGCATCCACGTGAAAAACGCCAGCGGCGCCATGGTGCCGCTGGCGTCCGTCGCGTCGTCGAAATGGGTGACCGGCGCCATGCAGCTGGTGCGCTACAACGGCTATCCCGCGATCCGCCTGAGCGGCGATGCGGCGGCCGGCCGCAGCACCGGTGAAGCGATGGAAGAAATCGAACGCCTGGCGCAGCAATTGCCGCCCGGTTTCGGGATTGAATGGACCGGCCAGTCGCTGGAGGAAAAAACGTCCGGCTCGCAGGCGCCGGCGCTGTTTGCGCTGTCGATGCTGGCGGCCTTCCTGGTGCTGGCCGCGCTCTATGAAAGCGAATCGATCCCGATCGCGGTGCTGCTGGTGGTGCCGCTGGGGATTCTCGGCGCGCTGCTGGGTGCAACCATCCGCGATTTGCCGAACGACGTGTATTTCAAGGTGGGCCTGATTGCGATCATCGGCCTGTCGGCAAAGAACGCGATCTTGATTATCGAGTTTGCCAAGGATTTGCAGGCCCAGGGCAAAGGGCTGGTGGAAGCCACGCTGGAAGCAGTGCACCTGCGCTTCCGCCCCATCATCATGACATCGCTGGCGTTCATCCTCGGCGTGCTGCCGCTGGTGATCGCCAGCGGCGCCGGGTCGGCCAGCCAGCGCGCCATCGGCACCGGCGTGATGGGCGGCATGATCACCGCCACGGTGCTGGCGGTATTCCTGGTGCCGGTGTTCTTTGTCGTGATCCGCCGCATCTTCAAAGGCAGCGAGCGCCAGCGCCGGCTTGCCGCGCATGAACTGGATCTGCCGGAGAATCCTGCCAAATGAACTTGAAACTGCTATTTGTAATGATGACCGCAGCCTTGTCCGGCTGCTCGATGGCGCCACGCTATGAGCGCCCTGCCGCGCCGGTGGCCGATGTTTATCCGGCCACGCCGCCTGTCGCGGGCATGGCCGCAGCGGTCCCTGCGGCGCAGGGCAAGGCGGCCGCTGACACCGGCTGGCGCGACTACTTTACGGACCCGCGCCTGCAACAACTGATTGCCACCGCACTGGAGCATAACCGCGACTTGCGCACCGCCGCCTTGCGCGTCGAAGAAGCGCGGGCCCTGTATGACGTGCAATCGGCGGACCGCCTGCCGAATGTGAATGCCAATCTCAGCGAAGCGCGTTCCCGTACGCCGGCCGCGCTGTCGTCCACCGGACGGGCCATGATCGGGCAGCGGGCCGATGCCGGCATCGCCATGCCCGCATTCGAGCTGGATTTCTTCGGCCGCGTGAAAAGCCTGTCCGATGCCGCGCTGGCGTCGTACCTGGCGACCGATGAAGCGCGGCTGGCGGCGCAACTGACGGTGGTGGCGGATACCGCGAAAGCGTATTACACGGAGCGGGCGCTGGCCGAACAGGCGGCGCTGGCGCAGCGCACCTATGACGCGCGTGCCAAGACCTATGGCTTGACGCGGCAGCGCGTGGAAGCCGGGGCGTCGTCGCGGCTGGATTTGCGTTCCAATGAAACGCTGATGGAAACCGCGCGCGTGGCGGCATTGACGCTGGCGCGCCAGCGGGCGCAGGCCGCCAATGCGCTGGTGGTGTTGACTGGGCAGGCTGCGCCGGGAGATGGCGTTGCCGGTGCCGCTGGTGTCCCAGGCGCGGCTCCAGGCGGTGCCGCTGGCATGCCGTCGGCGCTGCTGTCCGATCCCGCCATCGATGCGCTGGCGGTCTTGCCTGAAGGCTTGCCTTCCGACCTGCTGGCGCGCCGGCCGGATATCCGCGCTTCCGAGCAACGCTTGCAAGCCGCCAACGCCAATATCGGCGCCGCGCGCGCCGCGTTCTTCCCGCGCATCAGCCTGACGGCGGCGCTGGGCAGCGCCAGCCCCACCGTTGGCGGCTTGTTCGATGGCGGCAGCGGCACGTGGTCGTTCACGCCGCAACTGGTATTGCCAATCTTTGCGGCCGGCCGCAACCAGGCGAACTTGTCGCTGGCGGAGACCCGCAAGCATCTCGCCGTGGCCGACTATGAAAAAACCATCCAGGTGGCGTTCCGCGAAGTCGCCGACGCCCTCGCCGCGCGCAACTACCTCGGCAGCCAGGTGACGGCGCAGCGGGCGATCCAGGAAGCCCAGGCCGAGCGCCTCAAGCTGCTGACCCTGCGCTTTGACAACGGCGTGGCCAGTTCGCTCGACGTGCTCGATGCACAGCGTGAATTGTTCAGCGCGGAACAGTCATTGGTCCAGGCGCGCCTGCTGCGGGCCACCAGCGCGATTGATTTGTACAAGGCGCTGGGCGGCGGCGTTCAATAATACCCGTGACCCAAAATCCGTAGGGCGGTAAGCCGCAGGCTTGCCGCCATGCGTGCGTTGCGTTGGCAATGGCCGCGCCGCAACGCAGGCGTACAATATCCCTTTCCCCGACACCCGACAAACCATGCAATCCCCCATCACCATCCGCGTCGGCGACCGTGCCCGCCAGCGTATCCAGCGCGAAGGATTCCAGGCGGCCGACGTCGCCATCGTGCCTGCCGCCGCGGGCGGCCCGAAAGGCTTGATCTTGAACGGGCTGGACCTGTGGATGGCCGGCGATTTCTTCAAGCAGGCCAGGCGCCCGCGCAAGCTGATCGGCGCCTCGATCGGCGCCTGGCGCATGGCGGCGGCGTCGTTTGCCGATCCGGTGGCCGCGCATAAACGGCTGGCCCACCTGTATGCGCACCAGCGCTATCCGGCCAAGGTCGATGCCGCTTATGTCAGCCGCACCTGCCGCACGCTGCTGGAAGAATTGCTCGATGGCCGTGGCGCGGAAATGCTGACCAATCCCGACTACCACTTATCCGTGATCACCGTGCGAGGCGCCGGTCCGCTGGCCAATGCGGCCGGTAACCGCCGGCGTGAAATGATGGGATTTATCCGCGCGGCTGTGGGCAACGCGATGTCGCGCAGCCGCCTGGCCACAGCCATGGAGCGCGTGATTTTCCATGACCAGCGCGACGATGCGGCCTGGCTGAAACAATCGTTCGATGCATTCGAGGGGCACTTTGTCGGCCTGTCGGAAGCCAACATGCACAGCGCACTGATGGCGTCCGGATCGATCCCGCTGGTGCTCGAAGCGGTGACCGGCATTCCCGGCGCGCCGCCCGGCGCCTACTGGGACGGCGGGCTGATCGACTATCACCTGCACTTGCCCTACCAGCGCGATCCCGGCCTGGTGCTGTATCCGCACTTTTCGGATTACATCGTGCCGGGCTGGCTCGACAAATCCATGCCATGGCGCCGCGCCCGCGATGCCGCGCTGGAAAACGTGGTGCTGGTCTCGCCCTCCCCCGCCTTCTTGTCGCGCCTGCCGAACGGCAAGCTGCCGGACCGTTCCGACTTCAAAGCCTACGGCCAAAACCACGACACCCGCATCCGCGACTGGCTTGCCGCCATCAGCGAAAGCGGGCGCATGGCCGAAGCGTTTGCACGGTGGGTGGAAAAGCCGGACTTGCGGGCAGTGAAAGGGTTTGCCTGACGGCGCCCGTCACTCGCCCAAAAACATTTCCTGCAAATCGTTGAGGAAGCGCTGCCCCATGTCGGTCGGCTTGATCAGCATGTGATCGCGCATCAGCAAGCCTTTGGCTTCGGCGGCGTTGAGCGCCTTGTCGATGGCATTGATTTGCAGGCCGGTGCGTTCCGGGAACAGTTGCGGCGGGAAGCCGTCGCGCAGGCGCAGGGAGTTGAGCATGAATTCAAAGCCCATTTCATCGCGGTCGATTTCCCGTTCCTCATGCACCGGATTGCCGGCCCTGACTTGCTCCATGTACGTCTTCGGCTGCTTGTAGCGCGCCTGGCGCAAGACGCGGTGCGGGAATGAAATCTTGGAGTGCGCGCCCGCGCCGATGCCGAGGTAATCGCCAAAGGTCCAGTAATTGAGGTTGTGGCGCGCCTGGCGGCCCGGCTGGGCATAGGCCGATACTTCGTAGTGACCATAGCCGTGCGAGGCCGTCAGTTCCGCGATCATGTCCTGCATGTCGGCACTGGCGTCGTCGTCCGGCAGCGCGGGCGGATACTTGGCGAAGACCGTGTTCGGCTCCATCGTCAGGTGGTACAGCGACAGGTGCGGCGGCTGGAAACTGAGCGCGGTTTCAATGTCGATGCGGGCTTGCTCCAGCGTTTGCGTTGGCAATGCGTACATCAGGTCGAGATTGAAGTTATCGAACGTGGCTTGCGCGATTTCCACCGCGCGCCTCGCCTCGCCGCCATCGTGGATGCGGCCCAGCGCCGCCAGGTGGGCGGCGTTGAAACTCTGGATGCCGATCGACAGGCGATTGATGCCGCTGGCGCGGTACGACTTGAATTTTTCCGCTTCGAACGTGCCGGGATTGGCTTCCATCGTGATTTCGATGTCCGCGTCCATCGGCAGCAAGGTGCGCACGTCCGACATCAGCCGGTCCAGCCCCGCTGCCGACATCAGGCTCGGCGTGCCGCCGCCGATGAAGATCGTGTGGATCTTGCGGCCCCAGATCAAGGGCAGCGCCATTTCCAGGTCCAGCCGCAATGCGGCCAGGTATTCCTCTTCCGGGAAGGCGCGGTCTTGCGCCTCATGCGAATTGAAATCGCAATACGGGCACTTGCGCACGCACCACGGGAAGTGGATGTACAGCGACAGCGGCGGCAGCGCCGTCAGGTTCAGCGCGCCAGGCTGCAGGTAATTGAGCGCGGCGCCTGCCGCCCCGGCATAGCCGCCTGCCGGCGCATCGACCGGCTTGGCACTGGCTTTTGACGTGGTGTTCGACGTCGCTGCGCCGACAACTTTAATTGGGATCATTGCAGTTTTTCCACCAGCACGCGCAGGGCCTGGCCGCGGTGCGACAGGCGGTTCTTTTCTTCCGGCGCCAGTTCCGCCACGCACTTGCCCAACGACGGGATATAGAAGTGCGGGTCGTAGCCGAAGCCGCCCTCCCCGCGCGCTTCCCCGATGATTTCACCGTGCCAGCGGCCATCGGCGATCACCGGCTGCGGGTCGTCCGCATGGCGCACGAACACCAGCACGCAGTAGTAATACGCGGACTTGTCCGCGTGCGCGGCCAGGTCGGCAATGACTTTGGCATTGTTGGCCGCATCCGATTTCGGCTCGCCCGCATAGCGCGCGGAAACCACGCCCGGCGCGCCCTTCAGCGCATTGACGCAGACGCCGGAATCATCGGCCAGCGCCGGCAAACCGGTCAGGCGCGCGGCGTGGCGCGCCTTGGTCAACGCGTTTTCCACGAAGGTCGCAAACGGTTCATCCGCTTCCGGCACATCGAATTCCCCCTGCGGGCGCACATCGAAGCCGACCGTCGCCAGCAATTCATTGAATTCCTTGAGCTTGCCTTTGTTGTTGGATGCGAGGACGAGGGTTTGGGTCATGACGGGTTCCGGCTGAAATTTCAAAGAGGGTATTGTACCGCGCCGCCACGTCCCGGCGTCCTCGCCATTGCCGCCGGGAATTGGGTATTGCGCGCCACAGTCAGACACAATTCAGTTTACTTTTTCAACAAATGTAATGAAACTACTTATTTATTGAACGAACAAAAGGAGACACAAGAGCTAACTACAGGAATTTTTGTAACCGCCATACAAACGTTGTGATGTAACAAAACTAAATCCATGTACAGCAACGACACAAGAACGGAGACACCGATGCAAAAAATCCAGCAATTCATTTTTGGCGCCGCCCTGGCGCTGGCCGCCGGCAGCGCCACCGCGCAAACCAACGGCACCATGCTGCAATACTTCGACTGGGATTCCAATGGCGACGGCCAGCACTGGAACCGCGTGAAAAACAATTCGGCCGCGTGGGCCAATCGCGGCATCACGGCGTATTGGCTGCCGCCCGCGTATAAAGGCAGCGGCGGCGTCAACGACGTCGGCTATGCCGTCTACGACTTGTTCGACCTGGGTGAATTCAATCAGAAAGGCGCGGTGCGCACGCGTTGGGGCACCAAGGCCGAATATATTGCGGCGATCGACGCGGCGCACGCGAACGGCATCCAGGTCTATGCCGACATCGTGCTGAACCACAAGATGGGCGCGGAAACCACGGAATGGGTCACCGGCGTGCGCGTCGACCAGAACAACCGCAACTCGGAATACGGCGGCGACGTCAGCCTGCAAACCTGGACCAGCTTTAACTTCCCCGGCCGCCTGCAAGGTGATGGCACCCTCAAGTACAACAACTTCCGCTGGACCTCGTACCACTTCGACGGCACCGATTATGCTCAAAACCTGGGCGCCGATGGCTGCACCAATTGCCGCATCTATAAATTCCGCGGCACCGGCAAAGGCTGGGATCCGGAAGTGGGCACCGAGTATGGCAACTACGATTACCTGATGGGCGCCGACGTCGATTTCCAGCACCCGGACGTGCGCCAGCACTTGAAGGACTGGGGCGTGTGGTACACCAATACCGCCAAGCTCGATGGCTTCCGCATCGACGCCGCCAAACACATCATGGCGTCTTACTTCCCCGAGTGGCTGATCCACGTGCGTAATGCGACCAGCAAACCCAACGCGTTTGCGGTGTCGGAATACTGGGACAGCGACATCAACCGCCTGAACAGCTATGTCAACTCGGCCAATACCAACGCCAATGCCAAACTGTCCGCCTTCGACGTGCCGCTGCATTCGAAGTTCCAGTCGGCGGGCAATGCCTGGGGCGGCTTCGACATGGGTTCGCTGCTGACCAATACCTTGGTCTCGTGGCAGCCGACCCGCGCCGCCACCTTCGTCGACAACCATGACACGCTCGACGGCCGTGGCCTGTCGTCAAAAGTACAGGACTGGTTCAAGCCGATGGCCTACGCCACCATCCTGTTGCGCGAAGCGGGCTATCCGACCGTGTTCCTGGGCGACTATGAAGGGGTGCCGGGCAAGGTGGCCAATCACTCGTGGATGCTGGACCAGCTGATGAAAGCCCGCAAATTCCACGCGTACGGCAAGCAAAACGATTACTTCGACCACTCCGATGTCGTCGGCTGGACCCGCGAGGGCAACGCGCAGCACTGGTATGGCGTGGCGGTGCTGATGAACGACAACCAGAACACCACCGGCACCAAGTGGATGTTTGTCGGCACCTCGCATGCGAACCAGTGCTTCACCGATGTCACCAACGCGGTGACGTCGCAAGTCTGCGCCAACGCCAGCGGCTGGGCCAACTTCCAGGCGCCGCCGGCGAAAGTCACGGTGTGGGTGCGCGCCGGGAAATATGGTTTGAACACCAACTAACGCAAGGCATTGCCGCCAGCTCACAATGCGTAGGGCGGTTCGCTTGCGAGCCGCCATGCTTGCGCCACGTTGACGCACGCAGGCGGCTTTGCAAAAGCCGCCCTACGGAGCGGTGCCAACACCAGCACCAGCAGTGAGGCCGTTACGCGACTTTCAGCACCAGCTTGCCGTTGTTATCGCCCGTGAACAGCTTGTTGAAGGTGTCGGGGAACGTTTCAATCCCCGTCACCACGTGTTCACGGGTTTTCAATTTACCGGCGGCGATCCAGCCGCCCATCGCGGTGATGGCTTCCATCGCACGCGGGTAGTAATCGGCCACCATCACGCCGCGCATGGTGGCGCGCTTGACCAGCAATTGCAGGTAATTGGCCGGGCCCTGCATCGCTTCCTTGTTGTTGTACTGGGAAATCGCACCGCACAGTACGATGCGGGCGCCATGGGCCAGGCGCATCAGCACCGCGTCGAGGATCGCGCCGCCGACGTTGTCAAAGAACACATCGACGCCATTGGGCGCCAGGGTTTTCAATGCCTGCGCCACATCGTCGCTCTTGTAATCGATGGCGGCGTCAAAACCCAGTTCTTCGGTCAGGTAGCGCACTTTATCGGCACCGCCGGCAATGCCGATCACCCGCGCACCGTTGATTTTCGCAATTTGCCCCACCAGCGCGCCCACCGCACCGGCCGCGCCGGAGACCACCACCGTGTCACCCGCTTTCGGCTGGCCCACGTCGAGCAGGCCGAAATATGCGGTCAGGCCCGGCATGCCCAGCGCGCTCAGGAACAGCGGCAGCGGCGCCAGCGACGGGTTGACCTTGGTCAGGCCCTGGCCGTTCGAATACGCATATTCCTGCACGCCCAGCAGCCCCGTGACGTAATCGCCCGCCGCAAAACCCGGGTGCTTCGAGGCGACGACCTTGCCGGCCGTGATGGCGCGCATCACGTCGCCCAGCGCCACCGGCGGCATATAGGATTCCTTGCTTTCATTCATCCAGCCGCGCATGGCCGGGTCCAGCGAAATGTATTGCACTTGCACCAGCACTTCACCGTCCTGCACGTCGCGCAGCGCTTCGGTGGCGAACTCGAAATCGGCGGCTTGCACGGCGCCTTGTGGACGGCGGATCAGGCGGAATTGGCGGTTGTTGGTGGCGGTGGTCATTTGGCACTCCTTCAGGAAGTAGTCGATGGAAGGCAGTGTACGCGGCACATCGTTGCCTGATAAGCTGGCAATATCGCACAATATTGTTGACCAAATTCGAACAATGCAAGCATTGAATCCCCAGCGGCTGGCCATCTTCGCCGCCATCATCCAGGCCGGCAGCATCAGCGCCTGCGCGCAGCGGCTCGGCTGCGGCAAATCCGTGGTGTCGCGCCAACTGGCGAAACTCGAAGAAGAGCTGGGGGCGCGCCTGATCCAGCGCTCCACGCGCCGCCTGGCGCTGACGGAAATCGGCGAACTGGTGTTGCGCGAAGCGCAGCGCATCGAACAGGCGCTGGCCAATGTCGAACAATTGAGCGGGCAATACCAGGATGAACCACGCGGTGTGCTGCGGGTGTCGTGTTCGATGGCGGGCCGCAAATTGCTGGTGCCGCAGCTGGCGGAATTCACGGCGCGCTATCCGCACGTGAAAGTGTCGCTGCAACTCGATGACCGCATGACGGATTTGATCGCGGAGCAAATCGATGTGGCGATCCGCACCTCCAGCCTGGTCGATTCCACCCTGGTGGCGCGCAAGCTGAGCGACAACCCGTCCGTCATCGTGGCGTCGCCCGCCTACCTGGCGCGGGCCGGCACGCCGCACACCGTCGAAGACTTGCAGCACCACGCGTGCCTGCTGTACGCGGTCGGCAGCCGCGTGTATGACGACTGGGCGTTCATGGGACCGGACGGGCCATACACTATGCGGGTCGACGGGCCGCTGCAAATGAATGACGGGGGTTCGCTGGTGACGGCGGCGGTGGGCGGCGCGGGCATCATCAAGGTGCCGGCGCCGCTGGTGCGGGACGAAGTGGCGGCGGGTTTGCTGGTGCCGCTGCTGCCGCAGGTGGCGCTGCCGCCGGGACCATCGAATTACGCCGTATATCCGGCGCGGGCGTTTTTAGCCCGCAAGACGGCGGCGTTTATTGCGTTTTTACAGGAAAAGATGGCGACGTGATCCCGTAGGGCGGTAAGCCGCAGGCTTGCCGCCATGCGCGTGGCGCGGCGCCGGTGAGCGCCGGCGGGGCGCATGCATGGCGGCTCGCCAGCGAACCGCCCTACGCACGCCAAGGCCCGGGCTCCGGCGTGCGCAGAGCCCCTATCCAGGCAGCTTATACAAGCTCCAGTGCTTGCTTCTGCAATTTGATCAGATCCGCAATCCCCGCCTGCGCCAGGTCCAGCAAGCGGTTCATGCGCTCACGGTCGAACGCCGCGCCTTCCGCCGTGCCCTGCACTTCAATGAAGCCGCCGGCATCGGTCATCACCACGTTCATGTCGGTATCGCAGCCGGAATCTTCGATGTAATCAAGGTCCAGCACCGGCATGTCCTGGTACACGCCGACGGAAATCGCCGCCACGAAATGCTTCACCGGCACGGCCGGCAGCGCGCCCTTCGCCACCAGTTTGGACAGCGCGTCATACGCCGCCACCATGGCGCCGGTGATCGATGCGGTGCGGGTGCCGCCATCGGCCTGAATCACGTCGCAGTCGAGTTTCAGGGTGCGCTCGCCCAGCGCATCGAGGTCAAACGCGGCACGCAGCGAGCGGCCGATCAGCCGCTGGATTTCCTGGGTACGGCCGCTTTGCTTGCCTTTCGCGGCTTCGCGGTCCATGCGGGTGTGCGTGGAACGCGGCAACATGCCGTATTCGGCGGTCATCCAGCCGCGTCCTTCGCCTTTCATAAAGCCGGGTACTTTTTCTTCAACGCTGGCAGTGCAAATCACTTTGGTGTCGCCGCATTCGATCAGCACGGAGCCTTCCGCATGTTTAGTGTAATTGCGGGTCAGGCGTACGGTGCGCAGCGCATCGACTGCGCGGCCGCTCGGGCGGGATTCAAATGTCATTGGGTCGGATCTCTCTTGGTTAATAATTGCGTGGATTTTTCGATGGCGCCGCGGATTTCCGCGATGGCCCGTTCGATTTCATCGTCGTCGAACACGTCGGCTTCGGCGCTCTCTTGCAGCGCAGCCTGCGCTTCGGCGCCCAGGATGGTGGAATTGACCTGGTCTTCGGCCAGCATCTCGGTGGAAATCATGGAAGCGCCGGGCATCGAGGGAATCCCGTCGGCCGCGGTGCTGCCCTGCCACATGATGGCCAGCGCGGTGGCATTATCGCTGGCCGGGCCGGCCGCCGCCACTGCCTGGCGCAGCATGTCCGGCACCGCGCGCACCACGGTTTGCGATTGCAGCCGCTGCGCCATGTCGTCATCGGCCAGCTCGTTCCACAGGCCATCGGAGCATAATAGCATCACGTCGCCCGGCAACAGGCTGGCGCGGCGCGAGATCTCGACCCTGGGCAGCGACGACGCTCCCAGGCAGTTATACAGCTTGTTGCGGTCCGGGTGGGTGGTGCGTTCGGACGGCAGCACCAGCCCTTTGGCAATCAGGTTTTCCACGTGCGAATGGTCACGCGTGCAGGCCAGCACCTGGCCGCCGCGCATCCAGTACAGGCGCGAATCGCCGCAGTGGGCCCAGGTCGCGATGTTATGCTGGATCAGGCACGCCACCACGGTGGTGCGCGGCGTATCCGGCAAGTTGTGCATGGCCTTGTAGCGGTGGATTTCCTGGTGCGCCGCCATGAACGACTCTTCCAGGAAGCGCTCGGGGATTTTTACGTACGGCGTGGCCTGCTGCTGGAACATGGCCGAGATGGTTTGCAAGGTAATGGTGGCGGCGACTTCGCCCCGCAGGTGGCCGCCCATGCCGTCGGCCAGCACCAGGAGCAGCGCGTCGCGGGTGAAACTGTAGCCCATGCGGTCCTGATTCACCTTGCGGCCGCCGATCTGGCTTTCCTGGTATACGGAAAATTGCATGGTTGCTCCTTCTTGCTTTACGGATGCAGCGTGGTTTGGGCTGCATCCTTCTTGCGGCTGAATCGATCGAACAAGCCCCGCACATGGCCCCCCAGCTTTTCCAGCGCGCCGGGTTCGGCCGGCGGCTGCGGCAACGGCATTTGCAGCACTTTCTGAATTTCCAGCAAGCTTTGCGGCCGCACCAGCGGATCAACCGCCAGCGCGCGCCGCACCAGTTCCACCAGTTCCGGGGTGTAATGGCCATCGAGCTTGGCAAAATGTTCCGCCATCTTGTCTTCCTTGCGGCGCTGGTCGGCGGGTTGCGGCGGCGAGCCCACCATGCAGGCAAACATGGCCGCGCCGATACTGTAAATATCGGTCCACGGTCCCAGTGATTCAGTCTTGCTGTACAGCTCTGGCGGCGCAAACCCCGGGGTGTACATCGGCGTCAGCATCGGCAAGTCATTGTTGACGGTTTGCCGCGCCGCGCCAAAGTCCAGCAGCATCGGCGTGCCATCGGTGCGCAGGTAGATATTGGCAGGTTTTAAATCCAGATGCAGCAATTTGCTGGCGTGCACTTCGCGCAAGCCCTTCACCACTTGCAGGAAGATCTGGCGGATGAACGGTTCACCGAGGCGGCTGCCTTTGGCGCGCTGGCGCTGGATCTGCTCTTGCAGCGAATGGCCCGATTCATAGGCCATCACCATGTAAACTGTCTCATTTGCGCGAAAGAAATTTAGCACCCTGACAACATTAGGGTGCGAAATCCGGGCCAGCGCGCGGCCCTCTTCAAAGAAGCATTTCAAGCCGATACGGAACACCGGCAGGTTGGTCTTCGCTATAACAGGCGTCAGTTCGCCCGGTTGGCGCAGCGCCAGCGCGCTGGGCAGGTACTCTTTGATGGCAACCGCGTTGCCTTCCCCGTCGTAGGCGAGGTAAACAATACTGAACCCGCCGGACGCAATTTTCTTTACAATGCGATATCCAGCAATTTCCAGCCCTTCCGGCAACGGGGCGTTGTTCTGTGCAGCCATAGGATTTCCTCGCCTCAACAACTGGATTGTGTGGAGAAATCGCAGTTTTTGTAAAGATTAAAAAAAGATCGGGGAGATCCATTGAGCATTTCCAGCATGACGGGCTACGCTGTCGCCACGAGCGAAAGTGCGGCCGGGACACTGACCATCGAAATCAAAAGCGTCAATTCGCGTTTTCTTGACCTGCAGTTTCGTATCAACGACGATTTGCGCGCCCTCGAACCCGATTTACGCTCTGCGATCATGGCCGCCATCACGCGCGGCAAAGTGGAACTGCGCCTGAGCTTTGGCCGCAAGGCTGCCGCGGCCGGCACCCAGGCACTGAACACCCAGTTGCTGCAAGAGTTATCCCGTTTGCAAGGCGAAGTGGCGGCGCACTTCCCACAAGCGCCGCAAATGACTGTGGCGGAATTGCTGCGCTGGCCCGGTGTGGTGGAAGAAGCGCAAATCGGCCAGGAAACCCTGCAAGCCGACGTGGCCGCGCTGACCCAGCGCACCCTGGCCGCTTTCGTCACCAGCCGCCAGCGCGAAGGCGCGGCGCTGGAAGCCATGCTGGTGTCGCGCATCGAGTCGATGGAAGCCATCGTCAAGCGCATCACGCCCCTGATCCCCCAGGTGGTGGCGCAATTCCAGCAAAAAGCCGTGGAACGCATGCAGGAAGCGCTGGGCATCGCGTGCCAGAGCTCCAACACCAGCCTGTCGCGCCAGGATGCGCTGGAACGCATCCGCCAGGAAGTGATCCTGTACGGTATCCGGATCGATGTGGCCGAAGAACTGGGCCGCCTGTCCGCGCACCTGTCGGAAACCCGCCACATCCTGAAAAAAGGCGGCCAGGTCGGCAAGCGCCTGGACTTCATGATGCAGGAACTCAATCGCGAAGCGAATACCCTGGGCGCCAAGGCGTCGGTCAAGGAATTGGCGGACGCGTCGATGGAATTGAAGCTGCTGATCGAGCAGATGCGCGAGCAAGTACAGAATTTGGAGTAAAGAGCCAATAATTGCCACGGATTGGGGGGGGCAGCCACATGGCCCCGACCGTCGTACCATTAGCGTCCATTACAACGCTGAGGGGACGATGATGAATCTGCTGGAAGCATGCGAAAGCTTTTTAACATTCTGTGAAAAAGAGAAAAAACTAAGCCCGCACACCATTCGTGCCTACCGCAGCGATCTTCATGGTTTCGCAAAGGTCACCGGCGCCGAGCACCATATACATGACTTTTCCGAAACCTGGATTGAAATAGCAGCCCAGCGCTGGCTGGGCGATCCAGATTTGAAGGCGGCAACCGTCAAGCGTCGCGTCGCCTGTATCAAATCCCTCACACGCTGGCTATTCCGGCGCAGACTGATTTCATTCAATCCGCTCGAACGGCTGGATCTCGCTATTAAATTACCCAAACGCCTGCCCAGAAACTTGCAAACCGGCGAGATACAGCAATTGTTGGTGACTAAGCCCGAAAGCATCGTGGCCAAGCTCCAAAAGACTACCCCGCTCATCCTTAATCGACAACAATGGGATGCCCTTACCGCACGTCTTGCAATCGAAGTCATGACCCTGACAGGCGTACGCGTTGGGGAACTGATTAAAATCCAACCACAGCACATCGACCACGCATTGCAACAAATTCGCATACTGGGCAAAGGCAATCGGGAACGCCAGGTGTCGTTTCCTGATCAGGTCACGACAAAGCGTCTCCTGGACTACCGCAATCACGTATGCGCACGCTTCGGCCAGGACAGTTACAAGACCTTGTTCATCAACAGCATGGGACGTACGGCCAACGAACAGTACATCCGCCGCATCATCAGACGATTTGCCTGTATGGCTCAACTGGAGCGCCGGATTACCCCGCACATGTTACGTCATACCGCCGCGACCCAGCTTTTGGAAGCCGGGGTTGACATCCGTTTCGTCCAGAAAATTCTCGGCCATGGCAGCATCACAACCACTGAAATCTACACTCATGTGGCAGACCATGCATTAAGGACGGAAGTTGCCCGCGCGAACATAAGAAAGAGGCTTGAGATGCATCGATAACTGGGAATTATGCGTACTCAACAGCTACAGGACCACCCTGCAGGAACAACTTTTGGCACCAAAAATCCATTTCAATTAATCTGTCATAAGTTCAGGGCCGACTTGGCTGTCCCCAACGTCACGGGTATTGGCGACGTCTTGATGTACACGCGATTGGTCGAAGAAGTGGCGATGCGCCATGGTCGTCCGATCAAGCTGCTGACTGGCCCGATCCAACCGGTTGATGGGGTCGGGACGGTCGATGATGAGGAACCGTTCCCCATCTGGCGGGGCAACCCCTTCGTCGAGAAGATATTTGATCTGGCAGAGCTGTCGCCCGAGAGCATGGCGTTGGTCAATGCCTCGCACGAACGTCATTGTCACTTCGGGCACATCATTTCCAACATCTGCGCTGAATATGGTGTCGTTCCCCGCGCGATCCGTCCCGCTCTCTTCCTGACGGAAGACGAATGCCGCAAGGCCTTGATGAAGCTCTCGGGCTTGCCACGCCCAGTGCTTTGCTTGCATCCTTATGGCACCAGCTCACCCAAGCCTGGCCATCCGTGGTATCGGGATGAATGGCATAACCTGCTGTCGGAGCTATCCACGGACGTTAGCGTAGTCGAAGTCGGCATGCATGGTCGGGAAGACAAAGGTTTGCCCACCAAACGTTTTCGAACTACATTGCGCGAGATGATGGCGCTGGTATGGGCTTCGGATATGTTTCTGGGATTCGATAGCAGCGTTGCCCATGTTGCTACTGCGTTTGGCAAGCCGGCCATGGTGCTGTGGGATCCGATCCGGAAATCCGAGATCGACACGGAGCCGGGAATGGGCCCGGCAGCGTTCGCCCGCTGGAGTTACCCGCAGAACAGAAACCTGATGCTGCTGGGTGAATCTCAAGGAGAAATCCGTCGCGTCGCATTCAATTGGGTTCGTAACGTGACCCAATCAATAGGCGCCCAATACTAGCTTGGTGCCTCGAACTTCCACAAGACGGTGCTCGCTCACCTCAGGACATGGGCGTACCAGCAGTTCTGCGGCATACCTTTGTGCGACGTCATCCACCCCAAGTAGGAAGGCAAACGCTGCAATGTTCCGCCGGATTTCTGCCGCCGGATCGCAAAATGCCGGCGGCGCACTTGGGCGCTCGATCGCCGACGGTTCAGGATGCAAAGTAGATGCCGCCTTTGCCGCAGTGTCAAACGTCTCTTCGATTAAGAAGACCGCACGAACGGTTTGCGCTTCGACCCTTTCAAACTCCTGTAAAAATTTAGCGAAGATATTGGCAGCGATTGCATCCTGATTCGATATCAAAGCGTGCAAGACCTGGTCATTCAGGATCGCCAGTTCGAATTGCTTCATATGATAGAGCTGCACCATGGTCGCCGTGCGTTCGATCCAGTGGGCCGCACTCCTCAGGTTACCGTCTCTTAGCAACAGGCTTCCTCGGAGGAGGCTTGCCCTTGCCAAAGGCTCTGCGAGGTGGTGTTCCTGGCATTTTCGCCAAAGGGCATCGAAACTTCCCAGTTCCAGAGCCTTTCCGAGATACATGCACTCGATCACATGGACAGCTAGTGCTGTTCCGAATTTCTCGGGCTCGCCATCCGCCATCGTGTACGCCAAGTGGCATAGATCCAGTGCTGTTCGGGGGGCCGATGCCGCGTAAAGCATGCCCAGTTCCGAACAAAGGACACTACCTTCATTCTCGCGCTGGCCGTCGCCGATATAGTTGGCTGTTAAGGCAGCGAGTCGATAGCCATACTCGGGAAGCCCGAAGCGCGCGCAAAACAATACCAGCCGATTCAAGATGGAGTTAAACGTTACGTGGTCCTGGCGTCGCTTAAGAACTGAGATGGTGTTCTCGATGAACGCATACGGTTCCATGAGCTCCAGATCCAGACCGATGGCACGGCGATAGGCGTCCGTGGCAATCGCTTCGCTCAGGGAAAAGTCGCCGTCAGGATTACGTTCAGCTTCCGTGGCTAACTGGATGTACCGGTCGCGCGCCACCAAAAGCGAGTCAGACACCCAGTTAGCCCAGGCCAACTCCTTCATCAATTGCAAGCGCTCATGGACATTAGGGCGACCCTGCAGCAGCGGCAGGAGAAGGTTGAGGAACGAAACGATATGTCGGTAGTCGTGTGCCTTGTGCGCCGCCACCAGGCCATTGCGCAGCTCCAGTTCGCACGACACGTCGTCTTTTAGCAAGGCAAAAATCTTTACCCGGATGGCTCGCACCTTGACTTCACCCGATGGCGCGCTATGCGCCAGGAGAACTTCGGCTACTTGGCGAGCACTACGCGCGAAGGATTTAGAAGCAGTGGCGACTGCTGCCACTGCTTCGCGCAGCAAGTCATGGCGGAACACGATCTGGCTGTCGGGCAGTACGGCGCCAATCCCGGCATCCTTCAATACCCTGTGGAGGCCTAGCAATTCAGTATCCGGCATTCCTAGCGCATCGCGGATCAGGGTCTGCCCGATTGCATTGTCTGCCGTTGCAACCAAGCCTAAGCTGATTGACCTGTGCTCCCAGTCTTCAGGAAATGCCTGCGCCAAACCAGCTCTGACACGCTCTTCGAGAATTAATTGCCGCCCCTCTGGGAGGGTGTCGGTGAGAATGCGCGCGGGCTCACTGATTTCGAAGCTCAGCGAGTTGGCGTCTCGCCTGATCAAGTCCAGGTTCTGTAAGCGATGCAAATAGCCATCGAGGAACAGTGGAAAACCACCCGTCCGGTTTAAGAGACAAGCAATCAACTCATCTGTGATGTGCACGAATGCCCGCTTGCACAAGCGGTAGAACTCATCACGTCCAAGCGGTGCAACGGACCTCTCTAGGAGCACCTTCCGGATATTCAGACGGATCTTCCGCAGCAATCCCTGCAATGCTGTATTGGCGCTGGCATCAGGCTGGCGAAATTCGAGTGCCAATCGGATGCCGCCCCAGCTCGAGTCATCCAAGGCTGAAATTAGCATCCAGATCTCGTCGGCAAGCTTTGGCGTTACTAACTGGCAATCACGCAACACGATCATGCGCGGTCCCATTCGGCTTGCGGCACGAACCAGCAATCGGAAATCGGTTTTCAGATTTCCGCCGCTTTCCTTTTGTAGCAACACAGCTTCGATCTTCTCGATCAGATCTTTGAACGCGCCTTTCTCGATCGATGGTGTGAGGCAGTTTCGGATGATGGAAGTCATCAGTTCATCGTCTGGATCCTCCGGGACGGTAACGCGCAAAATATCAAACCCCGCTTTTGCACGCAGTCCCTCGGCGACTTTTTCGATCAGATGTGTCTTGCCAACGCCGGCCTCTCCATCCACCAACACTAGGCGAACGTCGCCGGAAGGCCCCATCTTGGCGCTTAGATCGTCGATCTCATCGGTGCGCAGTTCCGGCAAAAAATCTGCAGTGCCGCTAACGTGCAAATGGACGATCGGGACGATGCGCTCGATTCGTTGCTCCACTACGCGTAGCGAAACTCGATAGTCCTCACTGGACGCAAGTTGCGACGTATCGATGAAATAATGGCCTTTGCCACCGCCCTCAGGCGCCGCGTGGCTCCAGCTCTTGTCCGGCAATCCCGAAAGGGATATTTGTGCTGAGTCGGCATCTATCGACTCCAACATGAGCGTTAGCAGCGTTCCGCAGCGGACATGCAACGACTGCTGGTGCGATTCAGACGACGCTATCTCAACTTCGGAGAACGCCGCACATTCGGACAGCCACCAATGAACTTCGTGCAACTCCGGGGTCACGAAGCCGGGGCCGGTGACGTTGCTCACCCCGTGCTCGGTGTCTTGTTCCTCATCGCCAAGAACCGTATTGGTTTGCCAATGGTGAAATTCAACTCCACAAAACAATCCAGTGGTGCTGCCATCAAAACTGAAGAGCCGAGTGGCGTATTTTCTGATTTGTGGCTGTAGCGGTGTACGGGAAACAACGTGAACGCTCATTGGCTGGTCCGACACCGCCACGACCATGATCTTCGCCACACTATCCAATTCCAGCGAGCGCTTGTAGTTCTTGCATTCGAAATAGTGGACTCGCTTGGATGCCGTCAGCCCCTTACCGGGGCGCTCGAGCACCACATAATCGACCTCGCCTCTCTCGTGGTTGCGAATCTCAAGCACTCGGGGATCGTCAAATACCCGGTCTACCAGACACGCAAAAACGCGCTCCTGATACTTCAATCCATCGCGATGGGTGAGGTCAATTGTTTGCTTTGGCGACTCGCTAGGTGCACGCATAATTCCCAGTTATCAATCAAAATTACCAAGATAGTGCATCACAAACACCTCAATTGCCAACCAACAGGAATTGATTGAAATTCTACTTCCCGTGGCACCGTGGCAGGCCACCTGATGATGGTGCACTCCGACAGCAGGCCTTCGATGCGTACTGAGAAGCTATTTTTAGTTGCTCATCAAGTTGCAATCACCCCTAACGATAACAAAACATTGCACGATAACATAACCAATGTTATCGTTCTTAAATTGCGTTACCAACACCGCTACCGTGTCCACTCTCGCCACCCCCGTTCAATGCTATCTACATGAAACTCTGGGTATCTCCATACCCGGATATCAGCCATGGGAACGTAGGAAAGAGTTGCCGTACTTCCTGCAAGATGCCTTCGATTTTTGGGAAGTGCCCCTACTTGGAGAAAGCATTGTGCTGGCAATGGATCGAAGCCCTGGCAAATCGTCTGTTGGGGAAATCAGGCTGCGATTGGACAAAGTGAATTCCATGGTCGGGCAACGTACAGTCTACGTGTCAGATGTCATTACATCTTACGAGCGCAAGCGATTAATTGAGCAAAAGGTCCCATTCATCGTTCCTGGCAACCAGCTCTATCTCCCCGATCTTGGCATCGACTTGCGTGAGTACTTCCGGCGGCGTCCCAGTACGACGCAATCCCAGCTCAGCCCATCGGCACAGGCCATGCTAATTAGCACCTTGTTGCGTCGCAATTGGGAAGCGGAGTGGCATCCATCCGAAACCGCCTCCGCGCTGGATTACACAACGATGACACTCTCGCGCGCCGTGCGGGAGTTAACGACAGCCGGGATTGCCACCATGCACAAGGCTGGGCGATCTCAATATTTGAAAATGGCATTTCCCCCCCAGGAGACCTGGGAGCGAATCAAACCCATGCTCCGCAGTCCGGTCCAACGCACAATCTGGCTACCTGACAGCGCAATCGACAAGCACCATATGCGGCTCGCAGGCCTGAGCGCGCTGGCACACCATTCAATGCTCGCGGCCCCCAAACAGCAGGTCTACGCGGTCAACCGCACAAAATGGCACTCGACCAACGCAAGTATGGAAAATCCCGGACCGATGACGGGCTACATCGAGTGCCAATTGTGGAATTACAGTCCCGCATTGCAGCCGGACAGCGGCATGGTAGACCCGTTGTCCCTCACCCTCAGCCTGCAGGACAGTGCCGATGAACGGGTTCAAAACGCGCTGGACGAACTAAGAGGAGAACTGCCATGGTGAAGGGCCTTGATATCTTTCGAGAGTGGTTCGCCGACTACGGCAATCAATATATTCTGATCGGCGGCACGGCCGCCAGCCTGGCGATGGAGGAAGCCGGACTGGATTTTCGCGCTACCAAGGATTTGGACATCGTCTTGCATGTGGAGGCGCTAACGCCGGCATTTGGCGAAACCTTCTGGAAGTTCATCCAGGCAGGAGGCTACGAAATTCGACAGGCCAGCGATACGCAAAAACCTGCCTTCTATCGCTTCCAGAAACCGGTAGATCCGAATTTTCCGGCCATGGTTGAACTATTCTCGCGCGCGCCGGATAGCCTTCGCCCCATAGGTGATGGGAATCTTACGCCAATCCCCTTCGACGAGGCAGTCTCCAGTCTCTCGGCCATTCTGCTGAACGACGCGTACTACGCTTTTATCATGACCGGCCGGCGTGATCTTGATGGTCTGCCTTGGGTCGGCGAAGATCGGCTGATTCCATTGAAAGCCGTCGCATGGCTGGAATTGAGTGAACGGAAAGAACAAGGCGAGCATGTGGACTCCAAGACCGTGCGCAAGCACGTCAATGATGTACTTCGACTCTCGCAATTGCTTGCAGCCACAACCCGCATACCACTAGCCGCCAGGATCGCAGATGACATGCGACGGTTCGTGGAGGTTGCATCAGCAGATACCACTCTCGATCCCAAGACTCTGGGACTCGGGAGCATAACCCTTGCGGAGCTGCTGAAGCGTCTTGTCCAGGCATATGAGCTTGACATGCCCAAAGATCCTGACCAAGGCGAACGTAACTAAGAAATTCGGGTAATATTTGCAACGCTCCGCCCGAGTCAGCCGCGTTTTTTTTCACCAACGCCGCCGGCCTTTAATGTTCCAGGCAGGCGCTAGTTTGACTACAGGCCGCCTTGCCCCCCCGCCGCCCTCCCCCTGTGGAAGCCTCCTTTCCTGCCTCTTGTCAGCGATACATACCCTGGTAGTAAATTGCTATCCATAAGATTTGACATATGGCAGCTATTTCCCGGGCGTAGTGCGTCGCCCCCTGTCTAAACCCTACTCTACCTATACCGACTGGGCACTCGCCCAAGAAGTCAGCAAGCCAAGGCAGGGTGCTGCGCAGTAATAAAACACCCCAAAATATATAACTCAGACACGTTTGGGGCGGCCGGGGTAAATGGCCGCATCAGCGGAGAATAGATAGGAGCAGCACAACATGAGCCAACCACAACTCCGGCCAGTCGTCAGCCAGGAGGCGCCGCCAGCGGCGCCAAAAGAAGTCAGCAAGATCGACGCCTACTTCCAGATTTCCGAGCGTGGCAGTACGCAACGCCGTGAAATCGTCGCCGGTATCACCACCTTCCTGGCCATGGTGTATTCCGTGTTCGTTGTACCAGGGATGCTGGGTAAAGCCGGTTTCGATGTCAGCGCCGTGTTTGTCGCGGTCTGCCTGACCGCCGCATTTGGTTCGCTGATCATGGGTTTCTGGGCCCGCCTGCCGATCGCGGTCGGTTGCGCCATCTCGCTGACCGCCTTCATGGCATTCGGCCTGGTGCTGGGTAAAGGCCTGTCGCCGAACGTGGCGCTGGGCGCGGTGGCCCTGATGGGTATCGTGTTCACGCTGATTTCCGTGACCGGCGTACGCTCGTGGATCCTGCAAAACTTGCCGCAAGGCGTGGCGCATGGCACCGGCGTGGGTATCGGCCTGTTCCTGCTGCTGATCGCCGCCAACAGCGTCGGCCTGGTGGTGAAAAACCCGCACGACGGCTTGCCTGTCGCACTGGGCGCCATCACGTCCTTCCCAGTCCTGATGAGCCTGGTTGGTCTGGCTGCCATCTTCGGCTTCGAAGCCCGCAAAGTTCCTGGCGGCATCCTGCTGGTCGTGGTGGCCCTGTCCGCCGCCGGCCTGGCATTTGACCCGTCCGTGAAATTCACCGGCGTGTTCGCCCTGCCTAGCCTGGGCGCCGACGGCAAATCGCTGATCGGTTCGATGGATATCCAGGGTGCGCTGTCGATGGCGGTGATCCCTTCGGTGCTGGCACTCGTGATGACCGCCGTGTTCGACGCCACCGGCACCATCCGCGCCGTGGCTGGCGAAGCTGGCCAGATCAATGAAAACGGCTACATCCACAATGGCGGCCGCGCACTGACCACCGACTCCGTGTCGTCGATCTTCTCGGCACTGGTGGGCGGCGCTCCTGCGGCAGCGTACATTGAATCGACCGTCGGCACCGCTGCCGGCGCCCGTACCGGCCTGGCGGCCGTGGTGGTTGGCGCCGCGTTCCTGGGCTTGATCTTCTTCTCGCCACTGGCCGGCCTGGTGCCAGCCTACGCCACCGCACCAGCACTGATGTACGTCGGCCTGCTGATGCTGGGCAGCGTGGCGCGCATGCACATGGATGACAAGATCGACGCCCTGTCGGGCCTGGTCTGCGCCGTGTTCATCCTGCTGACCTGTAACATTGTTACCGGCATCATGCTGGGCTTCTGCACCCTGGTGGTGGGCCGCGTGATTTCCGGCGAGTTCCGCAAACTGAACACCGGCACCGTGGCGATTGCTGCCGCGCTGGCGATCTTCTACGGCGGCGGCTGGGCGATCTAAGTCCCTGCTCATGAGGTGCCCGGCCTGAAGGCCCGGCACCCGTGACTGACATTAAAACCGGCAGCCGCAAGGCTTGCCGGTTTTTTTACGTTGACAGGTTTATTTACAATGCGGGGCGGCTCGACGGACGCTGCCCGCCCAATCCCTCGAACCACGCCAGCGCCGGCTCCCACAATGCCTGGGCATGGGGCCGGAAATAACCCATGTGGCCGATGGCGCCGATCCCCGAACGCTTGGGATCGATATCGATGCCGCTCCACGGCGCATTGCGGTAGCCGGTCATGAAGGCATTGCGCGAATCGGGCGGCGCCCACAGGTCATCGGCGGCGTTGACCGCCATGATCGGCGCCCGCACCTGGGCGAAGTCGCGCGCCACCTGCCCCATTTCCGGATCGTCAAAGAAGTAATGGGGGTAATGGCACCAGCGTTTCCATTGCGTATACACGCCCAGCGGCAAATCTTCTCCCATGCCAAGCTTTTTCCAGGCCAGGAATCCTTTCCAGCGCACCAGCAGCGGGCCTGCCACGTGCCACATGAATTTCACGCGGAGCCGCTCCAATGGCGGCATCCAGCCATGCCAGCCGGCGCCGGTGCCGAACACATACAGGCCGTCGACTTTCGCGTGGTTCGGCAACAGGCCGAACGCGTGGCCGCCAAACGAGTGGCCCACCATATAAATCGGCGCGGTCGACGGCAGCGCGCAAGCCGCCTCCACCACGGCCGCCAGGTCGAGCCGCGCCCAGTCCAGGAAACTCGCGCGGAAACCGCGCAGCTTGCCGGATTTCGATTGCGCGATGCCACGGTAATCAAAGGTCAGCACCGTGTAGCCACGGCTGGCGGCAAATTCCGCAAAACGGCGATAGAAACCTTGCGGCACGCCGGTGGCGCCCGCAACGATCAGGCGCGCCCGCTCCGGGCCGTGCGCCGGGTAGCGCAGCGCGGCCAGCGGATAGCCGTCGGCGGCGTGGATGGTCAGCGCCTGGGCTGCTGTGGTGTTCATGGTTGCTCCTTCGGTTTTAATAACAACAGCAAGGTTTCCGTGGCCTGCAGCATCGGCGCCACGTCATTGGCGACGCGCGCCTGCAGCAAGCCTCCTTCATAGGCGGCCACCATCAGCGCGGCCATGCCCTGGGCACGCACATCGTCGTGGCCGGCGCGTATCAGCGCCTGCGTGATCCGGCTGCGGATCGCATCGAAACCATGGGCCAGCGCGGTGCGCAACTCGACATCGGCGGCCGTGGATTCCAGCGCCACCGCCGCCAATGGACAGCCGATTTCAAAGCCACTGTCACCGAGGCCACCCACGGCGCGGTCTATCCAGGTGCGCAGCGCGTCGGCCGGATGGTCGTGGGTGGCGATCAATTTATCGAGCCAGTCGCACGACCAGGCCACGGTCGCTTCAATCGCAGCCACCGCCAGCGCGTTTTTACCGCCGGGGAAATGGTGGTAGAGCACGCCTTTCGGCGCCTGCGCCAGCGCGAGGATCTCGCTCAGCCCGGCGCCGTGCAGGCCACGGGTTTGCAGGGTGCGGATCATGGCGCCCACCAGGCGTTCGCGGGTGCCGGGCGGCGGGGATTTTTTATC
Source organism: Pseudoduganella sp. GW821-FHT12E03 (assembly GCF_058807115.1). Classification (NCBI taxonomy): domain Bacteria; kingdom Pseudomonadati; phylum Pseudomonadota; class Betaproteobacteria; order Burkholderiales; family Oxalobacteraceae; genus Pseudoduganella; species Pseudoduganella sp. GW821-FHT12E03. Next base: position 93,801 of record NZ_JBXAQJ010000016.1, on the reverse strand, counting down.
GGTCACGGTGTTCATGACATCCATTCTATAGACCAGTCGGTCCAGTATCAAGAAAAACGTCGGAGGAAACACCACGGAACTTGCGCGAAAGTGGTGATCCAGAGCAAGCCTTGATAAAATACGCCTTTGGGCGATGGTACTTGTGCCCTGCCCACCAGTTACAGAAAGAGCAACATGAGCCTACCCCACGCATTTTCTGGCAGCCTGTTCATGGTGGCCGCGCCGTCCGGCGCCGGCAAATCCACGCTGGTCAACGCCTTGCTGGCGCAGGAACCGGCCATCAAGCTGTCGATCTCGACCACGACGCGCCAGCCCCGTCCGGGCGAAGAGCATGGCCGTGAATACTTCTTCACGACGCCGGAAGACTTCGTCGCGCGCGCACAGGCCGGCGAATTCCTCGAATGGGCCGAAGTGCACGGCAATTACTACGGCACTTCGCGCATCTTCGTCGAAGAGCAAATGAAGGCCGGCACCGACATCCTGCTGGAAATCGACTGGCAGGGCGCGCGCCAGGTCAAGAAGCAATTCCCGCTGGCGGCCGGCATCTTCATTTTGCCGCCGTCGATCCAGGCGCTGGAAGAGCGCCTGCACAAACGCGGCCAGGATGAACCGCACGTGATCACGCGGCGCCTGCTGGCGGCGGGCGGCGAAATCGCCCACGCGCCCGAGTTTGAGTATGTTATTATCAACCAAGACTTTCCCGTCGCCCTGGCCGAGTTGAATGCGATTGTCCGGGCAGCCCGCTGCAGGTTCTCGCAGCAAGCAGCACGCAACGTCTCGCTCTTCGCCCAGCTGGGCATCCACGCGGAACACGCGGAATAAACCGTACTGATATGTGGATACCTGGCCTGAAGGCCCGGCACCCATGTTTAAATAAGCACACCCGAATTGGAGTAACAGATGGCCCGTATCACCATTGAAGATTGCCTGAAAACCATCCCTAACCGTTTCCAGCTGACCCTGGCCGCGACCTATCGCGCCCGCCAACTGCTGCAAGGCCACACCCCGAAAGTAGACGCCAAGGATAAACCTACCGTTGTTGCACTGCGCGAGATCGCGGCCGGCAAAGTCGGCCTGGAAATGCTGAAAAAGGTTCCTATGTAAGCTGGGCGCCCTGCGCCCTTCACTTGCAGACGCGGTTCGAACGTTTACAACGTTGATTCTGGACCCGTATGAACCTGATTCCTGACGATGTAACAGGCAAGCCCGCCAGCCGGGCCAAGCGCCCGGCCAGCAACGAGCCGGGCGTTCCCGCTTCACCACCTTCCATATCGTCTCCCGTGCCTTCTTCGCCTCTGGCTACCCCCACCCTGACCGCGGGCGTTGCGTCCGTCACCCACCTGACTGAAAGACTGTCCGAATACCTGTCGGCAGCCGACCTGAAAAAGGTCAAGGAAGCGTACCGCTTCTCGGACGAGATGCATCTCGGCCAGGTCCGCAAGTCCGGTGAACCGTATATTTCCCATCCGATCGCCGTCGCGGAAATCTGCGCCGACTGGAAGCTCGATGCGCAAGCCATCATGGCGGCCCTGCTGCACGATGTGATGGAAGACCAGGACGTCAAGAAGGAAGAATTAATCGAACGCTTTGGCGCGCCGGTGGCGCACCTGGTCGATGGCTTGTCGAAGCTGGAGAAAATCGAATTCCAGAGCCAGATCGAAGCGCAGGCGGAAAATTTCCGCAAGATGCTGCTGGCGATGGCGTCCGATGTGCGCGTGATCCTGATCAAGCTGGCCGACCGCTTGCACAACATGCGTACCCTGGATGTGATGGCGCCCGCCAAGAAGCGCCGCATCGCGGGCGAAACCATGGAAGTGTATGTGCCAATCGCACACCGCCTGGGCCTGAACAATATCTACCGCGAATTGCAGGACTTGTCGTTTGCGCACCTGCACCCGCTACGCTACCACGTGCTGGCCAAGGCTGTGAAAGCGGCCCGGGGCAACCGCCGCGAAGTGGTCAAGAAAATCCTCGAAGCGGTGAAAAACACCTTGTCGGCCGCCAGCATCGAAGCCGAAGTGTATGGCCGCGAAAAGACCCTGTATGGCATCTATAAAAAGATGCGCAGCAAGCAGCTGAGTTTTTCACAGGTGCTGGACGTGTATGGCTTCCGTGTCGTGGTCGACAATTTCCAGAACTGTTACGTGGCGCTGGGCACCCTGCACTCGCTGTACAAGCCGATGCCGGGCAAGTTCAAGGATTACATCGCGATCCGCAAACTGAACGGCTACCAGTCGCTGCACACCACCCTGATCGGCCCGTATGGCACGCCGGTCGAATTCCAGATCCGCACCCAGGAAATGCACCGCACGGCGGAATCCGGCGTGGCCGCGCACTGGCTGTACAAAACCGGCGACACCAGCATGACGGATTTGCAGCAGCGCACCCACGCGTGGCTGCAATCGCTGCTCGACATCCAGCAGCAAACCGGCGATTCCGCGGAATTCCTGGAACACGTGAAGGTCGACCTGTTCCCGGATTCGGTCTATGTGTTCACGCCGAAGTCGAAAATCATTGCCCTGCCACGGGGCGCCACGCCGATCGATTTCGCCTACGCGATCCACACCGGCATCGGCGACCACACGGTGGGCGTCAATATCAATGGCGATGCCGTGCCGCTGCGCACCGAACTGCGCAACGGCGACATCATTGAAATCATCACGGACCCGCTATCACGCCCTAGCCCCGGCTGGCTCAGCTTTGTGCGCACCGGCAAAGCCCGTTCCGCGATCCGCCACCACCTGCGCACCATCAACCTGCCGGAATCGATCGCGCTGGGCAAGCAATTGCTGGCGCAGGCGCTGGCCGTGGCCAACATCGATCCGGAATTGCCGGAACCGCTGGCCGAACGCCTGCTCAATGAATCGTCGGCCAAGTCGCTCGATGAACTGTATGCCGACATCGGTATCGGCAAACGCATGGCGGCGCTGGTGGCGCGCCATATCTTCGGCCTGATCGGCGGCGAATCCGCCGCCATGCCGGTCGACCATAACAGCGCGGCGGAACTGGAACCGGTCACGATTTGCGGCAGCGAAGGCGTGTCGGTCCAGCTGGCGCAATGCTGCCTGCCGATCCCCGGCGACGGCATCATCGGCCAGCTGCGGCGCGACCAGGGGCTCTTGGTGCACACCACCGACTGTTCCATCGGCAAGCGCCAGCGCCAGAAAGAGCCGGACCGCTGGATTCCCGTGAAATGGGGCCATGACATCAACCGCCGTTTCGATTGCCGCATCAAGCTGCTGATTGAAAACGAAAAAGGCATCCTGGCGCGGGTGGCGGCGGAAATCGGCGAGTCCGACGCCAACATCACGTTTGTCGGCATGGATGAAGATGCCGAACACGTGCTGCACCAGTTGCGCTTCACGGTGCAGGTCAAGGACCGCGTGCACCTGGCGGGCTTGCTGCGCAACGTGCGCAAGGTGGTGGGCGTGAACCGGGTGCTGCGCGAACGCAGTTGAAGCGCCACCCGGGGCGATCCGGGTGCGGCTATTTGAGCGGGTCGTACCAGTAGGTTTTATTGTCCAGCGGCGTATGCGGCGGCAAGGTTGGATTGTCCATCCGGAACACACGGCGCTTACGCAAGCGGATCTGCTCGATCATGTTGTCATAAAAATCATGGAATATCCGGTCAAACCGGCCGTCCGCCAGTAGCGCGTGCAAACCATATTCCAGCCGCTCGGCCAGGCGCGCCTGGCCCGGCGCCACGAAAAAGTAGCGTGGCAGCGGCAGATGGATCACGAAGCTCTCCTCCAGCGCCAGGTGCGGGAACCCATGCATGTATTGCTCGCGCTCGTATAAAGCTTCTTCTATCCCGCGCGGGAAATGCGTGAAGCGGTCCGCCGCCAGCATACTGTGCAGGCCGGCGGTCGTATTACCCACGACGACATTGAAGCCGGCGCGCTGGAAGGCCGCCGCCGAACTCCACTGGCGCCCCGCACCCAGCGTCACGCTTTTCAGCTGTTCAATGGTGTGAATGGCGCTGAACTGCGCCTGGCGGCGGCCGTCGATCAGGGAAATACGGTAGCCCGCCAGTCCCTTGTCCACCGGGATGCGGACCGGCAGCAATTCGCGCTCCCATTCCTGCGACGTGATTTGCGCACTCAAATTCACCAGTTGGCCGCTGATCATTTCCCGCAACAGGCGGTCGCGCTCCATGCCCAGGGCCGCGGTGCGCAGCAAATACGGGCCGAAGCGCGCGCTGGAGGCATCCAGCGCCGCGGTCAGCAAGTGCAGGGTATAGCGGTCGCGCGTATCGATACGGCTGAAGTTATAGTCAAGCGTATACATATCCGGCGCCCGATAGTGGGGAACCGGTTCTTGCGCATGCGCTGGCCAGGGCGGCAGCGCCAATGCACACAGGCCGATGGCGAACCTGCGCCTGGCCTTACTCACCGGGTGCGGGATAGTTCACCTCCACGATATCCAGTTCTTCCACGCCAGTCGGCGTATGCAGCACGACCGTGTCGCCTTCGCGCGCCTTGGTCAGGGTGCGGGCAATCGGCGAAATCCAGCTGACCTTGCCCCTCAGGGGATCAAACTCATCGATCCCGACGATGGTGATCGTATATTCTTCGCCATCCTGTTTAGCATAGGTCACAGTGGCGCCAAAGAAAACCTGGTCGCTGCCATGATGGACGCTGGGGTCCACCACTTCCGCCAAGTCCAGGCGCTTGGTGAGGAACCGGATGCGGCGGTCGATTTCCCGCAACCGCTTCTTGCCATAGATATAGTCGCCGTTTTCCGAACGGTCGCCATTCGACGCGGCCCAGTGCACGACTTTCACCACTTCCGGCCGCTCATCATCGATCAGGTGCAGCAATTCCTGCCTGATGCGCTGGTAGCCGGCAGGCGTGATGTAGTTTTTTGAGCCCTTGGGAATCGGCGGAGCCCCTTGCAGGTCCTCGTCGTCCTCGTCGCTCTCGCTTTCTTTGACAAATGCCTTGTTCATAATCAATCTTTAAGGGTGTTTCCCGTATCATCAAACCATGAAGCGATTGTACACACTCAGGCGCCGCCTGCTGGCGCCCCTGGTCTACCTGGCAGCCCTGGTCTTGCTTCTGGAAGAGTGGTTGTGGGATCTGGGTGGACGCCTGATGGCGGCGCTGGGGCGGCTGGTGCCGCTGCCGCGCGTACGGGCGTGGATCTGTTCGCTGGGGCCGGCACCGGCGCTGTGCCTGTTTGTGTTGCCGGGGCTGGCGCTGTTTCCCGTAAAAATCCTGGCACTGTTCGCGATTGCCAAAGGGCACGCGCTGACCGGCATCACCACCATCGTGATCGCTAAAATCGCGGGCGCCGCACTGGTCGCCCGCATTTATGCCTTGACCCGGCCGGCCCTGATGCGCCTGGCCTGGTTTGCCTGGGGCCATGGCCGCTTCATCACCTTGCGCGACCACTGGATCGGCCGTTTGCGCGCCACCCGGGCCTGGCGGCAAGTGCAACACCTGGCCGCACATGCCCGCCAGTGGGGCCATGCCATGCGAAGGCGCTGGCATCCGGTGCGCCATGCGCGCCACGGCATGCGCTTGCTGCGCGTCTTGCGGCGCTATATTGCCCAATGGCGGGCGCGGCGCAAACAACCGTGAGTGGCGCGGATCCCGGCCCGGGCGCTACACTGCGCATATGAGCCAACCGCAGCCTCCCGCCCCGCAATCCGAGCCGCAGTCCGAGCCGCGTGCCGGGTCACAGCCCGAGTCACATGCCGCCCCCCATCGCGAGCCGCATCCCCACACCGCCGCCCTGCGCCAGGCGCAAGCCCGCTTCGACGCGATCGTGCGCAATACCCCGGGCCTGGTGTACCAGTTCATCCGCTACCACGATGGCCGGGTGGCTTTCCCCTACCTGTCCGATGGCTGCCAGGCGCTGTTGGGCATGACCGCGGCGGAATTACATGCGCAGCCGGAACACTTCGAAGCGCTGATCCTCGACGAAGACCGCAAGTCGTATGCCGACGCCATGCAAGCGTCCGCCGCCGCGCTGTCGGCCTGGAACTGGGAAGGCCGTATCTGGGTCGATGCCTGGCGCGACGTGAAATGGATCAACCTGCGCTGCACGCCGCACCCGTTGTCGGACGGCAATGGCGTGCAGTGGGAAGGCATCATGACCAACATCACGGAAAGCCGCCTGGAACAGCTGGAAGTGCGCAAAAGCCGCGCCCGGCTGGCGGAATTGACGGCCCACATTGAAACCGTCAAGGAACAGGAGCGCACCCGGATCGCCCGTGAAATCCACGACGACCTGGGCGGCAACCTGACCGCCATCAAAATGGCGCTGGCCATGCTGGCCAAGCGCTTGCCGCAAGACCCGGGATTGCTGGAAAAAGCGTCCTATGTCGATGCGCTGGTGGACCGCACCATCGACGCCGTGCACCGCATTTCACTGGACTTGCGCCCGTCCATCCTCGATTTCGGGCTGGTGGCGGCGCTCGAGTGGCAAGTGCGCGAGTTTGCCGACCAGACCGGGATCGAATGTGCGTTCGACTGCGCCGACAAGGAGATTGACGTGGCGCCGGACCGCGCCAGCGCGCTGTTCCGCATCTTGCAGGAAGCCCTGACCAATATCGCCAAACACGCCGGCGCGTCCCGCGTGGAGATCCACCTGTCTCGCACGCGCAGCTACCTGCACCTGAAAATCACCGACAACGGCCACGGCATCCGCCAGGCCGACCGCAGCAAGCCGCAATCGTTCGGCTTGCGCGGCATGGCGGAACGGGCCGCCGCGCTGGGCGGCACCCTGTCGCTGAGCCACGCGCATGGCGGCGGCACGGTCGTGGCCATCAAAATACGGCGTGCGACATAGTTCGCTGGCGGCCAGCCAGGACGGTACAATGAGCAAATTATTGATATTGCTGTAATGAAATGACTGACAAAGCCCTCATCAAGGTCTTCATCGCTGATGACCATGCCATCGTGCGCGAAGGCTTGAAACAAATCCTGGCCGATACCCGCGACATCGTGGTGGCCGGCGAAGCGGAAAACGGGCTTGACGCCATCCGGCTGTTCCGCCGCTCCGGTTGCCACGTGGTGTTGCTCGATATTTCCCTGCCGGACAAGAGCGGCATCGATGTCCTCAAACAAATCAAGAAAGAAAAACCCGACCTGGCGGTGCTGATGCTGTCGATGCACCGCGAAGACCAGTACGCGATCCGGTCGCTGAAAGCCGGCGCGGCCGGCTACCTGACCAAGCAAAGCGCGCCAAAAGAACTAGTGACTGCTATCCGGCAAGTCGCCGGAGGATTAAAATATGTCAGTCCTGCATTGGCGCAGGAATTGGCCAACCACCTGGGTGAAGACCACGAAGCGCCGGCCCACGAAACACTGTCCGACCGCGAATACCAGACCTTGACCATGATCGCTTCCGGCAAGACCGTGGGCGCGATCGCCAAGGAATTATCGCTGTCCGTGAAAACCGTCAGCGAATACCGGGCCCGCCTGCTGGCCAAGATGAAGTTGAAAAACAGTGCGGAACTGACGCATTACGCCATTAAAAACGGCTTGATCGAGTAAGCGGCATTGACATTGCTTAATTTCAACGGCTGCGCTGTCGCTTTGCCAAAACAGTGGGGCGGCAGACCGCCAGATGCCACAAAGTAACACTAGTTCCACCCGTTAATCGTGAATTTGATGGACTGGCCAGTGAACTATCATGCAAGCAGTCTGTTAACACTGATAACCAGAGGCCGTGCGTCACATGTCCAGCAAACCTACCCAACCTGCCGCAATGGAACAGAATCCGGCCGACATCGCCCGTGAAGCATTCCGCCGCCTGGCCTTACGCCGCATCTCGCCCACGCCGGAAGCTTACCGCGACATTTACTATGAAATCGCCGGCATCGCGCCACCGCCGCTGCAGGCGCCCACCGCCGCCCCGGAGCCGCGTCCCGACCCGGGTCCGGAGTTGATGCTGTACCAGTTTGCCAACCGCTTATCCGACCAGCCCGGCGACCTCGCTGAATTCGGCCGCCGCCTGAACCGCGCCGTCAAAGGCCGCGACTGGGACGGCTATGCGCGCACCTTGTCGCAACTGGCGGAGCGCCCGGCTCCCAAGAAGGGCATCGACCTGGCCGAGTTGCCGGACGGGGAACAGACCCGGCAATTGCGGGAAATGCTGGCCCGGACCCTGACGTTCGCCGTGGCTTCGCTGTTGAACAACAATCCGGAATTGGCGACGGAAGCCGAAGCGCTCGGCGCCGCCACCAAAGAAGCCCATTCGGATGCCGCACTGGCGGAGATCGGCACGCGCCTGAAGCAACTGTGCTACCAGATTGAATTGCGCAGCGGCGACAATGGCGAACAGCAGGAATTGTTGCTGCGCCTGTTCCGCCTGCTGCTGGAAAACGTCAGCGGCTTGCTGGACGACGATTCGTGGCTGCGCGGCCAGATCGACATGGTGCAGGAATTGATTTCCGGCCCGCTCGATGCGCGCAAGCTGGAAGACGCCACGCGCAGTCTCAAGGATGTGATTTACAAGCAGAGCCAGCTGAAACATGGCTTGTCGGACGTGAAACTCACCGTCAAGAACATGATGATGACGTTCATCGACCGCCTCGGCCAAGTGGCGACCTCGACCGGCGATTTCCATGAAAAAATCGGTGGCTATTCCGAGAAGATCCGCAATGCCGACAAGATCAGCGAGCTCAACGAGATCCTCGACGAAGTCTTGAAAGAAACCCGCATTGTCCAGACCGAAGCCCTGAAGGCGCGCGACAACATGGTGATGGCGCGCCAGGAAGTGCAGGATGCGGAAGCGCGCATCCATGCGCTGGAAGCTAAATTGCAGCATATGAGCGAGCTGGTGCGCGAAGACCAGTTGACGGGCAGCCTCAACCGGCGTGGCCTGGACGACGTCTTCGAGCGGGAAATGGCGCGCGCCGACCGGCGCGGCACGCCGCTGTGCATTGCCGTGCTGGACCTGGACGATTTCAAGCGCCTCAACGATACCTATGGCCACATTGCCGGCGACGGCGCGCTGAAGCACCTGGTCAAGATCGTCAAGGAAACCATCCGCTCGATGGACGTGGTGGCGCGCTTTGGCGGCGAGGAATTCCTGATTTTACTGCCGGAAACGTCGATCGAGGCGGCTTCGCAAACCATGACCCGCCTGCAACGGGAACTGACGCGCCACTTCTTCATGCATGACAATGAAAAAGTGTTGATCACGTTCTCGGCGGGCGTGGCGCTGCGCCGGCCGGACGAAGACCAGACCGAACTGGTCAAGCGGGCCGACAAGGCCATGTACCAGGCCAAGCAGACCGGCAAGAACCGCGTGGTGATTGCCGACTAGGCCGTCCCGCCCCCTCCGAAGGCCCGCCTCCGTGCGGGCCTTTTGCATTTTAAATAACAAAACAGGGCACTCCATAGGGCGGCGCCATGGCTTTAGACGGTTTTCTGAAGTTTTTTAGGGTGAAAAAATATTTATTTTGACCCTAAAGTTCACATTTTTTACGCCGCTTAAGCGTGCATCAGGGAGCGAGATTTAGGGCGGACAGCAAAAATTTAGCCTGTTTTTTCCCCTTAATTTTCCCATGGGGCAACCGTTACCCATTACAACAGCGGCTTGATCGTCTCGGAACAGCGAGGCGGGCCAAAGTGAAATGAGCACGCAGCCCAACAAGTAGTAAATGGAGAATCATCATGGCCCAGACCATCAACACCAACATTGCCTCCCTGAACTCGCAGCGCAACCTGAATTCGTCGCAATCCGCGTTGTCCACTTCCCTGCAACGCCTGTCGTCCGGTCTGCGTATTAACAGCGCAAAAGACGATGCCGCGGGTCTGGCAATTTCGGAACGTTTCACTTCGCAAGTTCGCGGCAATAACCAGGCAGCACGTAACGCCAACGACGGCATCTCCCTGGCGCAAACGGCTGAGGGTGGCCTGAGCACCGCCGGCGACCTGCTGCAGCGTATTCGTGAGCTGGCAGTTCAGTCCGCCAACGGCTCGAACTCGGCTTCCGACCGCAAATCGATCCAGAACGAGGTATCGGCACTGTCCTCCGAACTGAACCGCGTTGCCACGTCGACCCAGTTCAACGGCCAAAACGTGCTGGACGGCACCCTGACCAACACCCAGTTCCAGGTCGGCGCCAACTCGAACCAGACCATCAACATCGGCGTGCAATCGGCCAAAGCCACCGACATCGGCAACAACACCATCAAGCCGGTTGACGTTGCTACCTCGCAATCGCAAGCCGTGGCCACCGCCGCCAACAACGTGACCGCCGACGAAGAACTGACCATCAGTTCCGGCGCCGGCGTGACGTCGAAAGTGTTCGTGACCACCGGCGACAGCGCCAAGAAAGTTGCTGAAGCCGTCAACGCCAACACCGGTACCAGCGGTGTCAGCGCCCAGGCCAAGAGCGTGGCAACGATTTCCGGCATCAGCGACGGTACCGTGCAATTCGAACTGCGCGGCGCCAACTCGGTGGCCAACGACGCCAACTCGAGCGCCGTGACGATTTCCGCTTCGGTATCCGGCGGCGACCTGTCGGCCCTGGCCCAGGCAGTCAATGCCCAGACCGCGACCACCAATGTGACGGCGACCATCAAGATCGACCAGACCACGGGCGCCAAGGAACTGGAACTGGCTGACAACACCGGTAACGACATCAACTTCCATGAACTGGATGCCACCGCCAACACCGCACTGCAAGGCGCATCGATCCGCGGCGCCGACCTGGGCGCCGGTGCCGGCTCCGGTACCGCAGTGACCTGGGCGGCTGATGTCACCGTCGGTGGCCGCGTTGAGTTCTCGTCCGATTCGGGCTTCTCGATCACCAGCAGCGGTGCAGGCGCCGTGACCGGTGCCGTGACCGTGGGTTCGTCGCTGAGCTCGGTGTCCAACATCGACGTCAGCACCGTGGAAGGCGCCAACGACGCACTGCTGACCATCGATGCCGCCCTGAACTCGGTCAACAGCAACCGTGCATCGCTGGGTGCGATCCAGAACCGTTTCGCTTCGACGATCTCGAACCTGCAAACGACCACGGAAAACCTGTCGGCATCCCGCAGCCGTATCCAGGATACCGACTTCGCGGCGGAAACCGCGCTGCTGACCCGTGGCCAGATCCTGCAACAAGCTGGTACCGCGATCTTGGCGCAAGCGAACTCGCTGCCGAACGGCGTGCTGTCCCTGCTGCGTGGCTAATCCCACATGAGATGATGGCCCGCCATCATTGATAACAGGTTCCCCGGCTGATTTATTCCGCCGGGGATTTTTCGCAAAGGAAGCATCATGACTATCGACTCCATCAGTTCTTCTGGCGGCGCCCGCAGCGTCGACCGGACTGTGGCAGCGGCAGACACAGTCGCACTGGCCGGCACCGGCCGTGCGCCCGCGGCGACCACGCTGGAAACAGCGAACGCAGTCAAAGGTGCGGCGCCTGTGCCTACGCTGGACGAAGTCAACCAGGCAGTGTCGGAATTGAACAAGGCATCCCAGGCCAAGGCACAAGGCCTGGAATTTTCCGTCGACAACGATAGCAAGCGTACCGTTGTCAAAGTGGTCGACCAGACCACCAAGGAAGTGTTGCGCCAGATTCCGTCGCCGGAAGCGCTGGCGATCGCCAAATCGCTGGACAGTTCCAAAGGCATGCTGATCAAGCAAACCGCCTGATTCCCCACGGGGCGGCCGCTACGGCGCGCCGCCCCGCTCTTCCCCATGGCAGCATGGCGGCATGCGGTGTTGCGCCTGGCGCGCGCCGCCCCGTTCTTTTCCCGCACTTTTTCCGTACATTCAACGGACATTCCAATCTGCCGCTTTTTTAAGCGTATGATGAACTGAGCCGTAATTCCCCCTCTCAAGTCCTGTTTGAATGTGCCGATAATGACTTAACCTAATGCTTTCAACAGGAGTACAACGTGGGCATTTCCTCACCGGGTATCGGTTCCAATCTGGACGTCAATGCGATCATCAGCAAGCTGATGGCCGTTGAGGCTGCACCAGTCGCGACCCTGGACAAGAAATCAGCCAGCTACCTTGCCAAAGTCACGGCTTTCGGCACGGTATCGGGCGCGTTGAGCACGTTCCAGGGCTCCCTGTCCAGCCTGACATCGCTGTCGGGCTTCCAAACCCTGAGCAGCAACTCCAGCGACCCCAACATCCTGACCGGCTCGGCCACCAGCAAGGCCCAGCCTGGTACGTATAAAGTTGACATCACGCAAGTGGCCCAGGCGCAAACCCTGGCGTCCGGCGGCTACAAGTCCACCACGGCCGCGGTCGGCCTGGGTGCGAAGACCACCATCAATATCCAGCTCGGCACGGTGGCCGGCGGCAGTTTCGGCATGACCAGCACGGCGCTGGGCGCCGGGGTCGTCAATGGCGGCATCACGCCGGGCGCGCTGAGCCTGAACGGCACCGCGATCGCCACCGATGGCAGCACGCGCAGCGCCAAGCTGCTGGCGGACGCCATCAATGCCAAGAGCGGCACCACCAACGTCACCGCCAAAGCCGACACCACGCAAACCGCGGAAACCCTGTTTGGCAGCGGCGGCGCGACCACCTTTGGCGCCATCGACACCAGCGGCGGCGGCACCTATAAACTGTCGGTGGGCGGCGTCGACATCATCAGCCAGGCCACCGGCATCGCGTCCGGCGGCGTGGATGCGGCCGCGATTGACGCGGTACTGGCAGGCAACAACAGCGTGACGCAGGCGCTGACCAATGCCAACATCACGGTCTCGGGCACGGCGGCGGCGGGCACCCTGCGCTTCTCGAATACGGATGGCAACAATATCACGGTGACGGAAAGCGTCACCGGGGCAGTGGCCGGCGGCATCGGCAACAGCGGCACCGCCAACAGCGGCTACAGCGCCACCACCACCAGCACGGTGTCGCTGGTTTCGACCAACGGCACGCAAATCACGGTCGGCGGCAGCAATCCTTCCGTGGCGGGCCTGACGGCCGGCGTGGGCGGTGCTTACCAGGGCGCCACGTTTGCCCAGGATGGCACCCGTTCCAGCGGCAATATCGTCATCGACAGCACCAACAACACCTTGCAGGGCATCCGCGACGCCATCAACAAGGCCAATTTCGGCGTCACCGCCAGCATCGTCTCCGATGGCAGCACCGGCACGCCGCACCACCTGGTGTTGTCGTCGTCGGCCACCGGCGCCAATTCGAACATGAAAATCACCGTCAGCGGCAGCAACGGCGATCCCGCCGACTCGGCGGTCGAAAGCTTGCTGGCGTATGACCCTTCCGGCACGCAAAACCTGAGCCAGAAAACCGCCGCGCTCGACACGCTGGCCAATGTCAACGGCATTCCCGTCACCAGCCACAGCACCGGCATCAGCGGCGCGATCGAAGGCGTGACCATCAGCGCCGTGAAAACCGGCAGCGCCAACCTGGTGGTGGCCAAGGACACCGGTTCGCTGAACAGCGCGATCAATGGCTTCGTCAAAGCCTTTAACGAACTCAACGGGCAAATCAAGTCGGTCGCCAGCTACGATCCGGAAACCAAGCGCGGCGGCGACCTGCTGGGCGATTCCACGATCCAGACCTTGCAAGCGTCGCTGCGCCGCCAGATGACGCAATCCATCAGTGGCTTGCAGGGCAGCAAGCTGACCTCGCTGTCGCAGATTGGTATCGCGTTCCAGAAAGATGGCACGCTGACCCTGGATAATTCCAAGCTGCAAAAAGCCATCAGCACCAATTTCAACGATATCGCGGGCCTGTTTGCCGCGGTCGGCCGCAGCAGCGATGCGGACATCAGCTTTGTCTCGTCCAAGACCGCCACCAAGGCCGGCGATTACCGCATCGACATTACCCGCCTGGCGACCCAGGGCACCCTGACCAGCGCGGCCGCCATCCCGGCCTCGACCACGATTGCCGACGATACCGTGTGGAGCGTCAAGCTGAACAGTTCGACGTCGTCCGCCTCGGTCACCACGGCGTCCGTGAAAATCCCGGCTGGCACCTATACAGCCCAGGAACTGTCCACCGTGTTGCAGGCCGCCATCAATGGCGCCAGCAACTTCACGCAGGCAGGTTCGACCGTGTCAGCCACCATCAATGATGACGGCACGCTGAAGATCAATTCCACCAAATACGGTTCGGCCTCCAACCTGACCCTGACCAGCGATACCGGCACCTCGGTGGCCGCCATCTTCGGCGGTGCGGCCTCGACCGACGGCGTGGACGTGGCCGGCACCATCGGCGGCTTTTCCGCGTCCGGCGATGGCCAGATGCTGACCGGCGCCGCCGGCGCCCCGACCGAAGGCTTGAAACTCGAAGTCAAGGGCGACACCATCGGCAGCCGGGGCACCCTGGGCTTTTCGCAGGGGTATGCGTACCAGCTCGACATCCTGGCCAAGAGTTACCTGGGCGGGAGCGGCATCCTGACCGGCCGCACCAAGGGGCTGAACGACAACGTCAAGGATCTCGGCAAGCAAAAAGATGCGTTCAACGCCAAGCTGGTCGATATCGAAGCCCGTTACCGCAAGCAGTACACCGCGCTGGACACCGCGTTGTCCAGCATGAGCAAGACCGCCGCGTTCCTGACGCAGCAATTTGCATCACTGAATAAATAACAGGAGAAATAGTATGTTCGGATCAAGGCAAACTGGCGTCAATGCCTACGCAAAGGTGGGCATCGAGACCGGCGTTATCGCAGCCAGTCCACACAAGCTGATCGTCATGCTGTTTGACGGCGCGCTGGTTTCCATCAGCAATGCGCTGGTGAATATGCGCGCTGGCAATATTGGTGAAAAAGGCAAAGCCATCTCCAAAGCCATCATGATCATTGACAGCGGCTTGCGCGCGGCGCTCGACAAGAAGGTCGGCGGCGACATTGCCGAAGGCCTCGATGCGCTGTATGAATACATGAGCGGCCGCCTGTTGACCGCCAACTTGAAAAACGATCCCACCATCCTCGAAGAAGTCCAGCGCCTGCTGACGGAATTGCGCGATGCGTGGAACCAGATCGGCGATGCCCCGGCCGTGACGCCGCCACAGCCTTCCGTGGCCCCTTCGTCCCTGGCCAACAAATATGCGAGCGCCTGAATTCATGATGACCAACCACGACGTTTTGACGGTATACGCTGAAATGGCTGACTTGACGGAGCAGATGCTCGATGCCGCCACGCGCAGCGAATGGGACCAGCTGGTGGAACTGGAGCAGCGCTGCGCCGCACACGTGCGCACCTTGCAGTCGGAAGAAGGACAGCAGCCGCTGGTCGGTGAACAGCGCGAACGCAAAGTCGAACTGATCCGTAAAATGTTGACGGCGGACCGCAAGATCCGCGACATCACGATGCCGTGGATGGCCCAGCTGTCCGCCCTGATCAACAATACCGGCACGGAACGCCGCCTGGCCAACGCCTATGGCGGCGTCTGATAGCTTAGCCATGGGTGCCGGGCCTTCAGGCCGGGAACCCACATTATAGGAAGACCTATGCTGCCGCGCCTCGACGCCACCGGCGTCAAGCCGGCCGCTGCAGTCACCCCGCCGGCCGCCAGCCTGCCCGTCAGCGATGCGCGGCAAGCCATGCTGGCCCGTACGCTGGGCTCGATGGTGGGGCAATCGATGCAGGGCCAGGTGCTATCCAATTACCAGGATGGCAGTTCGCTGGTGCGGGTGGCGGGCGCTTCCGTCCGCATGATGCTGCCGCCCGGCATGCAAGTCGGCGCCGAGGTGCCGATGACCTTGTTGTCCGTCACCCCCCGCCCCACTTTCCAGATCGGCAATAACGCACAGCCGGTGCCGCTGTATTCGGACGCGGGTTTGCCGCAAGACGCGGGCGAGGCGGCACCATTGCCATCGCAAAGCACGGCCACGGCGGCGGGCCGCCAGCCGAATGCCGGCGCGGCGGGACTGCCATTGTCAGCCGGCGCCGATACCGCCGCCGATGCCGATGCGGCGCCGAACACGGCGCCCGGCGGCCAGGCCGCCAACGCCAATGCGGCCAATGCCGCCCATACCGGCGCCCATGCGGCCAACGCGGCGAATGTGGCCAATGCCGCAGCCAATGCCCAGGCGCAAGCCGCTGCCGGCAAAGCGGCGCAAGCGGCCGCCCAGTTCACCCAGACCCAGGCCACCGCGCAAGCGGGCGCCCAAGCCGGCGCACAGCCGGGCAATGCCGCGCCGGCCCAGCAAGCCCGGCCGCAAACGCTGGGCGCGATGTTGCTGAGCAAGGCGCCGCTGACCCCGTCCGACCAGTTGCCCAACCTGGGGCGCGACACACCGGCCCCGCGCCTGAGCGAAGGCGCGCGCAGCATCGCCAGCGCGCTGGCCAATGCCTATCACGCGCCCGGTACACCAGCCACCATTGCTGGCAAGACGCCACTGGTACAGGCCGGCGCGCCGGAGCCGCAGCAACTGGCGAAAAGCTTGCAGGATGCGCTGGGCGCCAGCGGCTTGTTTTATGAATCGCACGTGGCGGAATGGGCGGAAGGAAAGCGTCCACTGGCCGATTTACAGCGCGAACCGCAAATGCAGCGGCAGGAAGGCCAAACGGGCCGCCAGAGCGCCGAATCGCTGGCGCGCGCCGCCCAGCTGGCCCCGGACTTGTCAGCCGCGCAAATGATCAACCAGCAATTGCACGCGCATGAACAGCAGCGTGTGCAATGGAATGGCGAAGCGTGGCCCGGCCAGCCCATGCAATGGGAAGTGGAACGCGACGAACGCGATGAACGCGACGGACGCCAGGGCAAGGAAGAACGCGAAGCCGATACCGTCTGGCGCAGCGGGGTACGGTTCAGCCTGCCGATGCTGGGCAAGGTGGCGGCCTCCGTGACCCTGGTGGGGGAACAAGTGCATATCCAGTTGCAGGCCGGCAGCGATGGCAGCGCCGACACCATGCGCGCGTGGGCCGGCGAATTGCAGCGCGCGCTGGACGCGGCGGGTTCGCCGCTGGCGTCGCTGTCGATCGGCACGGAAGGAGCGTCGGATGGCAAAGCCGCCTGACTTGCGCCCCCTGCAAAGCGCGGTGGCGCTGGCCTACCGCAGTGGCGAACCGGCGCCCAAAGTCGTGGCCAAGGGGCGCGGCCTGGTGGCCGAACAAATCATCGCCGTGGCCAATGAACACGGCGTGCATATCCATGAATCGAAGGAATTGGTGTCGCTGCTGATGGATGTCGACCTCGACCGGCAGATTCCGCCGGTCCTGTATCGCATAATTGCGGAACTACTAGCGTGGCTTTATCATATTGAAACAGCGCAAAAGTCGGGCATGCCGCTTCCGCCGCCGCCTGACACCAGCTCTCCATTAACCGAAGAAGATAAGAACAGATGAACCGAATAGAAGCGGAACTGGAAAACTGGCACGACTTTGAAGTCGAATCGCGCAAGGAAATCATCGCCCTGCTGCGCAGCATCGGCGAAAAAAACCAGCTGATCCGCATGCTGGTCCATGGCGAGGCCGACGTGTGCGTCACATCCATCCTCGAGGTGGATGCGGACAATAACGCCGTGATCCTCGATTGTTCGATCAATCCGGACCAGAACCACCGCATCCTGGGCGCGCGCACCCTGTCGTATGAAACCACGCTCGATAAGATCCGCATCCTGTTTGCCAGCGAGCGGGTCGAGCAGTGCCGCTACCAGGGCAGCCCGGCGTTCAAGATCGCCCTGCCCTCCTCGCTGATCCGTTTGCAGCGCCGCGAGTATTACCGCATGAACACGCCGGTGACGAACCCGGTGCGCGCCGTGATTCCCCTGCCGGAAGACCTCGGTGGCGGCACCAGCAGTTTCCCGCTGGCCGACATCAGTTGCGGCGGCATTGCGATTTTGGATAACAAATTGCTGCTGGGCGACAGCATGGGCAGGAAATACGACGATTGCCGCATTGAATTGCCGGAAATCGGTACCGTGGTCACGAGTTTACAAATTCGCAACATGATTGATTTGACGTTGCTGAACAACAAATCCAATCGCCGCCTGGGCTGCCAGTTCCTCGACATGCAGCGCGGCGCGCTCAATTCCGTGCAGCGTTACATCACCAAGCTGGAGCGCGAGCGCAATGCGCGCATCGCGGGCCTCGGCTAAGCATCACACCTGCATGTTCATGATGTCGTGATATGCGGAAACGAGTTTGTTCCGCACCTGCACTGTGGCCTGGAAGTTCAGGCTGGCCTTTTGCATGGAAATCATGACATCGGACAGGCTGACCGAATCGTCCCCCATCTGAAAACGCTTGCCCAGGTCCGACGCCTGGTTCTGGCTCACCGCCACCGCATCCAGTGATTTCTTCAGCGCATCGGAAAACTCGACTTTCGCTGCCGGCGCTTCGGTCTTGATGGCAGGCGGCGTCGCCTGCGGGCGGGCCGCATGCGCTTTCAATTGCTCCATCATTGCCTGGATACGGCTGCTATCGATCCCGAGACCGCTGGTTTTCATTTTGACCTCATTTTGTTGCTGGTATGGAACAGCGCCACGTTAAAATAGCCGGCGGTTCCGTCAGTGCTGGCAGAATATCAGTCGCTGCGCCAGCTTCCTGCGCGGAGCAGCGCGGTAAACCTGCCCTTATTTCCAGGTTCAATCACGGCCCGGCTGCACCATAATGCGCAACAGCATCCATCCATCTCACTTTTGAATCGCCATGGCAGCAGCAGCCGAACAACTCGACCTTGATGACGCAGCGGACCCGGGCACGCCGCCGGAGAGCAAACCGCCGTTCCTGCAAACCCAGATGGGCAAATGGGTGGTGCGCGGCGCCGGTGCGGCCGCGCTGCTGGCCCTGATCGTCGCCCTGTGGCTGTGGAACCAGCCGCCGGCCTACGGTGTCCTGTTTTCCAATTTCACCGACCGCGACGGCGGCGCCATCACGGCCGCGCTGGACCAGATGCAGGTCAAGCACAAGTTTTCTGAAAACGGCCAGGCGATCCTGATCCCGACCGAGCAAGTGCATGACGTGCGCCTGAAGCTGGCGGCGCAAGGCTTGCCCAAGGGGGGCAACGTCGGCTTCGAGCTGATGGAAAACCAGAAACTGGGCGTGTCGCAATTCCACGAACAAGTCAATTACCAGCGCGCCCTCGAGGGCGAACTGGCGCGCTCGATCGAATCGCTGGCCACCGTGCAGGCGGCCCGTGTGCACCTGGCCATGCCCAAACCGTCGGTGTTCGTGCGCGAACAGCAAAAACCCACCGCGTCGGTGATCCTGACCCTGCATCCCAACCGCCAGCTCGATCCGGCCCAGGCATCGTCCATCGTGCACCTGGTGGCGTCGTCGGTGCCGGAATTGCTGCCGTCGAACGTCACCATCGTGGACGGCGCCGGCAACTTGCTGTCGAACCAGAACAAGGGTAATGAAGCGGGGCTGAATAAAAACCTGGACGCCAGCCAGCTGAAATACGTGCAGGAAGTCCAGAAACAAGTCATCAAGCAGGTGGAATCGATCATCTTGCCGATCGTCGGCGAGGGCAACGTGCGCGCCGAAGCCGTGGCGGATGTCGACTTTGCCGCTGTCGAACAGGCGGCGGAATCGTATAAACCCAACTCGCCGCCGGCCGCGTCGGCCATCCGCAGCCAGCAAAGCAGCGAAACCAATGGCAGCGGCAATGCCAATCCCAACGGTGTCCCCGGCGCCCTGTCGAACCAGCCGCCGGGCGCCGCCACCGCGCCGCTCACCACCACCCCGCCCGGTACGGCCGCCGCCCCCGGCACGCCGGCCGGCGCCCAGACTGGCGCGGCGAACAACCCGAACCACAAGGAATCGACCACCAATTACGAAGTCGACAAGACCGTGCGCTATGAACAAAAGGCCATGGCCGGCCTGAAGCGCATGACGGTGGGCGTGGTCATCAATTACCGCCGCTTTGTCGATACCAAGACCGGCAAGGTCACAATCAAGCCGTACACGGCGGCGGAAATGGAAAACATCCGCAACCTGGTGCGCGAAGCGATGGGCTTCAACCAGGAACGGGGCGACTCCCTCAGCGTGGCGAATGCGCCGTTTGACGGCGTCGACAAGCCGTTTGAACCGCCGGTGGTGCTCGACTGGTGGCGCGATCCGGCCAACCTGCCGCTGGCGAAAGAACTG
Source organism: Pseudoduganella sp. GW821-FHT12E03 (assembly GCF_058807115.1). NCBI lineage: Bacteria > Pseudomonadati > Pseudomonadota > Betaproteobacteria > Burkholderiales > Oxalobacteraceae > Pseudoduganella > Pseudoduganella sp. GW821-FHT12E03. The sequence goes on along the minus strand of NZ_JBXAQJ010000016.1, from coordinate 73,829 downwards.
GCGAAGTTCCTGATTACCGCGCTGATCCTGCTGTATATCCTGCTGCGGATCGTGCGTCCGATGATGCGTCCGGTCTTCAAGAAAATCGATGAAATCAACGAACCCGAGCCGGAACCGGTCGAGGAAGTCGTTGAAGAACCGGAAGGCCCGACAGAAGAAGAGCTCATGGAGCTGGAACTGGCTAAAATGGAAGAAAGTACGGCCCGTACTTACCGCGACAACCTGGCGCTGGCCAAGAAACTCGCCATGGAAGACCCCCGCATTGTTGCCAACGTGATCAAAGAATGGATAGGCGCAAATGACTGAGAATACCGGACTGCAAAAAGCCGCCATCCTGATGCTGGCGATGGGCGAATCGGAAGCGGCCGAAGTGATGAAATTCCTCGGCCCACGCGAAGTGCTGAAACTGGGCGCGGGCATGGCCACGATGAAAAACGTGCCGCACGAGCAAGTCATTTCCACTTTGGACGACTTCCGCGACCGCTGCGCCGCCGCCTCCACCGTCGGCCTGGATTCCGACGAATACATCCGCCAGGTGCTGACCAAGGCGCTGGGCGACGACAAGGCGTCGGTGCTGCTGTCGCGCATCCTGGGCGGCAAGGATGCGTCCGGCATTGAATCGCTGAAATGGATGGATTCCAACTCCGTGGCCGAACTGATCCGCAACGAACACCCGCAGATCATTGCCACCATCCTGGTCCACCTGGAGCGCGACCAGGCCTGCGAAATCCTCGGCCACTTCACCGACCGTCTGCGCAATGACGTGGTGCTGCGGATCGCCACCTTGGACGGCGTGCAGCCGGCCGCGTTGCGTGAATTGAACGACGTGCTGACCAAACTGTTGTCCGGTAATGAAAACATCAAGAAATCCACCCTGGGCGGTGTGCGTGCCGCGGCGGAGATTTTGAACTTCATGTCTGGCGAGCAAGAGCAGAACGTGATGGACAACATCAAGAACTACGACAACGACATGGCGCAAAAGATCATGGACGAGATGTTCGTGTTCGACAACCTGATCGATATCGACGACCGCGGCATCCAGCTGCTGTTGCGCGAAGTCCAGTCGGAAATGCTGATCATTGCCCTGAAAGGCGCGTCGCAAGAGTTGCGCGACAAGATCTTCAAGAACATGTCGGCCCGCGCATCGGAAATGATGCGCGAAGACCTGGATTCGAAAGGTCCGGTGCGCCTGTCGGAAGTGGAAACCCAGCAAAAACAAATCCTGCAAATCGTGCGCCGCCTGGCCGACGAAGGGCAGATCGTCCTCGGCGGCAAAGGCGAGGATTCCTTCATTTGATCCCGTTGACGCAGTCGAAAAGGCAGTTGTAGTAGATGGCTCACATACCGAAAGAACAGCAAACCGCGTACCAGCGCTGGGAAATGAAGTCGTTTGGCGACTTCCGTCCCAGCACGCTGGCGCGCATTGCCGCCGAAGAAGCCGCCGCCGCGCCGCCGCCACCACCGCAAGAACTCGAACCGCAATACGCGGAACACGGCGAATACGCCGAGCACGAACCGGTTCCGCAAGTGCATTACCCGAGCGAAGAAGAACTGGCCGCGATCCGCGAGGAAGCGCGCATCGAAGGGTATGGCGCCGGCTATGCGGCGGGCCATGCGGAAGGCCATGCCGATGCGATTGCATTGGGCAAGGAAGAAACCGACCAGAAATTATTGCCGCTGCGCGACCTGGCCGACAACTTCAGCGCTGCGCTGCAGGGCGCCGACACCATGATTGCCGCCGACGTGCTGGAACTGGCGCTGCAATTATCCAAAGCCATGCTCAAGCAGGCGCTGCAGGTGAAGCCCTCGCTGATCTTGCCGATCGTGCGCGAAGCCATTGAATACTTGCCATCACTACAACAGCCGGCGCTGCTGATGCTCAATCCCGACGACGCCGAAGTGGTGCGAGAAGGCATTGGTGAAGAACTGGAAAAAGGCGGCTGGCGCGTGATTGACGATCCGTCCGTCGAACGCGGCGGCTGCAAGGTCGATACCGCCAGTAACCAGATCGATGCGCAAACCTCGGCGCGCTGGGCGCGGCTGACCCATGCCCTGGGAAAAAACGTGGATTGGCTTGATTAATTACTGACATCAACTCCGTAGGGCGGTTTCCGCGTAGCGGAAGCCGCCATGCCCGCTCCGCCACAACGCATGCATGGCGGCTTCGCCTCCGGCGAAACCGCCCTACGGATACAAGGTCCCGGAAAACCTATGGCATTCGATCCTAGCAAGCACATCCAGCGCTGGAGCAGTTACCTCAACGATTGTTCCACCCTGGTGGATTTCGTCGAACCGATGCAAGTGTCGGGCCGGGTCACGCGGGTGGCCGGGCTCGTCATGGAAGCGGTCGGCTTGCGGCTGGCGGTGGGCGCGGCGTGCACGGTGCCGCTGCCGTCCGGCGGCAAAGTCGAAGCGGAAGTCGTGGGATTTGAAGGTGAGAAACTGTTTTTGATGCCGCAAAGCGATGTGGAAGGCATCGTGCCCGGTACCCGCGTGTTCCCGATCGAACAATCGATCCCCAAACCCGGCAGTGTCGCCCACCCGCGCCGCCGTCCCAGCGACCGCGCCCGCCATTTGCCGGTCGGCTATGAATTGCTGGGCCGCGTGCTCGATGGCGCCGGCCGCCCGCTCGATGGCGGCGGGCCGATCCACACCAGCGACAGCGCGCCCATCAATGTGCGCCCCGCCAACCCGCTGGGCCGGGCGCCGATCGTGGAAACCCTGGACGTGGGCGTGCGCTCGATCAACGCCATGCTGACCGTGGGCCGGGGTCAGCGCATGGGCCTGTTCGCAGGCTCCGGCGTCGGCAAATCCGTGTTGCTGGGCATGATGGCGCGCTATACCGAAGCCGACGTCATCGTGGTCGGACTGATTGGCGAACGGGGACGCGAAGTCAAGGAATTCATCGAACACATCCTGGGTCCGGAAGGCCTGGCGCGCTCGGTGGTGGTGGCGGCGCCGGCCGACACCCCGCCGCTGATGCGCATGCAGGGCGCCGCCTACTCCACCGCGATAGCCGAATATTTCCGCGACCAGGGCAAAAACGTGCTGCTGATCATGGATTCCCTGACCCGCTATGCCATGGCGCAACGGGAAATCGCGCTGGCCATCGGCGAACCGCCCGCCACCAAAGGATATCCGCCATCGGTGTTTGCCAAATTGCCGATCCTGGTGGAGCGGGCCGGCAATGGCGAAATGGGCGGCGGCTCGATCACCGCGTTTTATACCGTGCTGACCGAAGGCGACGACCAGCAAGATCCGATTGCCGACTCGGCCCGCGCGATCCTGGACGGCCACATCGTGCTGAACCGCCGCCTGGCCGAAGCCGGCCACTATCCGGCCATCGATATCGAACAGTCGATCAGCCGCGCCATGCATTCAATTACCTCGGCCGACCACCAGAACCGGGCCCGGCACTTGAAACAGTTGTACTCCCGCTATGAACGCAGCCGCGACTTGATTGCCGTGGGCGCCTACAGCCCCGGCAGCGACCCGGTGCTGGACCAGGCCATCAAATTGCATGACAAAATTGAAAACTTCCTGCAGCAGCAAATCACGGAACGGGTCAGCATGAGCGAGAGTTTAGGGCAATTATCGGTTCTGTTCGACTGATTGCACTGTCGGGCCCGCGCCTATAATGAACCATGGCTTCCCAATCCCAACTGCAAACCCTGATCGAACTGGCGCGCCGCGAAACCGATGATGCGGCCAAGCGCCTGGGCCAGGCATTGAAAGCCGTACAGGATGCCGAAGACAAACTGAACATGCTGATTGGCTACCGCGACGAATACAGCAAGCGCTTTGCCGCCACCCAGCAAACCGGCATCACCCCGATGGCTTACCGCAACTTCCAGGCATTCATGGGCAAGCTCGACGATGCGATCCGTGGCCAGGAAGAAGTGCTGAAACACACCCAGGCGCGCGGCGAAAAGGAAAAAAGCGTGTGGCAGGATGCCGAACGCAAGCGCATGTCGTATTCGACCCTGAACGACCGCGCATTGGCCGCCGCCCTGAAAGCTGAAAACAAGCGCGACCAGAAAGCCATGGATGAACACGCGGCCCGCCAGGCCTTCCATAAACGTTAATTGACGGCGCAACCATGCAGACTCCGCTGATCCCGAACATCACCGCCACCGGCGCCGGAACCACCGCGCCGGCCAGCCGCACTTCCACGGCCGGCGCGGATGGCTTGTTCTCGCAAACCCTGACGCGCCAGATCGATCAGCGCCAGGCCTATGGCAACCAGGCGGCGCAGTCAACCCAAATGGGGGCCCGGCCGCAGCAGGCACGCGCACCGCAGGCGCAAGCCGCCGCGGCGCGTCCGGCGCAGCCGCAAGCGAAGGCGCCGGCCCCGGCGCCGCATGCCCCGCAACAGGCACAACCGGCACAGCAGCCGGCCCACCAGCCGCCGGCAACCCAGCAGGCTGCCACGCAGGCGCAAGCCGGCCAGTCGGCGCAGGCAACCGACCACCCGCAAGCGCCAGCTGCCCCGGCCACCTCGCAGAACACCGGCGCCGGCGACACCAGCCAAACCACCGCACCGGCAGGCGACGGCGCCAGCGCGGAAGCGGCGCAAGCTGCCCAGGCGGCCGACAGCGCGGCAGCGGCAGCGATGGCGCAGGCAGCCGCGCCAGCCGACGCCATGGCCGCCATGCTGGCCATGCTGGCGGGCTACAACCAGCCGCAGCAAGCTGCCCCGGCCGCCGCTGCAGCCGATAGCCTGGCCGATACCGCAACCCTCGCCGCGCAATCCGGCAACGCGGCGGCACAAGGTGACTTGGCGGGTCTCGCGGATGCGGACGTGGCGGCGGCACAGGCCGTGGCAGTAGCTGCCGTTGCCGATGATGCCGCCACCGCTGTGGCAACCGGCACGGCATCCGATGCCGCCGCATTCGATGCCGCGCTGGGCACAGCGATGGCCATGGCGGGTTCCGCCAGCGGCGAGGCCACCCCGGCCGAGCCTGCCACGACGGCGTCCACGGCGGCACCAGGCGCCCTTCCCGTGTCGACCGTCAGCACCGGCCTGCCGCAGTCGGCCGTGGCGCTGCAGGACGCCACGGCGTCCGGCGCCGCTGCCGCGACGGCGGCCACCGAAGCAGTCCAGCCGCAGGAGGGCAAGGCGGACACCGCCACCGCACAAGATTTCAGCGCCACGCTGGCCGCCCACAAAGCGGCCGATACCACCGCCGATGCCGCCAGCGGCGCCGCGGCGAAAGTCCAGGCCGACCTGCGCCAGCCGGCCGGCGCCGAACGCGTGCAGGAAAGCCGCGCCCAAGCCGTCCGCGCGGTGGAAGCCAACACCGCCGCCAGCGCCCCCGCCCCGGTGGCACAGGCACAACTGGCCGCCAGCAAAGCTGCGGAAGCCGTCGCATCCAACCAGTTGCCGGCACGGGTCGGCACCACGGCCTGGGACCAGCAACTGGGCCAGAAAGTCGTCTGGATGGTGGCCGGCGGTGAGCAGAGCGCATCGCTGACCCTGAATCCACCGGACCTGGGTCCCATGCAAGTGGTGCTGAATATCTCGAACGACCAGGCCAGCGCCAGCTTCACCGCCGCCCAGCCGGAAGTCCGCCAGGCGCTGGAAGCCGCGCTGCCAAGGTTGCGTGAAATGATGAGCGAGGCCGGCATCCAGTTGGGCAGCGCCACCGTGTCGGCCGATACGGCCGGCCAGCAGCAAGCCTTCGAACAAGCGCGTGCGGCGCAGCAGGGTCCAGGCGGGCGCGGACGTGGACAAGGTGGCAATGGCGACGGCCAGGGTGAGGCAAATGGCGGCAACGACGCCACACCGGCGCCGCGCCGCCGGGTGCTGGGCGCAGTCGATACCTTCGCCTGATGCCTGCGCGTGCCATAATACCGACATTGATGGTTTGATTGATTTCAGCGGGCAAGGGTTATTTTGAAAGCGAATCCCAAAGCAAAGGCGGAGCCGAAAGTCGAGGCGGCCGCACCGGTCAACTCCAAGAAGAAGTTGATCATGATAGGCGGACTGGTTGCGGTGCTGGCAGCCGGCGGCGGCGGCGCCTGGGTCATGCTGAAAGGCGGCGGCGATCATGACGAAGCGCCCACCAAATCCAAGCAAAAGAGCGCCAAGCTGGGACCACCCACTTACGTGACCCTGGAACCGTTCACCGTCAACCTGCAACAGGAAAACGGCGAGCAATACCTGCAAGTGGCCTTTACCGTGCAGGTGGGCGGCCTGGAAGACTCGGACAATATCAAGAACAACATGGCCAAGGTGCGCAGCCGGGTCTTGTTGCTGTTGTCGAGCAAGCGCGCCTCGGAAATCAATACGCCGGAAGGCAAGCAGCAGCTGAGCCAGGAAATCCTGGAACAAATCAAGGAACCGTTCGACCGCCGGGGACCGGAACAAGACGTGGTGGAAGTGCTGTTTACTTCCTTCATCATCCAGTAATCACCTCAGTCATCAGATTCAGTACTCAACATCATGGCGGATAATTTTCTTTCCCAGGAAGAAGTTGACGCCCTTCTTAAGGGTGTCAACGGCGATCAGGACGACATCGCCACACCCGAAGAAGTCACCGGTGTCCGGACTTACAACCTTGCCACGCAAGAACGTATCGTCCGTGGCCGGATGCCGACGCTGGAAATCATCAATGAACGTTTTGCGCGTTTGTTGCGGGTGGGCCTGTTCAACTTCCTGCGCCGCAGCGCGGAAGTGTCGGTCGGTTCCGTGCGGGTCTCGAAATACAGCGAATTCATCCGTAACCTGGTGGTGCCGACCAACCTGAACCTGGTCCACATGAAGCCGCTGCGCGGCACCGCGCTGATGGTGTTTGACCCGGGACTGGTGTTCCTGCTGGTCGATAACCTGTTTGGCGGCGACGGCCGCTTCCACACCCGCGTCGAAGGCCGCGATTTCACCCAGACCGAGCAGCGCATTATCTTGCGCATCCTCGATATCGTGTTCGAGGCGTACACCAAGTCGTGGGAACCGGTGTACCCGGTCGAGTTCGAGTACATCCGTTCTGAAATGAATACGCAGTTTGCCAACATCGCCACGCCGAATGAAGTGGTGGTGGCGTCGACGTTCACGGTGGAACTGGGTTCGGTCTCCGGCCAGATCCACTTCTGCATGCCGTATTCGATGATCGAGCCGATCCGCGATGCGCTGACTTCGTCGCTGCAAGGCGAAGCGCTGGAAGTCGACAAGCGCTGGATCCGCCTGATGACGCAGCAAATCCAGATCGCCGAAGTCGAACTGGTGGCGCGCCTCGGCACCGCCAAGGTGTCCTTCGATGAAATCCTCAACATGCGGGTAGGCGACATCATCCCGCTGACCATTCCGGAAACCATCGAAGCCACGGTGGACGGTGTACCGGTGCTCGATTGCACTTACGGCGTGCTGAACGGACAATACGCGCTCAAGGTGGAGAAGCTGCTGGCGAATTCCGACAGCATGAATGCAAAATAAGGAGTTACTAAAAATGTCGGACAATCAAGACGATCAAGAAGGCCTCGACGACGATTGGGGCGCGGCGATCGCTGAACAGGCCAAGGCCGAAGCGGAAGCGCTGGCCAGCCAGCAGGCCGCGCAGGCTGCGGTGTTCAAGGATTTTTCCAAGCAGCCGTCGAAAACCGAAACCCACAACGATATCGACTTCATCCTCGATATCCCGGTGCAATTGACGGTGGAACTGGGCCGCACCAAGATCGCCATTAAAAACCTGCTGCAACTGGCGCAGGGCTCCGTGGTGGAACTCGACGGCCTGGCCGGCGAACCGATGGACGTGCTGGTCAATGGCTGCCTGATCGCCCAGGGTGAGGTGGTGGTGGTGAACGACAAGTTCGGTATCCGACTGACCGACATCATTACGCCATCCGAACGCATCCGAAAATTGAATAAATGACGCAAGTATCTGATTGCAGGCTTTCACGCAATGCTGGCTTGGCGGCTTCGCCTTGGACGAAACCGCCCTACGGAATCGCGACGCTGGTGTTGGCTGGTGTGCTGGCCTTGCCGGCAGTGCCGGTATTGGCCGCCCAGACCGCGTCTGGTGCGATTTCAGGCGCCAGCGCCGCCGCGCCGTCCGCCACCGACAACGCGGCGCCAGGCCCGGCGGTAGCCACTACGGCTGCGGCAGAGGCTCCTGTGGCCGCCGCGCCGGCCGCCACGCCGGAACAGCAGGCCGCCCTGGCCGGCGCGCGTCCCGCCGCGCCGATGCCGATGCCGGCGCCGCCCTCCGCCGGCGGCAGCCTGCTGCAAACCACGTTTTCGCTGCTGCTGGTGTTGGCCATCCTGGTTGGCCTGGCGTGGTTGTTGAAACGCTATGGCCCGAAGAGCATCACGGGCAGCGCCAATGTGAAACTGGTGGGCGCGTTAAGCGTCGGCGCCCGGGAACGTATCCTGGTGGTGGAAGTGGGCGAACAGTGGATCGTCGTGGGCGCGTCGCCGGGCCGCATGAATGCGCTGGCCACCATGCCGCGCCAGGAAGCGGAAATCGACCTGCCGTCCACGGCGCCCGGGCAAGCCCTGCCCAGCGCGAACTTCGCCGAATGGTTCAAGCAGACGATCGAAAAGCGTAATGGCAAATGATGGTAAATAAGAAGCACGGCCTCACGGCAACCACCGCGAAGTGCCTGCTGGCCGCCGCCCTGGCGGCGCTGCCGTTGCTGGCGGCCGCCGAGCCGACCATCCCGGCCTTCACCAGTTCCCCGGCCGGCGGCGGCGCGACCAATTATTCGCTGTCGCTGCAAACGCTGATCCTGATGACGGCGCTGACCTTCATCCCGGCCGTGTTGCTGATGATGACGGGTTTTACGCGCATCATTATTGTCCTCTCGCTGTTGCGCCAGGCCATGGGCACGCAGTCGGCGCCGCCCAACCAGGTGATGATCGGCATGGCGCTGTTCCTGACCTTGTTTGTCATGAGCCCGGTGCTCGACAAGATTTATGTGGACGCGTACCTGCCATTGCAAGATAACAAGATCACCATGCAGGAAGCGCTGGAACGGGGCGGCGCCCCGCTCAAAGCATTCATGCTGAAGCAGACGCGCCAGGCCGACCTGGCCCTGTTCGTCAAGCTGTCGCGCACGCCGGCGCTGCAGGGACCGGAAGACGTGCCGCTGAAAGTCCTGGTGCCGGCGTTTGTCACCAGTGAATTGAAAACCGCGTTCCAGATCGGCTTCGCCATCTTCATCCCCTTCCTGATCATCGACATGGTGGTGGCGTCGGTACTGATGTCGATGGGTATGATGATGATGTCGCCCGCCGTGATTTCCCTGCCCTTCAAGCTGATGCTGTTCGTGCTGGTCGATGGCTGGCAATTGCTGCTGGGATCCCTGGCGCAGAGTTTTTACTAGAGGGGGCCGCCGCATGACGCCGGAAAGCGTATTGACCATGGGCCGCCAGGCCATGGAAGTCACCCTGATGGTGGCCGCGCCCATGCTGCTGGTCGCGCTGGTGATCGGCCTGGTGATTTCGATATTCCAGGCCGCCACGCAAATCAATGAAGCCACCCTGTCCTTCATCCCGAAACTGGTCGGCATCTTCGTCGCGCTGGTGGTGGCGGGCCCGTGGATGTTGTCCGTCATGCTCGATTACATGCGGCAAGTGTTTACCGGCATCCCCGGCCTGGTCGGCTAACCTGTCCATGGCAGAAAAAAGTTTCCTGACAGCCTCATGATTACGCTGTCCAGTGCCGATATCAATACATGGATCGCATCGCTGCTGTGGCCGCTTGCGCGCATCCTGGGGCTGATTACCGCCGCTCCCGTGCTGGGCAACCGCAGTGTTCCTACTACGGTAAAAGTCTCGCTGGGCGTGTTGCTGGCCCTGGTGATCGCGCCCAATGTGCCCAAGCTGCCGGCCGCCGACCCGATGTCGTATGCCGGCTTGCTGATCCTGGTGCAGGAAATGCTGATTGGCGTGGCCATGGGATTTACGATGCGTATCGTGTTTTCCGCGATTGAAATGGCCGGTGAAATCAGCAGCCTGACCATGGGCCTGGGGTTCGCGTCGTTTTTTGACCCGAATACCCAGGGACGATCGTCGGCTATCAGCCAATTCCTTGCGCTAGTTGCTACAATGGCATTTATTTCTGTCAACGCACACCTGGTTTTGCTGTCGGCGCTCGCGGAAAGTTTCCAGACGCTGCCGGTGTCCGGCATTCCCATCAATGGCGGTGGCTTCAAGCGCGTTGCCGACTGGGGCGCCCGTATCTTTAGTGCAGGCCTGCAAATATCGCTGCCGATGGTGGCCGCCCTGCTGCTGGCCAACGTGGCGCTGGGCGTGTTGACGCGCGCGGCGCCGCAATTGAATTTGTTCGGGATCGGGTTCCCGATTACGCTGGGGATTGGTTTTATTGTGATTGCAACAACACTGCCTTACCTGGCCACGCCGCTGGAAAACCTGTTCATGCAAGGTGTGGAAAAAGTCCGGGAACTGCCGCGCACATGGGTTGCGCGGGAGCCACAGCCGGTGCCGGCGCTTAATCAAGCACGGCCGCCGGTCGCCCAGTAAATAAGCAGCACGTGCAATCAATTGATTTCCATGGAGAAAGTCCTGGTGTATCATGATTGAGCCGCCCAGGAGAAAATCACTCATGAGTTCCATCGTCCCAACTTTCTCAACTGATCAGATCGTCGCATTCACGACCGATCAGCTGATTTCCTTTACGACTGAGGAAATCAGTGACCTGACGACGGAACAAATGGTGGTCCTGACCACGGATCAGCTGCCGGCGTTTACCACGCAGCAAATCGCCGCCATGGAATCGGACGACCTGGCCGTGCTGACCACCGACCAGATGCCGGCGCTCACCACCCTGCAAGTGGGCGCCCTGAAAACCGCCCAGTTGCGCGCCCTCGGCACGGCCCAGCTGGCGGCCATGGAAACGGAAGACATCGCGGCGCTGCGCACGGCGCAATTCGCATCGCTGCAATCGCAGCAACTGGCCGGCCTGAGCACCGATGCCGTTTCGGCCCTGACGGTGACGCTGGTGGGCGCCATCACGTCGCTGCAAGTGATGGGCCTGACCAGCGACCAGCTGGCGGTCCTGAACAGTGCGCAAATCGGCGCCATCAGCCGCACCACGCTGGCCGCGCTCGACACCTTGCAGATCAGCACCCTGTCCACCGACGCCCTCGCTTCGCTCAGCAGCAGCCAGTTGGCCGCGCTGACTTCGCTGCAAGTGCCGGCGCTGACCACCGATCACATCGTCGCGCTGACCAGCAAGCAATTGAACAGTCTTTCGCCAACGTCGTTGGCGTTATTGTCGACCGAACAAATTGCCGCCATCGAGACCGATGACATTCCCGGCCTGACCACCGCGCAACTGTCCGGCCTGTCGGATGAACAGCTGGCGTCGATCAATACCGACCAGATCATTGCCCTGTCCACCGCGCAAGTGGCGGCGCTGCGCTCCAGTACCATTGCGAGCTTGACGACGGCCCAGATCGCTGCGATTGAAACGCGCGACATCGCCGCGCTGACGTCGCGCCAGGTGGTGGCGCTGACCAACGAACAACTGGCGGCGCTGACCACCGACCAGATGCTGGCGTTCGAATCGGTCGACTTGCGGTCGCTGACCAGCGTCCAGGTCGCAGCCCTGAGCACCGAGCAGCTGAATGCCCTGAACACGGTGGCCGTGCTGACGTCGGCGCAATTGCGCGGCTTGACCAGCGACCAGATCATTGCACTGGAAACCCAGGACGTGGCCGGCTTCAGCAGCAGCCAGCTCAATGCCCTGTCGGAAGAACAAGTCGCCAGCCTGACCAGCGACCAGATCATTGGTTTCTCGGCCAGCCAGTTCGCGTCCATGCCGACCGCCTTCCTGTCGCGCCTGAACACCACGCAAATCGGCCAGATTGAAACCATCGACATTGCCGCGCTGCGCACCAACCAGATCGCCAAGCTGGGTTCCGACCAGATTGCCGCGCTGACCACCGACCAGTTCTCCGCACTGAACAGCACGGCGATTTCCGCGTTTGCCACCAGCCAGGTGGCGGCACTGACCACCGAGCAGCTGGAAGCGCTGTCCACCCTGGCCGCCATGACCAGCCGCCAGGTCGGCGTACTGACCACCGACCAGATTGCCGGCCTGTCGACCCGCAACCTGGTGACCCTGACCAGCAGCCAGATTGGCGCGCTGTCGGATGAACAAGTACAGGCGCTCACCAGCGACCAGTTGATCGCGCTGACCACGCGCCAGTTCCAGGGCTTGAAATCGTCGGCCCTGGCGGCGCTGACCACCGACCAGATTCCGCTGATTGAAACCCAGGATATCGCCGCCCTGCTGACGACCCAGCTGGTCAAGCTGAGCGCGGAACAAATCGCGGCGCTGACCACCGACCAGGTGGCCGCCCTGTCCACCGCGGCCGAAGCCGCGCTGACCACCCTGCAGATCGGCGCCCTGTCCACGGCGCAGTTGGCGGCGCTGCCATCGCTGGCCGCGCTGACGTCGCGCCAGTTTGGCGCCATGACCAGCGACCAGATCGCCGCGCTCAGCACCGACAGTATCGCCACCCTGAAAACCAGCCAGGTGGCGGCGCTCAATGGCGAGCAATTGTCGGCCTTCACGTCCGACCAGTTGATCGCGCTGTCCGGCGCGCAAATGCGGGCCCTGTCCACCGCCGCGCTGGCAGGCCTGTCGTCCACCATGATGGCGGCCATCGAATCGACCGACCTGGCCGTGATGTCGTCGCGCCAGCTGGCCTCGCTAACCACCGACAAGATTGCCGCGCTGACCACCGACCAGTTGCCAGCCCTGGGCACATCGCTGATTGCCGGCCTGACGACCGACCAGGTGGCGGCGCTGACCACCGACCAGTTGAATGCGCTGTCCAGCCTGTCCGCGCTGACCACGCGCCAGATGGCGGTCCTGACCTCCGATGCGATTGCCGGGATCGATGTCGCCGACCTGGCCACGCTGAAAACGTCGCAAATCGCCGCGCTGCAATCGCAGCAGGCCGCCGCCCTGACCACCGACCAGGTCATTGCACTGACCAACGGACAAGCCCAGGCGCTTAATTCCGCCGCGCTGCAGGCGCTCAATTCCGACCAGTTGCAGGCGATAGAAATCAGCGACCTGATCGTCATGCGCTCGAGCCAGCTGAACAAGCTGTTGACCAGCCAGATCGCCGCCCTGACCACGCTGCAAGTGGCCAACCTGACCACGTCGCAGCTGGCCGGCTTGACCGCCGAACAAAAAGCCGCGATGACGACCGACCAGCTGGCCGCGCTGCAGTCGATTTCGTCATTCACCACGGCCGCCATTGCCGCGCTGACCACCGACCAGATCGCGTCGCTGTCCGACGCCACCCTGGCGACCCTGCGCACCAACCAGGTTGCCGCGCTGACCAGCCTGCAGTTGCAAGTGTTGAACAGCAACCAGATCATTGCGCTGACCACGCAGCAATACGCCGCGCTGACCACCCGGCAAATCACCGCGCTGACCACCGACCAGTTGCCGTTCGTCGAAGTGGCGGACCTGGTGGCGCTGCGCACGGCGCAACTGGCGGCCATGTCGACCGAACAGATCGAGTCGCTGACCGCCACCCAGTTCGGCAACCTGACCACGCAGGAAATCGCCGGCCTGACGACCCTGCAAATCGCGTCGCTGACGCAAGCCAAGCTCGATGCACTGTCATCGCTGGCGCCGCTGTCGAGCCGCCAGTTGGCGGCGCTGACCACCGACCAGATCGGTATCCTGGCGGTGGACAAGATCACTACGCTGAAGAGCAACCAGATTGCCGGCCTGACCAGCCTGCAAGTGGGCGCCCTGACCACCGAACATATCGCGACCTTCAATACCGCGCAAATCCGCAGCCTGTCGACCTCGACCCTGGCAGCCCTGAGCGCGGCGCAAGTGGCGGCGATCGAAGACGGCGATATCGCCATCATGCTGACGCGCCAGATCGCCTCGTTCACCACCGACCAGGTGGCGGCGCTGACCGTGACCCAGTTGGGCAACTTCACCACGCAGCAAATTGCCGCGCTGAGCTCGGACCAGTTGAATGTCATGACGGCGGACCAGATCGCCGCCCTGTCCACCCTGGGTTCGATCACCACCACGCAAATTGTCGGCATGACGGCCACGCAAATCCAGGCCATCACCCTGACCCAGATGGCGGCGCTGCGCTCGACCCAGCTGAACGCCTTCACCACGGACCAGATCGCGCTGCTGTCGGTTGACCAGGTTGCCGCGCTGACCACCTTGCAAGTCGCGGCGCTGCCGACCAGGCTGTTGAACGCGCTGACCGCCACCCAGGTGGCCGCGATTGAAAACGAAGACATTGCCGTCCTGACTTCGGGACAGATGGCGGGCCTGTCGAGCGCCTTTGCCCAAGCGCTGACCCAGACCCAGTTGGGCGACCTGACCACGCGTGAAATAGCCGCGATGGGTTCGGCCGCGCTGACCGTGCTGACGGCGGACCAGCTGGCGGCGCTCAGCACCTTGACCAGCCTGACCTCGTCGCAGGTCGCCATGCTGAGCAGCGACCAGATCCCGACGTTGCAAGACACCGACCTGGAATCGCTGTCGACACGCCAGGTCGCCGGCATCGGCTCGATGCAGATGATCGGCCTGACCACGGCGCAAATTGCGCTGCTGAGCAGCGCCCAGATCCGTGCGCTTGGCATCAAGGCGATTGAAACCATGACGGTGGACCAGGTCGCCGCGATCGATGTGGACGATATCCCGGCCCTCAGTTCGCGCCAGATTTCCAGCTTCGACACGGCGCAAATCACCGCCATGACCACCTTGCAGTTGCGCGCGATGACCAGCACCAGTATTGCCGCGCTGACACCGGAGCAACTGGCCGCGTTTTCCGATACGCAAATGGCGTCGCTGGGCCGCATTGCCGATTACACGACGAAAATGATCAGCGGTATGTCCACCTCGCGCATTGCCGCGATGACGGTGGAAGACCTGGTGCTGTTGAACACGCAACAAATTGCCGCGATTAACTCGCTGCAATCGGCCGCCATGACCACGGCCCAGGTTGCCGGACTGACCACCAAACAGTTTGCCGCGCTCAGCACCCGCGCCTTGGGCAATTTGACGGCCGCGCAAGTGGCGCAAATCGAAGTGGAAGACCTGGCGGCGCTGACCTCGGTGCAGATTCGCGTCTTGAATAGCATGCAACTGGCGGCGCTGACCCTGGACCAGGTCGCCAGCCTGTCCAGTGTCGCGGTACGCGCCATGTCGTCGGCACAGATTGCCGCCCTGAACACGGCGCAGCTGGGCTCGCTCAGCACCTTGGCCGGCCTGGCCAGCACGCAAATTGCCGCCCTGACGTCCAGCCAGCTGGCATCGATGAGCGGCGACCGCCTGGCCACGCTGACCTCGGTACAGCTGGCTGCATTGTCCACCGCGCAAATACAAATGCTGAACACGGCGCAAGTGGCGTCGCTGGAAAGCAAGCAATTCCAGGCGCTGTCGACGCGCGCGCTGGCGGCGCTGACCAGCACCCAGTTCGCCGCCATGGAAGAAGCCGACCTGGCCGCGCTGCGCTCCAACCAGGTTGGCGCGCTGACCACCGTGCAACTGTCGGTCCTGGCGGCCAACCAGCTGGCGTCGCTGTCGTCGGTCGGTATCGGACAACTGACCTCGGTCCAGGTGAGCGTGCTGAACACCGCGCAAATCGCCGGGCTGACTACGGCGCAAGCCCGCTCGCTGGCCAGCCGCGCCATTGCCGCGCTGACCACGGCGCAAATCGCCGCACTGGAAGCGGAAGACCTCGGCGCCTTCCGCACCACGCAAATCCGGGCGCTGACCACCGCGCAACTGGCTGTATTGAGCCAGGCCCAGCTGGAAGCGCTGGATTCGGCCCAACTGGGTGCGCTGTCCACCGCGCAAATGGCGGCGCTGTCGTCGGCCCAGTTCAATTTGCTGGACTCGCTGGTCTTCATGACGCCGGCGCAAGTGGCGGCCTTGCCGACCGAGCGGATTGCCACGCTCGACAACACCAAGCTGGAACAATTGCGCAGTGCGCAACTGGCCGCCATGACGACGCGCCAGGTGGCCGCCATGACCACCGCCCAACTGTCAGCGCTGAGCACGTCGCAATGGCGCGCCATCGATGAAGATGCCATCGCCGCGCTCAGCACCTTGCAGATTTCCCGTCTCGACGTGGACGACCTGGCGGCGTTGCTGACGAGCCAGATCGCCAAACTGCGCACCGACCAGATTTCCGCGCTGACCGTCGATGAGCTGGGCGCGCTGACTTCGCTCCAGCTGAGCGCGCTGACCACCGGGCAAATGTCGGCGCTGGGCACGGCCCACCTGGCTGCGCTGACCAGCCTGCAAGGCTTCACCACCAAGCAATTGTCCGGCCTGTCCAGCACGCAGCTGACATCGCTCGATGAAGCGCACCTGGGCACCTTGCGCACCGTGCAAATCGCCGGCTTGAACAGCCTGCAACTGTCGTGGCTGACCACGGCGCAAATCGGCATGCTGGGTACACAGCAAGTGCGCGCGCTGTCGTCGAAAGCCATCGATGGCCTGTCGACCCTGCAATTGCGCGCCATGACGGCCGACAACTTGCAAGCGCTGGCGACAGGCCAGTTCATCAGCCTGTCCACCGACCAGGTGCAGTCGCTGTCGACCGACCAGATGGGCTTACTGACCTCGGCGCAGTTGAGCGTGTTGACCACGGCGCAAATGCGCGCCCTGTCGAGCAGCCAGCTGAGCGCCTTGTCGAGCCTGTCCGGCTTTGGCCTGACGCAGCTGGGCGCGCTGTCCAGCGACCAGTTGAGCTCGATCGGCGAAAGCCAGCTGTCAACCATCCGCACGGCGCAATTTGCCGCCCTGTCGAGCCGCCAGCTGTCGTGGCTCAGCTCGGCGCAGATCACGATGCTGAACTCGGGCCAGATCCGCTCGCTGACGCCGGCGGCGCTCAATGGCTTGAGCACCGTGCAAATCGCGGCCATGGATGCGGAAGATTTGGCCGCCATGGCCACCGTGCAGGTGGCGGCGCTGCGCACGGACTTGATCAGCGGATTGACGAATGCCCAGGTTGCCGCATTGACGTCGGTGCAATTGGCCGCCATGAAAACATCGCAAGTCAGCGCGCTGGGTACCAGCCAGCTGGCCGCGCTGGAAACGCTGAGCAGCCTCACGACCACCCAGCTCAATGCGCTGACCACCTTGCAATTGACGTCGCTGGACCAGACCCACATGGACACGCTGCGCTCGGTGCAAATCGCCGGCCTGTCGTCGCGCCAGGTGGCCGCGCTGACGTCCACGCAAATCGCCAGCCTGACCACCCTGCAAGTGCGGGCGCTGTCCGCCTCGGCACTGGCCAATCTGTCGACCGCGCAAGTGGCGGCCATCGAGCTCGACGACGTTGCCGCGCTGTCGTCCACCCAGGTCGCGGCGCTCAAGTCGCAGCACATCGCGGCCATGAGCAACGACCAGTTGTCGGCGCTGGGCACGCGCACCATGTCCGGCATGAGCACGGCGCAAATTGCCGCCCTGTCCACGGTGCAATTGGGCGCGTTCAGCAGCCTGGCCGGCCTGACCGCGGTCCAGATTGCCGCGCTCAGCACCTTGCAGGCGTCGGTGCTCAATGCCGACCAGATCGATTCGCTGCGCACGCACCAGGCGGCGGCCCTCAGCACGCAATTCATTGCCGCGCTCAGCACGGCCCAGATTGCCATGCTGACCAGCGCCCAGCTCAATGCGCTGTCGGCGCGGGCGCTGGCCGCCCTGAACACGCTGCAACTCAACGCCATGGAAGTGGCCGACTTCCAGGTCTTGAAATCGACCCAGGTGGCGCTGCTGACCACCACCCAGATCGCTGCGATCGGCACCGACCGTATCGGCCTGCTGTCGACCTCGCAAATCCGGGCGCTGAAGGCGACGCAAGTCGCGGCGCTGACGACCGACCAGCTGGTCAACATGACGGTGGCGGAATTCGCCGGCTTCACGTCCACGCAAGTCAAAGCGTTTACCGCGGCGCAGCTAGAAGTGCTGACCACGGAACAAAAAGATGCGTCGCCGCTGGGCAGCCCGTTGCAGTTCGACCTCGATGGCGACGGCATCGAAACCCTGTCGATCGAGGACGGCGTACAGTTCGACCTGTTTGCCACCGGCCAGCCGGTCCAAACGGGTTGGGCCGGCAAAGGCGACGGTTTACTGGCACTGGACCGCAACCATGACGGCGTCATCAATGATGGCGGCGAATTGTTCGGCACCTCGACCACCCTGGCCAATGGCCAGCGCGCCCGCGACGGCTTTGCCGCCCTGGCCGAGCTGGACAGCAATGCCGATGGCGTGATCGACAGCAAGGATGCGGTCTATGGCGACTTGCGCATGTGGGTCGATGGCAATGCCGATGGCGTCAGCCAGGCCGGCGAACTGCGCGCGCTGGCCGATGCGGGTGTCGCCAGCATCGCCACCAGCGGCATCAAGGTCAGCGAGAAGGATGCCGGCAACTGGATCGGCCTGCGCAGCAGCTACGTCACCACCGAAGGCGTGCGGCAAGGCGTGGCCGACGTCTGGTATGCCACCAGCCGCAATGACGGCGCGGCGTCCCTGCGCGAGCAGGTCACCTCGCTGACGCAGGCGATGTCCGGCTTTGCCGCCGGCGCCTCCGGCGTGGCAGGCGGCCTGGCGTGGCACGATACGGCGCCTTCCGGTGCCGCCACCCTGGCGGCCGGCGCCGACCAGCTGGCGCGCGAATTGCGCAGCTATGCCGATCGCCACGCCGGCGCCGGCAACAGTGCCGCAGCCGAGCTGACCGACGAGCAGAAACGCAGAGAGCCGCCGCCAGGCATCCTGGCAGCGAAGTAACACACCAACGGGGCTGCGGCCCCGTTTTCCATGGCGATGTCCCCCCCTGGGGTCTGACCCCTAATGTGACAAAAGCGGACATATCTCTTCAAAAAATGTCCACTTTTGTCATAAATTGGGTCTGACCCCAGGGTGTGACATGGTGCGGTGGAAACGCCATGCAAAAACGCCCGGGCACCTTGTCGGTGCACCGGGCGTTGGAGGATCAGGCGGAGCGGAGATTAGCCGATGAAGTTGAACAGCGACAGACTGGTCAGCGTTTTATACGACTTTTGCGCCGCTTCCAGGCTGATTTGCTGTTGCGTGAAATTCGAAATCGCCGTGATGGTGTCGATATCCTGCAAGTCGGACAAGGTGGACGCGTACTGGATATTCAAGTCTTCACCCGCGCTGTCGAGGTAATCCATTTCCTTCAGCCGTGCGCCGACCGAGGCGCGCACCGACAGCACATTGTCGATCGAATTGTCGAGGTTGGAGTTGGCGATATTGAGCAGGTTGTTCAGCTTGGCCTGTCCCACTTCGCCCGTCGCATCCGAGCGCAAGGCATTGATCACGTCCTGCACCGTCTCGAACACGGATTTTTTCGCGCTCGGGTTGACGGTGAACTTGTCCAGGTCGGCGGGATTGCCATGAATCTCGAATTGCAGCCCGTCAAACGCAATGGTTTCACCGCTCTTGTACGGAATCGGATCGGGCGGGACGGGATTGGCCGGCACCGGCTGGTTCAACGTCATGTCCATCACCGTGTATGTGGTGACGGCGGGGATGCCGGGCGAGCCCGGCGTCACGCTGAAATTGATTTCATACTGGTGGTCGGTCACGGCATTGGCGTTGGTGACGGAGCCAGGGGAAATAATGCCGCTGCCGCCCCGCGTGACGTTGGCCGGGTCGGCCCCGGTCTGGAACGTGCCATTGCCGGTGACATTGTTTTCAAAAATCGACGAACCGGAATCGCTGATGGCCAGCGAGCGGGTCGAGCCCACTTGCAGAGCGCGTTCCCCCTGGTCGCCCTGGTAAATCGCGCCGGCCGACGTCTTGGCAAATGGCACGCTGTCCTTGTAGCCGGAAAACAGGTAGCCGCCGGTGCCATCGGCGGTATTGGCCACCCCCAGCAAGTCGGCCAGGCGGGCTTCCAGTTCCACCGCGATCATGGCACGGTCCTGGTTGGTCATCGAACCATTGCCGCCGTTCACGGACAGCGTTTTGATGTCTTGCAGCAGCGATGTGGTGGATGCCAGCGCGACTTCTTCCTGCGACAGCGAAGAACGGGCATTCTGGCGGTTGGTCACCAGCTGCGTATTGACTGATTGCGATTGCGTGATTTCCAGCGCCCGCGCGGTGGCAATCGGGTCGTCGGACGGCGCCAGGTTTTTGCGGCCGGTTGCCAGCTGTTGCTGGATCTTCGACATATTGGTTTGCAGCGACGACAGCTGGCTCTTGCCGTGGTCGAAAATCGTCTTGGTGCTGATGCGCATGATCATGTTTCAATACTCCTTAGCGGCCCAGCGAGACCAGCACGTCAAACAGCTGGCTGGCGATCTGCATCACCTTGCCCGCCGCCTGGTAAGCCTGCTGGTAGCGCAGCAATTCCGCCGCTTCCTCATCCAGGTTCACGCCCACCACGCTCTGGTACGCATTGGTGGCCTGCTCGGCGGCGGCGTCGGCCGCCAGCCCGCCGATCTGCACTTCGCGCGCCTTGTTGCCGATCGCATTGACCATGGCGGCATAGCCGCTCTGGAACGTGGCCTTGCCGTTATTTAAAACATTCTTGGTTTGCAAACCGGCCAGCAGTGCGCCGTTGCGGTTGTCCTTGGTGCCGCCCGCGTTCGGGGCGGTGACGGCAAACGTATCGTTGTTGCCGGGCGTGCCGGAAATCGCGACGCTGATGCCGCCAAAGGTGAACGTGTCGCCATCCGTATAGGGAATCGGCGTGGTGCCGGCCGCATAGGTGGTCGAGGCGCCGTTGACGCCTTTCACCACCACGTCCTGCGTGGCGGGGAAGCCGGTAAAACCGCCCCCCGCCTGGTCATACGCCAGAGTCACCGTGCCGTTCAGCGTATTGGCCGGATCAAGGAAATCCGCATCGACCACGCCGGCGCTGATCTTGCCATTGCCGGTGTTGGTCAACGGCGCATTGGTGGTGACCGGCGCCGCCAGCGCGATCTTGCCGACATCGGTCAGCGCCACGCTGATCGTCGACGCCGCATTCACGGTCGGCTTGATTTCAAAGTGGTCGCCTGTCGCCGGCGTGCCGGTAATCGTATATTCGACACCGTCGATCATTTGCGGTTCCGTTTGCGGGAACGGCGAAATCACGGTCGACTGGCCATCCGACTGGCGCTTCAGGTACAGGTTGGTGCCGTCGTAATTCAAGTCATAGGTGCTGGTGGTCAGCGCGCTGGCATCCTTGACGATACCGGTGACCGTCGCCGTGCTCAGCGGCGAGTTACGCTTGTCGATGCCGACACCGACTTCAATATCTTTAAAGAAATTACCGCCGATGGCGCCATTACGGTCTTGCCCCAACTGGTGCTGGGCATTGAAGGCGGCGGCGATCCCGGCGGCCACCTGCCCCAATTGCGCCTGGGCCTGGTCCAGCGATTCACCGCGGAATTTCAACAGCGCGCCCAAGGTGCCCCCACCCATCAGCGCACTGTCCGGCAAGCTGGATACTTTGTCGCCGGCCACATAACCGATCGACAACTTGTTCACGTCCGACAGCGAGGTCTGCGTGGCCAGCTGGTAACTGCGGTTACCGATCACCAGCGGCTGGCCGGTACCGATCGATACCGTCAACGTGTTGCTGGCGCCCTTTTCCACGTTGACCTTGACCATCTTGTTCAATTCGCGGATCAATTGGTCGCGCTGGTCCAGCAAGTCATTCGGCATGCGCGACGCATCGGCGGACAGGCCGGCGATATCGTTATTGAGCTGGGCAATCTTGCTGCCATACGAATTGATCTGGCCAACCGTCGTCGTGACTTCGGCATTGACGCCCTCGCCGATTTCCGTCAGGCGCTCGCTCATGCTGTGAAAACGGCCCGCCAGCGTATTGGCGGTCGACAGCAGCGCGCTGCGCGACGCATCGGTGGCGGGATTGGACGCGGCATCCTGCACGCCCTTGAAGAAATCCTGCAGCGCCGGTGACAGGCCGGAAGTGGAATCGGCCAGCAAATTATCGATCTGGCTGATCTGTGAAAAGTAACCATTTTGCTCAGCCTGCGTCGACTGGGCATTCATCAACGTTTTGTTGAGGAAATCATCATACTGGCGCACGATGGCCGTCACCGTGGTACCGGTGCCGAGGAAGAAACCACCGGTGGCTTCCGGCTGGGCATTGCCCTGCAACACCGTCTGGCGGCTGTAACCTTCGACGTTGGCGTTGGCGATGTTGTGCCCGGTCGTGGACAGACCGATCTGTGCCGCCATTAAACCCGTTTTACCGACGCTGAGGATACTCATGATGAAGTGTGCTTTTTTGCTGGATCTGTGTAGTCTACGGCAGGCTGCGCCAAAACTTGAAATTCCGGGCGGCTACAGTACCGCGCCCCGGGCAAGATTGCCATCCTGATACCGCTTAAACCAGTGACCGTTTGATAATACTGGTCAGCTTGGCGGCGTAATTCGGGTCGGTCGCATAACCGGCGCGCTGCAAGCCTTGCGCGAACTTGGTGGCATCGCCCGCGCTGGCCATGACTTTTTCATAGCGCGGGTTGTTGCTCAGCAGGCGCGCATAATCCTTGAAGCTGTCCGCATAGCTGTCATAGGCGCGGAATTTTTCAACCCGGCGCTGCGCCACGCCGTTGACATATTCCGTGGTGACCGCCTGCACGGTTTTGCCCTTCCATTCCGGACCGGCCTTGATGCCGAACAGGTTGTGGCTGTTGGTGCCGTCGCGTCCCTTGATTTCACGGCGGCCCCAGCCGCTTTCCAGCGCGGCCTGGCCCAGCATGAACTTGGCCGGAATGCCGGTAGATTTCGAGGCTTCATCGGCATGGCTGCCCAGCTTGTCCTGGAAAGCGCGCACGTGCGGCGACTGGTTGGCGCGGGCGGCTTCCTGCTGCGGCGTCAGGCTGGCGGCCGGCTGCGCGCCGCCCACCGCTTCCAGCGCCTTTTGCAAGCGCTGCGCCGCCAGCGCGGAGGTGCCGTCCAGTCCGGTCAACGCGCTGTCATCGCCCAGCTTCAGCGCCTGCGCATTCTGGGTCTGTGACAGTTGGCGCACCAGCACGTCGGCCAGTCCCATGCCCTTGTTGGCCAGGTTCTGGCTGGTTTGCTGGTCCAGCATGGCGGTAAACGTCTTGGTTTGCTGGTTGTCCATCATGCCGTCTTGCGGCGTGGCGTCGCGCATGCTTTTCATCACCATGTTCAGGAACATGGATTCAAACTGCTTGGCGGCGCCTTTCAGCGCTTCCGGCGAGCCTTCCCTGGCTTGCTGGCGCAATCCGCCCATGCCCTTGACGTCGGACGCCAGCGTCGCGGACAGATCGGTGGAGACGGGACTTTGACGGATCATGGCGGCCTCAGATGATTTCCAGTTCGGCGCGCAAGGCGCCCGCGCTCTTCATCGCCTGCAGGATGGCCAGCAAATCCTGGGGCGTGGCGCCAATCGCGTTCAAGGCCTTGACGACATCGGACAGCGACGCGCCGCCGTTCACCATCATGACCTTGCCGCTGTCTTTTTTGATATCGATCTGGCTGTTTTGCGTGACCACGGTCTGCCCCGCCGACAAGGCATTGGGCTGGCTCACTTGCGGGTCGGTGCTGACCGAGACCGACAGGTTGCCATGTGAAATCGCGCAAGTTTCCAGGGTCACGGCCTGGTTCATCACCACCGAACCAGTGCGCGCATTCATGATGACCTTGGCCGCCTGTTTGGCCGGGTTCACATCCAGCGCTTCCAGCGCCCCGATAAACGACACGCGCAAGTCCGACGACGACGGCGCCTGCACGCGGATCACGCGGCCATCGAGCGCGTAGGCGATACCGGCGCCGTACTTGTCGTTGATGGCTTCCACCACCCGGCTGACCGTCGCAAAATCGGTTTCCTTCAATTCCAGGCGGATCATATTGTTTTCGCCCACATTCGAGGCGACCGCGCGCTCCACCGTGGCACCGCCGGAAATCCGGCCCACCGACAAGTGATTGACCACCACCGAACTGCCGCCCGATTGCGCGCCGACACCGCCCACCAGGATATTGCCCTGCGCCATGCCATACACCTGGCCATCGGCGCCTTTTAACGGCGTCATCAGCAAGGTGCCGCCGCGCAAGCTTTTCGCGTTCCCCATTGACGACACGGTAATGTCCAGCAACTGGCCCGGTTGGGCAAACGGCGGCAGGGACGCGGTCACCATCACGGCCGCCACGTTTTTCAATTGCAGGCTGGCGGCGGACGGTAACGTGATGCCCATTTGCTGCAGCATCGACGCGATGGTTTGCACCGTGAACGGGGTTTGCGTGGTCTGGTCGCCGGTGCCATCGAGGCCGATCACCAGGCCGTAACCCATCAACTGGTTACTGCGCACGCCGGCGATATTGGCCAGGTCCTTAATGCGCTCGGCGTGGCTTGCCGGCGCCAGCGCCAGCAGCGCGGCCAGGAACAGGGTTTTGATAGCGTTCTTCATGGTCAGAATGGCAGCAGGCTGAGGAAGAAGCGCGACACCATGGAATTCATTTCCGCGCGGTCGATCTTGCTGTTGGTGCGGTATTCGACGCGGGCGTCGGCCACGGCGGTCGACACCACCGTGTTGCCGCTGGTGATGGCGTCCGGATTGATCATGCCGGAGAAGCGGATGAACTCGGTGCCCTTGTTCATGGCGATCTGTTTTTCGCCAGCGACAATCAGGTTCCCGTTCGGCAGTACTTCCACCACCGTCACGCCCATGTTGCCGGTGAAGGTGTTGCTGGCGCTCTGGTTGTCCGCGTCGGCAAACTTGCTGGAACCGGAGGTGGCCACGCTGGCGCCCAGGCTGGCCGCCAACGGGCCCGGCGTGGTGAACGCCAGGCTGCCGGATTTGCTGCCGGAGGTGGCGCCGGCTTTGACGGCCGCGGTTTTTTCCGTGATGACGATATTGATGACGTCGCCCACGTGGCGTGCGCGGCGGTCTTCGAAGTGCGGGCGGTACGCTTGCGGCTGGAAAATCGCGCCATTGCTGGCGGGCTGCATTTGCGCCATCGACAGCGGCCGCGCCGTGGTGGGCTGCTGCACGATGGACGTCGGCGTGGTGCCACAGGCGCTCAGCGCCAGCAGGCTCGCTACGGCAAACAAGACCTTGGTCATGGCAATCCCCTTACAGTTGCGACAGCTTGGCCAGCATCTGGTCGGACGTGGTGATGGCCTTGCTGTTGATCTCGTACGCGCGCTGGGTCTGGATCATGTTGACCATCTCTTCCACCACGTTGACGTTCGACGTTTCCACGTACCCTTGCAGGATCACGCCGGTGCCGTTGGTGCCGGGCGTATTGGCTTGCGCCGCGCCCGATGCGCCGGTCTCGACGTACAGGTTTTCGCCTTTGGATTCGAGGCCGGTCGGATTGATGAAGGTCGACAGCTGGATGCTGCCGATCTGCTGCGCGGCAGTCTGGCCCGGCAGGGTCACGGACACGGTGCCGTCGCGGCCGACCGTGATGCTTTGCGCATTGATGGGGACCGTGATGGCGGGCTGCAGCACGAAGCCGCTCGACGTCACCATCTGGCCATTGGCATCGCGCTGGAACGAGCCATCGCGCGTGTACGCCGTGGTCCCGTCGGGCAACAGCACATTGAAGAAGCCGTTACCGTTGACCATCAAGTCTTTATCGTTGCCGGTCGCCTGCGGATTGCCCTGGGTGAAGATCCGTTCGATCGCGACCGGGCGCACGCCGGTGCCAACCTGCATGCCGGAAGGCAGATTGGTTTGCTGCGATGATTGTGCGCCGGGCTGCCGTACGTTTTGGTACAGCAAGTCTTCGAACACGGCGCGGGATTTTTTGAAGCCGTTGGTGCTGACGTTGGCCAGGTTGTTGGCAACCGTGTCCATTTGCGTCTGCTGCGCTTCCATGCCGGTTTTGGCGATCCACAGCGAACGTATCATGATCTCTCTCCCTAATTGGCTTTACCACACAGCCATTATGGAGGGAGAGGTGTCAATTCAAAGCGATGATCTGGGTAGCTTTCGCCGCGTTATTCTCGGCATTCTTCAACAGGCTCATCTGCATTTCAAACGCGCGGCCCAGCTGGATCATGTTGACCATCGAGTCCACGGCGCTGACGTTGCTGCCTTCCAGCGCGCCGCTGACCAGGCTGACCCGGGCATCGAAATCGGCCGGCTGGCCGGAATTCTGGCGGAACAAGCCATCGGCGCCGCGCGCCAGCTCCTTCGTGTCGGGATTGACCAGCTTGATGCGGCCGAGGATATTGGCGGGCCCCGGCTGGGTCTGGCCGGTACTGATGACGCTGACGGTACCGTCGCCGGCAATGGCGATATCGGAGTCAGGCGGAATCGCGATCGGACCGCCCTCGCCCTGGATGGTCTGGCCGCTGGTGGTTTGCAGCAGCCCGTTTTCACTGACTTTGAAACTGCCATTGCGGGTATAGGCTTCCGAACCGTCGGACGCCTGCACCGCGATCCAGCCCTCGCCCCGCACCGCCACGTCGAGCGCGCGGCCGGTGGTCATGATGGGGCCCGCGCGGAAATCCGCGCCGACCGTGTTGTCGACCACGAAGGTCCGGGTCGGCAAGCCGCCATCCTGCTGCACCGGCACCGCGCGGAACGAATCGAGCTGGGCGCGGAAGCCCGTGGTGCTGACATTGGCCAGGTTGTTCGACACGGTCGCCTGCTGTTCCAGCAAGTGGCGCGCGCCGGTCATGGCGGTATAAATCAGCTTATCCATGGGCTACTCCTTTATTAACGCAGGTTCACGAGGGTTTGCAGCACCTGGTCTTGCGTCTTGATGGTTTGCGCATTGGCCTGGTAGACGCGCTGCGCCGTGATCATGTTGACCAGTTCCGCCGTCAAGTCCACGTTGGACGATTCCACCGACGACGAGCGCAGCGAACCCAGGGTGCCGGTACTTGGCGCGCCGATTTGCGGCGCACCGGAGGCCGAGCTTTCCACCCACGCATTGTTACCGAGCGGGGTCAAGCCATCAACACTGGTGAAGTTGGCCAGCACGATCTGGCCCAGCGGACGCGATTTACCGTTGCTGTATTGGCCCAGGATCACGCCATCGGCGCCAGCCGCGAAACGTTCCAGGTGACCGGACGAGTAGCCGTCTTGCGTGGACGCTTTTTCACTGGTGCTGATGCCGTATTGCGTGGTGCCGACGAAGTTGGTCTGGATCGTCAGCGGCTCGGTCGCCCCCGTGTCCGGGAAGATCGGCAGGGTGATGGTGAACGGCAGTGTGTTGAGCGGGTCGAGGTTGGTCATCGCCGTGGTGTTCAACGCGCCCTGTGCGTCGAAGATCAGGGTCGATACTTTGATGGCCGGCGCACTGACCGCATCGCCCAGCTTGCGCATGATTTCATCTGGATTAGTGCCGACGATAGCGCCAACGTCGGTCGGTGCGGTGAAGGCCGCCGTCAGTGTATCGATTTGCGTCTGGGTCGGGGTCACACCCAGCGTGTTGGGCAAGTCATTCAAGGCCGCCAGCATGGCATTGCCGGCGATACTGGAGAAGTTCAGGTTGGCGGTGGCGATATCCGCTGCAACACCGGTCTGCAATGCGGCCTGGTACGCCGCGCGCGCATCAATGACGTTCTGATCATTGTTGACCGAGGAGGCCACCAGGGCCGCCGAACGCTCGCGGCCATCACTGCCGGCGTACACGTCCCACGTATTGGCGGCGGTCTTCACATAATAGGTGGACAGCACGTGCGGATTACCCAGGCTGTCGAACACGTCCAGCACGGTCTGCTTGTTGTACGTCAGCGGGTCGAGCGCATCGAATGGCACCTTGGCCGGCACCAGGCTGCGCGAGTCCAGGTTCAACTCGAAGTTGGCCTTGGTGGTTGCCACCGGCACCAGGTCCGACGAATCGATCTTGATCGGATCCGGCGCCCCCTGCAGGATCACGCCATCCTTATTGGCCTGGTAGCCGGACAGGAAATTGCCCTGCGCATTCGTGACAAAACCATTCTTGTCCAGCAAGAACTGGCCGTTACGGCTGTACTGCACCGCGCCGGTCGGCGTGGTCAGGCGGAAGAAGCCGCCACCGTTGATGGAAATATCGAGCGGGTTATTGGTGGTTTCGATATTACCCTGGGTGAATTGCTGCGCCAGGCGCGAGACCGACACACCGATACCGGCATTGTTGCCCGACACGCCGTTCAGCGAATTCGCATACAGGTCGGCGAATTGCGCCTGCGACTGCTTGAACCCCACCGTGGCCGAGTTGGCGATGTTATTGCCGATAACGTCGAGCGTTTTTGCCGCGGCATTCAAGCCGGAAAGTCCTTGCTGGAACATGATATCCCCTGGTGGTGTGGGTTACAGAATTACAGAATTTGCTTGACGTCATCCATCGTCAGCTGCGCGCCCGAAGGCAGGTTCAGCTTGACGCCGGCCGAGCCGGTCGAGACGCTCTGGATCACATTGAAGGACAGCGACGTCGCATCCTTCAACACTTCGCCACCGCGCTTGGCGGTGATACTAAAGCTGTATTTGCCATCGGGCGCGGTGGCGCCATCGTCCATCTTGCCATCCCACGCCAGCGGCGCGGAACCGGCTTCGGACGCGCCCAGGCTGACGGTTTTCACCAGCTTGCCGGACGGGCTGAAGATTTGCACGTCGACGCTGTCGGCCGGCGTGGCCAGGTCGATGCCGTACAGGCCCTTGCCTTCGCTGACATTGATGGTCTTGCCGGCGGACAGGATGCCGTGGTTGATCAGGCTGGTCGCCTGCAGGCTTTCCGACGATTTATAGCTGGCTTTCAGCGATTCCAGCGTGTCGTTCAATTTGTTCACGCCGGTCACGGTGGACAGCTGCGCGAACTGGCTGGTGACAGCGGCGTTATCCAGCGGATTCATCGGGTCCTGGTTTTTCAGCTGCGTCACCAGGAGGGTCATGAATTTATCCTGCTCGGCCGAGACCGCGTCCTTCGACGTGGCCTTCTTGGGATTGACCGAATTCAGCAGGGCTTCGGATGGGCCCTGGGCAACGGCGGTGTTAGTCACGCTCATGATTATTGTCCGATCGTTAAAGTCTTCAGCAGCAGGGTCTTGGCCGCGTTCATGGTTTCCACGTTGGTCTGGTACGAGCGCGAGGCCGACAGCATGTTGACCATTTCATCGACCACGTTCACGTTGGGCATGGAAACGTAGCCCTTGTCATCGGCCATCGGATGCTTGGGGTCATACACTTGTTTCAACGGCGACGGATCTTCGATCACGCGCTGCACCTTGACGCTGGTGGCGGCGCCATTCACCTGCGACGGCTGCGCTTCAAACACCACCTGCTTGGCGCGGTACGCTTCGCCGCTGGCGCTGGTGGCGCTGTCCGCGTTGGCCAGGTTGGAGGCCACCACATTGAGCCGCTGCGCCTGCGCACTCATGGCCGAACCGGAAACATTGAAAATATTAAACAGCGACATGATTATTGACCTCCCTGGATCGCCGTCATCAAGCCCTTGATCTGCGAATTGATCAAGGTGATGGCGGCTTCATAACGCAACGCGTTGTCGGCAAACTGGTTGCGCTCCACATCCATATCCACGGTATTGCCATCGACCGCGCCTTGCACGGTGCCACGGTATTGCAGTGCGGTGCCGTCCGGCAGCAGCATGCCGGCCTGCGTCGGGGCCGGATAATGCTTGGCCGCCGTAGTCTTCAGCGGTTGCTGCGGGCCGTTGCGGTCGATCGCCCCTTTCAGCGCCGCGCTGAAATCAAAGTCGCGCGCCTTGTAGTTCGGCGTATCGGCATTCGCGATATTCGACGCCAGCACGGTCTGGCGCTGCGAGCGCAGGCTCAGTGCCGTCTCATTAAAGCGCAAGTGATCGTCCAGTTTCCCTAACATCGCGAATTCTCCTTCAGTGATGGGAGCCATCTTACGCAGGTGCGGTCCATGACGATCGAACGATAAGCCCGGGTTTTGGGGCCTTATTCCACGCTTGGGAATGGGAGGCGGACCGTATCATGGCAACATTCGAAGAGGCCACGCCATGTCAATATTCTCGTTACCACATTCCGTAGGGCGGTTTCCGCAACGCGGAAGCCGCCACGCATGCGCCACCACCAGCACTGGCAATACTGCTGTGCCAGCATGGCGGCTTTGCAAAAGCCGCCCTACGGTATTCGCCGCTCTCTTCCTGGCTTGCGCCACCGCCTTTGCCCAGCAACCCACACGCCAGGACTTGACCCAATTAAAACTCACGGTCGAACAATTCCTGCAAAGCCAGGTGGCCGGCATGGCGGGCCAGGTCAGCGTGGCGGTCGGCCCGATCGACCAGCGCATGGCGCTGGCGGCCTGCCCGCAACCGCAGGCATTCTTCATGCCGGGCGCGCGCGCGTGGGGCAAGACCACGGTGGGTGTACGGTGTGCGTCCCCGTCCGCATGGACGGTGTATATTCAAGCCAATGTCTCGGTGCAGGCGGATTACGTGGCCAGCGCGGTGCCGCTGGCGCAGGGCCAGCCGATCGAAGCGACGCAACTGGCGGTCATGCGCGGCGACTTGACCACCTTGCCGGCCGGTGTCGCCACCGACATGGCCCAGGTGATTGGCCGCAGCAGCAATGTGTCGCTGGCGGCTGGCACGCCGTTGCGGCTCGACACCCTGCGCAGCAAACCGGTGGTGCAATCGGGCCAGTTGGTGAAACTGGTGTCGGGCAATGCCAGCTTCCGGGTGTCATCGGAAGCGCGGGCGGTGGCCACGGCGGGCGAAGGACAGATGGTGGCGGTACGGACCGCCAGCGGGTCGCAAGTGACGGGCATTGCCCGCGCCGGAGGGCTGGTGGAAGTGGCATTCTGAAGTTGCCACAGGGTTATGAGAAAAATTGCTTTCCGGTAAGCTAAAGTTTCATCAAGTTGTGCCGTTAGAGACTCATACCCCGGAGTGTCACACTCCAACCAGATGAGGATGATGCTGTGAAAATTAACGACACACTTAAGGGCACGCCAGGTTTACCGTCGTCGTCCCCGGCGTCGGCAAATAATGCGCGCAGTGCGGAAAAAGCCGCGACCACACCGGTCGCGACCGACAGTGTCCGCCTGTCCTCGCAAGGCCAGGCCATGGCGGCCAGCGGCGCGGGTGGCAGCACCGGCGTGTTTGATACGCAAAAGGTCGACCGGATCAAGGAAGCCATTGCCAGTGGCAAGTTCCAGGTCAATTCAGAAAAAGTGGCGGATGGCTTGCTGGAAACAGTGAAAGATTTGCTGCACTCACGCAAACGTTAGGAAACTTCAATGCACACGGTATCACCGATGGACAGCCTGCGCGAAGAGCAGCGCGTCATCACTTCCCTGCTGGAAGTACTGAAACAGGAACAGCAATGCCTGATTTCAGCGGATATCGATGCATTAACCGCCCTCACCCCGGCCAAATCCGCTTTGGTCAATGACATGGCGGTATTGGCCAGCCAGCGCCACAGCGCGCTGGGCGCGGCAGGATTCAAACCCGAAGAAGCCGGCATGGAAGCCTGGCTGGCCGCCAGCGGTGATGCCGGCGCACAGCAATTCTGGCAGCAAGTGCTGCAACAGACCCGTGAAGCCAAAGAGCTGAACCGCATCAACGGTACGCTGATCAACAAACACTTGAATCACACCCAGGGCGCGCTGCAAGCGCTGCGCCCGCAAAGCCCTGCGCCGAACATGTACGGCCCGTCGGGGCAAACCACCAGCACGGCGACACGGCGCGGCTTCGTCGCCGGCTGATCCCTTCCCCCTGAATTTACTTGCCGGGCGCGCTGGCTGCGGCGCTTGCGGAAGCACTGGCATACGCCGTTGCCGAGGCACTCGCTTGCGCGCTGGCCGAAGCGCTGGCGCTGGCGCCCATCTTCACCCTGGCCGCCGTATCTTGCCCTTCGCCGCCGCATCCCGCCAATACCGCCACCACCGCCAACATCACCAGCGAACCCATTGCGCGCTTTTGCATCGTTTGCTTCCTTTCATGAATTTCAGTCAATAAAGATTTCCTAAAAGAATTTTATACGAGGGGAATTGTTAAATAACATCTCCTTCCATGCCATACGCAAAAGCAAATAAACAATGGGAATTGCAAATATTATTGAATTATATTCAATAATATTGACTTTTATCTATTGATAATTTTGAATGCACGGCGACGCATGCCACGTAACAGGCTTGCGCCATGCTTGCCACCAGGGGGGGATCAGCGCTCAGGCGTTGCGGGCGCCGTACTGGTCGAGACTTCAGTGGACGGATCGGGCATCCCGGACAGGATGGTCACCGCCACGCGGCGGTTGCGCGCGCGCCCCTCCGCTTCGCTGTTCGGCGCCAGCGGAATATTGTCGGCATGGCCGACGGCCGACATGCGCGGCGGCGGCACCCCGGCGTCGATAAACAGGCGCACCACGGCGCCGGCGCGGGCGGCCGACAATTCCCAGTTGGACGGGAAATTCGCATTACTGATCGGCACGTTATCGGTATGGCCCTCCACCTGCACCGCGTGGGGATCATTCATGAGGATTTTCGCCACTTCCGTCAGCGCTTCGCGCGAATCCGCCGTCAGTTTGGCCTGGCCCGGATCAAACAGCACCGAGGCATTGATTTCCACGCTGACACCACGGCTGTTTTGCGTGACCCGTACTTTGCCTTCCTTCACCAGCGGCGCCATGGTCGACAGCAGATCCTGCGCCAGCTTGGTCATTTGCTCTTTTTCCTTGCGCAGCAATTCCGTGCGGCGTTTCAGCGCCGGGTTCGGGATCGGCAAGTTCAGCACTTCGGTATTGACCGGCGTGGCGGAACCCTGGCCGCCGAAGGCATCGCCCAGCGCATCGGAAAACACTTTGTATTTGCCGATATTGACCGAGGAAATCGCGTACATGACGACAAAGAACGCGAACAGCAAGGTAATGAAATCCGAATAGGAAATCAGCCAGCGCTCGTGGTTTTCCGGTTCGTCATCAAATTTACGGCGGGCGCGGCGCTGCATATCAGTGGTCGCGCAGCAAGGTGGCGATGCGTTCGTCGATCACGCGGCTGTGGTCGCCGGTGGCAATGTCGTAAAACACGGCGGCCGCGATTTCCTGCTGGTGCACTTGCTGCGTGATGATGTTTTTCAGCTTGTTGGCGATCGGATAAAAGAACAGGTTGGCCAGCCCCACGCCATAAATCGTGGACACGAACGCAATCGCAATCCCCGGCCCCAGGCGGGACGGATCGGACAGGTTTTCCATCACCTGGATCAGGCCCAGCACGGCGCCCAGGATACCGATGGTCGGCGAATAGCCGGCGGCGGATTCCCAGATCCGCACCGCCTGGCGTTCGGAGGTTTCAAAGGCCGTGATTTCCGTGTCCAGCAACTGGCGCAGCTTGTCCGGATTGATGCCGTCGACGATCAGGCGCAGGCCCTTCGCATTGAACTTGTCCTTGGAAGACAGCATGTAGCGTTCCAGCGACAAATGGCCGTCGCGCTTGGCGGAATTGTTCCAGGCGGCGATCTCGCGCGCCAGCGAGGCGCGGCTGTCGGCCGGCGGCTTGATGATCCAGCGCAGCATGACCATGCCGCGGGAAAAAGTAGTGGCGCGGGTTTGCAGCAGGACGGCACCCAGGGTGCCGACCACGACAATGGCAAAAGCGGCCGGCTGCAACAGTGAACTGAGCTTGCCGCCTTCCATGCCCTGGCCGATCAGTACACCGGCCACCCCGAGAATAATGCCCGCTACGCTGGCCCAGTCCATGCCTGCTCCCGGAGCGATGCGCGCAGGCGCGCCACCGCTTGCGTATGCAACTGCGATACGCGTGATTCAGAAACGCCCATGACGGCGCCGATTTCCTTCAAGTTCAACTCTTCTTCGTAATACAGGCCCATCAGCATTTTTTCCCGTGGCGGCAAACCGTCGATGGCATCGATGACCGCCTGGCGGAAGTCGGTATCGAGCAGCGCGCGCAATGGATCGGCGTCGTCGTCCGAGCAATAGCGGTCGAGGAAACTGTCGTTGCCGTCGTCATCGCGGAAATCTTCGTAATAGACCAGTTGGTGGCCGCCGCCTTCGCCCAGCATTTCCTGGTAATCCGCCAGCGACAGCTTCAGCGATTTCGCGACTTCCGATTCGCTCGGCGGCCGGCCCAGCCGCTGCTGCAGCACCGCCATGGCATTTTCAATTTTGCGCATGTCTTGCCGCATCGAGCGCGGCAGCCAGTCGCTGTTGCGCAGCTCGTCGAGCATGGCGCCGCGTATGCGCATCACCGCATAGGTCTCAAACTGGGCGCCGTGGGTTTCTTCATAGCGGTTGATCGCATCGAGCAAGCCAATCATTCCGGCCTGCACGAGATCGTCCACTTCCACGCTGGGCGGCAGTTTCGCCTTCATATGATGGGCGAGACGCTTAACCAACGGCATGTGTTCCGTCAGCAGCGTATTTTTGTCCGCTTTCCCTTTGACCGTGTACATAAACTCTTTTAATTGTTATTACGCTGAATGGCTGCTGCTCCCCGTACGGAAGTTGTGCGCCCCGGCCAGCGCCAAACGCCCGGCCAGTTCACGGAACGCAACCGATGCCCCTGCCAGCGGAAATGCGTCAACCACCGCGCGCCCAAGGCGTGCGGCGCGCTGTAAATATTCGTCAGCCGGCACTGATCCCATCGACACCAGGTTGACCGCCAGGTAGCGACTCGCCGCTTGCGCCATATTATCGTAAACCACCCGGGCTTCGGCCTCTGATGCGCCGGTGACCAGGATACCGAATGGCCGGCGGCCCAATTCCATGTTCAGGCGCTTGATCATCGCATAAGCATTGGTGATCGAGGTGGCGCTGTTCGACACTTGCACCACGATCTCGGAACTGGCCATCACCGGCACGGGAAAGGCCGTACCGTCGAATTCCCCATCGACAATGACCATGCCGGTCTGCTTGGCCAGCACGTCAAACGCCTTGGCCAGGCGGCGTGTTTCATCCGGCCCGGTGCTGCGCACGCCGCGTGTCATCGATACCACACCGAAGCCTTGCGGCACCTGGTAAATCACCTGGTTCAAGCCGCATTGCTGGCGCGCCACGTCCAGCAGGCTGGCGCCATTGTCCACGCCCAGGCGCGAACCGACGCCATGCGCGCTGGCGCAGGCATCGACCAGCAGCACGTCATTGCCGGCGCGCGCCAGCGAGGCGCCCAGGTTGACCAGCATGGAACCTTTGTCATCCTGCGGCGTGGCCGACAGGAACGTCACGATGCGGGGCTGCGGCCCCGCCAGCATGCGGCGCAGGCCCTCCGCCTGGTCAAAATTAAAGCTGGTCATGGGCCACCTCCCGCTGCAATCGGTTCAATCCCGCGTTAGCCAAGGTGCACCTCGCGCATGCCGGCGGCGCCGGCCGCCATCAGCAGCGGCAAATCACTGTCTTGGAACTGGCTGGCGCCGGCGCCCTGTTTCAGGCGGAAGGCGCGCTCGACCAGCTGGGCCGGATCGGCCAGGTGCAAGTCTTCCGGCACGCGCTGGCCATTCGACACATAAAACATGTTGAGTTTCTGGCGGATCACCACGTCCAGCACATTGCCGATCGATGCCGCTTCATCGAGCTTGGTCATGATGCAGCCGGCCAGGCCGCTGCCCTGGTAGGCGCGCACCACTTCGTTCAGGGTTTCCTGGGTCGATGTCGCGTTCAGGCACAGCAGGCGTTTCACGGGCACATCGGAGCCTTGCAGCATGCCGATCTGTTCCGCCACCATGTGGTCGCGCTGGCTCATGCCGACCGTATCGATCAGCACGGTGTGCTTGTTGCGTAATTCTTTCAGTGCGATGCGCAGGTCGGCTTCATCTTTGACCGAGTGCACCATCACGCCGAGGATCTTGCCGTAGATGCGCAACTGTTCGTGCGCGCCGATACGATAGGCGTCGGTGGTGATCAGCGCCAGCTTTTCCGGGCCATGGCGCATCACGCAGCGGGCCGCCAGCTTGGCGGTGCTGGTGGTTTTGCCAACGCCGGTCGGGCCAACCAGCGCAAACACGCCGCCCTGCTCGATCAGCTGGTCTTCATTGGTGATGGCGGACAGGTTGCGGGTCAGGACGGTCTTAATCCAGCGCAGGCTGTCGGCGGCGTCGCGGCCGGCCGGCAGTTTTTCAATCAGGTAGCGCGCCAGGCTCGGAGAAAAGCCGGCCGCCAGCATTTCACGCAGCACGGCGGCTTTTTGCGGTTCGCGCTGCTGGGTCGAGCCCCAGGAGATTTCCGCCAGTTGTGTTTCCATCATGCCGCGCATGGCGCGCAGCTCATTCATCATCACGCTCATTTCCGCTGCCGCGTTGGCTTTGGCGCCGGCCACGGCGTCGGCCACCATGGCGGAGATACGGTCCATATCCAGCGATGGCGCCGGGGCGGCTGGCCTGGCGGGTGCGCTGTATTGTGGCTGCGCCGGCACCGGGCGCGGCGCCTGCTGCACTGGCGCCGCCGGGCGGGCGGCCGGACGCGGCATCGTTTCCGGCACCGATGGACGCATCGCGGCGGGACGCGCCGGCATCGCGGGGGCAAGAGGAGCGGCGGCGGCGCGCGCCTGGTACGAGTCAAAAGCGTCGAAGGCATCCATCGGCGCCTCCGGCAAATCCAGGTAAGGGGCAGGCTGCCCCATCGGCGAATCCATCGGAGGGGACGCCAGCGAAGCCGCATCGTCATTGGCCAGGGCGAGGATTTCCACTTCGCCATCGGTTGGACGGTTGGACAGGATCACGGCATCCGGACCCAGCGCTTCGCGCACCTTGCGCAGGGCTTCACGCGACGTTGGTGCAGTAAATTTTTTGACGTTCATGGCTTTTCCCCTGTTGGCGACAGGCCCTGCGTTCTCGATGCGCAGGGCTCACTTCGACACTTGCATTATTGGGGATGCAGCGGGGAAACAATCGAAGGAACAGGATGGGAAAAAGCCCCTATTTACCGATTTCTATTGCGTCCCCACCAAAGCCGTCACGCGAATCGTCTTCGACTCCGGGATTTCCGCATGCGACAGCACTTTCAATTGCGGCAACGCACGGCGCAGGAAGCGCGCCAGCAGCACGCGCAGCGGGCCCGGCACCAGCAGCACCGGCGTCAGGCCCAGCGCTTCCTGCTGCTGGGCGGCCTGGCCCGCCGACTGGGCAATGGTGTCGGCCAGGCCCGGCTCGATCCCGGCCCCGTCCGGCCCGCCCTGCGCCATAGCTTGCATCAGCAGGCGCTCGAGGCGGTTATCCAGGGTGATCACCGACAGTTCGCCGCCGGCAGGGAACAATTGCTGCACGATGGCGCGGCCCAGCGCAATTCGCACCAGCGCCGTCAATTCGTTCGGATCCTGCGTCATGGCCGTATGCTCGGCCAGGGTTTCGATAATCGAGCGCATGTCGCGGATGTGCACCCCTTCGGCCAGCAGGTTTTGCAGCACTTTTTGCAGGGCCGACAGCGACATCATCTTCGGCACCAGGTCTTCCACCAGCTTCGGCGATTCCTTCGACAAGTGGTCCAGCAGCGACTGCACTTCCGCACGGCCCAGCAGTTCGGACGCGTGCGTCGTGATCAGGTGGTTCAGGTGGGTGGCCACCACGGTGCCGGCGTCGACCACCGTGTAACCCATGGCTTGCGCCTGGTCGCGCAAGCCGGCATCGATCCAGATCGCCGGCAGGCCGAACGCCGGATCCTGGGTCACCAGGCCGGGCAAGGTGCCGCTGGCCATGCCGGGATTGATCGCCAGGTATTGGCCGTTGAACGCTTCGCCCGCGCCCACTTCAACGCCCTTGAGCGCAATGCGGTAGGCCGAGGGTTTCAATTCCAGGTTGTCGCGGATATGGACCGGCGGCGCCAGGAAGCCCACTTCCTGCGCAAACTTCTTGCGGATGCCCTTGATGCGCTTCAGCAGTTCGCCGCCCTGCGCCTTGTCCACCAGCGGAATCAGGCGGTAACCCACTTCCAGGCCCAGGGTATCGACCGGCAGCACGTCTTGCCAGGTCGCCTCTTCCGACTCCGGCGCCGGCGCGGCGGCGCCGCCAGCCTGCGCGGCTTCGGCCGCCGCTTCCGGGGTGCCGGGCACGGGTCCGGCGCCTGCCTTCCCTTTTTTCGACAACATGTAGCCGCCACCGATCAGCGCCGCCGCCAGCAGCAGGAACACCAGGTTCGGCATCCCGGGAATCAGGCCCATGCCGCCAATGATCGCGCCGGTGATGTACAGCACCTGCGGCTTGGCAAACAGCTGGCCCACCACCTGGGTGCCCACATCCTGCTCGCTGGCCACGCGCGACACCACGATACCGGCCGCGATGGAAATCACCAGCGAAGGAATCTGCGCCACCAGGCCGTCACCGATCGCCAGCAGGGTGTACAGCTTGGCGGCTTCGCCAAACGCCAGGTCGTGCTGGATCACGCCCACCAGCAAGCCGCCGACGACGTTGATGACGGTGACCAGGATGCCGGCCACCGCGTCGCCGCGCACGTACTTCGAGGCGCCGTCCATCGCGCCATAGAATTCCGCTTCCATCGACACTTCGCTGCGGCGCTTGCGGGCTTCGGCCTCGCCAATCAGGCCGGCATTCAAGTCGGCGTCAATCGCCATCTGCTTGCCCGGCATCGCGTCCAGGGCAAAACGCGCGCCCACCTCGGCGATACGGCCCGCACCTTTGGTCACCACCGTGAAGTTAATGATGGTCAGGATGATGAACACCACGATACCGACCGTGTAATTGCCGCCGATCAGGAAGTGGCCAAAAGCTT
Source organism: Pseudoduganella sp. GW821-FHT12E03 (assembly GCF_058807115.1). Taxonomy (NCBI): domain Bacteria; kingdom Pseudomonadati; phylum Pseudomonadota; class Betaproteobacteria; order Burkholderiales; family Oxalobacteraceae; genus Pseudoduganella; species Pseudoduganella sp. GW821-FHT12E03. The sequence continues at coordinate 35,264 of NZ_JBXAQJ010000016.1, read as the reverse complement.
CGATCACCTTGCCAGCGGCCGCGCCACCGGTGTGGCCTTCGGTCAGCACCACGCGGGTCGAGGCCACGTTCAGCGACAGGCGCAGCATGGTCGATACCAGCAGCACGGCGGGAAAAGCCATGAAGTCCAGCGGCTTGACCGTATACAGGGCGGTCAGCAGCACGATGATGGACAGCGCGATATTAAAGCTGAAGAACAGGTCGAGGATGAACGCCGGCAGCGGCAGGATCATCATCACCAGCAGCATGATGATTAAGATCGGCGCCGCCAGGCTCTTGCTTTGTCCGCCCGGCAGGTTCAGACCGCTGACGCGGCTCGACAACCAGGGTGGCAGGTAGGCGTTCAGGCTCTTCATGATGATAATGCTCCGTTAATTCTTTTTCTGTGACGCGGGGTGGTGCGGATCCATGTCGTCCGGCACATCGAGCTTGGCCGGACGGTCCGGATAGCGCAGGCCCGGCTTGAACATGCGCAGCTGGTAAACATAGGCCAGCACTTCCGCCACGGCAGCATACAGGCGCTCGGGGATCTCGTCACCGATATCGCTGTGTTTAAACAACGCACGGGCCAGCGGTGGTGCTTCCAGGATCGTGACTTTGTGCTCTTTCGCCAGTTCGCGGATCTTGGCCGCCACCTCATCGGTGCCCTTGGCCACGACTTTCGGCGCGCCGCGCGAACCTTCCGCGTATTTCAGCGCCACCGCATAGTGGGTCGGGTTGGTCACCACCACGTCGGCGGTCGGCACATCGGCCATCATGCGGCGGCGCGCCATCTCGCGCTGCATCTGGCGGATCTTGCCCTTGATTTGCGGGTTGCCGTCCGATTCCTTGGATTCCTGGATCAGTTCCTGGCGCGTCATTTTCAGCTTGTTGGCGTAGTGCCACAGCTGGTATGGCGCATCGATGGCGGCGATAAAGCCCAGCGAGCCGACGATGAACAAGAAGCTCATGGCCAGCATTTCCACCAGGTGCACCATCCCCATGTTCGCCGGCTCCATGATCAGTTGCAGCACGGCTTCGCGCTGGCGCATCACCACCAGGTACGCGACGAAGCCCACCACGATGGTCTTGGCAATGGCTTTCACCAGCTCCACCAGGGCATTGGTGGACACCATGTTGGTCAGCCCGTTGATGGGATTGAGCTTCATGAAGTTCGGACCGATGGCCTTGCCGGAGAACAACCAGCCACCAACCAGCATCGGCGACACCAGCGCCACCATCATCACCGCCAGGCCCAGCGGCAGGCAGGCCAGCATCACGCGGCCAATGTCGATCCCGACGCGCGTCAGCAGCACGTCGGGGTTATAGATTTGCTCCGGGGTCAGGGCCAGGCCGGACACCATGGCGGAACTGAGGTCCCGCACCAGCCCGCCGCCAGTCATCCACAGGCCGGCGCCGGCGGTCATCAAGACAGTAAAGGTCGCGACTTCGCGCGACCGGGGAACATCGCCTTCCTCACGCGCCTGCTCGAGGCGCTTCTGTGACGCCGGTTCTGTCTTTTCGCTTTCGCTCTCTTCCGCCATGTCCCGCACCTTCGCTATCGATGGGCTCGATTATCACGCGCGCAACGACCAACCCATCGGCGGAACAAGGCGGAAAATCCAGGGCTTATTCTAGTTTCCCCGCCTCAAGTGATACGACATCTGATAATAAAAATGTGAATATTCACACTTTTGAAAATTAACCATTAATTACCGAAATAGTGACTGTATTTTATTTAGCAATTGCACAACCCCGGGATAGCATGCTACAGTGCAACATACGTGTAACGCTTAAATTTGCGTCCGTTTTGCTCTAGCGCATACAAAAGTGCTCTGAACGGAGGGCATTTCATGCCGCATTGCGCAATACGGGATTCTCGCTGTGGTTTTTACGTGAATAAATTGTAAGTTGTGATATTCATCACAGGAACATTTGCCACATTTCAATTAGCATAATTAGAATAGTTACCGTCCGTCTATAACAGATAAGCATTACTGCAAACACCGGCACATGGAAATAACGAACTCAGTCGTACTGTTACAACCAGGTATCTACATATTGCGGCACCCCAAAGGTGGACAGCCGCCGATGACTGTTTCCCGCGCGCCAGGCGATCCATTGCACAATGGCCGCATCGAAGCGATCTGGACGCCCGGCACCCTGGGCGCCACCCTGCGTGACGGCACCGACTGCATCGTGATGCACGTGCAGGATGCACCGGCGGAATTACTGGTCAGCGCCTTCGTTGCGCAAGCCGGCGCTGTGGCGCCAGCGCTGCGTATCGACAAAATCGGCCTGGATGAGCCGGGCCAGCCAGCAGTACCCGTTGCATCGGTGGCACTGGCAGCTCCGCTGGCAATGGCAGCACCGGCGGCGCCAGGCGCCGTGCCCGCTCCGCGCCCGGCGGACCAGCCTATCCGTATCAGCAACGAAGGCTTGTCGCTGATTGGCCATATTGAGCGTGTAGGCGATGCCGTGGCGTCGGAAGGCCAGTGCCTGGGCGACCCGGCCAGCGGCCTGCGGGTGGAAGGCTTCCAGGCCATGTGGCCGAGCCATCCGAAAGAAGTGGATTTAGCATACAGCGTGACCCTGGAAGGCCTGGGCGCCACCCAGACCGTCACCACCGGCCAGTTTTGTGGCAGCAAGGGTGAATCGCGCCGTGTGACGGAAGTGACCTTCACCCTGGTTGGCGCCAATGCGCACAAGTTTGAACTGGAAGGCGTCGCCTATTTCTCGGGCGGCTTCAGTGTCCCGATCACTTCGGGCCTGCCGGCCAGCGGTCCCAGTGGCCTGGAACACCTGACCGCGCTCAAGTTGGGCGTGGCCATTGCTCAACCGGGCAAACAGCAAGCGCTGAATCCGTGGGATCAATCGCCGCGCACCAAAGTTTTCAAGCGCAACAAATAATTTAGCCGTAGCAGTAAATCTTAAGTAACACCCGTGTGTGTAGGACTTACGTGGCCGGTTTCGTACTCCGCCCTATCGGAGTATGGCTGGCCGACCAACGTAGTTCCATTTCGAAAGGAGAAGTAAATGTACGAATCATCAGCCTCTACGGTTACCAATACGCTGCAGAACAGCAGCAATCCTGCCTTTGACGATCAAACCGTCATTAATGAAATCATCACCCTGACCACGACCACCTCCGGCGGTACGACTGACACCTCTGTCACGATCTCGGAAGTGACCGTGACCCCGGGCACCACCCCAACCGTGCCGGCAGGTACGGAAGTGGTGCTGCTGACCGTGAACCAGCCAGCAGGCTCGACCGCACCAGTGGTGCTGACGGCCGCCGCAACCAAGAACGTGCCAGTAGTGGTGATCCAGGGCAATGCCAACATCGACCTGACGCTGAACGATGGCACCACCCAAGGCGCTGGCGTGGAAACCACGTCCGCAGGTGCAACTGTTCCTGCCACCGGCGCGCAACGCGTTGTTGTGGCTGGTTCGGGCGAAACCAAAGTCACCATCGCTGACGCGAAAAACACCAAGCTGACGCTGGGCACCGGCAACAGCACCGTGGTGACCGGCCAAGGCGTCGACACCGTGGTCGCAAGCCTGGGCAACAGCACCATCACCGGCGGCGCAAGCGACTACACCGTGGTGAAACTGGCGGATGCGGCGTCGAGCTACACCGTGACGGCAAGCAATGGCCACGCCATCGTGAAAAACAACGTCACTGGCATCACCACCGACATCACGAAGATCCAGTACGTGGAAGTTGGCGGCAGCGACGCCCTGGTATTCGCGAAGAGCGCAACCGAAGCGTCGATCGCGACCCTGTTCGAAGTAGCCTTCGGCCGCAATGCTGACGCATCCGGCCTGGATTACTACTACGACCTGGCGAAAGACGGCGCAACCCTGAGCCAGATCGCCAACGCCCTGGTAAGCTCCGGCGAGTTCGCTCCACGCAACCTGCTGGACGACACCGCGTTCGTCAACAGCCTGTACGTGAACACCTTCGGCCGTAACGGCGAAGCTGGCGGTATGGCTTACTGGCTGGATGCGATGCACAACCACGGCATCGCGCGCGCGGACGTCATCCGTTCGTTCGCAGAGATCCACACGCTGAACCTGCTGGGCGGTGCTGGTCCGCAAGCTGGCCACGAAGCGACCCTGGTCGGCAACGTCACGATCGTTTCGGGCATCATCTAAGCAATTTTTTTATGATGCACCCACAAGGGGGGATTCCCCCCTTTTTCTTGTCTTGCTCCCCTCGACTGCGCGCCGATGCACTACTGTCACGCGCAGTCGAGGCATTCAAAGCCGGCCACCATGCCGATGCGCTGATTGCCGTGGAATACCTGTGCAGGCTCTATCCCGAGCAGCACATTCCGGCAATGCTGCGTGCCAAAATTCTTGAAACTTCCCGTCCCGAACTGAGCACCAAAGCCTGGTACCACGCATGGAAAGGCGTGCCTGACCTGCCAGTGCTGCAGGATGCGATGCTGCGCTGCTGGCTTGCCGCCGGCGCCGCGGACAGCGTACGCACCCTGGGTGCGGCCTTCCTGCCCGCGCGCTGCCGCACCGGATCGCATGCGCCATTGCTGGCCATGCTGCACGAAGCCGGCCTTGCGACCGTGGGCGCCTGCTGGAAAGCCGGCGATACGACGGACGCCATCGAGGGCATGCTGTTCGCCCCGGCAGGCGGACCTGCCACGATACCTGTGCTGCTGTCGGACGAAACTTCCCAATATCAGCTGAACGTGCCGGCTAATGGCCAGCGCTTCCGCATTAACTGCCCGCATCCGGGCGTCTGGTCGCTGGCATTCGATAGCGGCGCCGGCCCCCAGTTGTTGCAGGGATCGCCGCTGGTGTTCAGCGCGGCGCCATCGCCCGCCACGGAACCACCGGCCGCACCGGCACAAGATCCTGCCGCAGCGGAAACCGAACGCCCGGTTGATATCGTTATCCCGGTCTATGGCGATGACGCCCGCACCCGCGCCTGTATCGCGAGTGTGGTCAACAGCCTGCGGCATAATCATTCATCCGCGCGTGTGGTCGTGGTGGACGACGCCAGTCCCGAGCCGGCCCTGTCGGCCTGGCTCGATGCGCAAGCCGCGGCCGGCCATATCGTCCTGCTGCGCAATCCGCGCAACCTGGGATTTATCGAAACCTGCAACCGCGCCATGCGCCTGCAACCGGCGAACGACGTCATGCTGCTCAATGCCGATACGCTGGTGCATGGCGACTGGCTGGACCGCCTGCGCGCGACGCTGTACAGCGCACCGGACATCGCCACCGCCACGCCGTGGTCGAACAACGGCGAAATCACCAGCTTCCCGACTATCGCCATGGCGGCGCGCGGCCCGCTGCCGGACCAGCTGGCGCGGCTGGACCAAACTGCCGCCGCGCTGCGCAACAGCGGCGTTAACGGCGACATGGAATTGCCAACCTGCTGCGGCTTTGCCATGCTGATCCGCCGTACCGTGCTGGACCAGGTCGGTCTGCTGGATGGCGTGCACCTGGTGCGCGGCTATGGCGAAGAAGTCGACTGGTGCCTGCGCGCCGCCGCCGCCGGTTATCGCCACTTGCTGGCGACCGGCGTGTTTGTGGCGCATACGGGCACCGTCTCGTTCCGTTTTGAAAAGACACTGCGCGTGCGCGAGAATCGCAACGTGCTGTCGGCCCGCTATCCAACCTATCACACGCTGTATGCGCGCTTCCTGATGGAAGACCCATTGGAACAGGCACGCGATGCACTGCGCAGCGCACTGGAACAACAGCAATGCGACTGGCTGGCGGCAGCCATACAGTTGCAGGAAGGTGCGCTGGAAGTCGCCCGCCCCGTTCCCGCAGCGCTGCCGTCGTCCTGCGTGCGCATTGGCGTCTGGCAACACCGCCAGCGTCACCCGCATGCCCACAAGGTCCTGGAACTGGCGCGCCAGATCGCAAGCCGCCCGGACATCAACGTGCGTCTGCTGATCATTGGCGAAGCCAGCGAACCGTTGTGGCATACCGGCGTCGTCGACGTTCTGCCATCGGGGCTGTGGGATGAAACCGCATTCCTGACCGATGCCGCCATGGCCGGCCTGGCCGGCTGCGCCGCGTTGCTGGCTCAACACGATTTAATCACGCCATTGCAGGTGCCGCGCGTGGAACTGGACGATGGGTTCATGCCCGATGTATGGTTGAACAATTGGCTGGCGCAGCATAACGCGCCTGCCATCCGTACCCGCAAGCCTAAGCTGAAAGAGACCGTAGCAGTATGAAAATGGAAACACTCCCTGCCCCGCGCAAACCCCGCGCAAAGGCAGTGAAGGCGGCGCCGAAATTGCCCAAGCTGTCCGCCAAGCGCTGGACCGGCGCGCTGGAAGGGATGCACCGGGGCCTGGTATACGGCTGGGCCCTGGATATCGAACAACCTGGGCAACGGGTCATCCTGGAAGTCTTGCGCGATGGTGACGCGGTCGGCACGGTGACGGCCGACGTCGCACGCGGCGATTTGACGGACGCGTTCGCCGGCGCCGTCCCGAAAGGTACACACACCGACGTCTGCCACGGTTTTATTGCCGACCTCGGCATTATCAAGCCTGGCCAGGAAGGCATCGTCACGGTACGGGTGGCCAATACCGGCGTCCTGCTGCCCGGCCATATCGAGCTCTCCTCGTCCGGCAAGCCGCCGGTTGCCGCGCGCAGCGCCGCCTTCAGCGATGGCGCACTGCGGCTGCATGGCTGGGCCATCGACAACCGCGACGAACGGCGTAAAGTCACGGTGCGCGCCTACCTGGACGACCAATTGCTGGCGGAAACCGTGGCCAACATCACGCACCCGGCCACGCGCGCCTACGAAGTCAATGACCACGGCTTTATTCTCGACCTGCCGATCCGGCTCGGCGATGGCCGCAGCCATACCGTGCGCGTGGTCGACGACCGCGGCAATCCATTGAATGGCAGCCCGCTGACGGTCTGCTGCTATGCGCAGGGCGTCAAGGCGCTGTTGCCGGACGATGGCAGTGTCCTGGGCACGGCCATCGATGGCTACGAACGCGTGCTGCCGCGCAGCCTGGCGATGCACCATTACCGCGACTGGAGCGCGCAATTCGAAACTCCGGACAGCGTGCCGCCGCTGCCTGCGCAACTGGCCGCATTGAAAGTCGGCATCCTGGTGATTGGCGGCCAGCACAACGACCGCGATGCCTGTACGCGCACCCTGGCAAGCCTGCAGCAGCAAAGCCACCCACTGGTGCACATCTTTGCACTGGAAGAAGGTGCGGCCGATCAACAACGGGTGCTGCACGCCATGGTGCAGGCCGCCCTGCTGGCCCGCTGCGACATCGTCGCCTGCGTGCGCAACGGCGACCTGTTGCCGCCGCATGCCGTGACAGCCGCCCTGCATGGCTTCGCCGACGCCGCCACGCAGATCGTGTACACCGATAGCGAACGCGCCGGACAGCCATGGTTCAAGCCTGCCTGGAATGCCGAATATGCGCTGGCCAGCGACTATCCGCTGGATTTGCTGTTCGCACGCGCCTCCGCCGTTGCCGCGCTACCGCCTGAAGCCCGCGCCCATTCCGCATCGCTGGGCTGGTCGTTACTCGCGGCGCAATGGGAAAACGCGCAGCACAGCATCGTGCATATCCCCCGTGTGCTGCTGCAAAGCGGCACGCCGCTGTCCGCACAGGAACAGCAGCAACGCTACAGCGCCGCCGTTGCCGCGCTTGGCATTGTCGAAGCAAAGGCCACACTGCCGGTCCTGGCTGGCCCGGCCGATGCCGGCTTCATTCCACGCCGGGTGGCACGCCCGCTGGGCAAGCGCGACAAGCAGCGCAAAGTCAGCCTGATCATTCCGACCCGCGACCGCGTGGAATTACTGGAACGCTGCATCAGCACGATCCAGCAGCACACCGCATGGGAAAACCTGGAAATCATCGTCATCGACAACGATTCCGCGCTGCCAAAGACTAAAACTTATTTCCGCAAGATCGCCAAACAAGGCGTGCGCATCCTGCCGTCCCCCGGCCCATTCAATTTTGCCACCTTGAACAACGCGGCCGTGGAAGCCGCCACCGGTGAAATCATTGGACTGATCAACAATGACATCGAAGCCATGCACGATGGCTGGCTCGATGAAATCGTCAGCCACTTGCTGCAGCCCGGCGTCGGCGCGGTCGGCGCGAAACTGCTGTGGCCCAATGGCATGGTGCAGCATGGCGGCGTACTGATGGGCGTGGGCAACGTGGCCGGCCACTACGGCAACCGCCTGGCAAACGGCGACTGGGGCGACCATGGCCGCAACCAGCTGATCCAGCAAGTCAGCGGTGTGACCGCCGCCTGCCTGTTCCTGCGCAAGAGCGATTATTTGGCGGTCGGCGGCATGGATGGCGTGGCGTTCCCGGTGGCGTTCAATGACGTGGACCTGTGCCTGAAATTGCGCGCTGCCGGCAAAACCATTATCTGGACACCGCATGCAACCATGCTGCATGCGGAATCGGCCAGCCGGGGACATGAAGACACGCCGCAAAAGCGCGACCGCTCGCTGCGCGAGATCGACCAGTTCCGCAAGCGATGGGGCGAGGTGGTTTTGCATGACCCGGCTTACCACCCGAGTCTGAACCTGGATGCGCACAGCCACGCGTTCGGCGGGTTGGCGCTGCCGCCACGCCGCCGCAACCCACGTTTTTGCCAATTGCCCGTGCCGGCCTGAGATATGAATATGAACCAACCTCCGGCCCATGGCGCCCCGGCCATTCGCCAGCGCCAATTACTGCATGTCGGCTGCGGCCTGGCGCGCCCTGAGCGGCTGCCCGCTTTTTTCCGCACGCACCAATGGCGCGAAATCCGCTTTGATATCGATGCGGCCGTCCAGCCTGACATTATCGGCAGCATTACCGACCTGGCAGGCGTGGCGGATGGCAGCATCGATGCGATCTGGTCATCACATAATTTGGAACACCTGAACGGATTCGAAGTCCCCGCCGCACTGGCGGCGTTCCATCGCGTCCTGACGCCCGATGGCTTCGCACTGATCACGGTGCCGGACCTGCAATCGATCGCACAGCATGTCGCCAGTGGCGAACTTGATACGCCGCTGTACCAGTCCGCGGCAGGTCCGATTTCCGCGCTGGACATGATCTTCGGCCACCAGGCCTCGATCCTGCATGGCAACGACTATATGGCCCACCGGACCGGCTTCACTTCGTCCACGCTGGGACAGGCGTTGGCTGACGCCGGCTTCGAAGAAGTGCGCGTGCATGAAGGCAGCCAATGGGACCTGTGGGCCATTGCCACCATGCCGCACACGTCGCCACAGGTATTCCAGCATCTGGCGGAGGTTGTCCGGTGAATGTTTTATTTATTCACCAGAATTTCCCGGGCCAGTTTACCCATCTGGCGGCCGACCTGGCCAACGACCAGCGCCACCGTGTCGTTGCCCTGACCATCAACCGCCTGCCGGTCCCAGCCGGCGTCGAAGTACGGCCCTATACCCTGATTCGCACGCCCGGCAAGGATACCCATTTCCTCTTGTCCGACCAGGAGAAACAGGTGCTGTGCGGCGAAGCCTGTGCCGCCGCCGCGCTGCAATTGAAACGCGACGGTTTTGAGCCGGACATCATCGTTGCCCACTCCGGCTGGGGCGAGGCGCTGTTCATCAAGGATGTTTTCCCCAGGGCCAGGCTGGTTATATATTGCGAATATTATTATGCCGCCGAAGGCCAGGACGTCGGCTTTGATCCGGCCGAGCCGCCACTGAGTTTCAGCCAGCGCTGCCGGCTCCGTTTAAAAAACGCCGCCAGCCTGCTCAGCCTCGAAGCCGCCGACGCCGCCATCTCGCCCACTGCGTGGCAGCGCAGCACGTATCCGGCATGGGCGCAGGAAAAAATCTCGGTCATCCACGAAGGCATCGACCTGCAACGGCTGCGCTTCAATCCCGCCGCCCGCCTGCAATTGAACCGCGAAGGCGGCGCCATTGCCGAATTCCGTCCGGGCCACCAGGTCTTCAGTTATGTGGCGCGCGGCCTGGAACCGGTGCGCGGATTCAATGTGTTCATGCGCGCATTGCCGGAAGTCTTACGCCGCTGTCCGTATGCGCATGCCATCGTCGTCGGCAACGACGCCATCAGCTATGGAATGGGTGCCCCGGGCGGGCGCAGCTGGCGGGAGCATATGCTGGACGAAGTCGGCGCCGGCCTGGATATGGGCCGTGTGCATTTCGTCGGCAATGTTACTTACGAGAGTTATCTCAACCTGCTCAACATCAGCCGCGTGCACAGCTATTGGACCACTCCGTTCGTACTGTCATGGTCCCTGCTGGAGGCCGCCGCGACGGGCATGCCGGTGCTGGCATCGGCAACGCCTCCGGTGATGGAGTTTGCGGACCGGCTTGGTATCCGCACGCTGGACTTCTTTGATCACGGCGGGTTTGCCGAGGCGATCGTTGGCAAACTGACCGCTCCTGAACGCCCCCGCCTTGCTCCCCATATTCCCGAGCTGGATGTGGCGCAATGTGTGCGGCAGCAAAAGGCCCTGCTGGGCATGTGAAACAATTCTTGGCCTGGCCGGCGCGCCGTACAAACTCGGCGCGCCTTGCACGGGTTGCCGTTTCGATTAAGATTCGTGAACTTGGCGTGCGGCGCGAAACGATTGTTCGTATGGACTGCCTGGCTGAAGTTTACTGGAGTTGGCAACCCATTCAACATTCTCTTTGGCAACGCGAGCGGGGTTCCCGGCGATGACGGCATTCTCGACAGTAAATCTTTTCGTCAGAACACTTCTGGCGCCCACGATGCACCCATCCCCGATCGTAACCGCCTTATTGATGTAAGCGCCTTCGCCTACCCAGACCCGGTTTCCGATATAAATCCCATCGGAAACATCCAGGTACTCCCCGCTTATCTGGTCGAATATCAGGTGCGGGTATTCCCCTGCGCGGATCACGATATTGTTCGAGAACATGCAATCGCTACCGATTTCCACCATGTTGCCGGAATTGGGCAGCAAGATCCTGCTCTTGCTGGCAATGGAAAAATTCTTTCCGATCATTAAAGATGATCGGGAAGATTCATGTTTGGTATTTCCCATCTCAACCCGCAAACCGTTCAAGGTAGAATTTGCCTCGATACGAACGACGTTGAAATCACCATTAATTTGAATATGAACGTGATTTTCCCGGGAACCAGCAGCAATCACGATCTTGTTGCCTTCGCCCTTGATCCAGCCTGACAATCCGACATTCTCGCCAACGTCAACGACGCTACCGGTGCCTTTATCGGAAAACTCGTGCTTCATTTACCCTCTCACCGTTGGTACTTCGCCAGACAAATAGTTTAAACATGCCCCGAAGTATTGAGATAACGGGTCTTGCCTTCATCCATCACCAACTTGGCTTTCTCGATCGTTGCCTCATCTGCTGGAAGGCCAATAAATTCACACAACTCTTGCAAAACCCTGTCGCGATCTTTGAGCAGCTTTTCGAATGAAATCAGGTGAACCGGACGCCTGCCCTTGATGCTTTCGTAAAAACGAACCAGCTTCATCTGGCGCGCCACCGCACTGGCCAACGCTTCATCCCGGTCTTCACCGATGGAAATGTTATTCCTGATAGCCGTTGCCAATGGGTCCCTGAAGATGATTATATATGCCCAATCGGGATCCAACACCTTTTCAAGCTTCTCCCCTTCCTGGCTGAACAGCTTGGGGTCCTTGAAGGCTACCAGCGGGTGGAATTTACTGCGGCCCACCAACGCCTCATTCAACTCATCGACTTTTCCGTCGGAGAGGAGTGCCCGGAGGTCTTTATCTTCCCCTGTTGGAGAAATAGCGCCGTGGCCAAGGTAGTAATCCAAACCCTTTGCAATTGACGCGATTGCCGAGGTGCCACTCCTGCCCAGACCTGTTATTAATATCTTTGAATGCAGAGGCTTATCCATAAACTTTCAATTATTTTCATGCAATGCAAGCCACTCGGGGGCGTTGCAAATAATTCTACTAAGCGATACATCTTATCACACAATACACATGTGGCGCTCCTTCCCCAAAGGGCTCCGGACAGGTGTGGGGTGCCGACTTCTTCATGGACAGCGCCCTTGTCGCCTGCCACTTGCTTTGATACGCTCAATCTCCGGGCAGGACCAACGTCTGATTTCCAGGGAGTGTAGACCTTGCGGAAACACTTGCTTTTCCCACAAAAAAACGGCGAGAATACTGCCTGCACTTAACTTGCCGCACTACCCCTGCCAGCAAGTGCAACGCTTGCTATTTTAGATTTAACGCTCTATTCACCTTCCACGTCAGGAAAGACCAATGATTCGCGTATTTATTGGCTACGATTCCCAATTACCTGCCCTGTTCCACGTTTTTTCCCACAGCATCCACCAGCGTGCATCGCAGCCTGTATCCATCACCCCGCTCATGCTATCGCAACTGGGCGGCCTGATGACACGCGAACGCAATCCGCTGCAGTCCACCGAGTTTTCGTTTTCGCGCTTCCTGACGCCGTATCTGTCCAACTACGAAGGCTGGTCGATTTTCGCCGATAACGACGTCCTTGCGCGTGAGGATGTGGCCAAGCTGTGGGCCCTGCGCGACGACCGCTACGCTGTCATGGTGGTCAAGCACGAGCAACCGGAAAAGGAACGCACGAAGTTCCTGAATATGCCGCAGACGCCTTACCAGAAGAAAAACTGGTCGGCGGTCATGATGTTCAACAATGCCAAATGCCGTGCGCTGACGCCAGAGTACGTGAACACCGCCAGCGGGCTGGAACTGCACCAGTTCAAGTGGCTGGAAGGCGACCACCTGATCGGCGGGTTGCCACAGGAATGGAATCACCTGGTGGACTACAACGAACCGAACCCCAACGCCACTTTCGTCCACTACACGGGCGGCGGTCCCTACTTCAAGGAATTTTCCAACTGCGAATTTGCCGAAGAATGGTTCGCCGAACGAGAAGATATGCTGCGCGTCGCGCAACGTGAAGGCTGAACTTTATCCCGCATCGCATGAAAACAATTTGCATCACCGGCCTGCTTCCCTACTATAACGATGCGGTCCTGGACATCCTGGTCCTGGGCGGCGTCAAGCCCGCGGCACAAAGCACGCGCGACCAGACGCTTGACATGCGCGCATGGCATGAGCGGCTCACGCATAACCTGGGCGCCCTGCCTGCTCCCGGGTACGAACCAGGCCGCCTGTGGGAGCAACTGGCAGGCGATGTCTTCATGGCCAACCTGCATGTCCCGATGTGGGGATGGGCCGACCGCGCCAGCCTCGGCCTGCTCGATTTCTGGCGCGGTTTCGACGCCGGCGTGCATTTCCTCCTGCTTCACATTCCAGCCGAACAGTGGCTGGCGGACCGGCTGGTCGATGGCGCCACCGACCCGGCGCCACTGCTGGCCCAATGGGAAAGCGCCACCCGGGAAATGCTGCGTTTCCACCTCCGCAACCAGGACCGCAGTTGCATCATTGACGCGACGCTGGCCGTGCAATCGCCGCAGCGCCTGCTGGAAGCATGCCGCGACAGATGGAACCTGCCCCTGGAGTCACAGTCGGTCTTTACGCCTGCCGCACCGGAGCGGGGAATCCTGCCGGCCTACCTGGCACGCCAGATTACTGCGGCAGCCGGAGAACTGACGGATGTGCAGCACGAGATCGATGCCACCTGTATCGACCTCGGTTCGGCGCACGCTCCGGCGGCCATCGGCTATGCCGATGCCCTGGCGGAGTATCGTCAGCATGCGGCCTTCGCTCAGCAATTATTGGCCCGTGCCGAAGAGTTGCGCCAGACCAAGCTCAGCTTGGTGGCTGAATCACAGCGCGCCGCCCGGCTGGACGCGGAAAACGGACAGTTGCTGTTCCAGCTGCAGGCGGTTCAGGAAGAACTGCAGGAAGCAATCCGGTCACATGACACGCAGCGTACGCTGCACCAGGAACAGTCCGCGGAGAGCCAGCGCCAGCTTGAGGCTCAAATGAGCGGTGCGGCGGAAGCCCTGGCAGCGCACGAGGCGGCCATGGCGTCGGCCCAAAAGAAGCATGCGGCGGAACACGCCCGCCTGAAGCGGGAAATGGCAGTCCAGGCAGCCAAGCTGGCCGACAACACGGACCTTCTCCAGCAACAAGAGCGGTTAAGTGCCGACAACAAAAAGTTAAACTCGGAACTGGAACGGCTGCGCAAGCAGTCCGGGGAACAGGATCGATTGGTACGTGAACAGAAGATGGTGCGCGCCGAACTCGAACGCGACAATGCCCATTTGCTGCTGCAATTCACCACCGTCCAGGAAGATCTGGAGCTGGCATTGCAGGCACGCCAGCAAGATGCCCGCAACCTGGCGACCGCCAGCGCCGATGCAATTCGGCTGGCACAGGAGCTGGAGGCATCCACTGCGCGCCTGAAACACTTGCAACAGCGCGCCGAACGCATGGAACAGCGTCTTCCCGGCTATATCGATTACCAGTCCCTGGCATTGCTGCCGATCGGGCACGATGGGCGCGGCTTGGCCCATTGCCGCGTGGCCGGACTTGAATGCGGCGGCGAAAGCCGCGATGCGGCGTTCACGTTGTTGCTGGAAAATAGCACGGTCGGCTTCGCGTTCGAGCAGGCAAGCCATGCATTGACACGTTGGCCGCACGCAGCCGAAGGGCGCGATGTCGTCGACATTATTCCAACCGGCCATGCGGCCGACACCGTACTGCGCGCCACCACGTTGAAGCAGTTGTCGACCAGCGACTGGCTGCTGACCCAGCAGTTGATACGCGCGCTCACCTTTGCGCTCACCCAGCCTGGCAATTTGCCTGAAGGGATCGCCGCGAGTGCTGACGAGATCAGCCAGGGATTGGACCAACTGCACCACGTATTGGGTCAATTACCCCTGATTTTGCGTTTTGACGGCGCAGAGCTGGTGCGGGCCTATGTCAGCGATGACTACGAACACCTGGAAATCCGGCTGAGCGGCCTCATGCTGGGCTCGCTTCGCTGCGAGGAATTTGTTTTCCGCCTGGCATGTGCCAATGTGCCGGGAACGCCGTTTGGCAGCCATCCGCGCCTTGAATTCCCGAGCAGCAAGAGCACCAGTCTGTTCGAGCAATGGTTCGAAGAGTCGAGCAATATCCATGGTCCCAAGCTGGAACTGCGCTTTGCCGCGCCGGACCAGATGGACCTCGAAGTGTGGCAAAAGATCAGTACCGCCGACCAGGCGCTGATCAATGCCTTGTGCGATCAACTGGAAGACATCGTCGGTATGGTGAGCACAGACGCCACCGCCCAATTGCCGCGTGAATGGAATCATTGGTCGGCAATTGCCGCGGGCATGCGCCGCACACTGGCGCTGCGTTCCGCCCACAATGCACCGGGCAGCCCTGAATTGCCAGGTCACGGCGATGCGGACCATGCTTCCCTGACATTAACGCCGCTGCAGCACGACGGGCAGGGCCTGGTCCATTGCCGCCTGGCCGGGTTTGAGGAGGTCGGCAGCGGCCGCGACGTGAATTTCACGCTGTTACTGGAAAATGGCACGGCCGGCTTCGCGTTCGAGCAGGCAAGCCATGCATTGACACGCTGGCCGCAAGCCGCCAGCGGACGTGGCGTCGTCGATATTATTCCGACCCGACACCCTACCGACAGCGTGCTGCGCGCCACCACATTGAAGCAACTGTCGGCCAGCGACTGGCACTTAACCCAGCAGTTGATCCTCTTCCTCAGCGATACGCTGGACGAGCCGGATTGCTGGCCCGACGGAATGGCCGCGAGTGCGGGCGATATCACCAAGGGATTGGCCCAGCTGCACCATGTGCTGGGTCAGTTGCCGCCGATTCTGCGCTTTGACAGCGCCGAACTGGTCCGCGCGTATGCCAACGATGACTATGAACACCTGGAAGTCCGGCTGCGCGGCGTCTTGCTGGGCGGGCGCCACTGTGATGAGTTTGTTTTCCGCCTGGCGTGCGCGAAAGTCCAGGGCATGCCGTTTGGCAGTCATCCGCGCCTTGAGTTCCCCCGCAGTGAGGGCATCAGCCTGTTCGAACGCTGGTTTGAAGAGTCGAACAATATCCATGGCCCCAAGCTTGAACTGCGCTTTGCCGCGCCGGATCTGATGGACCTCGACATCTGGCAGAAAATCAGTCCGGCCGACCAGATATTGATCGTGGCCTTATGCGACCAGCTGGAAGACATCGTCGGCATGGCCGGCGCGGGCACCACTGCTCAATTGCCCCGCGAATGGGCCCATTGGTCGGCGCTCGCCGCAGGCATCCGCCGCACACTGGCGCTGCGCTCCGTGCGCAAAGCCTCCGGTGCGGCGGCAATCCACACGCATTCATAAGATGAACAAACCTGTATCCCCTCTCGAAGCGGCCATGCTGGCCCTGCGCGCAGTCTGTCCTCCCACAGGCGTCATCCATATTGGCGCCGGACACGGTCGTGGCGCCGTTCATGCATGGCGAAATTGGGACATTGAAAGCGCCGTGCTGGTGGAAGCCGAGGGCGCCCGTTTTGGCTGGGCGCACGAACTGGCCGGCCAGTTAAACGGATGGCACGCCATCGAAGCCATCGTCGCCGGTGCCGAAGGCGACGTCACGTACTATACGGCCACCAATCCGGATGAAGATGGCCTGATCCAGCCGGAGTCGCTCTCCCAACTGTGGCCCAACCTTCGCAGCGTCCACAACGAAAAAAAGGCGGCCTTGACGCTGGATTCGCTGGTGACGCCGCTGCCGGATGCCGCGCGCCTCAACTGGGTGATTATCGACTGCTACGGCGCCGGGCAAATCCTCGATAGCGCCAAGACCGTGCTGGCTCGTGCCGATGTGGTCGTGTTGCGGTCGCTTCTGGATACCGCCAACGGCGCACTTGCTGCGTCCGGTTACGCACAGCAGTCCGACCAGATCGGTGCCGCAGGGCTGGAGGCGCTGCCATTCTTTGAATCGACACACCCGTTTTCGGGACACGCCATCTTTGTACGCCAGGTCCCCCTTGCGGTCCAGGCACGGCAGAACAAGTTGGCAGAGGGTGGGCGGACTGCCCGTGAAAAGACCGACATCCTGTCGGCCCGCATGGCGGAACTGGAGACCACGCAAAGGCTGGCGATGGGCAACTTGAACCAGCAACTCACTGCCCTCCAGGCTGAAAAACATGCCCTGGCTGAAGAACGGGACAATCTGCTGCTGGCTGCGGGGAAACGCAAAAAGGAGCTGGGACAGCTCAATGAACGCAATGCAAGTCTCGATGGCGCCTTGTCGTCCAGCCAGGCAAAGCTGGCGCAATGCGAACAAGCCCACAAGGCCACGCAAGCCAGGCTGGCAGAGAGTGAACAATCGCAAAAAACCACCCATGCCAGCCTGCAAGATGTCAAGAACAGCCTCGGGACAAGCAACGCCGCCCTTGCAACGGCAAACGGCGAGCTGCAAGTCCTGCGCGGCAAGCTGGCCGACTCCGGCGCGCAACTGACGCAGGCGCTGGCAGCCATGGCCGACGCGGAGCGGCTCCGCGACGTGCAGGCAGCCGACATCGAGGCGCTGAAAACGGAAATGGGACGCCGTAGCATGGCCACCGCGAAACAGGCCGCCAAACTTGATGCTTTGTCGGAGCAGCACGCGGCACTGCAGGCGGCCATGGAGGGCGCGGCGGCGGCACACCGGCAGGACATCGATGCCGCGCGCGCCAGCCTCGACGAACAGTGCCTGCAACTTGAACAAAGCGCCCAGGCCATCTCCTCGCTCAGGGAAGAACACGAAGCGCTGATGCAGGTTGCATCCAAACGCAAGGCCAGGGTCAGCGAACTTGAACAGGCCAAGCAAGACTTGACGGACAAAATGACACAGCAAGCGCAACAGTGCTCGGCCCTGGAGCAAGAGCTGCAGACTCAGCTGGAGCGGGTGGCGCAAAGCGAACAGGCCGCCCAAGATTTGACGGACAAGCTGACATTGCAAGCGCAACAGCACTCGGCACTGGAGCAAGATCTGCAGGGCCAACTGGCGCGGGCAGCCCAGAGCGAACAGGCCAGGACAACGCTGGCGCGCGAGCTGGAGGAATTGCGCCCGGCACTCCAGGCACGGCAAGAACAGGCTGACCGCCTGACGCGCCAGCTCAGCGAATGCAAGGCGCGGTCCGAGCAGGTGGAGGCGGAGTGTTCCCGCAAACTGGCCCGCATGACGGAACTGGAAAGCGAAAACCAGCGCGCACGTCATCAGCACAGCCTGCTTCAGGACGAGTTGATCAAAGGGGAAGCCCAGATCGAGCTGATCAAAGATCTGCTGTTGCGCGATGCCGGGCTATAAGTTGCAAGCCGTCAGCTGAACCTCGGAGTTCAGCATCGTTGCCCATTACGCAACGAACTGAACTTCTTAGTTCAAGCCACAGCCTGCGCAGCGAGCGCCCCATATTTTTCGACCATCGCCAACGATTCCTGGTGAACAGGGTCAATCTTCAGGGCGCTATGCACATGTTGCAATCCTTCCTCTATCTTTCCCATCCGAATCAACTGCGCCCCCAGGCGCCAATGATGATTTAGCTCTGCGGGGTTAAGACGGCAAGCCTCCCGGAACATTGCCAGCGCCTTTTCGTGCATCTTCAAGCGGGCGTAGCCCAGCGCCAAACTGTAAGTTACCCCAGGATGCTCGGGAGACATTCCCTTCGCGCGTTCGAGTTGCACGATCGCTTCCCCGGTCAGCCGCGCGCCCAACATCACCCGCCCAAGGCGGAATCTGGCATCGAACTCCTCTTCCGGACTCATCGTGTCGCCGAAGCGAAACAACATACTGGACAGCGCGTTCACTGCGACGTCATAGTCTTTCTCGCCCATGGCAAACGCGCTCCGTACCTTCAGAACCTTCTTCGTACTGACAGCCGTCCGCGTCGCTGCAATCGCCACCTCCGGCGCTGACGCTGACGCAGGCAAAGTTTTCTCCGCCAAGCCGGGCACATAGGCCGCAACCACCATCGCCATGATGGCGGCGACGGCCGGTCGCGTCACATGGATATTATCCTGTTCGTAAGCGATTTTTCGATCGGATAATGTAGCGAGTTCGTAACTCGGGAAATAGTCTACGTTGGCATGGTGTGATGCGAACGCTTCAGCGGCGGCACGCTGCACAGACTTGCTGTAGGTATTTGCGATGAGCGCATCCTTACCCGAAAAAGTCGCTTTGAACGGCACGGGCGAAACCGTAATGAGCATCTTGAAATCAGGATGGCCATGCTCCTTGAGCATGGCATGAATACGTTCCAATGAAGCAACAATGTCATCGTAGGCCAGGACATCCATTCGAAAGCGATCCGGCTCGAGGTTGATTGCCTCCTGCGTGGGCTTGCCATTCAAGTATAACCCGGTCTTAATGTCAAACCAGGCCTCGGCCAATCCCAGGGTGATAATAATGATTCGGCATTCGGGCACCCTTTTCATTAAATCAGTCACCATCGCCCGACGCTCGATTACACGTTCCAAACTGGCGCTTTTAAGATTAGTAACCATCTGCGCATCATGCCAGTTCCCCTCTTCAGCTTTCAGGTAAAAATCTTCAGGCGCGTGGTTGGGTGGGGAAAACGCCCATCGCAACTCGCTCTCCATGGAATGCACACTGAATTTGCTTAGAATATCGTTGGCTGTCGCTGTTACGCGCTCTTCTTGTGGAATATTGATAGTCAGCGCAGGAATTTCAAATCCCAGTTCATGCATATATTTCTCAATCTCGCGCGCAAAACAGGAGCCGATGGTAAATATTTTGTCGCTTTTCGAGAAGGTAAAACTGGGCTTCACAGCTATTTTGGCCAAGCCATCAAGCCGCACACCGGAAGCGCGGCCGTCAGGCCAACGGGAAGTCCGGTCGGAACGAAGATTCTTGGCAGCTTCGTCGGAAGTAAAACTATGAATAGGCATGAGTTAGCTCCTGAAATTGAAACGAATAGACCGTCGCTGATTATAGCTATGAAGGTTGCCATTTTTGACAGACAGATACTGCCACCCGCGTGCGCCGGACAAAGTTTTATCATCTTGACACGAAAACGAGGGTGCTATGGGATTGGCTTTTCCAGAAAACGAAACAGCCCCGGCTGCGCACGCATCCGCTCCGGTGTCCACGACCGGCAAGGCGTCTGGACGGCCGCCGCCGCGAGCGAAAAATAGCCTATAAACTATCGGCCTGGCCCGCCAGCAGGAGTTCTTTGAGCAATGCCAGTTGCGCTTCTCCGCGCTTGATGTCTTGCCCCAAGTGTTCGGCATGTGTTTGGTATTCCTGCTCGCGCCGCCGGAACTCGCCCAGCACATGTTGCAAGGACTGCGCCCCGCTGCCCTGGGGAAGGTTGATGGCAGCAGCCGTAGCCGTGCGCTTGACTTCACCCCGCATCTGATCCAGCTCTTTGCGCAGGCGCGCCATTTGCGCCATCAGCGATTTGCTGCAAACGCGCTGGTCTTCCACCTCCACTTCGACAACCAGCGTCGCGGGCGGGACCGGAGTATCCGGAAGCGCAATATCGAGGTAGGGGGTGTTGTCCAGCAACAGCCATGCGCTGCTCCCTGCCTCTGCCAAAAACGGGACCTCGTAGGCGCCCTTGGAGACCGCGCTCACTTCGCTGGTGCTGAGTTTCCATTCATGCAGAATCTCATCGCTGACGCTCCTTAAGCTGCAACCGTAGACGCGCAGCAGGCCGGGACGGTTAATCGGCTTGATCCGCAAATGGCTGCTGGCGCCATGTTTCGGCAGGGTGAGTGTCAGCGTGTGGCGGCCTGGCGAATGCGTCCAGGTGCATTTCGAAGAAGCTGAGGATTCCACGCCGGCGTCACCGGGCTGACACCACGACAGGGTCGTCTGTACGCGCGGCACGCTTTGGCGGTGCGCCAGTTCGGCAAACGGATATTGCACCTCATCGCGTGTCAGGTTTTGCAGCATGCCCGCCCAGGGAGCTACCTGAAGACAATAAGCCTCGAACCCGCCCCGCAGGCGGTCCGCTTCGTCGCAGTCCACTGCCGCCAGCGCTTGGTGGGCCGCGGAGGCCATCCGCCAAAGTTCGCCGCACACCGCCAAATCAGACAGGTCAGCTTGCGACGAACGGTTCAACTCAGGTGTCACGAAGTCCGCCGCACGGGCGTCCCAACTGGAGCGCGATGCCGCGAAGCCAAGCGACAAGGCGGCATCCAGTTTTTCAAGTTCCTTGCGCCAGTCTTGCATCAGGTCTTCATAAGCCACCGTACAGCGCGTTTCGCCGCGCGTATGCCATTCCGCGTGCAGGCTGTAGTCGATATACAGCATCAGGCACTTCAGGTAGGGAAACCCCTTCATGGCGCGCTGCGAATAGGCGACCGCACCAGGATCGCGCAGGCAAACCACGTATTTGGCCGTGATCCCCGCTTCCGCAAAGACTTCTTTCCACAATGGCAGCGTTTTACTCAGGCGCGGGTCCTTTAGCAGCGGCGGCGCCACCCCGGCGTCAAGTCCTTGCAGGAAAGCGGCCAGATCGGCTTTCATGGCCGCCGCCGCCGGCAGTTCCCACCAGCGTTCCGGCAATGGCTCCATGGCATCCCATGCCGACCCGACACTCTCCAGTATCTGGTTGTTCAGCTCGACCAGGCGCCGGCTCTCGAAAAAACCCTTCGGGTTCGCCTCATTGGCGGGCAACAGGTCGTCACCCAAGGCCGGCCCAAACGCGCTGATCAATCCGGTCATGGCCGAGGTGCCGGAACGGTGCATGCCAAGCACGATGATGCAGCTGCCGCCCATCGTGCCTCAGTCTTCCACGTCGAAGATTTGCAGGACGCCGACCGGCTCACGGCGTTCATCGACCACGACCAGCACGCGCTTCTTGCGCTCGCGCATGGTCTTTTCCGCTTCCGCCAGATTGTCATCCACACCGATCACATAAGGATTGGCGGTCATGATATCGGCTGCGGTCAGGGCCAGCGGGTTGTCATGCTTTTCGAATGCCTTGCGCAAGTCGCCGTCGGTCACAATGCCCAGCATCTGCCCCCGGTCAAGCACCAGCGCCACCCCAAGCTTGGCGCGCGTGATCAAGCCCACCACTTCACGCATTGACGCGCTTGGCGAACAGACTGGCAAGTCCTTCTGCATGACATCGCCGACCCGGGTCAACAGCCGCCGGCCCAGGCTGCCGCCAGGGTGGAAGCGGGCAAAATCTTCTGGCTGGAAATTCTTCAGCGTCGACAACGCAACCGCCAGGGCATCCCCCATGACCAGGGTCGCCGTGGTGGAACTGGTCGGCGCCAGGTTGTTATTGCACGCTTCGCGCGGGACCGAGACGTCCAGCACGGCGTGGGCGTTGCGCGCCAGCGTGGATTCCAGCCGCCCGGTCATCGCGATGATGCGGTTGCCCTGATGCTTGAGGAAAGGCAGCAAACGCACCAGTTCCTCGGTTTCGCCGCTATTGGAAATCATCAGCGCAACGTCGTCGGCATGGATCATGCCGAGGTCGCCATGGAAAGCTTCGGCAGGATGCACGGAAAACGAAGCGGTGCCGGTCGATGCCAGAGTGGCGGCGATCTTGCGTCCGATGATACCGGACTTGCCCATCCCGACCACCACCAGCCGGCCGGATGATGCGCGTACCAGATCGATTGCCTTCAGGAATCCGCCATCGAGCCGCTCGCGCATCTTGAGCAGCCCATCCACTTCGACGGCGATCACCTCGCGCGCCAGGTCCAGTACATCGGTTTCAATCTTCATTTCAATCATGATTCACTCTGAGGAATACCCAGGCCGTCCAACGCCGAATGCCCGGCAGGAATAGGAGGCCGCCGGCGCGGACAGAGCGCCGCCAATCCGTAGGCCCGGGTCCCGTAATTTAAGAGGCGGGTTACCTGTGCTGCGGCCAGGTGATGGGAATTTGCATGCGATAAGCAGGTGCAAGTCCGCCTTATGCAATGAGCAGTGGCTCGAAGGACTTGACCAGGTCATCCAGGCGCTTGATCTGGGTCAGGAATGGTTCGAGCTGTTCCAGCGGCAATGCGCTGGGGCCATCGCACAGCGCGGCATCCGGATTCGGATGGGCTTCAAGGAACAACCCTGCCAGGCCAACCGCCATGCCGGCCCGGGCCAGGTCGACCACCTGCTGTCGCCTGCCGCCGGAAGCCGCACCACCTGGATCACGCTGCTGCAAGGCGTGCGTGACGTCGAAGATCAGCGGCAAATTGCCGCTCGCCTTTTTCATGACGCCGAAGCCCAGCATGTCGACCACCAGGTTATCGTAGCCAAACGCGGTGCCACGGTCGCACAGGATGATGCGATCGTTGCCCGCTTCGCGGAACTTCTCGACCACGTGGGTCAGCTGGGACGGGCTCAAGAATTGCGGCTTCTTGATATTGATCACGCGTCCAGTGCGGGCAAGCGCCACCACCAGATCCGTCTGCCGGGCCAGGAAGGCGGGTAACTGAAGCACATCGATCACCTCGCCCACCGGCTGGGCCTGCCAAGGCTCATGCACGTCCGTGATCACGGGTACGCCGAATTCCGCTTTCACTTTCTGGAAAATGCGCAGCCCCTCTTCCAGCCCTGGCCCGCGATACGAATGGATCGATGAACGGTTGGCCTTATCGAAGCTGGCCTTGAAGACATAGGGAATGTCGAGTTTGGCGCAGACACGGGTATAGGCTTCGCAGGCACGCAGCGCCAGGTCTTCCGATTCGAGCACGTTGACACCGCCAAACAGGACGAAAGGCAACTCGTTGCCGACTTGTATTTTTTCAGTAATGGAAATCACAATCAATCTTCTATAAATGACTAGCCGCGATCCAGGGCCGATTCGTCGCACTCGACTTCGACCAGGGCCTGGGCCGTTCGATTCAATACCTCTTCCTCGGCTTCCACCTTGGCCGGTGGCGGCACGATGACGGCGGCACCGCCGGTGGCATGCTTGAGGAACAGCCGCATGACATGACCTACGCCGTCTTCCAGGACGCCGCGCAGGTCGTCGGCAAAATAGGCCCCGCGAGCATAGCTGCCGGTAATAATCTCGTAAGACGGGAAGTAATGCACATGGTCATACTCCCGTTCCAGCATGCCGGCGGCAACCCGCAGTACCGACTTCGAATAGGTCGTCGCGGACAGCACGTGGTCTTCTGGTTCGGCGGTAGCCATCAATGGCACCGGCGACACGGTCAGGATAATTTGCGCCGCCGGGTTGACACGCCTTAACCCTGCGATAAAGGCATGCATGTCTTCCAGAACCTGGTTCACGTCCTGGTTCAGGAACGCATATTTTTCCGCGTCGAAGGTTCCACCTTCCACCCCCGGGCACAGGGGAAAGGCCGCGCCATCTTCACGCGACACCCAGCATTCGGTCAGCCCCAGGGTGAAAACAAAAACGTCGAGCGTCTCAAACATCCGCCGGACACTGCGCAGGTGCTGCTCCCGGTCCGCTTCCATTTCGGCGACGGACGCATAGCCTCCGGTCTGGACCGTGGGCCGGAACGGATCCAGGACACGCCCATCCGCCTCGACCCAAGCCGGCTCCACCGGGCAAAACTCACCATATGCGCGCCGGAACAGCTGGATCAGTTGCCGCGCGGTGTAAATATTGCCATAGCGTGCCGAGAAGGTGCCATAGTGATGCTTGTTCTTCACCGACTGCGGCAGCAGGGGATGGCCTTCTTCGGCAATGTAGTAGGTGAAGCCGGACTGCCTGAGGTGCCGTGCAATATGCTGGGCAAAGCAACTGCCCGCAGTTGCGACGCGCGAATGCTCGCCGATACGCAGGTTGAAGCGGCCCACCGGATCGACTTCGGCCGGGGCCGGCGCGGCAACCGAGCGCTTCCAGAATGCTTTGGCTGGCAAGGCCTTATAAGGATGTAGCTGTTTATCCAATTTCTTCTCCCTCGATCAACGCCCCGCGTAACTGTTCGAGCACCAGCGCCCCATAGGCCTGGTTGGCATGCGTTGCATCGGAAGCATAATATTCATGCTTAAGAAATCCATGCTCATCCACGGCCAGTGGATGAACCGGAAGCAGGCCCACATCCCAGCCTTTGCAAGCCCGCTGCACGGCCTGCATTTCCAGTTGCCACAACGCCAGGCGCAGCTCCGCAGGATTCAAATCGTACTCACCCACAAGCTTGTCACGATAACGCATGATGCGCGACTTGATATATTCGTTATCACCCTTCGGCGGTGGTGTCATGAGGTGAATGACCTGTGCACGTGACAAACTACGCAATTCCGCAATACGTTTGTTCTTCTGGCTGACCGCCTCAAACATATCTTCCATGACAGCACGCGGGATCAGTTCGCCTTCGCATCCCAGCGCACCGTCGGCGCCATGCACGGTAAATTGCCGCTCATGGCGTAACAGGCCCACGACATTATGGCGCGTACCTAACAGCGATATGGCCATCAGGTCGGTCGGCTCCAGAGTGCTGGCGATGGTCTTGGCATCCTCGAAATCGAGGTCGCCCTGCACCTTGCCATCCTTTTCCGTACGCATCCAATGAACATCGATTTTCACGTCGTCGCGGGACGCCGTTGTAGCCGCGCCCAGGATCGCCCGCGTATGTGAGTCGCCAAAGATAAATATGCGGCGCATGGCTTACTTTCCCATCAAGCCGCGCGCCTTCAGTTCGGCGTTGGCTTTGTCGAGTTTATCCTCCGGCAGCGGCTGCGCGCCGACCCAGGCGGCAAAGCGGCGCATGCCTTCCGCCAGCGATACCTTCGGCTGGTAGCCGAGCTTTTCCTGCAGGCGCCGGGTGTCGGCGCAGTTATGGCGGATATCGCCGAGGCGGTATTCGCCGGTGGTCACCAACTGGCGCGGCTTATCAAACGCATCACTCAGATGGCCTGCAATCGTGGCCACGGTGGTCATCTCGCCCATCCCCACATTGATGGCCAACCCCAGCGGCGCAGCGTGTTCCGCGGCTGCCGCGAATGCATTGGCAACGTCTTCAACATGGACAAAGTCGCGGGTTTCCAGCCCATCCTCGAAAATCGGCAGGTGCTGGCCGCGCCGCACCCGGGTGGAAAAGATCGACAGGATGCCGGTGTAGGGATTGTTCAGCGACTGGCCCTCGCCATACACATTCTGCAAGCGCAGGATCACATGGTCGAGGCCGAGGGAATTGCAGGCGATCCGCACCAGGTCTTCCTGGGCGTATTTGGTGGCGGCGTAGACCGATGCCGGCTTGGGCGGATCGTCCTCGCGCGTGGGCACCGGCTGGAGATTGCCGCCACAGTCCGGGCAGGCATGCTCCCAGCATTTATCGGCCAGTTGCGCCGGCCCGCGGGTCTCGGGATGGCGGCGCGGCGCTGCCGCGCACTGCGGGCAAACGTAAGCGCCTTCGCCATAGATCGAACGGCTGGACGCCAGGACGATCTTGCGTACGGTCCGGGCAGGATCATTGGCCAGCACGTCCAGCAGCACCGCCGTGCCACCGACGTTGACATCGTTGTAGCGGGCAATCTCATACATCGACTGACCAGTTCCCGTCTCGGCCGCAAGGTGGACCACCACGTCGACGTCGCTCAACGCCTTGCGCATGAGCACAGCGTCGGTGACGGAGCCACGCAGGAACTCCACCCCTGTCTGGTTCAGCCAATCCAGCCCGGCGGGCAGATGGCCGTGGATCTGCGGTGACAAAGTATCGAGCACGCGCACAGTATGGCCGCGGGCGAGCAGCGTCGGCGTCAAATGGGAACCGATAAAGCCGGCTCCACCGGTGATCAAAATCCTGCTCACATTTTCCTCGCAAAAATATTTCAATAAAAACAGCTCAACACTATAACAGGGTGGCGCACTTGGCAGCAATCCGCATGCGCCGGGCGAGCCCAAACATGTCGCGCACCTGCTCGCGCAGGCGCAACAGCGAATACTCGCTCTCCAATTTCTGCTGGGCCCGTTGCACCTGGCGGAAGCGCGCCTCCGGGTCGGACACCAGCTGGTCGAGCGCCGCGAACCATTCCTCCTCATTCCCCGCCAACAGGCCGGCGCCATCGGCGCAGCAGCCATCGTACACCGTGCCCCGGCTGGCCACCACGGCGGCCCCTACCGAGCTGTACTCCACCCATTTCGTATTTGCCTTCATGACATTGAAATGGATGCTGGTCAGCGGGCAAATACCGATGTCCCAGTGGTATTCGGCGAAACTTTGCAGGAACTGCTGATAATTGTCGATTTTGGGTGCATGACGGATGCGTTCGCCAAATTCGACGAACTCGGGCGGCGCCGAAATCGAGCCGAAGAACTCAAACACGACGTCCGGGTGCTTGCGCAGGATGCGTACGACAGCCGCCACCACTTCGCGCAAGTTGTGCACATGGTCCGCGCTCGCCATATACCCGATCTTGCGTACCGGGCGCAGGACCACGGGATTGATGATCTCGCCGGAACAATAGATCGCGCCTTGCTGTACCGGCGCCTTCAGCGCCAGCGTATCCAGGTGGGCCTTCAATTTTTGCGTCGACGCGTAGACCAAGTCGGTTTCGTTAAGCAGTTTGCGCACGGTACCCAGGCGAGCCTCATCGTTGTGGTAACTGTGCTTGTCAGCGCCGATAACCTTCGGTATCCCCAGCAAATCATCGTCGATATGGTAAATCGACGGGGCACCGTGACTGCGCGCCAACTGCAGCATCAAGTCCGAGAACGGTGCACTATAGCGGCAGAACACGACGACCGTCGGCTGGAAAACGGCAAACTTGTGCCGGATCCACGGTTCGACCGCATCGTACCCCTCCAGCCGCCATACATTTGTCTTGATGTGCTCGTCCGAAATAAACTCCATGCTCACATCACCTGCCTCAACGAGGTCGGCAAGCGGTTTGACAAAGCTGAGCTGCAAAGTCGGCACATAGGCGTTCGAAATGAACAACACCCGTTCATGCGCATTCCGGCGCTGGGGCGGCCATGGCTGCAAGGCCTGCGCCGGAGCGATGGCGTTGGCGCGCGCCTGTGCCAGCATTGACCAAACCTGTGCCCGCAACTTAGTGAGGCTATATTGGCTCAGCAGCTTTTGCTGCGCTCGCATCACCATGGCATGGCGTGCGGCGGGATCGACAGTCAACTGCTCAAGCGCCGCCAGCCATTCTTCGTTCGTGCCGGGTAACAGGCCGCATCCATCCGCACAACATTCCTCGTACACCGTGTCCCTGCTGGCCACCACTGCGGCACCCACGGCGGTATATTCAATCCACTTCGTATTGGCCTTGAGCAGGTTGAATGGCAGGTCCGCCAACGGACAGATGGCGATATCCCATTCAAAGCCGGCAAAAGTTTCCAGGAAGGTGCCATAGTCTTCGATCTTCGGGGCATGCGACACCCGCTCGCCAAATTCAACCAGCTCGGCAGGAATTGGGATCGTACCGAACAGTTCGAACCGTACTTCAGGGTGGCGGCGCAGATATTCAGTCACCGCTGGCAAGATCGACGCCAGGTCGTACTCATGTCCGATACCCATGTAACCCAGCTTGCGCACTTTGCGCTGGCGTGGCGCCACCAGCGGGGCCGCCGCGCAATAAATCTCGCCCGGCCTGACCGCCGCACGCACTTCCAGTGAATTCAGGCGCTGTGCGAGCGCCTTGGTCGAACAGTAGACCAGATCGACATGGTCGAGCAGGTACCTGACCGACTCCAATTTCCTAGGAGTGTTATGCGATGCCCATTTGGCGGCGCCGATTTCCTTGGGGATGTTGAGCAGGTCGTCGTCAATGTGATACAAGACCGGTACGCCATGCTGGCCAAGGTGCTCGCGCACTGCGCGCGAATGCGGGCCAGCCCAGCGGCAGAACACCACCACGCTCGGATCGAAGATTTCGATACGTTGCAGCAGCCATTCCAGCGCGGCCGGACCGGCCGCCGCTTCGCCCTTGAACTCCGCATTGAGTTGTGTTTCCGAGATCACGTCAACTGTGATGGCGCGTCCGGCAATATCGCTGGCAAGCGGCTTGAGGAAGCTCAGTTGCAGGGTTGGAATGAAACCCGGTGCAATGATCTGGATGCGCACGTCGGCAACGGACCGCCGGTCGAGTGCTGGCGGCTGAACAGGCGGCGTCAGCGACAGGATGCGCGCATAGGCGCGGTAAACTGTTTCAGTATCGGTCTGCAATAGCTGGCGTTCGAGGAAAGCCCTCTGTTGCCGCACATAGCGTTGCGGATGAGCAATGGCATCCTCTGCAAATGCACACCAATCTTTGACACTGGAAATCCGCGTCAAGCCTTCATAATTCCCAAGGTCCATGATGCTGCCGGGATCGTGCCACACCGCAGTGGGAATGCCAGCCAGCACCATATCGATCAGGATCGATGACGGCGCCGAAATGCCGAAAGCAAACTCCGACAGGTCAAGCTTGTAGATCGGCCCATTACAAAGCTGCACGTTGGACGGCAGCGGTACGTCATTCTTGACCGTGTATTGCCCACCGGGGTGGGGCCGCAGTGCAACCGTCTGGCCGCGCTCGGCCATTGCCGAGCAAAACTTCTGGAAGGTATCCAGGAAATCGAGCTTGAAGTCGCCGGCCACGTTGAGCCGCGGCGAATGCATGTTTTCACACACCAGTCCGGTCGACGAACGGCGCCCCCGCTCATCCGGCCCCGGCATCTGCAGCACCGCGGTCGGTCCCGTCACCTGCAGCTTGTGGCGCTGTGATGGCGCCATCGACACCAGGCGCTCCGCACTTGCCCAGCCGCAGACGATATCGGCGGCAAACGTGATCGACGTGCCATGGGCCGTGTCCTGATCCCGGCTTTGGAGGAAACCGACGCATTCGAATCCATGCTGCAGCGTCACTTTCAGGAACCGCGACGGTGCGGCCCGGAACAGATCATGGACTTGCTGGTGGGCTTTCAGGTGCGATTCGCTGGCGGCAACCATGACCCCGGCGCTGGCCGGCAAATGCGCAACACCGTCGAAAGTGGTGTCGAAGTCACGCACCTCGGCACGTGTATCGCTGGCGATGTTGGCGAGTTCCTGCTGCCAGACCCCGGTCCGGTCGCGCTTGCGGAATGCGTCGGTCACCAGGAACATGGTGGGGCGGTGCAGGTCACGCGCAGCCATATACGCGAGGGGCCGCAGAATATTTACATCCTGCAGCAGGTTGATCACAAGGATGACATGCGCATTCTTCATGCCGCAACCTCGCTCACCTGCGGCGCCGGCACATGCCACGGCGTCCGTTTCGACTGTTCGGAGAAGATGCATTCCATGCCAGGGAACATCGTCGTCATCGCCTGCACGATGGCGCCGCCGATGACAGGGTAGGCAGCGGCATCCGCCGCCGGACAATTCAGCTGCAACAAGCCTTTGACCGGCGCTTCCTGCACATTTAACTGCGAAACAGACAACATTTTATATTCGGTAGTAAGGAGGTTTTTCCCGGGCTGCAGCAAGGCCGCGACAGCAGGAGCCATCAGCGGCACTTTCTTCGTGCTCACCATGGCCAGCAAGCCTGCGTCAGACATTTCGAAGCGCACGTCGAAGTTCAGCTCCAACGGGCAGAACGGCGTCGCCACGGAAAGCGCGGCACGTTTTTGTGCAAACTTATGGATGTCGCCCGTCGTTTCACGGCCATGGATCACCGCATACAAGCTGCTGTCCCCATGCTGCGAGCCATTCTGAAGCTGCGCCAGGAACTGCGCCAGGCCAGCCGCTTCGTTCACCACACTGGCGATTTGCTGCATATGCTGACGCAATTGTTCCACTGTTTCAGCGCGCAACAGCAGACGCTCTTTGGACAGATCGGCGAGGAAGCTGCGCGCATCGCGATAGATAAATGCCCCGAATGGCGCATATAACGGATAGCCCGCCGACAGCACCTGAGTACCGGCGCTGAGGGCGGTGACCGCGCGGTTCAGACTTTTGACCCGGCTGAACTGCTGGGCGTTAACCGGCAAGAAGGCAAGGACGCTGCAGGCCAGCAGTTGCTGCTCCGCCTCTTCACTCCACTCTTCCACCGTATAGGGCAAACCGAGGCCGCGCAGTTGCTCCAACCGGTCGGCCGTCAGCGCGCGCCGGTTGGTCAGCACGGTCAGGTGGATCTCGATGCCCAATCCGGTCAGCCGCGCCACCTCGGCGCCGAAAGCGCTCAGGTCCGCCAGACCAACCGGAAAGTTGGGATTGTCGCCCATGCCAAACCAGGCCACGTCGAGGCGGCGCGCGGCGCGCACCGCAGCCTGCTTCTGGTTCAGCGCCGCCGCCATCGCTGAGAAATCATCGCTCGGCGCCGGGTCGTTCATCAGGTGGACCGGTAGTCCAGGCGCGTACTGCAACGCGATGCTGCGCATCCCCTCGGTTGAACACAGCACGAAGCTGCAGTTCCGTAACAAGGCGCGCAACCAGTAACGCAAACGCGTAAAGCGGCTGTCATCGGTCTGGCTGAAATAGTCGTCGAACAAGTCGACGCCCACCAGCTTGCCGGCCCGGCGTAATTGCGCCGCCAGCAGCAGCGCGCGCGCATCATAGCACTTGCTGATCAGGTAGCAGTCGTGGTCCGCGCGGGTGTTCACCAGGAAGTCGGTGATCGGCACCAGTTCCAGCGAGTGGCCACAGGCCAGTAACTCGGCAGTGATACGTTCATAGCGGATCCGTACGCCGGCCTGCGCCTTTTGCTGTTCGGATGGAAGGACAACGCAAATTTTCATGCTGGCAATAAATGGAGGTGGAGGCCAAAGTTAGCGGGGCAACCGATCGGGCCGGGCGTATGCGCCGGCAACGTGCCGAATGCTTCAGCGGTCAGGCCGGTTGCCTGAAGGTGCAACATCTGGCGTCCAGACAAGTACGCGGACCAAGCGCGGACAACTTCCTCCAGTGCCCCAGGTGCTACACGCTGTGGCACACAGCGCCGCAATTGCTCCTCCGTCATCACAATGAATGCGGAGCCATTGCAAGCTACCGGCAACAATGCACGCGGGAACAGGCCATGCAGATTCACTTGGGCCAGCACCGGTTCCATGCCAGCCTGGCTTTGTCCAATCAGGCCGCAGGACTGGACCGAGTAAGCCGCATTAGGTTTCGGATCGGCGCGCACGATCAACGGACAGCCGACGCTTGCCACTTTGGGATGCGAAAGCAGATGAGCAAACACCGCCAGGGTGCGCGGATCGTGCAGTACCGTGGCCTGCCCCATCATGACGACGAGGCCGCCCGCCGGCTCCGAACTCTCGCCAAGCACACGCACCACTGCGGCGCTTTCCGCTTCGCCCGGCGCACATTCGCGCAGCACACCGATGTCAGGGAAAATTTCCAACAACACGCGCTGCAGCGCTTGCGTATCGGCGCCGGCCTGAGGTAACAGGTAGACCGATATCAAGGCAACACCGGACTGATGGCGCAGCGATTCCAGCGATGCCCTGAGTACAGCTTCCGAAGGCCAGGCGGCGCTCAAGCAAACCGTGACCTTGGGAGACTGCGCTGGCGCCTGGTATCCAAACGGCATAGGTCCGTCCAGTGCAAACGGATAGACCAGTTCGGGCTGCTGCGCCGTCCCGGCACCGGCAAACATGATGACCGCTGCGCCCGTTCCCTCCTGTGGCGCTTCGCCTGATTTCTTGTCCACCAAAATCGTCGGATGGCGGACGCCCCCCTCCATTTGCAGCGCGCGTTCTGGGGCAAGTGCAAATTCGGGCACACTGACACGGTAACGCGGCGCCCCCTGGCTGGCTGCCGCCAGCAGGTATTCGCCACGGCGGAATGGCAGGGGGCGGCCAGCCACGCGGCAACCTGACAAGGCCCCCAGCGTGGGTACAGCGCTTGCGGGCGCCAGCAACTGCACGCCTGCGCGCTCGCGCGCAATCTGGAGGGCATAGCGCTTCGCATCGCCCACCATATGGGGTGCACGGCAAGACTGCGTCCAGAATACCTTGTTACCCTGTTCTTTTTCCGGAAGGCGCCACAGCTTCACCTTCAGACCGAACACCATCCACAACCACTCCTTCAGGTCGGTACTGAAGATCCGTTCCGTACCGATGGCGCCGTTGACGTCCACCAAGTACTCGCCGAGCGCGAAAGCGTCCGCTGCGCTGTTTGCCTGCTGCCACTCGCCCAAGTATTGTTGCGCTAAAACTGCCGCCGCTCCCATCGCGTCACCACCAAGGGTGGCGGCCTCAACCGCATGCAGGCCTTGCGGGAACAAGGACGGGAATGGCAGCAATGCCTGATCGAGCAGTTGGCCTTTCACATCCGACACCAGCAGCAAGACCGGCAGGTAGGGGTTGAGCAATGCAATGTCCAGCGCTGCTTCGCCGCCCACGCCAAGCAGGGACTCCGCCGCCATCACGAGCTGCCCATTCATGCCTTGATCGTACTGGTAAGCACGCAGCACACACGGCTCATTCACCGAGTGCGTGTCGAAGTGAACGCGCAGCAAGCGCGCATTGGCGTACCACGCGCGCTGCAGTTGCAGACCGCTATCGCCGAAACGGTGTGGCGCTCCTGCCGTCACATCCAGCGGCATATCTGCCGCCATGGGCTGCACACCGGCCGCATCGCGTTGCGACAGGCCGTGCGCGGCCGGCATCCCGTTGAGGGCCGCAAACTGCCTGAAGCCCGCCAGCAGCCGAAGCGGCAATGTGACCGTAACACCGTCGGCGGCCCCCTCGACGCCCACCGGGATCCCTCCGAATTCAACCAGGGATGCAGCGGGAAGATGCGGCCAGTCCCGCGCAGCCAGGAAGACCGATTCACGCTGAGCAGGAGCACGCCGCATTGAAAACGGCATCCAGCCTCCGCCGCAAGCCGTTGGCTTCGCCTGTCCTGGCACATCGCGGTGGGGACGCTTGACCTCATGCAGGAAAGCCATCAGCAGCGGACTATTGAGCCGTGCGACAACATTTCTCGCTGCCCTGCACAATCCTTTTACGCTAGGCTCCCCGGCAGCGTCAAACATGGCGGCCATGCCGTCCACATGCTGGTCCCAGGCGACGCCACGCAATTTTTCAATGCTGGCCAGGCGTGTCCCGGTCCGGGCGCTTTCGCAGTCATCCGCGCAGGTCACGCGCGCATTCCATATCTGCTTGTACAGCACGCCGAACACGAAATTCATCAGGGTCGGCCGCGCCAACTCGACTTGCGCGTAGCGCTTACCCGCGACGAACGTGATGGCTTGCATCAGCCAGTCCGGCCCATCGATCGCCTGCAGCAGGTGAATATGATCACTGGTGAGTTTCGACTCCGCGTGGCCCACGCGGGTGAACAACACGGACCCGATGAGTTCAACATCAGCCGATTTGGGGCTGGAGGCAAGTCCTGCCAAGTCTTCCGGGTTGATCCGGCCAAGGCAACGCGCACTGGATTGCGCCGGCATGGCGGCCATACGCTGCTGCGCCCATTGCATATTAAATGCCAGCGTCTTGCCCAATTCAGGCGTTTCCAGCAAAGCGCTGACAAACAGCGGGATCGCTTCTACATATTGCCCCTCTCGCAGGGCTCGATTGCCGGAAGCAAGGGCACTCTTATTTTCAATTAACACGCTAAACCGCCATCTGCATTTGTTGTATTTGGCCAGCTCACCGCATTGCGGTCAGCTTTTCTTCTTCCGCCCGTGGAGCAGGCAGGCCGATCTGCCTGTACTGCTCATTGATTCTCGCCTGACTCATCAGCCGAAGGTCTGCCCCCGGCGTGCCCAACGCCACGGCGCTGCGCAGATGCTCGAGGGCACGCGGCGCCATCCCGGCGGATGCGGCCGCACGGCCCAGACTGTTATGGACGCCGGCAGCAAGCACCTGCGCCACCAGTTTGCGGCTGCAGCCCCAGGACATGGCCAGGCGTATGCGCTGCCTGGCTTCCTCTTGCGCTCCCATCTGGCTGTGCCCTGCGGCACTCAGCAAGGCGAGCTTGGCGCGCTCGGGATGGAATTTAACGACGTCGATATCCAGGCTTGCCAGGCTTGGCCAATCGCCGAATTGCCACTGCGTCCGCGCGCGCTCGAACAAATGCTCGTCATACGGCATCTCGAGTGGTGCGGCCAGCGGGCTGTTGATGCCAGTGTCACTGGCGTCACTGGCGTCACTGGCGTCATTGACGTCATTGACGTCATTGACGTCCGGTGCGGGAGCGGGAGCGGCGACTTGCGCGTCGTCGCTGCGGCCAGGCTGGAGCTGGCCGCGAAAGAAGGCGAGTAATCTGCGTAGCATATCGGAAAGTATAGCATTGAGCCTTGTCAAAACAGCACTTACCTGATGATCTTGTCGGCCAGGATCTGCATCAGGTATTGACCATAACCATTTTTCTTTAACGGTTCCGCAAGCCGGGACAGGTGTTCGGCGCTGATATAGCCTTTACGATAGGCAATCTCTTCCGGGCATGCGACTTTCAATCCCTGGCGCTTTTCAATAGTCGCGATGAATTGCGACGCATCGAGCAGGGATTCATGGGTGCCGGTATCGAGCCACGCCATGCCACGCCCCATCAATTCCACCTTTAACTGGTCTTGCTG
>NZ_JBXAQJ010000015.1:0-148811 GCF_058807115.1 Pseudoduganella sp. GW821-FHT12E03 | reverse complement strand
CGCTCAACACGGCCGGTCACAACGGTACCGCGACCGGAGATCGAGAACACGTCTTCCACTGGCATCAGGAACGTGCCATCAACAGCGCGCTCTGGGGTTGGGATGTAGGTGTCCAGGGCTTCGGCCAGGCGCTCGATGCACGCTTCGCCCATTTCGCCAGGCTGGCCTTCCAGCGCCATACGTGCCGAACCTTTGATGATTGGCAGGTCGTCGCCTGGGAATTCGTATTTGGAGAGCAGCTCGCGCACTTCCATTTCAACCAGTTCCAGCAGTTCCGCGTCGTCGACCAGGTCGCACTTGTTCAGGAACACGATGATGTATGGAACACCAACTTGGCGGGCCAGCAGGATGTGCTCGCGGGTCTGTGGCATTGGGCCGTCAGCTGCGGAGCAAACCAGGATCGCGCCGTCCATCTGCGCAGCACCGGTAATCATGTTCTTGATGTAGTCGGCGTGGCCTGGGCAGTCAACGTGAGCGTAGTGACGGTTAGCCGTTTCGTACTCAACGTGGGCGGTGTTGATGGTAATGCCGCGTGCTTTTTCTTCTGGAGCAGCGTCGATCTGGTCGTAAGCTTTAGCTTCGCCGCCGAATTTCTTCGACAGAACGGTTGCGATTGCAGCGGTCAGGGTCGTTTTGCCATGGTCAACGTGACCGATGGTGCCAACGTTCACGTGCGGTTTAGTCCGCTCAAACTTCTCTTTTGCCATTTTAGACTCCTAACAATAGATGAGATGCTGGGCAATCGCCCTTCTGTCTTTTGGGAACTTTACTTACGGTACTGCGAATTCTGGTGCCCTTGACGTGGATTGAACACGTGGCCTCTCCCTTACCAAGGGAGTGCTCTACCACTGAGCTACAAGGGCTAATGTTTGCGGCGCGTATGCACCACAAGAATCTCTGGAGCGGGTGAAGGGAATCGAACCCTCGTCTTAAGCTTGGAAGGCTTCGGCTCTACCATTGAGCTACACCCGCGAGGTTTTCCACTTCACTGCTATACCCACTCAGTCTCTTGGAAGAAACTTGGTGGAGGGGACTGGATTCGAACCAGTGTACTCTGAGAGAACGGATTTACAGTCCGTCGCCTTTAACCACTCGGCCACCCCTCCGCGGGAACCGCAGAGTATGAAGCAATTACTTTGACTTGTCAACTTCGCTTACTTGTCGCTTTTGCTTGCGCATCCGCTTCATGCTGTAAGCAACGATGTTTCGTCTGCTTCGGGGCGAGATTATAAGCACACATTTTTTAAACTGCAAGGGCATTTTTTTAGATTTTTCTCATAATCCTCGTACAATCAAATTTATTGACGACAACGGAGTGAAGCAACGTGGAACGGACTTCAGCCTGGCGCGCGGCACTACCCTCTTGCCTGCTCCTGTTTGTGATGTATGTCGTGGCGGGCCGCCTGGGCTTGGCGCTGACCGTCGGCCCCACCTATGCCTCCCCGCTGTTCCCGTCCGCCGGCATTGCGCTGGCCGCGATCTATACCTATGGGCCGCGCCTGCTGCCCGCCGTGGCGCTGGGGGCCATCGCCGTCAACCTGGTGCCGCTGGCCAATGGCTTGCCGGTCGACAGCGGCCAGGCCGTGGCGGCGCTGGCTGCCGGGATCGGCGCCACCTTGCAGGCCTGGATCGCCATGCTGGCCCTGCGCCGCACCATGCAGCCTGCCATTGGCGCCGGCCGCCATGTCCTGACCTTCATGCTGGCGACACCGGTGCTGGCCACCATCAGCAGCACGGTGGCGATCACCGGCGCCGTATTGCTGGGCAAGCTGTCGGCCGAAGAACTGGCCATCAACTGGTTCACCTGGTGGCTGGGCGACACCATCGGCATCTTGCTGGCGGCGCCGCTGACCTGGATCCTGATCGGCCAGCCGCGCGTGCTGTGGCGCCGGCGCCGCTTGCTGGTGGGCTTGCCGCTGCTATTGTCCGGCGCCGTGTTTATCGCGATTTACTTCCAGGCCGAACACTGGGAAAACGCCCAGCAAATGCAAACGTTCCGCCTCAAGGCGCAACAGGCGGGCGACTTGCTGCAGGCCCAGTTTTCCGAGCATGAGCGCTTCCTGCACGCGATGTCGCGGGCGCTGGGCGATCCGCGCCGCAACCTGGCGGCCGATGATTTTTCCGCGCTGGCGTCCGGTTATCTCGACAAGCGGCCCGAGCTGTCGTCGATGAGCTGGCTGGTGCCGGTACGGCGCGAACAGCGCGACGCCTTCGAACAATGGGGCAAGGAACAGTTGGCGCCGGATTTCGAAATCCGCGAAGTGGCCGGCCCGCAGCGCTTGCAACGCGCCGGCGACCGCGACGTGTACATGGTGCCCACCTTCATTGAACCACCCCACACCCGGCTGTATCGCGGCATCGACTTGCTGAGTGAACCGCTGCGCTCGGATGCGGTGATCCAGGCCCTGCGCACCGGCCAGCCGTCGGCCAGCGCCCCCGTCAACTTCCTGCAAAAACAATCGGCGCGCGCGCTGCTGTTACTGCAAGCGGTGCTGCCGGCCGGCGGCGGTGAATCGCCCGGCATGCTCTTGATTTCCATCCAGATCGAACCGTATTTGCAGCGCATGATGCAGCAAGTCAATTTCCCGTCGCTGCAGGTGCGCCTGGAAGACATCACCTCGGGCAGCGGCATCCCGCTGGTGGACCAGGTGCACCGCCCGGCCCGCGGCAGTGACGTGCAGCGCATCATCAATTTTGGCGGCCGCCAGTATTTGCTGGTGCTGGCGCCGACACCGGCCTATGCGGCCGCGCAGCGCGGCTGGCAAAGCTGGACCGTGCTGACCTGCGGCTTGCTGCTGACGGCACTGCTGGGCGGCATGATGCTGTTGATTTCCGGCGAACGCGCGCAAATCCAGGCCCAGGTCAAGGACAGCACCGCACGCCTGCGGGAACGGGAAGCGCGCCTGCAGGCCATCCTCGACAAGGCGGCCGACGCCATCCTCACCATCGCGCCCGACGGCGTGCTGTTGTCCGCCAATGGCGCCGCCGGCCGCTTGTTCGGCTATCCGCCGCAACAGATGGCGGGCTTGCCGCTGGCGACCTTGTTACCGCCGCGCGAGGACCAGACCCCGGCCGAACTGTTGCGCATGATCGCCAGCGGCGACAGCCATGAACATGAAGCGCTGGGCTACCGCAGCGAAGGATCGGACTTCCCGCTGGCGATTTCCGTCAGCGAAGTGGAGTTACCCGATGAACACTTGTTTGTCGCCATCCTGCACGACTTGACGGAACAGCGCCGCGCCCAGGAACACATCCACCGGCTGGCCCACAATGACCCGCTGACGGGACTGGACAACCGCCTGTCGCTGAACCTGCGGCTGGCCCCGTTGCTGGCCCGCGCGCGCCGCACGCACGGCATGGCCGCGGTGATGTTCATCGACCTCGACCACTTCAAGAAAATCAACGATACCCACGGCCACCAGACCGGCGATCTGCTGTTGCTGGCGGTGGCCAACCGCTTGCGCGAAATGCTGCGCGAAGTGGACACGATTGCCCGGCTGGGCGGCGATGAGTTCATCATCGTCACGGACTGCGACATCACACCCGAGGCGGCGTCCACGGTGGCGGTGCGCATCGTCGAAGCGCTGGCAGCGCCCTTCATCCTGGCGGGAACAACCATCCACACCGGCACCAGCGTCGGGGTCGCCATGTACCCGGCCGACGGCGAGGACAGCGCCACCCTGCTGCGCCACGCGGACACCGCCATGTATGCGGCCAAGAGCCTGGGCCGTGGCAATTTCCAGTTCTTTTCCAGTGCGATGAACCGGTCCACGCACGAGCGGCTGCTGATGGAAAACCGCTTGTCGCAAGCGCTGGAACGGCAGGAATTCGAACTGTATCTGCAGCCGCAGGTGGCGATCGCCAGCGGCCGGATTATCGGCGCGGAAGCCTTGCTGCGCTGGCATCACCCGGAGCTGGGCATGATCACGCCGGACCGCTTCATTCCCATTGCCGAAGAGTCCGGCCTGATCTTGCCACTCGGTGACTGGGTCTTGCGGCGCGCCGCGCAATTGCTGGTGGCCTGGCGTGCGCAGGGCCTGGGCCATTTGCGGCTGGCCGTCAACCTGTCGGCGCGCCAATGCCGCGGCACCAGCCTGTTGCCGCTGCTCGACAAGCTGTTGGCCGACAACGGCATCGCCCCTGCCTTGCTGGAACTGGAAATCACGGAATCGGCCGCCATGCAAGACCCGGAAAGCAGCCGGCTGCTGCTGAAGGAATTGCGGGCGCGCGGCATCAAGGTGGCGATCGACGATTTCGGCACCGGGTATTCGTCGCTGAACTACCTGAAGCTGTTCGAGCTGGACCGCCTGAAGATCGACCGCAGCTTCGTCAAGGATATTGAATCCGACCCCAACGATGCCGTGATCGTCACCGCCACCATCGCGCTGGCCCATTCGCTGGGTCTGGAAGTGACGGCGGAAGGCGTGGAAACCGAAGCACAGCGCACCTTCCTGTGCGGCCGGGGCTGCGAAACCGCGCAGGGCTACCTGTTTGCGAAACCGATGCCGGTGGAACAGTTCGAAGCGATGGCGGCGACTGTAACCGCATAATGAACGCTGGCCAGCACGCAATCTGAAACAATACCTGTGGCTGTCACTGTGTAGGGCGGTTTGCGCGGAGCGCAAGCCGCCATGCATGCGCCGCGTTGACGCAAACAGGCGGCTTTGTAAAAACCGCCCTACAGAGTGACGCCTTGTCAGAGAATAGCAATCCGGCCTGACTCAGGCCGGCGTCAGCGCCACGATCAGTTGCGCCTTCAACGCGCGGATCAGCGACGCCTCGTCCGGCGGCACCCCTTCCGGCGCCGCCACCGCGCGGTCCGCGTAGAACAGGCCCAGCTGCTGCCCCTGCACCACCAGCGGCAGCACAATGAAGCTGCGCGCATCGGGCAGCAAGCTGCGGTGCCATGGCGGCAGCAAGTCGCGGATCTTGTGCGTGGCCGCGTCGGCAATCATCAAATCCGCATCGTTTTGCATCGCCAGGTGGAACAGGTCGGCGCCCGCCAGCGGAAAGGTAAATCCCGCCATGCGCTGCGCATGGTCTTCCCCGAACGCAATACGGGCGCGATAGACGCTGGCCCGCATATCGCGCAGGCATACGGTGGCAAACCGGAATCCCATGCTGCGGTACAGGGTTTCCAGGACCGCCTGGATCAATTCATTCAGGCGGCTGTGTCCGGCGGCGCGCATTTGCGCCACTTCCTGCACACCGGCCAGCAATTGTTCGCGCGCATTGTGCGGCTTGCCGCTGGGATGCGTTCCCGGCGCGGCAGATTCGCTGCCCTCCATGGTCGCCATCAGCAAGACATCGGGTAACACGTTCGCATCGGCGGCGCCGGCATCATCGCGCGGCCGCAATTGCATGGAGTCCAATAAGTCATTCATGCCGCTGCGCACGTTGGCCAGCACGGTGGCCAACTGTTCGCGGTCCAGGCCCAGCGCCACGCCATAGCGCTCCAGCAGCCCCTGCAGCACGCCTTGTGCGGGGCCGCCCTTGCGCGCCAGGATGCGCGCCACCTCCATACTGAACGACACCACCACGCGCACCCATTCCGGCTTGCCCTGCGGCGCCTTCACCACGCCGGGCGGCAGTGGCGCAATCGAGCGCACGATCGGGTCCGGGATTTTCCATTCATTGAGGATCGCGGCCGACAAGGTGTCGTAGCTGCTGCCCAGCACCGATTGCGACGCCTGGTTGATGGTGTGGGTGCCGGCCGTGACCAGTCCGGCAATGTCGCGGTAACGCTCGTGCTGGTGGGCGGCAATCAGCAGCGGCCCGATATTGCGGAACAGCGCGCCAATCGACGCCTCCTCGGTGCCCTGGTGCGCCCCGGTGCGCGACATTTCCCGTCCCACCAGGCTGGCGCACAGCGCCGCTTCCAGTTCGGTCCGTACGCTTTGTTCCTGGCGCGAATTGATCAGGGTATCGACCAGCATCATGGCCAGCGCCGAGGCTTTTACATTGTTGAAACCCAGCAGGGAAATCGCGCGCGATACCGTGGTGACCGGCGTCCCCGCCTTGGTGCGGTATTGCGGCGTATTGGCCAGGCGCAGGATCTTTTGCGTCAGGCCCGCGTCCGACAGCACGTAGTACGCCAGGTCGTGCGTGCCGCCATCATCGGAATCGATCAACTGCACCACGCGGGCCACGGACACGCCCAGCGCAAACACGTTTTCATCGCCGCAGAGCTTTTTCAGCAGCGGTCCACGCACCGGCCGGGCGGGCTGATCCGTAGGTTGAAAGGCGATGTTCATGGAAATTCCTGCACTGGATGGCTAGCGCGGGCGCGCCGGCTGTCTACCTGAAAGTATATGCCGGTGGTGCAGGAAAGAAACGGAATTCCGTGGGAATTGGAGAGAATTCGCCCGGTGGCGGGGCTGGGCCGCCACAGGGTGTCAATATGAAAATATCAGGATGTCACACTTCCGCAGGCGGCGGCGGCGGTTGCTGCCCCAGTTCCGGATCGCGCTCGATCACATCCAGCAAGCCTTGCACCACCGCCGGATCGAACTGGGCGCCGGCGCGCGCTTGAATGTAGGTCATGACTTCCGGATACGGCCACGGTTCCTTGTAGGGACGTTCATGCAGCAGCGAATCGAAGACATCGACCACGGCCACAATGCGCGCGGAGATCGGAATTTGCTTGCCCTTCAAGCCATTCGGATACCCGTTGCCATCGAAGTGCTCATGGTGGCCGCCCGCGATTTCCGCGCCATAGGTCAGGTAGCTGACGCCATCCACCATGTTGGCGGCGCGCTCCAGGATGGTGCGCCCGACCCCGGCATGGTCTTGCATCAACGCCCGTTCTTCCGGTGTATGGGCGCCCGGTTTCAGCAGGATATGGTCGGGTGTCGCCACCTTGCCGACGTCGTGCAGGATGCTGGCCAGGCCGATCATGTCAACCAGTTGCGGCGTGACTTCGTCCTCGTAAATGCCTTGCTCTTTCAAGCGGGCGGCAATCGCCGATGACAGCGCCTGCACCCGGCGCACATGGCCGCCGGTGCCGCGGTCGCGGAATTCCGCCAGGTCGGCCAGCGCCACCACGGTGGCTTCCTGCGCCTTGCGCAGCTGCCCGAAGATATACAGGTTATCGAACGCGGCGGCGATCCGCTGGCAAAACACTTCCAGCAAATCGCGCTGGATTTGCGCCAGCGGCCAGGGCGGCGTGACGGAGATCGCCACTTCGCGGTTTTCCTGGGTGTGAATGAAGAGCACGTTGGCCGGATGATCGAACTGGCTTTTTTTCTCGGCAAACGCTTTGGCGATGGTCGGCCACAGCGGGTGGTTCGACGGCATTTGTTCATTTTCGGCCAGCGGGGCATACCCGCCCGTGGCTGCGACCACGGTGGCCGGGCCGGTGTCGCCCTGCATCAGGCACAGCACGCCGTCCGCGCCGACGTCGAGGATGGCGGACACCTGGTTCAGCACGCCGGAGGCGAATTCACGCAGCGAATGGATTTGATACAGGTTGGTCGCGCCGGCCAGGATTTTCCCCAGGCCGATGCGCGAACGCTCCAGCATGTTCAGGCTTTCGTACGCGCGCAGTGCGGAAATTACCGTGGTAAACAGCTTTTGCGTGGTCAGTTCGGTCTTGGCCTTGTAATCATTGATGTCATATTCAATGATGACGCGCTGTTCCGGCGCCTGGCCCGGCTGGCCGGTGCGCAGCACGACCCGCACGATGGAGTTGTGCAATTCTTCGCGGATACGGCGCGCCAGCAGCAAGCCCGCATCGTCGGTTTCCATCACCACGTCGAGCAGCACCAGTGCGATGTCCGGCGTATCGCGCAGGATGTCAAACGCTTCGCGGCCGGAGTGGGCGGAAAATAATTCCAGTTCCCGGCCTTTGAAACTCACATTGCGCAGCGCCAGGCGGGTCACGGCATGGACATCGACATCGTCATCGACGATCAGGACGCGCCACAGGCGCTGGTCGGGGGAAGACTGGCCGGCAGCTGGCGTCTCATCTTCATCCTCGTCGAGCAGCCAGTTGTCATCTGCGGCATTTGATTCGGTCATACAGTCTCCCAGGTCGCACCGGCCGGATTGCGGTGGTGCGGTTCGCGCTCGAGGCGGCGCTCACATCTAAAGTGTCTGGTTCCCAGCATAATCAGAATTTAATACCATGACAACCCCTGTTCCCGGCCGCGCCGCATCCTGGCAACATTCTGCACAAACCCCTGAAAACCGCTACCCTAGGGGTCTGCGCGGCGCTGCCGCACGTCCACTTCCGTTACAAGGATGACATTATGCAAGTCCCCACCACAGCAAATGCCGATGGCGA
The DNA here is from genome assembly GCF_058807115.1 of Pseudoduganella sp. GW821-FHT12E03. Classification (NCBI taxonomy): domain Bacteria; kingdom Pseudomonadati; phylum Pseudomonadota; class Betaproteobacteria; order Burkholderiales; family Oxalobacteraceae; genus Pseudoduganella; species Pseudoduganella sp. GW821-FHT12E03. Next base: position 140,527 of record NZ_JBXAQJ010000015.1, on the reverse strand, counting down.
TATGGCCGGCCGTGAATTCCTCGCCTTTAAACTCGGCAAGGAAGAATACGGGATCGATATCCTGAAAGTGCAGGAAATCCGCGGCTATGAAGCCGTGACCCGGATTGCCAGCGCGCCGGAATTCATCAAGGGCGTCATCAACCTGCGCGGCATTGTGATCCCGGTGGTCGACATGCGCATCAAATTCCAGCTGGGCGAGGCGCTGTACGACCAGTTCACCGTGGTCATCATCCTCAACATCAATGGCCGCGTGGTCGGCATGGTAGTCGACGCCGTGTCGGACGTCACCACCCTGACGCAAGAGCAGATCAAGCCATCGCCGGAAATGGGCACTGCGTTTTCCAGCGAATACATTATCGGCCTTGGCACGATCGACGAGCGCATGCTGATCCTGGTCGACATCGACCGCCTGATGTCCAGCCCGGAAATGGGCCTCACCGATCCTAACGCCACCTGACCTTACAAGAATCCCATGCTCCTGTCCCAGTTCAAGATCCGCACCCGTCTCATCGCCGGCTTCGGCGCCATCGTGTTACTGCTGCTGATGACCATCGGCGTGGCCTTCGGCCGCTTCACGTCGGTTGGCAACGATAACCGCCAGATGCGCGAGCGCGACTTTGTCAGCGCGCAGCAGGCCGGCGCCCTGGAAGCGCTGGCACGCGAAAATGCCAGCCGCACCCTGGCCCTGTTCATCTTGCCGGACAAGGCCCAGCGCGGTATGGAATATGGCCGCATCGACGCCAACAAAAAAGCCATCGACCTGTCGCTGACGGCACTCGACAAACTGCTCATGTCCGACCAGGGCAAGCAGGGCCTGGCCACCATCCGCAGCCAGCTGGTGGTGTATACGGCATCGTTCATCAAGGTCGCGGAACTGGTCGAGGAAGACCGCAAGGATGACGCCGCGAAAATGATGAATGCGGAAACCTTCCCGGCGCTGAACAGCCTGCTGGAATCCATCAAAAAAATGGTGGACAAGCAGCAGCGCGACATTGATGACGCCGGCGCCAACGCTGCCGCCGATATTGCCATGTCGCGCTGGCTGATCACCGGCATCGGCGTCGGCGCCGTGTTGCTGTCGATCGGCCTGGCGCTGGCCATCACGCGCTCGATCACCGGCCCGCTGGACCAGGCGGTGCGCGTCGCCAAAGATGTGTCCGATGGCGACTTGACCAGCCGCATCGAAGTCAACCTGGCGGACCGCACCGAGACCGGTGAATTGCTGCTGGCGCTGCGCCAGATGAATGAAAGCCTGTCGATGACGGTGTCGGGCGTGCGCGCCAGTTCGTCGACGATTTCGCGCGCGTCGAGTGAAATCGCAAGCGGCAATATGGACTTGTCGGGCCGCACGGAATCCCAGGCCAGCTCGCTGGAAGAAACCGCCAGCTCGATGGAGGAATTGACCACCACCGTGAAGCAAAATGCGGACAATGCGCGCCAGGCCAACCAGCTGGCGATTTCCGCCTCGACCGTGGCCCAGCGCGGCGGCCAGGTGGTCTCGCAAGTGGTCGATACCATGGGGTCCATCAAGGACAGTTCGGGCCGCATTGTCGACATCATTGGCGTGATCGACAGCATCGCCTTCCAGACCAATATCCTGGCCTTGAATGCCGCCGTGGAAGCGGCGCGCGCGGGCGAACAGGGCCGCGGCTTTGCGGTGGTGGCGTCCGAAGTGCGCTCGCTGGCGCAGCGCTCCGCATCGGCCGCGAAAGAAATCAAGACCCTGATCAGCGATTCGGTGGAAAAGGTCGACAGCGGTTCCAAGCTGGTCGATGAAGCCGGCCAGACCATGGACCTGATCGTCACGTCGGTGCGCCAGGTGGCCGACATCATGGGCGAAATCACGTCGGCCAGCCAGGAACAAAGTTCCGGCATCGAGCAAGTCAATGAAGCGATTTCGCAAATGGATGAAATGACGCAGCAAAACGCCGCGCTGGTGGAACAGGCTGCCGCCGCGGCCCAGGCCATGCAGGATGAGGCGGGCACCTTGGCGCAGTCGGTCAGCATCTTCAAGCTGATCGGCGAGAACGCGGCTCCGGTGGCAGCGCCGCGTCCGGCCGCCAAACCGGCGTCAAAGCAGCGCCAGCTGGCGGTGACGGCCAAGCCGGCACCAAAAGCCACGGCCAAGGCTGTGGCGGATGACGGCTGGGAAGAGTTTTAAGCAGGCAGTACAACGAAACGGCGGCTCAGTTCACACGAGCCGCCGTTTTTTATTTGCGCCGGCAACCGGTGCGGTCGATACCCATGTCCAGGTTCTGGTAGCGGATTTCATACTTGCCCGCCGCCAGCTTGTCGACCACCAGCGTATCGCGCGGCTGCACATAGGCATAGCGCACATTGGCTTTGCGCTCCAGGTCGAACACCTTGATGAACACCGCGGACACGTTGCCGCTGTTGTCCAGGGTCAGCTGCATATCGTCGCCCTTGTTACTGATCGGGAAACCGTCGACATAGCCCGATTGCGCCGGCCACGGTTCGCCGTTGGGCGCCACCAGCGTCGGCTGCTCCGCTTCGCAATCCTGTTGCGCGGCAGCGCCCGGCAACACCACTTGCGACAGCGCCATCACCTTGATGGCGGGCGGACGCGCGGCGGCATCGGGCACATGGGCTTTGACGACAGCCCAGCTGTCGGCCATCGGTTCGGGTTTCGGCGCCACCTCCGCCGGGCGCAGCGGCACGCGGGCATTCACCACGGTCGCGCTTAATTCACTCTTGCCGCCCAGCGCGGACGCCAGCGCGGCCTGCAGCCGGGGCTGGCCGGCCGACAGCACGCCGCCGATCCAGCCGCCGATGATGCCGACGCACAAGGTCACGCCCCATTTCCAGTTGCGCCGCAAGCCGGATTTCACGGGGCGGGGCTCGCCCACGTGGCCCGGCCAGTGTTCGCCGCGTGGCGCCGGCGCGTTTTCACTGTCTTCGTGCGTACCTTCCAGCCAGCCGATTTCCCACTCTTCGGCGGCAATCCACTCATCGTGTTCCTTGCGCTTCATCGGGTCCGACAGCGTCCCGTAGGCGGTATTAATGATCGCCATGATGCGCGCGGCCTTGTCATCGCCCGGATTTTTATCCGGGTGATACTTCTGGCTCAACGCCTTGTAAGCAGCACGAATGACTTCCTGCGGCGCCATGCGGGACACCTTCAGGTTGTCATAGTGAGAATGTACTTTGCCCATCGTTACGTTCGTTGTAAGAGCTGCGCGCCGCGCGGCAGGATTGCCGCACCCAGTCAAACATCATAGCGGATTACCATCGCCAAAGCGCAGCAAACACGGCAGGTAAACCGTGCTATTTCTTTATATTACAACTTGTGCGTGCGGTCTGCGGCGGCAATTTGCGGGGGCAGTTCCACGTTTTTTCCGACAATCAGCACTTTGAACAGTTCGCCCATTTCCGCCGGAGATAACAGCTTTTGCACGGCGTTGGCTTGTGGCAAATAAGCCTTGACGTCGGCCGGATCGGTGCGCGTCAACAAGTCGCCTATGCCTGCCGACAAGAGGAAAGACGCCTGATTCATATAGCCGAGCACGTCGGCGCCGGCATCTTGCGCGGCCAGCGCCATCGCCGTGAAATCCACGTGCGCGGTGATGTCCTGCAACCCCGGCAAATAGAAGGGTTCGGCATGCGCGTGGTGGCGGTAATGGCACATCAAGGTGCCGGCGTCGCGCTGGCCCAGGTAATACTCATGGGCCGGGAAACCGTAATCAAGCAGGATCGCCGCGCCGTTGTTTCCGCGCGACAACATCTGCCCCAGGGTCGCCATGAACCCGCATCCGGCGCCGTGCACTTCCGTCGTATAACCATCCGGCAAGAATTCCTGGTCCGGGATTTGCGCGGCGATTTGCGCCGCCAGCGCGTCGCCCGGCGCACGTTCAACATAGGCGAATTCACCATCGGCAATGGTGACATACAGTTCGCGCCAGCCTTGCGCGGTTTTTTTCACCAGTTGCACCGGCATGGCGTCCAGCACTTCATTGCCGAAGGCCACGCCTTGGAACGATTCCGGCAAGGCGTCGAGCCAGCGCACTTGCGGGAATGGCGCGAGCAGCGCCTGCTGGCGCGCGCGCAATTCGCCGGACAGTTCCACGATGGAATACGACTCGACGGCAATCCCGGCGGCCTGGGCCTCGGTCAGGATGTCGAACGCGAGTTTGCCGGTGCCGGCGCCGAATTCGAGGAGGTTGGGAGCGCTTTGGGCGATAATAGCGCCTGCCAGATGCGCCAGGGTGGCGCCGAACAGGGACGACATTTCCGGTGCGGTTGTAAAATCGCCATCTTTTCCCAGCTTGGCGGAGCCGCCACTGTAATAGCCGAGACCCGGCGCATACAGCGCCAGTTCCATGAAGCGGGCAAACGGTATCGCACCGTCCCGCTCCGCGATTTCCGCGGCGATCAGGCGTTGCAGGGCATGGGACGCTTCGAGCGCGTCAGGGGTGGGTGCAGGTAAGGACATCCCGGCATTGTAGATTATGTTTACGACTGACCTTGAAATGACCACAGCTAATATGGAACACCCCCGCGTCGCCCTGGTGACCGGCGCCGCGCGCCGCATCGGCCGCGCGATCGCCCTCGGCATGGCGCAGGCGGGCTGGGATATCGCCGTGCATTACCGCCATTCGGCAGCCGACGCACTGGACGTGGTGGAACAGATCCGCGCCCTGGGCCGGCGCGCGGTGGCGCTGCCGGCCGATTTGTCCGACGAGGCGCCAGCGAAGGCGCTGCTGCCGGCCGCCATCGCGGCGCTGGGCCCGGTGCACTGCGTGGTCAACAATGCCTCGCTGTTCGACTACGACAGCGCCGCCGACTTTACTTTTGCCAAGCTGGAATCGCACATGGCCGCCAATGTCGCGGCCCCGCTGCTGCTGGCGCAGGCGCTGCACGCGGCCACGCCGGATGGTCATCAGGCCGTGGTTATCAATTTGCTTGACCAAAAACTGTACAATCTCAATCCCGACTTCCTGTCCTATACCCTGTCCAAGGCTGCGCTGCATACCGCAACCACCTTGCTGGCGCAGGCACTGGCGCCGAAATTGCGCGTGGTCGGCATCGCGCCAGGCATTACCCTGGTGTCCGGCGACCAGACCGAGGAAGGGTTCGCCAACGCGCACCAGCAAACGCCGCTGGGCCGCTCCAGCACGCCGGACGACATTGTCCAGGCCGTGCTGTATGCAGCCCAGGCCGCCGCGCTGACGGGTTCCACCTTGCTGGTCGATGGCGGCCAGCATTTGACGGCCTTGCCGCGCGATGTGATGTTCCTCGCAAAGTAATCCCATTTTCAATATTAGTAGAAAGATCAACCATGCTGTCCGCCCTCACGCATCCGCGCCTGCAAGACTGCCGCCGTTTATTCCTTCGCGATTACGAAGTGATGATCAACATCGGCGTGCACGAATTTGAAAAGAAGGGCGAGCAGCGCGTCCTCATCAATGTTGACCTGTACATCCCGCTGGCCGTGTCCACGCCGCACGCAGATGAATTGCATGAAGTGGTCGATTACGACTTCATGCGCGACACCATCGCGCGCCGCATGGCCGAAGGCCATGTGCACCTGCAGGAAACCCTGTGCGACGACGTGGTGCAAGCGATGCTGGCGCACCCGCGCGTGCGCGCCGCGCGCGTCTCGACCATGAAGCCGGACGTGTACCCGGATTGCCTGGGCGTGGGCGTGGAAGTGTTCCGTATCAAGGATGACGTGTAATGAATGCCGTGATTGACAACCTGCAGGCGGAAGAGACCCCGGCCGCCGCGACCGCCACGCCATCCGCCGACAAAATCGCGCGTGAAAACAACAAGCTGCACAAGCGCCTGTGCCGCCTGGTCGGCCAGGCCATAGGCGACTTCAACATGATTGAAGAAGGCGACAAGGTCATGGTGTGCCTGTCCGGCGGCAAGGACAGCTACGCCCTGCTCGATATCCTGATGACCTTGCGCGAACGCGCGCCGATCAACTTTGAGATCGTAGCCGTCAACCTGGACCAGAAGCAGCCGAACTTCCCGCCTGAAATCCTGCCGCGCTACCTGACGGAACTGGGGGTCGCGTTCCACATTGAAAACCAGGACACGTATTCCATCGTGAAACGCCTGATCCCGGAAGGCAAAACCACGTGCTCGCTGTGCTCGCGCCTGCGGCGCGGCATTCTGTACCGCGTTGCCGACGAATTGGGCGCGACCAAGATCGCCTTGGGCCACCACCGCGACGATATCCTGGAAACCTTCTTCCTCAACATGTTCTTCGGCGGCAAGCTGAAAGGCATGCCGGCCAAGCTGGTCTCCGACGATGGCAAGCATGTCGTGATCCGCCCGCTGGCGTACGTCAAAGAAGAAGACACGGAGCGCTATGCGCAAGTGAAGCGCTTCCCGATCATTCCCTGCGACCTGTGCGGTTCGCAGGAAAACCTGCAGCGCAAGCAAATCAAGGCCATGCTGCGGGATTGGGAAAAGAAACATCCGGGCCGGGTGGAAAACACCTTCTCGGCGTTGTCGACCGTGGTGCCGTCACACTTGATGGACCGCGACTTGTTTGGCTTTGCCGGCATCAAGGCCGATGGCCTGGCCAATCCACTGGGCGATATCGCGTTTGATGAAGAACCGTGCTCCACGCCAGCCACGGTGCCAGGCATTATTCCGCTGCAACAGGAATAAGCCCCCCCTGCTTGCGGGCCGTCAGTCGTCCGACGGTTCCGCCAGTTTGATGCGCGAACGCGGCAGCTTCCAGTCGCTGCCACGCGTGATTTCATCGAGGCTGCGTACCGACATCGTCGGCAGCGCAGCGATATTGCCGGCCAGCCCGCCCAGCGCCGCTTCAATCACGGCAGCCTGGCGCGTTTGCTCGTCATATAACGCCGCCGCCTGCTCCGGCGTGGCGGCATTGGCAAACGCGTCCGCGACCGGCGCCGCCGTCCCGTCCAATGCGCTGTCCGCGCTGCTATAGTCAAAATGCGTCATGGGATTACCTCTTTCAATCTGGCTGTACCGGTACTCAGTATCAAATTAATATTAACTTATTGATAATTTGATGTTCAATTTTACCAGCTATTCCGCGCCGGTGACTGAAAGTGTCGTGATAGCGACAATTGTCACAGCTGCCGGAATTTGCGCAAAAACGTTTCCGAGACCGGTAATTGTTCGCGCCGCGATTTCAGACGGATCGCCAGTTGGCCCGCCAGGTTGGGCTCGATACTGGCGATTTCCAGGGCATTGACGACGGTGTTGCGGTAGGTTTGCCAGAACTGGCCCGGGTCCAGTTCCGCCAGCAATTCCTTGAGGCTGCGGCGGATCAGGAATTCCGCATTCGGCAACACCACGCGTGTGAATTTCTGGTCGGCCTGGAAGAACACCACTTCATCAACCATGATCAGGCGCAGCGACTGGCCAACGTTCGCGGTCAGCCAGCGCAGATATGACGCGGACGCGGCGGCGCCCTGCAACTGACCGGCCAGCGCCGACAGGTCCGGCGGCGGCATGCCGACGCGCTGCTTCAGGCGGAGCACGGTCTGCTCCAGCCTCGCCGCCACCACCGGCTTCAACAGGTAATCAACGGCGCCGCGCTCGAACGCTTCGATGGCGTGGGCGTCGTAGGCGGTCACGAAGACGATATGGCAGGTATCGCGGATGATGCGCGCCACTTCCAGCCCGTTCGGATCGGGGATCTGGATGTCGAGGAAGACAATATCGGGCCGCTCCTGCAACACGGCGCGCAGCGCGCCGGCGCCATCGACCGCGCGCGACACCTGCAGTTCCGGCCACAGCACGTGCAGCAGGTCGCACAATTCATCGGCCAGCGCCACTTCATCTTCCACCACCAGCGCGCAGGGATTGCCACTCATCGTGTGCTCCCCCGCTTCGCCTTGCGCAGTTGCGCCACCAGCTGGTCCAGCGTGGCGGCTGCCTTCACCGGCGCGTGGCCATACAGCGCCTGCACCTCGCGCAGCACACCGGCCACCTGGACTGGATCGATCAACGCGCGCTCGGCCGCCAGCTGCGCCTGCGCCACCTGCCGCGCCAACGCGGCGCGGCGCGCCATCAACCCGGCAAACAGCAGGCGCGCCGCGCGGCGGCGCTGGTCCAGCAGCGCCAGCCAGCCGAACAGGCCACCCCACAACAATGCGTTGATCACCGTGTCGCTATACGCGGGCGGGTCGAACTGAACGGCCAGCCGGCCGGCGCCCTGGGACACGAACAAGATGCTGGCAGGCCAGCTGGCCACCGCCGAGGCCAGCACCAGCAAGCACAGGAAGCGCGCCGGTCCGCCCGCCTGCGCCCGGCCGATACGCAGCGCCACCGCCAGCGCCGCGCCGATCAACACGCAGCCAACGTATTGCCACAGCACGGAGGCGGCCAGCGCCCTGGCGCCGTATTGCGCGCCATAGGTGGCAAAGGCCGGCGCCCGCGCCAGCACGGCGCAAGCCGCGCCCAGCACGACATACAGCGCGTTGCGATCGATCCGCACCACGCCCCACGCATTGCGCGCCGCATCGCACCACGTGGCCAGCCCCGCCCTGATCCCCGCCGTCATCGTCATCTATGCCGCCTCGCACTGGTGTGGCACAGCCGGCGCGCCGGCAGTTTCGCGGCCGGCGCCGGGCCCGCACGGAATCCGCAACTGCGCGCAGACACCGGACGGTACGCGCGGCGCCACCAGCACTTCGGCCCCCGCGCCAAATGCACTGCGCAAGCGCGCCCGCACCGTGCTCAATCCCGTACCGCTGCCCGCCTTGCCACGCAAGCCGACGCCATCGTCCGACACCGCCAGCCACAGCACGCCGGGTTCGTGCCGCAACGTCAGCGCGATCACGCCATCACCGGCCTTCGGCGCCAGTCCGTGGCGCACCGCATTTTCCGCCAGGGTGGCCAGCACCAGCGCCGGCAGGCGCATGGCCAGCCATGGCGCGGGCACCTCCGGCAGCACATAGCGGAAGCGCTCGCCAAAGCGCTGTTGCAGGATGTCGCAATACAGCCGCACCAGCGCCAGTTCATCGCCCAAGGTCCATTGGCGGCTGCGCAACGCGGGCGCCGCGCACTCCAGGTAGCCGATCAGGGTGGCCAGCAAGCGTTCGGCCGCCTGCGGTTGCACGCGATACTGGCGCTTGACCAGCGCCAGCGTGTTGAACAGGAAATGCGGCTCGATCTGCGCCTGCAACAGCGCCAGTTCAGCCTGGTCCAGGCCGGCCGCCAGGCGATCCGCGTCGGCCTGCAGGCGCGATGCTTCGGCGCGGTCGCCGTGGGCGCCGCGGGCAAACAGCAGCCAGCCATACACGATCAGCGCCGCCATGCCAACGCGGAATGCAATCGTATACAGCCCCATCGGATACACCGCACGTCCCAGCAGCAGCGGGAACAGCACGCCATACATCAGCGCCGTCAAGACCGACAGCGCCGCCAGCAACGCCAGCAGTCCCAGCCCCAGCCGGGCCGCAAAGCCGCTTCCGCGCCGTGCCAGCCACGGATCGACGCGCTGTGCGGCAGTCCACACCAGCACGCCGGCCAGGGTGTAATACAGCACCGCCACCAGGGTGCGCGCCCACAGCCGCTGCCCTTCCGCATACAGCCAAAACATCACGTTGTCTTGCACGAACAGCAGCGCGGAAGCCAGCACGATACAACCCGCCGCCTTCAGGCGCGAAGGCAGGGCGGGGGTGACGGATAGCGGCAATGGTTCCATAAGCTCGCCATTATGCAGACAACCCCACTGATATGTGAATGTCCGGCCTGAAAGCCCGGCACGCATGTTGTTTAAACTTTCAATTCCGGCCGCAAAATTCGCGTGACTTCGCGCGCAATATGCAACGCGCCAAACACCGGCAGGCCGCCGGGGTCGCGGTTGGTCAGCACCACCACGGAAAAGCCATCGTCGATAAAGCGGCGGTACGTGGTCGCATACTGCTCCAGCGAGCCCATATGGTTGACGAGGCGCTGGCCATTGACGACAAAGGTGTTCCAGCCCAGGCCATAGCCGGACCCGGCCCCCGTCGCCACCTGCTGCCGCCACATTTCTTCCAGTGACGATTTTTTCAGGATGCGCTCGCCGCGCTGCGCCGCCTCCCACTTCACCATGTCCAGCACATTGACTTCGATACCGCCCGCGCCAAAGGTGCCAAACATGGTCAGCATCGCATCCGAATAATCTGCGCGGTACAGCAAATTGCCCTCCCCTTTATAGCCGGACGCGATCCGCGTGCCGGGCGCCAGCATGCGTGCCGAGGTCATGCCCAGCGGCGTGAAGATGCGCTGCTGCAGGAAGGCGCCGAACTCCATGCCGCTGGCCTTGCCGACTAGGATCGCCGCCACGCCATAGCCCAGGTTGCTGTACTGGTAGGTGCCGGGCACCACCGCCAGCGGCGTGGCGGACAGCGCGGCCAGGCGCGCCATGCCATCCTTGCGCAGGTAGCTGTCGAGCGGTCCGATCGCGGCCGAGGTGGGTTCTTCCGGCAATCCCGCCGTGTGGCTGAGCAACTGGCGCAAGGTCATCGCCCCCCAGGCGGCAGGCAAGCCGGTGGCATAGCGGCTGATCGGCGCATCCAGCGCCAGCTTGCCCTCCTCCACCAGCAACATGACGGCGGCCGCCGTGAAGTGCTTGCTGACCGACGCCAGCGGGAACGCGGTTTCCGGCGTCACCGGCGTGCGCTGTTCCAGGTTGGCGTAGCCATAGGCCTTGGCATACACGATGCGGCCATCCTGCATCGCGATCACGGACGCGCCGGGAATATTGAACGACGCCAACGCCGCCTGGGCGGCGCGGTCGACGTCCGGGTTGTCCGGCTGGGTGCTGCCGGACACGCCTTGGCTCACGGCCGGCAAGGCCGTCACCGCATACCCCTGGCGCGCCTGTGACAGCTGCGGCGCATGGTCGCCGGAAGAGCCGCCGCCGCAGGCGGCCAGCAGCAAAGCCAGGGTCACGATGGCGGCGCGGCGGCCGGACGTTGCAATACGCATGATGCACTCTCCGTATGAATGGGGAGAGCCAGCGTAGCGCGCCGGCCGCGCGGAGGGAGGGTCATGGGAATGAAGCCGCCCCTGGCGGGAATGGAGGGGCGGAAAACCGGCATGAAGCCGCGCGCCGGTGAGCCGGCACGGCGGCTGCGATGACGCGGCAATGCGGCCCGGCGGTCAGGTGGTCCGGCCACCGGGCGCCCGGGCGATTATGGCGCCAGCGCGCTGCGCAGCACCGGATACAGCTGGTAGCGCTCATCCCACGAGGCATGGCGGCGCGCAAAGAAGTCCAGCCGGGCTTCCGGGCTGGCGGCAAACGCCGGGTCGGTTTCCAGCTTGCGCCTGAATGCCGCCGCCAGCGCCGGATCGGCCGCCAGCTGTTCGCGCGCCACCTGTTCCGCCACATACTCTTCCATGTATTCCTTGCGCTCATAGGCCGTGTTGAACACGCCCCAGGTGTGCAGCGAATCCGCGCTGAGCGGCTCGAACATGGACACCACCAGGCGCGCTTTCGGCTGCGCCACCGGCACGTACAGCGCCCCCTTGCCGACGTTGCGCGGCTCCGTCTTCCACGCGCCCGTCACCGTCACCGACTGGCGGCCTTCAAACGATTGCGCATTGAATTTCATGCTATCGGCGCGGAAGACCTGCACCTCCATCTTGCCCGGCTCCCTGTCCAGCACCTTGTACGAGATGCCATGCTGTTTCAGCTTGGCGCCGATGGGTTCGGCCCACGCGGCCGGCACGATGTAGCCGCCGGCCGGCGCCGCCACCTGCAAGTCCGGCACGACTTCGTCGCGCAGCGGCACGGTCCACATTTGCGGTTTGCTTTCGTCATAGCGGGTCCACAGGGCGCCCGAAATGTCGGACGGCGTGCGGCTGTATTCATAGCCGGCAAACTGGATCATCCGCACCGTGTCGGTGGCCTTGTAGCTGAGCGGCACCGGCTGGCCGCCCAGCGCCAGCGCGCGCTGGTCCGCCTCGCGCACTTGCTTGCTCCAGGCGGCGCCATGGGTGGCCACCTGCGACAGCAGCGACACGATGGTGTTGCGCGTCACACGCACGCGATGCAGATAATCGCGCCACGAATGGGTTTCCACCAGCATGGCGAAACGGTTGCGCAGCGGGAAGTAGCCGGTCGAGAAACGGGGCGGCGCCATGTTGTCGACAAAGCCGGAAGTCGGGTCGTCGGTCTTGTCGAAGGAAATATAGAAATGCTTGGGGTCGGAGCCGGCCTTGCGCAAATCCGCCATCACGGCATCGCGCAGCGCGATCCCGGATTGCATCAGCGCGGCGTCGCCGCCATGCACCGGCTCAACCTGGATCGACACGTCCGGCTGGAACTTGGCGCCATCGGTCACGTGCAAGTCGACATAGGCCAGCGGGTCCCACTGGTTGACCAGCGCCAGCATGGCCTGCATTTCCGGCGCATCGGCTTTCACATAGTCGCGGTTCAGGTTGTAGTTCCGCGCCGTGGTGCGCCAGCCCATCTCCACCGGGCCGCGCTGGTTCGGACGGTTGTTCGGACCGAAGCGCTCATGGCCATCGACGTTAAACACCGGCACGAACAGCAACACCTGCTTGTCCAGCGCACCGGGCGCCGCCTTGTTCTCCAAGACCTCGCGCAGCGCCAGGAAGCCGGCGTCCTTGCCATCGATTTCCCCGGCATGGATGCCGCCCTGTACCAGCAGCACCGGCACGTCTTGCTTGCGCGCCTGCGCCGCCGTCAGCGCCCCCGTGCGCGACACGGCCAGCGCCAGCATCGGCCGCCCTTCCGGTGTGCGGCCGAATTCGAAGCAGCGCACGGCTTTCGGATACGCTTGCTGGAAGGCATGGCACAAGCGCTGCACTTCATCATAACGGCCGGTGGTCTGGAAGCCTGAACGTTCGGAGACAGTCGTCAGGGAAGGCGTGCCGTACGCCAGGGGAACAGCGGCGGACAAAGCAAGCAGCAGGGCGCAGCGTTTCATCAAATAGTCTCCGGAGATTGATAAAGATCAAACAGCCGGAAATTATAGACAAGCTCACGCGTCCTTGCTCAACTGGTACGGAATGGCTGGCGCACCGGCAACAGGATGCGGAACGTGGACCCTTCGCCGATCGTGCTGTGGACTTCCATGTTGCCGCCGTGGCGCTGCACCACGCCGCAGGCGATGGCCAGGCCCAGCCCGGTGCCTTTGCGCTTGGTGGTATAAAACGGTTCAAAGATCCGCTGCTGCACTTCGAGCGGGATGCCAGCGCCATTGTCCGCCACTTCCAGCCACACCAGGCCGCGCCCGGAGCGTCCGGTACGGACATGGATGACGCCCCGTTCGCGCCCCATCGCTTGCGCCGCATTGACCAGCAAGTGCATCACCGCCAGGTTCAGGTGTGACGGCTGGCATTCGATTTCCGGCACATCGCCATATTCCTTGACGACGTCGGCGCGGGTGCGGATTTCACTGGCGGCCAGGTTCAGGGTGGCGTCGATACCCCGGTGCAAATCGCTCCATTGCCACGGCTCGGCGGTGCTCACGCGGGAAAAGTCCGTCAAATCCTGCACGGTGGCGCGCACCCGTTCGATGCCGATGCGGGAGTGGTCCATCAGCACCGGGACGTCGTCTTGCAGGAAATCAAGCTCCAGGCGCTCATACAGCTGTTCCAGGCGCTGCCGCGCCGGTCCGTCCACCAGGTCGCCGCATTCCTTGGCATAGGCGACCAGCATCGCCTGCATGGCGTTGAAGTATTCCGCCAGGGTGGCGAGGTTGGCATAGACATAATCCACCGGCCCATTGATTTCATGGGCAATGCCGGTGGTCAGCTGGCCCAGTGACGCCAGCTTGTCCTGTTGCACCATCTGGGTTTCCAGCTGCTTGCGATCGACGATTTGCGATTCCAGCGCGGCATTGGTGCGGCGCAGCTCCGTGGTCCGCTGCAGCACTTCATCTTCAAGCCCGCTCATTTGCAGCGCGGCGCGCTGGCTCAGGTTCCACTTGGCGGTCAGGGTGCTGGCCAGCTGGCTCACTTCAATGCTGTCGAACGGTTTTTTCAGCACCAGCAGGCGGTCGCGCGCATCGAGGCGGCGCAGCACTTCGGTCCACGAATAATCCGAATAAGCGGTGCAAATCACCACCTGCAGTTGCGGATCGAGCCGCCACAGCCGCTCGATGGTTTCAATCCCGTCCCAGCCAGGCGGCATGCGCATGTCGACAAAGGCCAGTGCAAACGGCCGCCCTGCCGTCAGCGCTTCGTCCGCCTTGGCCACGCCTTCCTGGCCCTGCAGCGCAAACGTCACTTCATAGCGGGGCGCCTCCGGGCCGGCGGCGACAGGCGGCGGCGCATCGTCGAACAGGGCCATTTCCAGCGCGGCCATTTCGCCGCGCGCCGATGGCGCCGGGCACAGGATCTTGCGGAAGTCGTCATGGATCGACGGCATGTCGTCCACCACCAGCACGCGCAGGTTGGGCGCCAGCTTGATCATGCGCCACCCTCCGTGCGCGGCATGGGCGGCAGCGGCAACTCCAGCGTGAACAGGGCGCCTTTCCCGGGCCCGTCGCTGTGCGCGGTCAGCACACCGCCCATTTCGCGGGCGGCGATCGCGCAACTATGCAAGCCATAGCCATGGCCACCGCGCCGCGTCGTATAGCCGTGGGCAAAGATGCGGGTCAGGTCCGCGGCGGCAATGCCGGCACCGGTATCGCCGACGCAAAAGCGCAGCCGGTCCGGCGCCGGGCAATCCACCGCCACCGTGATCTCGCGGGGCTCGGGCCGCCCGTCCATCGCATACTTGGCATTGCTGATCAGGTTCAGCAAGATCATCAGCGTACGGTGGCGGTCCAGTGGCAGCACCGGCATGTCCGCCACCTCGCGCCGTACGGTCACGCCGTGGCGAACCAGCGCATCGGCGCTCATGCGCAGCGCATCATCAAGCAGCGCGGCCGGCGCCACGGCTTCCGCCAGGCTGGCCACGCCCGCATACGATTGCTGGATCGCGACGATTTGCTTGATATGTTCGACGCTGGACATCAGCGCCGTGACTTCCTGCGCAATGCTGTGCTGCTCGTCGGTCAGCGCATCGGACAGTTTGGACAGGTAGGCGGGCAGCAGCTTGCCCTTGGGATCGTCGGTCAGGAAGGTGGCCAGGTCGCCGTCCGGCCGCTCCATCAGCCGCACCGCACGTGACAGGCCGGACACTTCCGAGGCCCGGACCTTATGGTCGATGACATTGGCCGACACATTGACACTGTTGAGCACATTGCCGACGTTGTGCAGCACATTGGTGGCGATTTCCGACATGCCGGCCTGGTGCGCGGCAACCAGCAATTCAGCCTGCGCCTGCTCCAGTTCACGCGTGCGCTCGCGGATGCGCTGTTCCAGCTCTTCGTGCAGCAACGACAGGTGGCGGTTCGCGGTTTCCAGTTCCAAGGTACGGTCGCGCACGCGCTGTTCCAGTTCCTGGTTCAAGTGCAGCACTTGCTGTTCCGCTTCCTTGCGCTCCACAATTTCACGCCGCAAGTTTTGATGCACGGATTCCCATTGCGCGGGACCGGGAAGCGCCACCGCGGTGGGCAGCAACGCCGCCAGGGCAATGGCGGTGCCAACCGAGGCGATTGCCGTCACGACTTTCACCATGCCAGCCGCTAGGTAGTCGGGCCGCCACAGGGTCCACAGGTTCATCACGTGGGTCGCGCCGCACGCGAGGATAAACACACCGAACAGCACGAACATCCAGCTGAACTGCAAGTCCTGGCGCTGGCGCACCAGTTTCAGTAGATACGCGGGGATGACGAAATACGCCAGCGACACCACCAGGTCCGCGCCGGCATGCAGCCACAGCAGGGCCGGTTGCCACGACAGGCAATAGCCATGCGGGTAAAGGTTAAACGCCACATCCGACCAGTTAACCATCATCGCCTCATGTCAACAAAGCTGCGCGTGTGCGCCTGGTTGCCAGGACAGCGATGGCTTACCCGGCGGTAAGCCATTCTACAATGTTGCCAGCGGCGATCAACGCCGCCCGTTGTTTTTGCAACGAGGCGCGGCCCTCACCCGCCACGGATGGCGATTTCACTGACGGGATGTCGAACCGGCACCAGGTCTGGCGGCGATTCCGGCACGGCGCCGCCCGCGCGGACCCGGATACCGTCCGGATCGACCTGGCAGTTGCCCGTGCTGCGGTAGCTGAAAGCTTTGGCCAGCAGTGCTTCACTCGGGTCCCCCTGCGCATGGGCCAGGTCGTCGCGCACCGCGCAGGTCGGCGCAAAACCATCGCCATAATCGCCAAACCCCTTGTGGTTGACACCCTGGTACTGCACGGTGAAATACGTCGTGCCGCAATTGGGCATCGGGACAAAGGCGTACGGCTTGCCGCAGGTGGCGCCACCGATCAGCGTGACCTCCACATCCACGCCACGCAAGCCGTTGATCACGGCTTCGCTGGCGGAACAGGTGCCAGGGCCGGTCAGTATCGTGACGCGGGGCAAATTCAATGTGGGCAGCGGCTTCAGGTATGGCGCCGGATTGGGCGCGAACAGTCCCAGCGACAGCGGCAGGAAAATCAGCGGCGTTTCGGGCGGCCGCTTGCCATTGTTTTTCAGCCACTGGAACGTTTTTCCGGCCGTTGGCTTATCGCCTGCAATCATGTAGGCCAGTTCACTGGCAATCACCAGCAACCCGCCGCCGTTATAGCGCATATCCAGCACCAGATCGCTGACCTTGGCCTGCTTCAGCGTAGTGAAGGCCTGGATCAACTGCATTTCCGACACCGCGTTATGGCTGTTGAACACCAGGTAACCTACTTTGCCGGGCGGCGCACTGAAAACGCGGACATGTTGCACGGGCGGCACATCGACCTTGACGGGCAGCATGGACACCGTCAACTGCTGGTTGCCACGGGTAAACAGCATAGTGTGCTGCGCGTCCGACTTCGTTGGGAACAGGCCGCCATTGAGCACCGCCAGCGCATTGGCATCGCTGGCCCAGATGAAGTCCAGGCCGTCGACCTGCTCCAGCCGGTCTCCCCGCCGCAAACCAGCCCGCGCTGCGGGCGAACCCGGCGCCACGCCGGCAATGCGCCAGGTTCGCGGAATGTTAGGAGCGGGATTGCGCACAAAAGTCAGGCCATAACCCAGCTCCACCCCGCGCGCCAGTTCTTCATACTCCGCCGAACCATAGGTGTAGTGATAGCGGTCCTTGGGCTTCCCCGCCGCCGTCAGTTGCGGTGTTTTCAGTACATCGAAATAGGCGGGCGCCGTCGCATAAGCAGCCGGATCCGCGGCGGGAATTTCGTTGTACCACAGGTAGGTTTCGTCACTCCACAGGCGCAGGAATGTCTTTTCATCGTCCAGGGTGCCCTGGCGGTCGGGATAGTACGGATGGGTGCGGTCCGGCGCACGGGGCGCGGCGCATGCATTCTGGTATTGCGCGGCCTGTTCCGGTGCGGCGGCGCCCGCGATGGCGCGCAGCACACTGGCGCGCTGTTCTTCCGACGCCTCGGAGTCCCGCGCCGGCGCACTATTTCCCTGGCGGGCGGGTTCGTGGCTGCCGCCGCCACAGGCTGTCAAGGTCGCGGCCAAGGCCAGTAGGGGAACAGTCAGGAGTCGCATCGCACCATTATAGGGCAGGCATCCCGGCAATCTTGTTGTCGTTACATTTCGTTGCCATAAAGAAAAAAGCCGGATTCCTCGCAGAACCCGGCTCCCTGTCGTCTGCGCAGCGAGGCGTCAGGCGGCGTGCGGCGCCTTCTCGGACACCGGCGCGTTGAAGGCCGCCAGCAACGCGGCTTCCTTCTCCTTGGCCGACTTCAGGTGGCGCTCTTTCACGTGGCCATAGCCGCGAATATTTTCCGGCACGGAAGCGATCGCCACGGCTTGCGCCAGGTTATCGGCCGTCAGCCGGCCCAGCAGGCCGGACACGGTTTGCTGGTAGTCGCCAATCAGCGCGCGCTCCATTTTGCGCTCGTCCGTGTAGCCGAAGATATCAAACGCGCCACCGCGCAAGCCCTTGAACTTGGCCAGCACGCCAAACGCTTTCAGCATCCATGGACCGAACTGCTGCTTGATCAAATGGCCTTCCTTGTCTTTCTTGGCCAGCAGCGGCGGCGCCAGGTGGAACTTCAGCTGGTAATCGCCTTCGAACATGCCTTCGATTTTCGCGCGGAAGGCCGGATCGCTGTGCAGGCGCGCCACTTCATACTCGTCCTTGTACGCCATCAGCTTGTAGAAGTATTTCGCGACGGCTTCGGTCAGGCGCAGCGGCTTGCCGTTGGCGATCTTGTCTTCGGCGGCGCGCACCTGGTCCACGAAGGCTTTGTATTTCGCGGCATACGCGCCATCCTGGTAAGCGGTCAGCAATTCCACCCGGCGCGCAATGACGTCGTCCAGCGTCTGGATGCGTTTGAACTCGATCACCTGGGCCGGCGTGGTCAGTTTCGTCACCAGTGCCAGGTCATGCGCCGCCGTCCGGCCCCACGTGAAGGCCGACTTGTTGAAGCCGACCGAGACCGCGTTCAGTTCGATCGCTTTCATGATCGACGCTTCCGTCAGTGGCACATGGCCCTTCTGGAACGCATAGCCCAGCATGAACATGTTGGTGGCGATCGAATCGCCCATCAGCGCGGTGGCGATCTGGCCGGCATCGACGAAGTCGACGCGGTCCTGGCCGCAGGCCTTGATGATTTCACCGGACGACGACGCGCCCGGGAATTGCCAGTCCGGATTCTTGACGAACGCCGCAGTGGTGGCGCCTGTCGAATTGACGGCGGCCCAGGTACGGCCTTCGCCCATGCGCGACAGTGCATCGCGGCTGGCCGTCACGATCTGGTCGCAACCGATCACCAGGTCCGTCATGCCGGTGCCGACACGGGTCGAGTGCAGGTCGGACTGCTTGTCCGCCAGGCGCACGTGCGACATCACGGGGCCGCCTTTTTGCGCCAGGCCACTCATGTCCAGCACCACGGCGCCCTTGCCTTCCACGTGCGCCGCCACGGCCAGGATCTGGCCCACGGTCACCACACCGGTGCCGCCAATGCCCGTCACCAGGATACCGAACGGTTCCGCCGTCGATGGCGTGGCAGGCGTCGGCAGGGCCGGCATCGCGGTATCGCCGGCAGCCGCCTTTTTCGGCTTCTTCAGCGCGCCGCCTTCCACCGTGACGAAGCTCGGGCAGAAACCGGTCGTGCAGGAAAAGTCCTTGTTGCAGGACGACTGGTTGATCTGGCGCTTGCGGCCCAATTCGGTTTCCAGCGGTTCCACCGACAGGCAGTTCGACTGCACCGAGCAATCGCCGCAGCCTTCGCACACGGCTTCATTGATGACGGCGCGCTTGGCCGGGTCCGGGAATTCATTGCGTTTCCGGCGGCGGCGTTTTTCCGAGGCGCAGGTCTGGTCATAAATCATGGCCGACACGCCCGGCGCATCGCGCAATTCGCGCTGCACATCCATCAATTCCGAACGGTGACGCACCGTGACGCCCGGCGCCCAGTTGTAATCGTCCGGATACTTTTCCGGTTCGTCGGTGACGACGATGATCGGGCCCACGCCTTCGGCGGCGATCTGGCGCGAAATCATGCCCGGATCGAGCGGACCATCGAAGGTCTGGCCGCCGGTCATGGCCACCGCGTCATTGAACAGGATCTTGTACGTGATGTTGACCTTGGCCGCCACCGCAGCGCGGATCGCCAGCAAACCGGAGTGGAAATACGTGCCGTCACCGAGGTTGGTAAACACGTGCTTTTCATGGGTGAACGGCGCCTGCCCCACCCACGTGATGCCCTCGCCGCCCATGTGGGTAAAGGTCGAGGTTTCACGGTCCATCCACTGCACCATGTAGTGGCAGCCGATACCTGCCAGGGCGCGCGAACCTTCCGGCACCTTGGTCGAGCTGTTGTGCGGGCAGCCGGAGCAGAAGAACGGCGTGCGGTCTTTTTGCGGGTCCGGCTTGGTGTTGATGTTCTTCAGTACCGCTTCTTTTTGTTCCAGGAACGCGATCCGCTCGGCCACGCGGGTGGCCACCGGATGGCCGGCGCAATAGTGCGAAATACGCGAAGCAATGGCGCGCGCGATTTGCGCCGGCGACAATTCATAGGTGGCCGGCAGCAGCCAGTCGCCGTGGCCGGTTTTCGGGTTCAGCGACCATTCGCCGGTGTCGTCGAATTTGCCGACCACGCGCGGACGCTGGGAATCCGGCAGGTTGTACAGTTCTTCCTTCAGCTGGTATTCAAGGATCTGGCGTTTCTCTTCCACCACCAGGATCTCGTCCAGGCCGCTGGCGAAATCTTGCACGCCGGACGCTTCCAATGGCCACGTCATGCCGATCTTGTACAGGCGCAGGCCGATATCGGCGGCAGCCTGTTCATCGATGCCCAGGTCGGCCAGCGCCTGGCGCGTGTCCAGGTACGATTTGCCGGCCGTGATGATGCCGATTTTCGGTTTCGGGCTGTCCCAGATAATCTTGTTCAGCTTGTTGGCGCGCACATAGGCCAGCGCGGCATACCATTTATAGGTATTCATGCGCGCTTCCTGGTCCAGCACGGCGTCCGGCCAGCGGATATTCAAGCCGCCCGCAGGCAGTTCGAAGTCG
This sequence comes from Pseudoduganella sp. GW821-FHT12E03, assembly GCF_058807115.1. Lineage (NCBI taxonomy): Bacteria > Pseudomonadati > Pseudomonadota > Betaproteobacteria > Burkholderiales > Oxalobacteraceae > Pseudoduganella > Pseudoduganella sp. GW821-FHT12E03. The sequence continues at coordinate 120,043 of NZ_JBXAQJ010000015.1, read as the reverse complement.
GTCGGGGTCTGGATTTGCACGCGGTCCGGATCGAAGTCCACCACGGCGCCCGACTCGATAATGTCGGTCACGCACTTCATCGACACCCACAGGCCGGTGTAGCGGCTCATGGCAAAGGCGTGCAAGCCATAATCCAGATATTCCTGCACGGACGACGGGTATAGCACCGGGATGCCGCAGGCGTTCAGGATGTGGTCCGACTGGTGCGCGATCGACGACGACTTGGCCGCATGGTCGTCACCGGCCAGCACCAGGACGCCGCCGTATTGCGACGTGCCCGCGTTATTCGCGTGCTTGAACACGTCGCCGCAGCGGTCCACGCCCGGGCCCTTGCCGTACCACATGCCGAACACGCCGTCATACTTCGCGCCCGGGAACAAATTGGTCTGCTGCGTGCCCCAGACGGCGGTGGCCGCCAGGTCTTCGTTCATGCCAGGGTGGAATTTGATGTGGTGGGCGTCCAGGTATTTCTTCGCCTTCATCGCCGTCATGTCGACGCTGGTGACCGGCGAACCACGGTAACCGGTGATGTAGCCGGCCGTGTTCAAGCCGGCTTTAACGTCGCGCTCGCGCTGCATCATCGGCAGGCGGATCAGCGCTTGCGTACCCGTCATGAACGCGCGGCCGCGTTCCAACGTCCATTTATCGTCCAGCGAAATTTCGTTCGCCGGCGAACCCGGTTCCAGGTCGGAACCTTTGACTGGTGCATTCATTCAATGTCTCCAATTGTTACTCGGGGCGCACCTTGTGGGAGCGCCGCAAAATAGATACTAGATGCATTGGGTGCCGGGCCTTCAGGCCGGGCACCCACATATCAGACATGCGACCCGGTGGATTCAGGGTAGCACAGCCAGGCGCGCCATTCTGGTGTGACGCTGCCGTTTAAAAGTTACGTTTTGGCGGTGTCGTCTTTCAGCACGCCACGCTTGATCTGGTCCAGTTCAATCGATTCAAACAGGGCCCGGAAGTTGCCTTCGCCAAAGCCCTGGTCGCCCTTGCGCTGGATGATTTCAAAGAAAATCGGCCCGATCACGTTTTGCGTGAAGATTTGCAGCAGCAGCTCGCGTTCCTGTTCATTGCTGTGGCCATCGATCAGGATACGCAGGCGCTTCAATTCTTCCAGGTTTTCACCGTGGTTCGGCAGGCGGCGGTCGACCAGTTCGTAATACGTCGCGATGGTGTCCTGGAACACGATGCCGGTGCCGCGCATGGCCTGCACCGACTGGTAAATATTGTCCGCGCCCAGCGCGATGTGCTGGATGCCTTCGCCGTGGTAGGCGTCCAGGTATTCGGCAATCTGCGACTTGTCGTCCGACGATTCATTGATCGGGATGCGGATTTTGCCGCACGGCGACGTCATCGCCTTCGACTTCAGGCCGGTCAGCTTGCCTTCGATGTCGAAGTAGCGGATTTCACGGAAATTGAACAGGTTTTCATAGAACGAGGCCCATTCCTTCATGCGGCCACGGTGCACGTTGTGCGTCAGGTGGTCGATGTACGTCAGGCCGTTGCCAACCGGATTGGCGTCGGCGCCGGGAATCGCCACGAAGTCGACGTCATAAATGGAGATATCGCCAATCCCGCCAGCGGGATTCTTGCCGCGCCAGCGGTCGACGAAGTACAGCAGCGAGTCGCCCACGCCCTTGATGGCCGGGATATTCAACTCCATCGGGCCGGTTTTGTTGTCAAAACCCCACGCGCCCATTTCCAGCGCGCGCTGGTAGGCAGCCGCCGCGTCGTTGACGCGGATGGCGATCGCGCACACGGAAGGACCGTGCTGGCGCGCAAAGCGCTGCGCAAACGAATCCTGTTCGGCATTGATGATGAAATTGATGCCGCCCTGGCGGTACAGGGTCACGTCCTTGTGGCGGTGGCGGGCAATGGCGGTAAACCCCATGCTTTCGAACAGCGCGCCCAGGGCCTTCGGGTCCGGCGCCGCATATTCGACGAACTCAAACCCATCGGTCCCCATCGGGTTGTCCCACGGCTCAAATTTCATGGCTGTCTCCAGTGCGTAAGTTTACGTATACGTAAAGTATTTTTCGCACAGTATAGACCTCTAAGGGCAGCATTTAATTGCGAATAATTCCTGACGCCACAAAATTTGCGCAATAATATTGCCGAATGCCTGAACAAAACAGGAATTTGTAGCCCAGATTGCGCGCGACACAATCGCGCGTCCAGTTCATCCGAGGAATCTATGACCAAAATTGCGCTCGACAAAACCGACCGTAAGATTTTGTCCATTTTGCAAAATGATGGCCGCCTGTCCAACCAGGACGTGGCCGAACAAGTCAACCTGTCGCCCTCCCCGTGCCTGCGCCGCATCAAGCGGCTGGAAGAGGAAGGCGTGATCCGCCAATACGTGGCGCTGCTGGACCCGGACAAGATCGGCCTGGGCCTGCTGGCCTATGTGAATGTCAGGCTGGAAAAACACAGCGATGCGGCGGCCCACAGCAATGCCCGCGCGCTCGGCGTGAACCCGGCCGGCGCGTCGCCGCGCGCGGATTTCGCGGTGGCGGTGGAACAGTGGCCGGAAGTGGTGGCCTGCTATGCGATGACGGGGGAAATGGATTACCTGTTGCGCGTGCACGTGGAAGACATGGACCACTTTTCGCGCTTCATGATGGCGACCCTGCTGCGCCATCCCGCCGTGCTCGATGTGAAGTCGTCGTTCGCGCTGCAGCGGATCAAGGACACCACGGCGCTGCCGCTGCTGTAAGGCGCGCTGTTGTCAGCCGCGCTGTTGTCATCCCCGCCGGGGAAAGCCGCGCTGAGATAAGCCGCGTCGATCTAAGCCGCGCACTATAAGTCGCGCCACTATAAGTCGCGCTGATACAAGCCGCGCCGGCATCAGCCGGGCTGATATCCGCCGCGCAACAGGACGGGATGCTAATCGCGCGCCGGCTGCCGCAGATGCCCCGCTTCGAGGCGGCGGTATTCCGGCGTGGCGCGCACCGTGGCAATCGCGTTCCAGATCGCCTCGAAGCGCGCCGGGTCCTTGTCGAACGCCTTGCGGCCGATCATCAGGTGGAAATCAAAAATGGCGAACGGCTGGCGCGCCAGCCCGATCTTGCCGTGGAATCGCGGATCGTTGCGCAGCGCGTCTTCCGCCCCCCGCCCCATCAGCACCGCCACGTCGGCGGCGCCCACGGCCAGCAGCCGCAAGCCTTCTTCGGCCGACTTGGGCGTGTCGATGACTTTCTGGCCCAGCGCCTGCAGCATGTCCACCGTGTAATAGCCGCGCTGCGCCACCGCGATGCCGCGCGGATTGACCAGGTGCTTGCCGTCCCAGCTGGCGCCACTGCCGGTGCGCAGGAACAGCATCACCTGGTCATGGTACATCGCGCGTTCCGGGTCTTGCGCGCCGTCCGGCTTTTGCGGCGGCACACTGTAGGCGCGGCGGCGCGGGTTGTCGGCCGGACCGATCATGCCGTCCATGATGCCGCTGCGGGTCTCTTCTTCACAGCGCTTCCAGGGGCGGGCGATGTAATTGAACTGTTCGCCCGTCAGGCGCTCCACCCGCTTCAACAGTTCGATGTTCAGGCCGGCGCCGTCCGGCATGGTCCACGGCGATTGCGGCACATCTTCAAAGCACAGGTTGAGCGGCGCCGCGGACAAGTCCGCCGCCAGGCTGGCGGCAAACCAGGCGAGCCAGGCGAACCGCCATGGAGAACGTGGCTTAATCATCGGACTTCACACCCGGCAGTTTGTCCAGCAACTTGGCGGCCGCGCGCGTATTGGCTTTCAGCGCATAGTCCAATGTGGCCAGTTGCTCGTCCAGCGCTTCCTGCAGCACCGTGGCCGGGCTGGGCGCGGGCAGTTTCAGATACGCATCCGCTTCGCCATAGTCGCGGTGGATTTCCATGCCCGCTTTTTTCGCAATATGCATCATGGTCTTGTTGGACGACAGGCAATGCATATACAGGGTGTCGATGTCGTTGTTGCGGCAGTGCATCGCGGCCCGCTCGAACAGTTTCGAACCGATCCCCAGGCCGCGCGCCGCCCTCAGTACCGAGACGCCGAATTCCGCCACCCGCTCTTTGTCCGACGCAGCATTCCTGGACTCGCGCGGCGCAAAGGCCAGGTGCCCGACCGCCACCAGCTTGAACACGCGGTTGTAGACGCCAAACACCATATCGCGGGAAAAATCGATGCCGAACACGTAATTGGCCACCTGGTCGTCCGAGGTGTGGGCGCCAAAGCGCAGCAGCCGGTCCGGCTTTTCCAGCGCCATGAAATGTTTGACCATGCGGCGCCGGTCACGCTCAGCCAGTTCCTTGACCGGCACCGTCGGACGGTCCCTGCCATCGCCGGACATCCAGCGGCGGAACGGATTGCGGAACAGGTTGAGCTTCATGGGCGGCTCCCGGCCGCGGGGCGCGGCTCAGCATTGGCTCCCATCTTACCAGCCAAGCGGGAGGCAACGCATCATGCAACGTGTTCAGAAAATCCTAACAGTTCTTAGGATTTTGCTGGCAAGTCCAGGAAGTCATGAAAAATCCTAACGATCATTAGGATTTCCCATCCCCTTCCTCTGGCAACCTCAGTGCCTCGCGCACCGCCGCCACACGCGCCTGGTGCACCCGTTCAGGAATCCGCTGCGGCTGATCCGCGCACGATTGCGCGATTTCTCCCGCGTTGACGGCGCGGGCGGCCGCCAGGGCGGTTTCCAGGTGCGCCAGCGGCGGATAGGGGCAGTCCGCATCCTGTTCTTCAGCGCCACAGGCCCCGGCTTGCGACGCCAGCAGCAACTGGCTGAAGCGGGCCGGCTTGCGGAAACCGTCGCAGCGTTCCAGCAGCTTGACGATGGCGCCGGCATCCAGCGCCAGCGCATCGGCCACCACCTCACGTTCGCGCGCCGCCATCACGGCCAGGTCGCGGCACTCGGCCGGCACTTTCAGGCGCTTGCACAACTGGTCTGCCGCTTTCAGCGCCTCCGCCGAACCGCCCAGCCCTTGCAGCAAGGCGGCAAACCGCACCGGCAAATCGAGGCCGGCAGCCGCCGCATGATCGATCACGCGCATCGCCTGCGGGCCGGCATCGAGTTCCGGCATGATGCGCGCCAACGCGCCGCAATCGCGCAGCACGTCGAACATGCGCGACGGCGCCGCTTCCATCAAACCGCGCGACACTTCCTGCCACACCCGTTCGGCCACCAGCGCATCGGCTTCGCCATGCTCCACCATGTGCCGCATCAGCGCATTGGTTTCCGGCGCCACCGTGAAGTCGCCATAGCGCGCCGCAAAGCGCGCCACGCGCAGGATGCGGACCGGGTCTTCGGCAAACGCATCCGACACGTGGCGGAACACGCGCGCAACAATGTCGGCGCGACCATTGAAGGGGTCGATCAGGGTACCGTCGGCCGCCTTGGCAATCGCATTGACGGTCAGGTCGCGCCGGATCAAATCCTGTTCCAGGGTGACATCGGGCGAGGTGTGGAAGACGAAGCCTTTATAGCCGGGCGCGGTTTTGCGCTCGGTGCGCGCCAGCGCATATTCTTCCTGGGTTTGCGGGTGCAGGAACACCGGGAAATCCTTGCCGACCGGGCGGAACCCCTGGCGCACCATGTCTTCCGGGGTCGCCCCCACCACCACGTGGTCATGGTCCTGGACGGGCAATCCCAGCAGCTCGTCGCGGACCGCACCGCCGACCACATAGACTTGCATTGCCATCAGTCCGGCATTTCCGCGTCGTGCAGCGGGCAGGTTTCGGTTTCCGCCATGGCTTCCTCGGTCCAGCGCGCCACGGCGGGATGGTTGCGCACGCGTTCGCAATAGCCATTCAGCGCGGGCGGCAACGTCACGCCATAGGTGTGGAAGCGCATCACCACCGGCGCGTAATACGCGTCGGCAATCGAGAATTCGCCGAACAGGAAACCGGAGTGGCCGCCAGTATGGCCAAAGCGCGCCAGGCACTCTTCCCAGATTTCACTGATGCGGCCGATATCGGCCTGGGTGCCGGGCGTGCGGCCCTTGCCGGGATAGCGGCCCTTGATGTTCATCGACATCGAGGTGCGCAGGCTGGAAAAGCCCGAATGCATTTCCGCGCAGACGGAACGCGCCATCGCGCGCGCCGCCACGTCCTGCGGCCACAAGTGTTTTTCCTGGAATTGCTCGGCCAGGTATTCGCAAATGGCCAGGCTGTCCCAGATCGTTATCTCACCGGCCAGCAACACCGGCACCCGGCCGCAGGCCGAATACGCGGCGATCTTGTTGGCCGTGTCTTGCTGGTCCAGCAGCACGCGCACTTCATGGAACGGAATATTAAAGGCCGTCATCGCGACCCACGGACGCATCGACCACGACGAATAGTTCTTGTTACCGATCACCAGGGTCAGGCCCGGTTCACGTGCGGCGGCGAGGGTTTGCGTCAACAGGGGATCGAGTTCAGTTTGCATGGATCTGGGTTCCAATGGGGTAGTGTTATCTGAAAAAATCAGCGGCCGCCGAAGGCGGCTTCCTGCAATTGCTGTTCGGTATAGCCCTTGGGCGCCACGCTGCCGATGCGCGCTTTCAGCGATTGCGGCTTACCCTCGAACAGGGCGGCGTAATAGGTGGCGTTGGACATCACGTTTTTCACGTAGGTGCGGGTCTCGAAAAACGGAATCGATTCAATGAACACCGCCGATTCCATCGGCTTGTCGAGGGTGGCGCGCCACGAGCGCAGGCGGCCCGGGCCCGCGTTGTATGCGGCCGAGGCCAGCACTTGCGAGCCATCCATGTTCCCCAGCACCATGTTCATGTAATTGGTGCCCAGCAGGATATTGGTGCGCACGTCCGTGATGGCGTCCGACACATAATCGCTCAGCCCGATTTTCTTGGCGACCCAGCGCGCGGTGGACGGCATCACCTGCATCAGGCCGGACGCGCCGGCATGCGATTGCGCATCCATGATGAAGCGCGACTCTTGCCGGATCAGGCCATACACCCATGCTTTATCCAGCCCCAGCGTCTGCGTGGCCGGATGCATGATGTCGTCATGCGGCACGGGGAAGCGCTGGGTGTAATCGACTTGCACGCGGGTGCGGTCCGAGGTGTTGACCATGCGGTCCAGGATATGGTGTTGCCGCGCGAATTCCGCCGCCGCCAGGTGCTCACGTTCGTTCAGGCTGCGCAATTCCCAGTTCCATTCCCGCGTTCCTTCGAAGCGCAGGCGCATGCCAAAGAATTTCAGCGCGCGCTGGAAGCCCGGACGGGCGGCGATCGCGGCCACTTCGCTGTCCGTCAACGGCGCGCCGGGCGGCGGGATCGTCACCAGTTTGCCCAATTCTTCCTGCGCCAGCTGGCCGTAGAAATGCGGCTGGTCGGCAATCGTGCGCAGCAGTTGCGCGGCTTCGCCGGACGGCTGGGCGCCCGGATGTTCCGCCATCAGCGCCCGGGCCTTCCAGTACACCCACGCCGGATCGCTGCGCAGCGCTTCCGGCATGGCGGCGATATTCTTTTTCACCTGCTTCCAGTCGCCGTTGCGCAGCGCGAAGCGGGTCTTCCACTGGTGCTGGTCCAGCGACAGCGGCGCACCGTTCGACTTGTGCCAGTAGTCGGCGGTTTCCGGCGCCAGCGAATACGACGATTGCAGCGCGATATTGGCCCAGCCGATCGCCTGTTCCTGCGCGGTGAGTTTCGGCGCCGCCTTGTTCAGCGCCAGCACCGCGAGTTTCATGCTTGTCTTCGACGCGCGGCCGACCGCCACCAGGAAGGTTTCATGGTCGGCCTTGGACACGCCGGCGCCTTTGGCCAGGGCCACCAGCGGCACATCCACCGCCTGGGAAATTTTTTTGTCGACGCCGCCCAGCAACAGGATCGCGCGGCGTGCCTGGCCGGTGGCATTGAATTCGCCCGCCAGCCGCACCTGCGCCCACACATCGTCGGCGGAAAACTGGCCGGCCTGGAACAAGGTGGCGATCAGGCCCGCGCAGGCTTCGCCATAACCATTGGGCTGCGTCAGCAGGGCGCGCGCATCGTCCGCCACCTTGATGCCTTTGAGGGCTTTCGATTGCAGCGCATAGCATTTGACTTGCGTATCGTCGTTCAGCACGAATAGCGGGAACTGGTCATCGAAGTTCGGCCAGTCTTTCTTGCGGCCCAGCTCCAGCAGCCAGTCATTGCGCAAGCGGTCGGCTATCGCGCTGCCTTCGTGGCGCTTGAGGAATTCACGGATATCGTAGGTGGCGGCATCCCGCAAACGGGATTTCAGCCGATAATAATCAACGTACGACGGAATGGAATAATTGCCCAGCCGCGCGCCGTAAAAATCCACTTTGGCCGGTTCGTCCTTGCGCACGGCTTCGCGCAGCAACAGGAAGGCATCGTCTTCCTTGCGGGAGTCGAGGTCGTCAGCGTGGACTTGGGATGTTGCGGATGCGAAAGCACAGGCAATCGCAATGCCGGCTATCCATTTCGAAGGGGAAATCAAGGTACGACTCTCACAAAAAAACCAGACATGACCAGCGATCCAAGAATACCACGCAACCCAGCCACGCCACCAGACAAACTGCCCGCCGGAAAAGCTGAATTAAGGAAACAATTGCTGGCATTGCGCCGCGCCCTAGCCCCGGAAACACGGGCCGCGTGGGACCTGGCGCTGTGCGCCAACGTGCTGGCGTGGCAGGACGCAAACCAGGTGCGGGAATTGGGCGTGTACTGGCCGCTGCGCGACGAACCGGATTTACGGCCCGCCTATGACGAACTGGCCCGGCGCGGCGTACGGCTGCTGCTGCCGGTGGTGGTGGCCAGGGATGCGGCGCTGGAGTTTGCCGAATGGACCATCGGCGAAGCCATGGTCAAGGACACCATGGGGGTGGCGGTGCCGGCGGATTTGCGCATGACGGCGTATCCGCCGGCCTTGCTGGTGCCGTGTTTAGGTTACAACCCGCACCGCTTCCGCCTCGGTTATGGCGGCGGCTTTTATGACCGTACCCTGGAACACGCGCCACGGCCGGCCACGGCGGGGATCGCCTACCGTTGCCTGCAGGCGGATTTTCCGGACGATCCGCATGACGTCGCACTCGATGTCATGCTGACCGAAGCGTAAGCGCCCGCAGGCGGCAGGTCAGATCCAGCCGCTTTTCCAAGCCACCGACAACAGCAGGCAAGTAAAACCCAGCATGCCGAGCTGCATTGCATATTGCTTGATCAGGATGGCGGCCCGGTGGCTGGGCGCCGGCGCCGTGACGGGGGGCAGACAGGTCAAAAACACGGCCAGGTAGCCGACGCTTTTCAGCAAGTCGGCGCCGCTGCCGTTGGTGATCCCCGATACCAGTGCGGCAATCATGCCGACAAATAAAACTGGGCACAGAATATATTTCATAAGATTCCATCCATCCGGACGCGGCCGACGGGCCGCGCCAAACCGGCACAGGCGCACGGGGCGCCCCTGCCCTTTACACCAGGCGCTGCCACAGCGCCGTGGTCGGCGCCGCCTGGTTCATGCTGTAGAAGTGGATGCCCGGGGCGCCGCCCTTGAGCAGGCGCTGGGCCAGGTCCGTCACCACGTCGAGGCCGAAGGCCTTGATCGATGCCGTGTCGTCGCCAAAACTGGCCAGTTTCAGGCGCACCCAGCGTGGAATTTCCGCGCCGCACATGTCGGAAAAACGCATCAGCTGCGTGTAATTCGTGATCGGCATGATGCCCGGCACGATCGGCACCGTGACGCCGGCCTTGGTGGCCTGGTCGACAAAATGGAAGTACGCATCCGCGTTGTAGAAATACTGGGTGATGGCGGCATTGGCACCGGCATTCACCTTGCGCACAAACGCTTCCAGGTCGTGCTGCGGCGAACGGGCTTGCGGGTGCACTTCCGGATACGCGGCCACTTCGATGTGGAACCAGTCGCCGGTTTCCGCGCGGATGAATTCCACCAGTTCATTGGCATAACGGAATTCGCCGGAAGCGCCATAGCCGCTCGGCAAGTCGCCGCGCAGCGCCACCAGGCGGCGGATAGCGTGCGATTTGTATTCGTTCAGGATGGCGCGGATCGATTCACGGGTGCCGCCGATGCACGACAGGTGTGGCGCGGCATCTTCGCCGGCAGCCATGATTTCACGCACGGTGTCGAGCGTGCCGTTTTGCGTGGTGCCGCCGGCGCCAAACGTCACGGAAAAATACTTGGGGTGCAATTCGGACAGCTTGGCGCGCGTCACGCGCAGCTTTTCCGCGCCTTCCGCCGTCTTGGGCGGAAAGAATTCAATACTGAAATTAGGAGTTTCCATCTGCATTCTTCAAAAGTAAGGTAGACAGAGCCCAGGAAATCACGCTGTACAAGATTGCGCCGCCCATTGCGGACCAGAAGCTATCGACGTGGAAGCCGTCCACCCATTGCGCCACCAGCCAGAACATGAAGCCATTGATGACGAGGATGAACAAGCCCAGCGACAGCAACGTCACAGGCAAAGTAAGCAGCAGCAAAACGGGACGTATCAGGGTGTTGACCAGGCCCAGCACAAGGGCTGCAACCAGGGCGGCGCCAATGCTTGTGACATCGACGGAATGCATCAGGTAGGGCACGGCAAGCAGGGCGGCCGCATTGATTAACCAGGTAAGGACCAAACGCATAAAGAGCCTCGCAACCGCACGTTGCAAAGACCGCGTGCGCGGTCCTTGCAACGGCTTGGACAACATGGGTGCCGGGCCTTCAGGCCGGGCATCCACATATTAGTAACGGTAGTGGTCAGGCTTGTAAGGGCCTTGGACTTGCACGTTGATGTACGCAGCCTGTTCTTCGGTCAGGGTGGTCAGCTTCGCGTTGAGCTTTTTCAGCTGCAGGCGGGCGACTTTCTCGTCCAGGTGTTTCGGCAGCGTGTACACGCCGACCGGATACGCCTTGATGTTGCTGAACAGTTCGATCTGCGCGATGGTCTGGTTCGCGAACGACGACGACATCACGTACGACGGGTGGCCGGTGCCGCAACCCAGGTTCACCAGGCGGCCTTCGGCCAGCAAGATAATACGTTTGCCATCAGGGAAGATCACGTGGTCGACTTGCGGCTTGATGTTTTCCCACTCGTATTTCTTCAGCGACGCCACATCGATTTCATTGTCGAAGTGACCGATGTTGCAGACGATGGCCTGGTCTTTCATGGCCAGCATGTGCTGTTCGGTCAGGATGTGGTAGTTGCCGGTGCAGGTCACGAAGATGTCGCCCTGCGATGCGGCTTCATCCATCGTCACCACGCGGTAGCCTTCCATGGCCGCCTGCAGGGCGCAGATCGGGTCGATCTCGGTGACCCACACTTGCGCCGACAGCGCGCGCATGGCCTGGGCCGAACCCTTGCCCACGTCACCGTAGCCGGCGATCACGGCGATCTTGCCTGCGATCATCACGTCGGTGGCGCGCTTGATGCCGTCCACCAGCGATTCGCGGCAGCCGTACAGGTTGTCGAACTTCGACTTGGTGACGGAATCGTTGACGTTGATGGCCGGGAAGGCCAGCTTGCCGTCCTTGTGCATCTGGTACAGGCGGTGCACGCCGGTGGTGGTTTCTTCCGTCACGCCCATGATTTCCGGCAGGCGCTTGGAGTACCAGGTGGCGTCCTTGGCCAGGTGGGCCTTGATCGAGTTGAACAGGCAGATTTCTTCTTCCGAACCCGGGTTGTTCAGCACCGAAATGTCTTTTTCAGCGCGCACGCCCAGGTGCAGCAGCAGGGTGGCGTCGCCGCCATCGTCCAGGATCATGTTCGAATACACGGCATTGCCGGCGGCGTCGTTCGGCCACTCGAAGATGCGGTGCGTGTATTCCCAGTATTCGTCCAGGTTTTCGCCCTTGACGGCGAACACCGGCGTGCCGACGGCGGCGATCGCGGCGGCGGCGTGGTCTTGTGTGGAGTAAATGTTACACGAGGCCCAGCGCACTTGCGCGCCCAGCGCTTCCAGCGTGCGGATCAGCACGGCGGTCTGGATGGTCATGTGCAGCGAACCGGTGATGCGCGCGCCTTTCAGCGACTGGGCAGCGGCGAATTCTTCACGGATGGCCATCAGGCCAGGCATTTCCGTTTCAGCAATCTTGATTTCTTTTTCGCCCCAGGCCGCCAGGCCGATGTCAGCGATGATGTAGTCTTGCGAGGATTTCAATGCGGCGTTCATCACGCCCTCCTTTCAGTTAGTTGAAAAAAGTAACGTGAGCGCGGTGTTGATGTCCGAGCCTGGCCAGGTGACTGGTCGCAGCGCTCCTCGGAACGGATAATTTTAGCAGAAAACTCGCTGCGCCGGAGCAGTCCGGCGCAGCGTTACAACATCAGATCTTACAGTCCCGCAGCGGCGCGCAGGATCGCGGCCTTGTCCGTAAATTCCTCAACCTGGATTCCGGCCCAGCCGGCTGCGCCAGATTACAGGCCGGCAGCGGCGCGCAGGATCGCAGCCTTGTCCGTGCGTTCCCACGTGAATTCCGGCTCTTCACGGCCGAAGTGGCCGTATGCCGCGGTTTTCGCGTAGATCGGACGCAGCAGGTCCAGCATTTGCACGATGCCTTTCGGGCGCAGGTCGAAGTGTTCCTGCACCAGTTGGGCGATTTTCTCGTCAGCGATCACGCCCGTACCTTCGGTGTAGACGGTGATGTTGATCGGACGCGCCACGCCGATCGCGTACGACACTTGCACCTGGCACTGGCGCGCCAGGCCGGCGGCCACGATGTTTTTCGCCACATAACGGGCCGCGTAGGCTGCCGAACGGTCCACTTTCGATGGATCCTTGCCGGAGAACGCGCCGCCGCCGTGCGGCGCCGCGCCGCCGTAGGTGTCCACAATGATCTTGCGGCCGGTCAGGCCGCAATCGCCCTGCGGGCCGCCGATAACAAAACGGCCGGTCGGGTTGACCAGGAACTTGGTGCCATTCAGCCATGCCGACGGCAGCACCGGCTTGATGATTTCTTCGATGACGGCTTCTTCGATCTGCCTGTGGGTAACGTCCGGATGGTGCTGGGTCGACAGCACCACGGTATCGACCGCGACTGGCTTGCCATCCACGTAACGCAGGGTGACTTGCGATTTCGCATCCGGACGCAGCCATGGCAGGCGGCCATCCTTGCGCAGCTGCGACTGGCGCTCGACCAGGCGGTGCGAGTAGTAAATCGCGGCCGGCATCAGTTCCGGGGTTTCATCGCACGCGTAGCCGAACATCAGGCCCTGGTCGCCGGCGCCCTGGTCCAGGTCGATACCGGCGCCTTCATCAACGCCTTGGGCGATGTCCGGCGATTGCTTGTCATAAGCAACCAGCACGGCGCAACCCTTGTAATCGATACCGTATTCCGTGTTGTCGTAACCGATACGCTTGATGGTTTCGCGCGCCACCTGGATGTAATCGACGTTGGCGTGGGTGGTGATTTCACCGGCCAGCACCACCAGACCGGTGTTGCACAGGGTTTCAGCGGCGACGCGGGCTTTCGGGTCCTGCGCCAGGATGGCGTCCAGGATGGCATCGGAAATCTGGTCGGCGACCTTGTCCGGGTGGCCTTCGGAAACGGATTCAGAGGTAAACAAATAATCAACGGGCATCACAAGCTCCTGATAATGGTTGAATAAACATGTCGCAACAACCAAAACGGGCTTGCGACGCTTTAGCGAGATTTATATTCCGCCTCGCAAGTTGTCTGTTAACTCAGCGGATACTACGAACGTGGTATTTTACGCTTCTTTGAAAATTTTGGCAGGGCAAAAGCGCTTGCTGCACCGAACGATCCATGCTTGTTTCCATCTTCCGCTTCTTTTCCCACTTTCCTTTGCCGGTATTGCATGCATTGGGCGCTGTCCTGGGCTGGCTGGTTTACCTGTTGTCGCCATCGTACCGCCGCCGCATGAAACAGAACATGCGCCAGGCCGGCTTTGAACAACACTTGGGCAGCGCCATTGCCGAGTCAGGAAAAAGCATAGCCGAACTGCCGTTCATCTGGTGCGCCTCGCCTGAAAAAGTGTCGCGCCACGCCACAGTGGAAAACTGGCAATTGGTACAAAGTACATTGGACGCGGGACGCGGCATTGTCTTCCTGACGCCCCACCTGGGCTGCTTTGAAATTGTCGCGCAGGAAATCGCGCTGCGGCAGGAATTGATGGTCATGTACCGCCCGCCCCGCAAGGAAGCACTGAAGCCGCTGATCGAAGGCGCGCGCGCGCGCGCCAACCTGCTGTTGGCGCCGGCGACCATGTCGGGCGTGCGCATGCTGGCCAAGTTCCTGAAAAAAGGCGCGCCGGTCGGCATCTTGCCGGACCAGGTGCCGCAGGAAGGCGAAGGCGTGTTTGCCGATTTCTTTGGCCGCACCGCCTACACCATGACCTTGCCCGCCAAGCTGGCGCAGCTGGGGGATGCGGTCGTCATCGCCACCTATGCGGAGCGCTTGCCGTTCGGCCGTGGCTATGTGATCCGCTTCGTGCCGTTCGACGGCACCCTGGAAGGCGATTCGGCGCAACAGGCGCGCGCCATCAATGCCGCGATGGAAAAACTGATCGCCCGCGCACCGGCTCAATATTACTGGAGCTATAACCGGTATAAGGTGCCGTCCGGCGCGGCCGCGAAGCAGGAGGCGGCATGAGGATCTTATTGGGATTCATGTGGCTGCTGCACTGGCTGCCCTTGCCCGTGCTGGGCCGCTTTGGCACGGCGGTCGGTTCGCTGCTGTTCGCGGTGATGAAACCGCGCCGCGACATCACGCTGACGAACTTGCGGCTGACCATGCCGGAATTGACGGAGCAGCAGCGTATCGCGCTGGCGCGGCGCCATTTCCAAGGCTATGCGCGCAGCGTGTTCGAGCGCGGCATTTTGTGGTGGGCGCCGCAGCGGCGCCTGAAGCGCCTGATCAAGGTGGTGGCCTTTGACGGCCCGCATCCGGACACCAATGGCGTCCCGGTGGCGGCGATTGCCGCCCAGCCGACGATCTTGCTGTGCCCCCATTTCGTGTGCCTGGACGTGGCCGGCGCCACGGTCGCGATGGAAATGTCGGCGTCGTCCATGTATGTGCAGCAAAAGAACAAGGTCTTCGACCAGGTGCTGCGCGATGGCCGCGGGCGCTTCCAGCCCGTCAAACTGTTTACGCGCCACGACGGCATCAAGCCCATCCTGCGGGCGCTGAAAGAAAAACTGCCCTACTTCATGTTGCCGGACATGGATTTCGGCGAAAAGGATGCGGAATTCGTGCCCTTCTTCGGCGTCCCGTGCGCCACCCTGACGGCCACCGCCCGGATTGCCGCCACCACGGGTGCGCAAGTGATGCCCGTCATCAGCACCTTCCTGCCCGATTACCAGGGCTGGCAAGTACAATTTTATGCACCGTGGCAGAATTACCCAGGCCCTGACATGGTGGAAGCCACGCGCCGCATGAATGCCTTTATCGAGGACCGCGTGCGCGAGGCGCCGGCAGAGTATTTCTGGACGCATAAGCGGTTCAAGACCCGCCCCAACGGCGAAGCGTCGCTTTATACAGGAAAAAATTAATGAAACTGAAGTTCACCAAAATGCACGGCGCCGGCAATGACTTTGTCGTGATCGACGCCATCAACCAGCAAATCGATTTCACGCCCGCGCAATGGCAACACCTGGGCGACCGCCGCTTTGGCGTGGGCGCCGACCAGATGCTGGTGGTGGAAAAATCCACCCGCCCCGACTGCGATTTCCGCTACCGCATCTTTAACAGCGATGGCGGCGAAGTGGAGCAGTGCGGCAATGGGTCGCGCGCCTTCGTGAAATTCGTGGTGGAAAAAGGCTTAACGGACAAAAAGAGCATTACCGTGGAAACCATGGCGGGCGTGATTGCACCGCGCCTGGAAGACAATGGCGCCATCACGGTCGACATGGGCGCCCCGATCCTCGAACCGGCCCGGGTGCCGTTCGATGCGGAAGGCTTGAGCGGTGTCGCGGAAGGCCGCGACACGCTGTGGCCGCTGACCCTGGAACTGGGCGGCAACAAGGAAACCGTGCTGGTGTCGGTGGTTTCGATGGGCAATCCGCATGCGGTGCAAATCGTGCCGGACGTTGACACCGCGCCGGTCGAGCTGAACGGCCCGCTGATTGAAAACCACCCGCGCTTCCCGCGCCGCGTCAACGCCGGCTTCATGCAGGTCGTGGACCGCCAGCACGTACGCCTGCGCGTATTCGAGCGGGGCGTGGGCGAGACGCTGGCGTGCGGCACCGGCACCTGCGCGGCCGTGGTGGCCGGCATCCGCCGTGGCTTGCTCGATTCGCCGGTGCGCGTCGATGCGCGCGGCGGCCAGTTGTCGATCGCCTGGGACGGCGAAGGCCAGCCCGTCTGGCTGACAGGTCCCGCAGTCACCGTGTTCGAAGGCGAAATCGACATTTAAACCAACCCGCCTTGCGGCCACGGCGCCGCTCAGGCCACCGCCAGTCCGTCGTCGTCCAGCGCTTGCAAGGTCTTCAGGCGGTACAGGCGCTGGCGGTAATTGCCTTCCGGTCCGTCCATGCTGCAATCGACGGGCTCGAACAACCGCACCATCCGGTCCAGCGCCTGGCGCTGCTGGGCAGTCCGCACCAGCACCAGGCGGCGCTTGCTGCGGCCATAGCTGGCGCGGATATCGACCACCAGACAGTGCCCCTGGTCAGCCGCGCCGATATCAAGCAACAGCGCTTCGGCCCGTGTCAGGCTGAATAACTGCGCCAGTTCGATGCGGGCCGCCAGCAGCGGCAAGCTATGCTGCCAGTCGCGCAGTTCCGGCAAGCCGGCGGTCCATTCGGCCGCGTCCGGCGCTTCCGGCGCAATCCGCAACAACGCGGCTTCCGCTTCTTTCGCCCCCTGGGCGGCGGCTTGTTGCAGCCAATACGCGGCGCGCACGTCATTTTGTTCATCGCCACGGCGGGAGCGCCAGGCATGGATGCCACACTCGAGCTGAGCGGCGCTGTGCCCCATGCCGGCTGCGCGCTCCAGGCACGCCTGCGCTTCGGCCACACTGCGCTGTGAAAATTCCGGTTTGATATAAATGCGCGACAGGGCAAACCAGGCGTCAGCCAGCCCCTGTTCCCCGGCTTGCGTCAGCCAGCGGATGGCGCGCTTGAAATTCGCCGCCGCAATGCCATCGGACACGCGGGCGCCATCACAGGTCATGCGCGCAAACCACAATCCCAGCGCCAGTTGCGCGCCACGGTCGCCGCCAAACGCGGCCAGTTCGCAGTAACGCTGGCGCTCGGCCTGGCGTTCCGCGTCGCCGGCGTCATCGGATTCCGCCATGGCCTGGGCGCAGCGCGCCAGCAACAGCACCTGATCCGGCATTGGCTGCCAGCCGCATGCGCGGGCCGCCTCGGCATCTTGCGGCGCATCTTGCACCAGTTGCCGCACCAGCGGCAATGCCTGCACCAGGAACAGCACACGCGGCAGCTTGTCCCAGGCTTGCGCCAGCGCGGTATGGCCGGCGTCGTCTTCGCTCCCGGCCACGGCGGGCGACGGCAGCGGCGGCGCCATACCGGCCGGGCGCGCAGGGTGGCGCTGTTGCGCCAGCAACCGTACCGCGTCCGGCAACCCGGCGCGGGCCGCGCTTTCCAGCGCCGCCATGGCCTTGCTGCGCAGGGGCGCGCTGACCGCGTCCGGCGCCGGCAAGACCAGTTGCGCCAGCACCAGGCCGGCTTGTGTCACGCCCGCATCCCAGGCCCGCTCATACCAGGGCAACACCCCGG
Organism: Pseudoduganella sp. GW821-FHT12E03; assembly: GCF_058807115.1. Taxonomy (NCBI): domain Bacteria; kingdom Pseudomonadati; phylum Pseudomonadota; class Betaproteobacteria; order Burkholderiales; family Oxalobacteraceae; genus Pseudoduganella; species Pseudoduganella sp. GW821-FHT12E03. The sequence goes on along the minus strand of NZ_JBXAQJ010000015.1, from coordinate 102,440 downwards.
GGCTGCGGCGCGCATGTTCCACGCCAACGTGCCGGCCAATCAGGCGCCAGGCCTCGTCGCGGCCCTGCAAGGCGGCACGGTGCAGCCAATGCAGCGCGGTCGGCGCGCTTTGCGGAAGGCTGACGCCGCCAAACAAGTAAAGCTTGCCTAATGCCAGCTGGCATTCGGCATCGCCGGCGCGCGCCCCTCGGATCATTCCTAGTTCTTCACGATTTGCCATCGTTCCACTATTAATATGATTCATTCAAGAAAACGCTGCGTTAAGCCGCAAAATAAAATCCCTGCGTCCAGGCGCATTTACTAATCTTGCCACATTTCAACTAATCGGCACTACTCCCAAGTGACGTAAAGTGGTGTTAATGCGTCATACAACAGTGCTGTAAGAATCACGTAAGTATTTGATATTGCTCAAATATTCCATTACCTTCCGGCAGTTACTCTGTACTACTACGTATTTACAAACCGAAAGGACATATGGATAAAACATCAGCAATCGTGGACAATGGCTGACGTTACAAAAATACAACAGAAAGCCATGCATCTTTGGCTTTCAACCAATACTCACCGTCATAATCGACCAATCTTTCGCGTGAATTCGTCGCTGGCAATTAAGGTTTAGGCCATCTGTGCGCCGTATTCACTGCACTTTACGCTTTTGATTGTCGAACGATTCTTATAAAAGGAACAGCAAATGAAAAAATCATTGGTGGCCCTGGCCTTGTTAGGGGCATTTTCCGGAGCGCAGGCGCAGTCGTCGGTCATTATTTACGGCACCCTGGATGCAGGCTTTGCCAAAACAACCAATACCACGCCCGGCGTTTCCAGCCCGACCACCATCGGCAAGCGTGACAACAACAAACTCGGTTTCCGTGGCACGGAAGACCTGGGCAACGGCCTGAAAGCGTTGTTCCACCTGGAAATCCGCCTGGAGCCGGACACCGGCACGATTGAAGGCGTGACCCGCCCGCTGTTCCAGGGCCAGAGCCGCGTTGGCCTGCAGGGTGACTTCGGCACCGTGCGCCTGGGCCGTGGCCTGACCGCGCTGCAGGAATCGACCGTGGCGTTTGAACCATGGAGCGGCTTGCCCAACGTGGCCGGCTACCAGACCGACCTGCAAGTCGGCGGCTACCGCACATCGCTGGCCGGCAGCGGCAGTGATCCGCTGGGCCTGGCGGCCAATTCGGGCAACCGCTTTTCCAACGCCGTGTTCTACAACACGCCGAACTACAACGGCTTCCAGCTGAACGTCACCTGGGGCACCCGGGAAAACAATGGTGGCCCAGGCGCCGCCATTGTCGGCCGTGGCACCGCGGCGGCGCCACAATACGCGGCGGGCGCCATGGGATCGGCGTATCCGTATTCGGTCAGCGCCACCTACTCGGCGCCGGGTTCCGCACCACAGTATTCGGTCTTGCTGGCCACCGAACGCAATGCCACCGAAGCCAAGCTGTACCAGGTTGCCGCTTATGTCCGCCCGCTGCCTGCGCTGAAACTGATGGCGACGTATAACAAGCAAGACCTGGAACATTTCATCGCGGCCGGCCGGCCCAACTCGGAAATGAATTCCTGGGTGCTGGGCTTGAACTACACGATGGGCCCGGGCAAGCTGTTGCTGGGCTATGGCCAGAAAGATCCGGAACTGGTGGCAAAAACCAAGCAGGCGTCGATCGGCTATGAATACAACCTGTCGCCACGCACGTATGTCTATCTGGACCTGTCGAACAAAAAACTGCCAACCACGGCAGCGTCGACGGTCAACATGACGCAAAACCATTACTCGGCGGGTATCCACCACAACTTCTGATCGGTTTCACACCATCAGCCTGCAAGCCCCGGACTGGTTCCGGGGCTTTTTATTTGGACTGCTGTGTCCTTTTTGCAACCATGTCCGTTCGAGCCACATGGCTTCCTGTACAACGCGCTCGATCAATGTCATCCTAGCCAGCAAGAATTAGCACACACGTACTATTTCACCTACAAAAAAATTACTCATCGGAGACACTAATGAAGGCCAAGTTACTCGCAGCTGGTATTGCCGCCGTTTTCGCCGCACCTGCCATGGCGCAATCGTCCGTGGTCATTTACGGTATTGCCGACGCCGGCATCATGTATGTCAATAACGGCGGTGGCGACTCCAAGACCAAACTGGTCAGCGGTATCGCCGATGGCTCCCGCCTCGGCTTCCGTGGCACGGAAGACATGGGCGGTGGCTTCAAAGCCATCTTCAACCTGGAAGCCCGGGTTGAATTGGACAACGGCAAGCAGCAAGCCGGTAACCTGTCCAGCAACCAGACCGTGGCCCTGACCGAAGGCTTGAACTACACCATCCCGGCCGCCGCGGGTGGCGCCGCCACGGCCGCCAAGCTGCTGGCCGGCGTACAGGCCGCGCTGAACCCGGCCGTGAACGTCAACATCAACAACGCGCTGTTCGACCGCACCTCGATGGTCGGCCTGGTCACCCCGGTGGGCGCCGTCCTGCTGGGCCGCATGTACACGCCAGGCTATGAAGTACTGGCGGCGGGCGACGTGTTTGAATCGGGCACGGCAGCCGGCTGGGGCGGCATCGTGGGCGGCACCGGCGGCCTGCTGACGGCCGGCGTCACGATCCGTTCCGACAAAGCGGTCCAGTACCGCATTGAAACCCCGTCCGGCTTCAAGGCCGCGGCGATGTACGGCTTTGAAAAGTCCGGCTACGTCGGCATGGACAAGCGCAACTGGGGCGCCAACGTGCGCTACGTGGCCAATGGCTGGGACGTGGGCCTGGGCCACAACTACGGCACCGACCAGGTCGGCGCCAAAGGCCTGGTGACCACCACCCTGGCCGGTTCGTACAGCACCGGCCCATGGAAACTGTTCCTGGGCACCCACAAGCAACAAAACCCGAATTCCGTGATCATCCGTTTCGCGATGGATACGCTGGCGCCAACCTTTGCCAGCTTCGGCACCGTGCTGGGCCCGATCCTGTCGGCGCAGACCACTGCCGCGCTGAAACGCAATTTCAACCTGGATGCGATCAGCTACCAGGCCGGTTTCCACTACAAGATGGGCGAAGGCCGCGTGATGGCGTCCGTGGTGCGCCAGGATGACAAGCGCGCCGACGCCAGCGACGCGACCCAGTTCGGTATCGGCTATGACTACAACATGTCCAAGCGTACCGACGTGTACCTGGTCGGCGCGTACATCAAGAATGAAAACGATGGCCAGTATGCGATTGGCGCGGCCAGCGCTTCGGGCGGCTTCACGGCCAAGCCTGGCATGTCCAGCAAGGGCGTGCAGATCGGCATGCGTCACCGCTTCTAAGATGAGGTGCCCGGCCTGAAAGCCCGGCCCCCATTGCTTAAAATGTGGATGCCCGGCCTGAAGGCCCGGCACCCATAGGTAAATCTTCCTGCTGGCGGGCCGCCCTGGCCCGCCGACTTCCCGACGGCGCGCCGCCACCCGCGGTGCGCTGCCTCCAGGCGCTCCGGCTTCAAAAATGCCGGAGCGCCTTTTTTGTCTCCGCTCGTCCGGCACGCCTCGGTTAGAATGTACTTTCGCCCAGATTTCCGACTTGTAAGAAGATGATCACCACCCTGGATTCCGCCGCAGTAGCCCAATACCTGACCGACCATCCGCATTTCTTTGAAGAACATGCCAGTTTGCTGGGTGAATTTAAACTGTCCAGTCCGCTGACTGGACGCGCTGTCTCGCTGCAAGAGCGCCAGATGGAAGTCATGCGCGACAAATATAAAGCGCTGGAATTGCGCATGGCTGAACTGGTACGCCATGCCAATGAAAACGCCGCCATTGCCAATCGCTTCCACGGCTGGACCCAGGCATTGCTGCAAGTGCAAGACGACGCCGTCATGCCGCGCGTGCTGGTCGACAGCCTGAAATCGAATTTCCATGTGCCGCAAGTCACCCTGCGCCTGTGGCATGTGGCGCCCGCGTTTGCCAATGGCTGGTACACCAGCGGCGTCTCCGACGATGCCCGTATTTTCGCCAACAGCCTGCAAGCGCCGTATTGCGGCAGCAACAACGATTTCGAAGCCGTGCGCTGGCTCGACGACGCCGATGCGATCCAGTCCACCGTCATCATCCCGCTGCGCAAGCCGGGGACCAAGGCCGGCGCCAAGGCGGAAACCTTTGGCTTGCTGATCCTGGGCTCGCCGGATTCCGAGCGCTTCACATCACTGATGGCCACCGATTTCCTGGTGCACATTGGCGAGACCGCCGGCACCGCGCTGGCGCCGCTGCTGGCGTAAGCCACATGGACGGCGTGCCCGGCAAGGAAGGATGGCTGGATGCCTACCTGGAGAGCCTGCGCACGCAACGCCAGCTGTCGCCCCACACGCTGGACGCCTACCGGCGCGACCTGATCGAACTGCTGGCCCTGTCCGGCGACAAGCCATGGCCGGCGCTCACGCAGGTCGATGTGCGCCGTTACGCCGCGCAATTGCACTCAAAAGACCTCGATCCGCGCTCGATTGCCCGCAAACTGTCCGGCTGGCGCGGTTTTTACACGTGGCTGGCCGATCACACCGAACTGGCAGCCAATCCGGTCGACGGGGTGCGCGCCCCCAAGCGCGGCAAGCCGCTGCCAAAAGCGCTGTCGGTCGATGACGCGGTGCATCTGGTCTCGGCGCCCGCCCGCACCGCCGCCGCCGGCGACGAAGCCGCCGACCTCTGCAACCGCGCCATGTTTGAATTGCTGTATTCCAGCGGCTTGCGGGTGTCGGAGCTGGCCGGACTCGACGCGGTGCCCGTCAAAGGCTCGCTGGGCTGGCTGGAAGCGGACAATGCGGAAGTCATCGTCACCGGCAAGGGCAACAAGCAGCGCCGCGTGCCGGTCGGCCGCGCCGCGCTCGGCGCCATTGCCGCCTGGCTGGCGGTGCGCCCCGCGCCGACCGATGGCTCCAGCGCCCTGTTCGTCAGCACGCGGGGCACGCGGATTTCGCCCCGGGTGGTGCAATTGCGGCTGAAAGCCCACGGGCTCAAGGCCGGCACCCCGGCCAATGTGCACCCGCACATGCTGCGCCACTCGTTTGCCTCGCACGTGCTGCAATCGTCGGGCGACTTGCGCGCCGTGCAGGATATGCTGGGCCACGCCAGCATCACGTCCACCCAGGTGTATACCGCGCTGGATTTCCAGCACCTGTCCAAGGTCTACGATACCGCCCATCCACGGGCCAAACTGAAATAGTTTTGAAAATTCCGGCATAATCCCCCGATTCCCGGGCCCGCCTGGCGGGCTTTTAACCTTACCGGCACGCTGACGACCATGACTCTCATCCCGACCACCATCCTCACGGGTTTCCTCGGCGCAGGCAAAACCACGCTGTTGAACCGTATCCTGCAAGAAAACCACGGCATGAAAATCGCCGTCATCGAGAACGAATTCGGCCAGGAAAACATCGATAACGAAATCCTGGTCCAAGACAGCAAAGAGCAGATCGTTGAAATGAACAATGGCTGCATTTGCTGCACGGTGCGCGGCGATTTGATCGTCGCCCTGGACAGCCTGGCGTCCAAGCGCGCCGCCGGTGAAATTGCCTTCGACCGCGTGGTGATTGAAACCACCGGCCTGGCCAATCCCGGTCCGGTGGCGCAAACCTTCTTCGTCGATGAAAAAGTCGGCGCATCCTATATGCTGGACGCGGTGGTGACCGTGGTCGATGCCCGCCATGCGATGCAGCAACTGGACGACAATGAAGAAGCCCAGCGCCAGGTCGGCTTTGCCGACAAGCTGCTGCTGTCCAAGACCGACCTGGTGCAGCCAGCCGAGGTGGACGCGCTGGTGGCCCGGATCAAGCGCATCAATCCCCGCGCCCCGATCACGCGCTCCGACTTCGGCAAGGTCGACATCAAGGAAGTGCTGGATCTGAAAGGCTTCAACCTGAATGAAAAGCTGGAAATCGATCCGGATTTCCTGGCGGCCGAAGAGCATGAACATGAACATGAGCATGACCACGCGCACTGCGGCCACGATCACGGCCATGAACATGACGAACATTGCAATCATGCGCACGACCATCACCATTCGCACCATACTGACGAGATCGCAGCATTTGTCTTCAAGAGCGAACGTCCGTTCGATAGCGCCAAGCTCGATGAATTCCTGGGTGGCTTGATCAACGTGTACGGTCCTCGCATGTTGCGCTACAAAGGCGTATTGTTCATGGATGGGGCTGAACGTAAGGTGGTTTTCCAGGGTGTGCACCAAATTATGGGCAGCGACCTGGGCGCAAAATGGGGTCCAAACGACACTCGTGGCAGCAAAATGGTGTTTATTGGCAAAAATCTACCGAAAGACGTATTTGTTCGCGGTTTGGAACAATGTTTGGTATAAACTAACCGGGTTTTGTGGGGTGCCGGTTAGCAAATAACGTGCCGGTACAGTTGTTGGCAAGGCCGCATCAACTGAAATTTGAAAACTTGTCGTATCGAAGGTAAGCGAAGTGATGACTAAAACTAATAAAACCCCTGCCGCCGAAGAACGTATCCTCACCGACGAAGAAATTCTGAAGATGAGCGACGCCGATTATATGAATCCGGCGCAAATGGCGTTCTTCAAGGCCAAGTTGCAGGCATTGGAGAAAGAGTTGCTGAAGAATGCCGGCGAAACGACCGAACACTTGCGCGAAACCGTGCTGGTGCCGGATCCGGCTGACCGCGCGACCATCGAGGAAGAGCATGCACTGGAACTGCGTACCCGCGACCGCGAACGCAAACTGCTGAAAAAAGTGCAACAGTCCATCGTGGCCATCGACAATAACGAGTATGGCTATTGCGAAGAAACGGGCGAGCCGATTGGCATTCCCCGCCTGATCGCACGCCCGACCGCTACCTTGTCGCTGGAAGCGCAGCAGCGCCGCGAACTGAAGCAAAAGCTGTACGGCGACTGAACGCCGCCACAGCCCCGCCGATTGCCGGCATCGCGCCGGACAGGGGCATACTCACAAAAAAAGCATGCAAACCGCATGCTTTTTTTATTTCTGCGTACAGCAAGACACAGCACAGCTTGCTCCTGGGCTACACTATCAGGCACTAAGTGAGGAGTGCTGTGGGTATCTTTTCATTGTTCAAGAAAGGCAAGGACAACGCCGCCGGCACCGACGAGGCTGCCGCACGCCTGGCTGCCGACAGTGAAATGCAAAGGCAAGCCCATGCGAAGCTGCAGCGCGATATCGCGCGCGCCACGGCCCTGAAGATCGACGCCATTGAAGCGGCGATGGAAGCCGACATCTTCAACGATGCGGAACCGGCCTGGGCGCCGCCACCCCGCCCGCGCTTGCCCGAGACGGCGGCCGATGCGGACAATCCCGTCACCCTGCCGCTGCTGGACGCTCCCACCACCTTGCTGCTGGCCGACGATGAAATGCCGGCCCCGGCGCCCAGCGCCGCCACCGCGCCCGTCATCGATGAAAGCGCGATCCTGTACGCCAATGGCCAGGCCGACGTGGCCGGCCACCTGCTGGCCGGCGCGATTGCCGACACGATGGCCGACGGCGCCGGCCCGCAACAGGACCGCACGCCATGGTGGCTGCTGTTCGACCTGTACCAGGCCACCGGACAGCAAGACGCGTTCGACAACCTGTCGATCGATTACGCCAGCACCTTTGAAACCTCGCCGCCGCCCTGGCGCGACATGCGACCGGCCGAGGCCGAGGCGCCGCCGGTCTACAGCGGCGTCACACCGAGCCACGTGTTTGCCGCCACGCTCGATGCGCGCAGCGCGGCGCCGTTATGGCAATGGCGCACGCAGGCCGGGGATGCCCCGCTGCTGCGGCTCGATTTCAGCCGCATTGCCGCCTGCGACGATGCGGGCTGCGCGGTGCTGCTGGAACACTTGCAGGCGCTGGTCGCGGCCCGGCGTGAATTGATCGTGGTGGCGGCGGACGAACTGGTGAAACTGCTGCGCGCATGCACCTGTGTCGGCCGCAAGGAAGACGGCGCCGCCACCTGGCTGCTGTTGCTGGAATTGCTGCAATTGCTGAACCGCGAAAAGGAATTCGAAGAAACCAGCATGGATTACTGCGTGACCTTCGAAGTGTCGCCGCCCTCCTTCACCGCCCCGTACAAGGTGGAGACGGCGGCGCGCCAGCGGGTCGCGGCCCCGTCCGACCGCTTCATGCTGCCGCCGGTGATCGACGGCGATATGGCGCCGCTGCTGGCCGCCATCACGGCCTATGGCGCGCAATACCACGCGCTGGTGTTCGATTGCAGCCACCTGGCGCGCATGGAGTTCGCGGCCGCCGGCCAGTTGCTGTCGCATGTGCAGGCGATGGTGCAGGCGCCGCCGGAGATAGCCCCCGAGACCACCCCGGACCCGGCATCCGGCCAGGCATCCGACCCGCCGCAAGATGCGGCGCCACACCTTGGCCCGCGCCGCGTGGAATTCCGCGAAGTCAACCACCTGGTGGCGGCGCTGATGCGGCTCTTGGGCTACACTGGACTGGGACGCATTTTCGCCCACAAGTATTGAACCCCGTTGTTGTGCTTCCTTAAGTACCTTGCAATTTCTTGCTTGAACCCCATTTGGTCGGCTGGCGCGCAATTCGACTCGAACATCGTGCGCCCTTACTTTGAGGTCTACAATGGAACAATTTCACGGCACCACCATCCTGTGCGTGCGCCGCGGCAACCAGGTTGCATTAGGCGGTGACGGCCAGGTTACGCTGGGCAATATCGTCATGAAGGGTACCGCGCGCAAAGTGCGCAAGCTGTACCAGGGCAAAGTCCTGTGCGGCTTTGCCGGCGGCACCGCCGACGCCTTCACCCTGCTCGACCGCTTCGAAGCGAAGCTGGAAAAACACCAGGGCAACCTGCTGCGCGCTTCCGTCGAACTGGCCAAGGACTGGCGCACCGACCGCGTGCTGCGCCGCCTGGAAGCCATGCTGCTGGTGGCCGACGCGCAATCGACGCTGGTGATCACCGGCAATGGCGACGTGCTGGAACCGGAAGACGGCATCGGCGCCATCGGTTCCGGCGGCACCTACGCCCAGTCCGCCGCCAAGGCGCTGCAGGAAAACACCGACCTGAGCCCGGCGGACATCGTGAAGAAATCGCTGACCATCGCCGGCGAACTGTGCATCTATACCAATCTGTCGCACATCATTGAAACGCTGGACGGAGCCGCAGCATGAACATGACCCCACAAGAAATCGTCGGCGAACTCGATAAACACGTGGTTGGCCAAGCCAAGGCCAAGCGCGCGGTCGCCATTGCCCTGCGCAACCGCTGGCGCCGCCAGCAGGTGGCCGAGCCCCTGCGCCATGAAATCACGCCGAAAAACATCTTGATGATCGGCCCGACCGGCGTCGGTAAAACCGAGATCGCGCGCCGCCTGGCCAAGCTGGCCGACGCGCCGTTCATCAAGGTGGAAGCCACCAAGTTCACCGAAGTGGGCTACGTCGGCCGCGACGTCGACACCATCATCCGCGACTTGATCGATATCGGCATCAAGCAGACGCGCCAGGCGGAAATGGCGAAAGTGCGGGCCAGAGCGGAAGACGCCGCGGAAGACCGCGTGCTGGACATCCTGCTGCCGCCACCGCGCGATTTCGGTTTCGCGCAAAGCGCGGCGGAAGAAAAGCCCGACACCACGCGCCAGACGTTCCGCAAGCGCCTGCGCCAGGGCGAACTCGATGACAAGGAAATCGAGATTGAACTGGCCGACAGCATGCCGCAGATGGAGATCATGGCGCCGCCCGGCATGGAAGAAATGACGGAACAAATCAAGTCGATGTTTTCCGGTATGGGCGGCGCCCGCAAGAAGTCGCGCAAGATCAAGATCAAGGAAGCCATGAAGGTCTTGCTGGATGAGGAAGCCGCCAAGCTGGTTAACGAAGACGAGATGAAGCAAAAGGCGATCCAGAATGTCGAGCAAAACGGCATCGTGTTCCTGGACGAGATCGACAAGATCGCGACCCGCTCCGAAATGGGCGGCGCCGACGTGTCGCGCGCCGGCGTGCAGCGCGACTTGCTGCCGCTGGTGGAAGGCACCACCGTCAACACCAAGTACGGCATGATCCGCACCGACCACATCCTGTTCATCGCCTCGGGCGCGTTCCACCTGGCCAAGCCGTCGGACCTGATCCCGGAATTGCAAGGCCGCTTCCCGATCCGCGTGGAACTGGAATCGCTGTCGATCGCCGACTTCGAGCGCATCCTGACCAGCACCGATGCCTGCCTGACCAAGCAATACGAAGCCTTGCTGGCGACGGAAGACATTGCCCTGCAATTCCTGCCGGAGGGGATAACGCGGCTGGCGGAAATCGCGCACCAGGTCAACGAGCGCACGGAAAACATCGGCGCGCGCCGTCTGTACACGGTGATGGAAAAGCTGCTGGAAGAAATCTCGTACTCGGCCACTGAAACGTCCGACAAGACGCTGACCATCGATGCGGCCTACGTCAACGCCCGCCTCGATGCGCTGGCGGTCAACGAAGACTTGTCGCGTTACGTGCTGTAAACGGAGGAGCGGCGGGCATGGCCAATAAAGCACTGGCGACGCGGCAAAAAATGCAATTCCGCGTCACGCCCGCCAAACCCCGCAATCCCTATGCGACGCTGGCCAAAAACCGCTCAGCCGGGCCGCATGGTAAAAGCCAGTCGGCGCAGCGCCAGGCCGCCAAGGTGGCGCTGAAAAAAACTGATCCGCACAAGCCCGAGGAATAACCAGCTCAGTACGCAGTGTCACCCCTTGGGGTCAGACCCCGTTTATGACAAAAGTGGACATTTCCCAAGCCAGGATGTCCACTTTTGTCACATTTGGGGTCAGACCCCAGGGAGTGACATGCGGCTTATTGGCGTGGCGGTGGCGGCATCGCGCCGCCGCCGGTCATCGGCGATGGTGGGGGCGGCATGTTTTGCGGCGCCGGCATCGGCTGCGGTGGCGCCGGCTGCATCACGGGCGCGGCGCCGGCGCCTGGCGATGGCAGCGGCGGCAGCATGGCGGCGGATCCACCGCCCGACGGCGGTGCATCGGCCGGCAAGTCGATCCGCTTCGGCACGCCCCCTTCACTGAGCACCACGTGGCGCGGCGCCACTTCCTGCACTTTCACGCCCGGCGCCACTTCCGAACCGATCGGATACGCTTTCGGCGGCTGGCCGTCGGCGGCAATGATGGCCACGCTGTGGCGGCCATTGAGCGCGGCCACCACGCCTTTCAGCTGGAAATTGCTGGCCACGGCTACCGCGATATCGCCGCCAAACAAGCCCTTGGCCGCGTCGATCGGCGGCTCCGGCGGCGCCTGGTGCACCACCGCGGCAATCGGGCGCTGCTGCTCTTTGAACAGCTGCATGCCCCAGTAAGCCATCGAGGCCGACAGGGCGGCAATGGCGCCAAAGGTGGCGACAGTCACAGGTACAGGCAAACGTTTCATAAAATACTCTCAGCGCACCAGCTGGTTAATTTCAATAATAGGCATCAGCACCGCCAGCACGATCAGCAGCACCACCACGCCCATGGCCAGGATCAGCGCCGGCTCCAGCAGGCCGGCGATACGCAGGGTACGGCGTTCCAGGTCCGCTTCCTGCGCGCTTGCCGCCCGTTCCAGCATGGCCGGCAATTCGCCCGTGATTTCGCCGGCCCGGATCATGTGGATCAGCATCGGCGGGAAGTGTTTTTGCGCCGACAGCGCGCGCGCCAGGCTGACGCCTTCGCGCACCGCGTCCGACGCTTCTTCCACCAGCTCTTGCATGGCCACGTTGTTGAGCGTGTCGCGGCTGGTCTGCAGCGCGCGCAGGATCGGCACGCCGGAACCGGTGGTGATCGCCAGGGTGCTGGCAAAGCGCGCGGTGTTCAGGCTGCGCTCGAACTTGCCGTACAGCGGCGCCGTCAGCAGCCAGGTGTGCCAGCGCCGCTTCAGGTCGGGGGCTTCCAGCGCGCGGCGCCAGGCAAACCACGCCCCCACCAGCAGCACGGCGACAATCACGCCATACGCGCGCACGAAGTCCGACACCGCCAGCATGATGATGGTCAGCAGCGGCAGCTTTTGCTTGGTGTTGGCAAACACCGACACGATCTGCGGCACCACGTAGGTCAGCAGGAAAATCACGATGGAAAACGCCACCACCGTGACGATCGCCGGATAAGTAAACGCCAGCTTGACCTTGTCGATCAGCGCATTGCGGCGCTCGATGTAATCGGCCAGCCGCGACAGCACGCGCGACAGGTGGCCGATCTGTTCACCGGACGCCACCAGCGCGCGGTAGATTTCCTGGAAGTCGCGCGGATGGCGCGACAGCACATCGGACAAGGCGGCGCCGCCGATGATTTCCGAACGGATCGAGGCGATCAGGTCGCGCACATAGGGGCGCTCGGCCTGTTCCAGCAGCGCCGTGAACGATTGCTCCAGTGGCAGCCCGGCTTCCAGCAAACTGGCCAGCTGGCGTGTAAACAGCGCCAGCTCGGTGGACGACAGTTTTTCGCCGAAGCCGGAACGGCGCGTGGCATTGCCGCTTGCGTCGACCTGCGCGGCAATCGCATCGACCTTTAATGGCGTCAGCCCCTGGGTGCGCAAGTCGGCGCGGGCAGCGCGGGGGCTGTCCGCATTGACCACACCTTTTTTGGTGGAACCGCCCGCATCGACGGCTTCATAGCGGAACGCTGGCATAAGTTAGTCCTTGGCCACGCGCAGCAATTCCGCGCGCGTCGTTACACCGGCAGCCAGCCAGCGCTCGCCATCTTCGCGCATGGTCACCATGCCGTCGGCCTGCGCCGCGGCGCGGATCGCCGCCTCGGAAGCGCGTTCATGGATTTGCGCATTGATTTGCGGCGTGGTCTGCAACAGCTCATAAATGCCGACGCGGCCATGGTAGCCCGTGTTGCCGCACGCTTCGCAGCCGACCGGATGCCACTCCCCGTGTTCATCGACACGCTTGCACTCGACACACAGCTTGCGCACCAGCCGCTGCGCCAGCACGCCGAGCAGCGACGACGACAGCAGGAACGGTTCGATGCCCATGTCGAGCAAACGGGTCACGGCGGCGGACGCATCGTTGGTGTGCAGGGTCGCCAGCACCAGGTGGCCCGTCAGCGAAGCCTGCACCGCGATTTGCGCGGTTTCCAGGTCGCGGATCTCACCGATCATGATGACGTCCGGGTCCTGGCGCAGGATCGCGCGCAGGGCTTTGGCGAACGTCATGTCGATCTTGGCGTTGACCTGGGTCTGGCCCACGCCATGCAAGTCATACTCGACCGGGTCTTCCACCGTCATGATGTTAGTGGTGGTGGCGTTCAGCATCGACAGCGCGGCGTACAGCGTGGTGGTCTTGCCGGAACCGGTCGGGCCCGTGACCAGCACGATGCCGTGCGGCTGGTTGATCAGCTTGTCGAACTGCGGCAGCATGTCGCCGCTCATGCCCAGGTGGTTCAAGTCGAGGCGGCCCGCTTCCTTGTCCAGCAAACGCAGCACCGCGCGTTCGCCATGGCCGGTCGGCAGGGTCGACACCCGCACGTCGACCGGCTTGCCGCCCACCCGCAAGGTGATGCGGCCATCCTGCGGCAAGCGCTTTTCCGCGATGTCCAGCTGCGCCATGATCTTGATACGGGAAATCAGTGAACCGTGGATCGCCTTGCGGGGACGCACGATGTCGCGCAGCGCGCCGTCGACGCGGAAACGCACCACCGAGGTCTGCTCGAACGGTTCGATGTGGATATCGGACGCGCCTTCGCGCAGCGCCTGCGTCAGCAGCGCATTGATCATGCGGATCACCGGCGCATCGTCGGAGGACTCCAGCAAATCTTCGATCGCCGGCACATCCTGCAGCAGCTTGGTCAGATCGAGGTCGGCGTCGAATTCGTCCGCCACCTGCGAAGCGTCATTGCCGCCGCCCGCATAGGCCGCGGCAATCGCTTCTTCCAGGTCGGCCCGGCCCATGTGTTTTAAATTGACCCGGCCAAAGCGGCGCGACACTTCCGCGATCGCGGCAGGCGTGGTGGCGCCGGACACGAAGACGTCGACCGCATTGGCGCCGCCGTCGGCTTGTTTGGCCAGCACCGCGTAATCGCGGGCAAAGGCGTAAGGCAGCAGGTTGCTCATTGCTTGGACTTTTCAGCCGGAACAGGGACAGGAACGACCGGCGTCACGGGACGCGCCAATTGGCCGATGCCGCCCGGCGCAGGCTGGCCGTTTTGCAGTTGCGGCAGCATTGGCTGGCCCAGGTCTTTCAACAGCACGGTGTCATCCGGTTTCACGGCTTGCTGGGTGGCGCGGATGTAGTCGTAGCGGTCGGTCGCCAGTTCATTGCTCTGGTCGCGGGTGCGCATCACCACCGGACGCAGGAACACCATCAGGTTGGTTTTCTTGCGCTGGCGCTTCTGGTACTTGAACAGGTTGCCCAGCACCGGAATGTCGGCCAGGCCGCGCACCTTGTCGGCGCTGTCGCCGGCGTCGTCGGAAATCAGGCCGCCCAGCACGATCACCTGGCCGTCATCGGCAATCACGTTGGTTTCAATCACGCGGTTTTTCAGGATCAGGCCACTGTCCGAGCTGATCGAGGTATCGATGCTGGAACTTTCGTTATAGATCGCCAGGCGCACGGTGCCGCCTTCGGAAATCTGCGGCCGCACTTTCAGGGTCAGGCCCACGTCCTTGCGGTCGACGGTCTGGAACGGGTTCGAGTTGGTGCCGGAGGTGGTGGTGAACGAACCGGTCAGGATCGGCACGTTCTGGCCGACGCGGATGGTGGCCACTTCATTGTCCAGGGTGACCAGGTTCGGCGTCGACAGGATATTGGTGCCGCCATCGGTTTCCAGCGCATGGGCCACCGCGCCCAGGCCCAGCGCGCCGCTGGCCAGTTGCTTGAACACGCCGATGGTCAGGCCATTGCCGACCGCCGGTTTGCCCGCCGCCATGCCGGTATAAATGGTGGACAGGTTGTTGGCGCCGTTGCTGAGCGACTGGATGCCGCCCACGCGGTAGGTGCTGTTTTCATTGCCGGTCGCGCCGACCCACTGCACGCCGAATTCGGACGCCTTGTCGGACGACACTTCGACCACCAGCGATTCGATGTAGACCTGCGCGCGGCGCACATCGAGCTGGTCGATCACGGCGCGCAGATTGCGGTACACCGATTCCGGCGCCGTGATGATCAGGGTATTGGTCGAAGGATCGGCCTGGATAAAGCCGCCCGCGCCGCCCGCGTTCAATTGCTGGCTGCCGCTGCTGCCGGCGTTGAGCAACGGGTTGGTGGAACCGGTGCTGGTGCCGCCGGTGCTGCTGTTCATGCCGCCCTGCTGGCCGCCGGCCAGGCTGCCGCCGCCCTGCCCCTGCCCCAGGCCGCCCGCGTTCGAGCCGGATCCGCCCAGTGAAGCGCCGGTCATCGAGCTGTCGCCCGACACCACCGAGCGCAAGGTTTGCGCCAGCTTGGTGGCTTCCGCGTTCTTCAGGTACACCACGTGCACATTGCCCAGCTGTTGCGTCGGCTGGTCCAGTTTCGCGATCAGCGATTTCGCCAGGTTGGCGCGCGCGGCCGATGGCGCGCGCACTACCAGCGAATTGGTGCGGGGATCGGGCAGCACGGAAACGCGGCCCGAATCGCCGCCGCCGCCGGCGCCCGGTTCCAGCAGCTTGTTCATCATGGTCGCCAGGTCACTGGCGATCGCGTAGCGCACCGGGATCACGTCCAGGTCCACGTGCGATGGCGCATCGAGCGCCGCCACGATCTTGCCCAGGCGTTTCAGGTTGTCGGCGTAATCCGTCACCACCAGCGTATTGTTGCCGGGGTTGGCGTTGATCGTGTTGTTCGGTGTGATCAGCGGGCGCAATACCGTCACCAGGTTGGCCGCCGATTCATAATTGAGCTGGAATACCTGGGTGGCGATCTGGTCGCCCTTCAGGGCCGTTCCGCCAACCTGGGTCGGCGTGGCCTGCAGCTTGGCTTCGGCTTCCGGCACGACTTTCGCGTAGCCGTCGCCGCTGACAATGGCAAAGCCTTGCAGGCGCAGCGCGGACGTCAGCAGGGCAAAGGCCTGGGTCTTGGTCAGCGGGCCTTCCGACACCAGGGTCAACTGGCCTTTGACGCGCGGGTCGATCAGGAAAGTGATGTTGGTGTAGTGGCCGACCGCCTTGATCACGGCTTCGATGTCGGCGCCGACGAAATTGAGCACGGTGTCATCGCCGGCCGCCGCCCATGCCGGAGGTTGACTGGTCACCATCGCGCAGCACAAAAGCGCAGCTGCACCGATACGGCGCATTGGGAAATTCAATTTGTTCACAGGCTGATTTTTCATTATCTGAACTCTAAAGCGATGATGTTTTTGCCGTCATTGGTAGGACGGCGCTGGCCCAGCAAATTCAACAGATTGCCCAGCGACTGCTCGTAGCCGTCGGCGGCCTGGGCTTGCCCGGAAAACTGCAGGCGGCCGTTATCCAGGCTGCCCTTCCCGCTCAACAGCAGCGGGCCCTTCATGGATTGCAAATCCAGTTGCGCCTGCTGGCCGCGCCAGTCCAGCGCCAGCTGGTAACTGCCGAGCGGCTTGATTGGCGACAGCTTCGACGACATGTCCGCCATCTCCAGCGTGGTGCGGCCATTGATTGCCACCATACTGCCTTGCGCCTGCAACTCCAGCGCACTCCACGACAGGCGCATGACGCCCGATGGCGCCAGCGTATTCAATGGCGCGCCCAGGCCGGCCAGGCCATCGGCCGGCAACAGCAGCGCGGACGGGCTCAATTGCCACTCGCGCCATGAGCCCCGGAAATTCACCGCTTGCGCCAGCGCTTCCGGGTTGGCCAGTTCCAGGTCCACCCTGCCAAACAGCACCAGCGGCGACAGCTTCCATACAAAGCGCCCCGGCAGCAACGGCGTTACCGCGCCATTGCTGCTGGCCGCGCCGCCAATGAAGGCGGAACCGCGCCACAGCGTACCTTGCGCATCGCCCAAGGTCAAACGGCCGCCGGTTTGTTTTTCCACCAGCCCGGACATCCAGCTGGCGGGAAAGAACAGCAACACCGTGACCAGTACGCCCAGCAGCGCGGCCAGCAGCCATAAACCTAAACGTCTCACTGCGCCGCCCCCGTGGCGCGCTGGTGCAGCGTGAAGTTCGCATCGACCATGCCGGGGGTGGGCGTTGCCGTGATATTGGCGTCCTGCACCGTCATGGCGTCGGTGCGGCGCACCGTATCGAGCCAGGTGGCGATTGCGGCAAACGGTGCGCCTTTCAATTCCAGCTTGACCAGTTCACCGCTGATGGCCAGCGTGTTTGCCTTCAGCCCGTTGGCGGCCAGGCTGGCGTTCAGCGTATCGTTGGTGGCGCGGTTGGCCTGGATCGGCGTACGCGCCTTCAATTCCATCGCGGTGCGGCCCAGCGCCTGCAATTCCGCCGCCTGCTGGCGCTGCAGTGGCAAGTCCTTGCGCAATTTCGCGCGGCCCTCCAGGGCCGGGTCGATCAGCACGCCATAAAACAGGCCGAAGCCCAGCACCACGCCGCCGATGGTCAGCATGCGGCGCTCCTGCTCGGTACGCTCTTGCCAGAAGGCTTGCGCGGACGCCTGCAGCTTCTGCATTTTTGCAGTGAGTTCGCTCACGATTTGCCTCCAGCTATGCGAATTTGCCAAACCCCGCCGTCGCCTTCCGACAGCGCCAGGTGGCGCTGCGCCAGCGAGACCTTGACCTGGTCGCGCAGCCCGGCGTCGGCTCCGCTCGGTTTGAGTTTGACGGTCAGCGTGCGGTCCTTGTAACCGAGACCGGCCACCACCTCGCGCTTGCCGGCCGTGGCCAGCGCTTCGCCCAGTGCGGCGGCCAGCGCGGTGAATTCATCGGGCGTCTGTTCGCCGCTGCTGGCCTTGGCGGTGGCGATATTCCGGCGCATCTGCGCCACCGCATCGAGCATGGCTTCCTGCGGATACGCGGCACGGAAGGTCTGCTCCATCCCTTTACGGACGTCGGTCGACTCGCGCTTCATGCGCAGCCATTCGATATTCAGGCCGGCGACATTGACCATCACCGCCAGCACGGCCAGCGCGGCCGGCCAGCGCCAGCGGCGCCAGGCGCGCGCCTGCGTGCCGGACGCCATGCCGGCCGCCAGGTCCGGTCCGGCAGCGCGGGCCGCCGCCACCCAGTGCGTCCAGTTGTCATGTTCCAGCGACACACCCACCATGTTGCTTGCCACCGGCTGGTATTGCGGCGCCAGCGCGGCCGGCAGGTAGACCGCCAGCGGCGCTTCGCCCGCCAGCGCGCGCAAGGTATTCAGCGCAGCTTCCGGTTCCGGCGCCACCGTCAGGCCCAGGCCCGCGTGGTGGCCGGTGCGCAGGGTCAGTTCCAGTCCCGCGTTGTCGAGGGCAATCGCGGCCGATGCGCCGCCCGGCTGCAGCGGCAGGCACAGTTGCGCCGGCACCGCCGACACCGCGTGCGCGCCCTGCGCCACCAGCGCCTTGACCAGCACTTCCAGCCATGCGCGCTGCACCACGGCCACCGTGCGTTCGCCTTCACTTTCGTCGGGGCCCAGCGGCGCCAGCGCCAGGATGCAATCGGCGGGGTCGCCCAGCAACTGGTCTTCCACCAGCGCCGGCAAGGCCGCCTTCAAACGCGCGGCCGACAATGGCGGCGTTTTCACCCGCAGCAGGGTGACGTCGGCGGCGGCCAGCATCAGCACCACGCGGCGCGCGGACGATACCAGTTCGGCCATGTTGCCCAGCGCGGACGCGCCCTGCTGCATCACATTGCCGCTGTCACCCAGCAGCGCGAAATGGCATTGCTGGATGGCGCCACTGTCGGCCGCGGCCCGGGCAGGATACCGGATGTATAGCGTCGTCAAAGCATCTCTCTTTCGTTCATTCTTCTCAGTTTCCTGATTCAGTTTTCCCTGATCCACACCAGGCTGGCCGCCTTCGGATTACGCCGGATCAGCGCTTCCGCATCCAGCGCCGCCCTGCCCAGGCGGATGTGGCTCTCCACCAGGAAATAGTCGCTCTTGATGGTGATCTTGCCCTTCACCGTGCGGTTGACGTGCGTCTTGAAATCCTCCGGCTTGTAAAACGGCGTACGCTTGCGGAACTGCACCACGTTGGCCGCTTCCGAGACCGACAACCCCTCCACCATGGCCGCCAGCAATTCCGGCGGCGCCATGTTGACGTTGATGGCCGTGTCGTCCTGCTCCGGCGGCAGCACGATCACGAAAGGCCGCAGTTTTTCCACCGCTTCCGCCGAGAACCCCGCCACCGCCAGCAAATCGTCGAGGCGCTGCGGCGGCAGCGGTTCGCGGCTATCCATCGGCAACGCCGTGGACGGCGCCGGTTGCACGCCTTGTGGAGTCCCTCCCTGCGGCGCCTCGACTTTCATGACCTGGCTGCGCGCCACTTCCTGCGCCGCGTTTTTCGCCAGCGCGCCATCGAGACGCAAGCCTTCCAGCAAGCGCTGGAACACCTTCAACTGATCCTGGTTGATATCGCGATTCTTGGCCAAATTGCCAAGATTGTAGCGCGACTGCGCGTCGTGAATCCGCCCCGACAGGGTGGCGTCGTATTTTTCGTTGTCATTGCGCTCGCGCTCGATGTAATCGTCAAGCCGCGTTTCCGCCAGCGCCGTGGCCCAGACGCTGGTTTCCGCCGTGATCGGGCTGTCGTTGTTATCCTGCTGCAGGATCAGCTTCGCCCAGTCCAGCGCACCGCGCAAGATCCAGCGCGTTTGCAAATGCATGCGCTGGTTTTCAATCGAGCGCACCTGCACTTGCTGTTGCCAGAACAGGCTGGCCACGATGGTGACGGCCAGGGTCGTCAGCAACAGCGCCGTGACAATCGCCACGCCGCGCTGGCGCGCGCGCGATGCCAGATGGATGCGGCGCGCCGTCATTGCGCCCCTACCAGGAAGTATTTGACCAGGTTTTGCAGCGGCGCCGCTTCCTGGCCCGGCGCGGCCGCGCCTTGCAGCTGCAGCGACCATTCAATGCCGGTGAACGCGGTCTGTTGCAGCGGCGCCGGTGGTTGCGGCCCTGCGCTACCGGCGCCGCCGGCCGCATTGCCCGGCACAGGCGCCGGCTGCCAGCCGCCCGCATCCCAGATGCGCGACGTCATTTTCTCGACGCCGCTTTGCAGCGCCACGGCGGGCGCGGGACCGGTGTCGGCCAGCGCCGCCTGCCATAGCATATCGAGCTGGCGCAAGTCGCGCGTGGCGACCGATTCCTTGCGGATCAGGACGCCGTCGCGGATGCGGTACGACACCGCTTGCACGCGGGACGGCTCGCCTTCAGCCAGCACGTTGCGCACGAAGACCATGCTGTATTCATCGGCCACCAGGCGCTGACGGTCGCCGATCTGGTTCTTGTCGGACAATTGTTCGAGATCACTTTGCAGTTGCGCGAAGGCCAGCTGCGCGCCACGGGTCTGGTCCATCTGCGCCGTCAGCGCCTGGCGCGAACGGACGATGCCATCGAGTCCGCGCCAGCTCATCACCGCGATGAACGCGAGGATGGTGATCGCCACCAGCAGCTCGATCAAGGTGAAACCCGCTTGTGGATTCTGTTGGGGCCGCATCATCACTCCTGCAGCACCAGCTGGACCAGCTTGATGATCAGCCGCTCCGGCTGCTTGTGGTCATACACGCTGACTTCGACCCGGCGCAGGCGCGGGTTCGGCGTGGCAATCACGTCTTCCATGCAGGTCAGCTTCAAATCGCCCTGCGGGCAGTCGAAATTGGACTTGCCCAGCGGCGGGAAGCGCTTGGCCAACCGCACTTCCACCAGGCGGTTTTCCGCCGACCAGGTGGCCATCATGGTGGCGCGCAAGCCATCGCTGTTTTGCGTCAGGCTGCCGATCGCGCGCAGCGACGCGCCCAGCGCGGTGCCGACGATCATCAGCGCCACCAGCACTTCAAGCAGGGTAAAGCCGAGGGTTCGGGAAGAGTGAAGGCGGCGCATGGTTTATTCCACCGTGAAATGGCCGATGCCATCGGCGAGAATCGCCACGGACAGGTCGCCGCTGACCATGGTCAGCCTGAAAGGACGGTCGACCGGTTCACGGCCGAACACGATGCGCAGCCTGTCGCCGGGGATCGTGGAGGCCGGGTCCAGCAACAGCGTCACGGGACTGTTCTTGAAGGGACGTTCGCGCAGCAAGTCATCCTGAGTTACCGGTTCCCACAGCCGCTGCTCATTGCGGACCAGGAAACGGTAGGCTTCCGAATCGGCTTCAAACGCCACCGGACGGTTGCGGACAATGGCTTCGTCGCGCGCCAGCTGCAGCAGCATGGCGATGCGCTGCGCCTCCTGCTGCATGCCCTGGCGCCGGCTCGGCGCCATGTTGACCGAGACGACCCCCAGCAAGATGCCGAGGATCACCAACACCACCAGCAGCTCGATCAGCGTGAAGCCGCGCTGGCGGCTGGCGGCAAACATGGCGGCCCGGCCCGGAAGCTTAGTTGTCCCAGTTACCGATGTCGGCGTCGTCGCCCGTGCCGCCGGCCTGGCCATCGGCGCCAAACGAGAACACGTCGATTTCACCGCGCACGCCTGGTGCGAGGTACTGGTAAGGATTGCCCCATGGGTCTTTCGGCATCTTTTCCAGATAACCGCCGGTTTTCCAGCCATTGGCCGAAGGGCCGGTGGTGGGTTTTTCCATCAGCGCTTTCAAGCCTTGTTCCGTGGTGGGATAGCGCTGATTGTCCAGCTTGTACAGCTTCAGCGATTGCACGATGTTGGCGATGTCGACCTTGCCGGCCGCGACTTTCGCCTCGCCGGTGCGGTTGAGCAGCTTCGGCACCACCAGCGCAGCCAACACGCCCATGATGACGACCACCACCATGATTTCAATCAGGGTGAAACCGCGTGCGCGGCGTTGGGAAATCACTTTCTGCATGAAAACCTGTCCAAAATAGCTAATTTAACAATAGGGTCCTGAAGTATAAGCGCTAAGCGCCTGACAGCATAGCGGCATCGGCGCGTCTGCGCCATGGAAAGTAACACTTGGACACGCTTGTTAAGGCGGCACCCGGAAGTCTGCCATGGACATGCCTTACCGTAGGGTGGTTTCCGCGCAGCGGAAGCCACCATGCCGGCGTCCCCGTACAGCACGCATGGCGGCAAGCCTTTGGCTTACCGCCCTACGGAGTCGCGCCGGCATGGCGGCGCGCAACGCGGCCCGTTTAGTCGCGTTCGCGGGCGCTCAAACCCACGCGGCCCAGCACCCCGTCATTGCTGCCGGCAATGTTCGACGACACCGGGGCCAGCGTCTTGACCTGTGGCGCGGTGGACACAAACGGCTTCACGCCCAGCGCCTGGTCCACTTCATGCGGATAGACCAGGTAACCGCGCGTAATCACCGCCGCCACCTTGCGGATATCGCTGATGTTCTTGGTCGGGTCGCCTTCCACCAGCACCAGGTCCGCCAGTTTGCCCGGCGTGATGCTGCCGCGCTCGTGGGCGGTGCGGGTGTACAGCGCGCCATTGCGGGTCGCCACCTGGATCGCCTGCGACGGCGTCAGGCCCGCCTGCACCAGCAATTCCAGCTCGGCCTGCAGGGTGAAGCCCACCAGTTCATCGGTGCCGGCCACGATCGGCACGCCAGCCTTGTACAGGCGGCCAACGAATTCCACCATCTTCGCGTACGATTTTTCGTAGCGCTTCAGGGTCGCCTCGTCATCGATCTTCATCGTGCCGACGTGGAAGCCGCGCTGCACGTCCGGCGGCATGTGGCCGGCGATCGGTGCAAACGGGGTGTTGAGGTCGCCATCCTTTTGCTTGAGGAACGCGAATGTCGCCAGGGTCGGGTCAATCACGGTTTTCTGCTTGGCCAGGCGGGCGATGAAGTCTTTTACGCGCTTGGACTCGAAATCCAGGCCGGCGGTCTTGTCGGCCGGGAGGATGAAGCGTTCCAGGGTGCGGGTTTCGGTTTGCGGCGTGGCCAGGAAGTTCAGCATCACCTGGTTGATGTGCTGGATTTCATCGTAGCCCGCGTCCAGCGCTTCAAACGCGCGCAGGCCGGCCGGGACGTGGCCCGACACGCGCAAGCCGCGCAGGTGCGCATAGGCCACGGTGTCCTTGAGGATCTCTTTCGGGAACGAGTTGTAAATCTTCAGTTGCGGATAACCGTGCTGCGCATACCAGTCGATCGCATTCTTGGCTTCCGCCAGGGTCTTGATGACGAAGCCGCCGTTCGACGAATACGGGCTTTCGCCCTCCAGGAAACCGGCCGGCACCACTTGCGGCGACAGCAGCCGGCCAGCGGCGGTTTCGTCGATGATGTGTTGCACCTGGGCGTTATCGTTGCCCATGTCGCGCACGGTGGTGACGCCGGCCGCGATATTCAAACCGCCTTCCCAGCGGCCCACGTGGCCGTGCATGTCAAACATGCCGGGCAACAGCACGCGCCCGGCGGCATCGATTTCATTGACCGCGCCGCGCACCGGCGAACCGGCCGGCAGCACGGCCGTGATGCGGCCGCGCAGCACGTAGACGTCGGACGGCGCGCCCAGCACGGCCTTGTCGCTGTCGAACACGCGCGCATTCTTCACCACGGTCAAGCCATTCAACGGACGCTGCAAGGTGGCGGCCAGGTCGGCCAGCATCTTTTGCTCGGCGTCCTTCTGCAGTGCGGCCAGCGCCTTGTCATTGCCTTCCCAGCCTTCTTCCACGGCCACGAATGCGCCCGGCGCCACCACGGCGAACAGGCGCGCCGGCTTGCCGTTGGCGCCGGTGGTGGCCCAGAAGAATTGCGGCGACAGGCCCAGGCCGGTTTGCGCCAGCAACTGCACGGTCTGCTTTTCAGTTCCCTTGGTGACCACAGTTTCGGCCAGCTTGCGGTGCGACAAGGTGCCCGATGGCAGCAGCGCCAGCTTGTTGTCGGGTGTCGCGGCCAGGGCGGCGATCGCGGCCGAGGCGGTTTCAAAGGAACTGTTCAGCGGCACGTACAGCGCCGGGCTGGTCACGGCTTGTTCGCCTTTTTCCGTGGTCGACTTCCACACGGCCTTGCCATTGACGACTTCAAACTGTTCATCGACCACGGCGCCATAGGTGGAATTGCCCTTGACCGCATAGCTGGCCATGGTGCCATCCGGGGCGTAGCGGATTTTTTCCGTCAATTCCGGGCCGCGGCCATTGTCCTTGTAGATGAAACGCACACTGGTATTGCCGTCATCGGAACGCTCGACCACCTGTTCACCGGCCTTTTTGCCGTTTTCCGAAATGATCACATAGCGGGTGGTGGTGGTGGCGGCCTGCGCAGGCGCGGAAAATGCGGCGGGAAATGCGGCGGCAATCGCCAGCGCCATGACGGTGGTAATGCGTTTCATCGGATTGTGTCTCCAGAGGTTGTCAGCCTGCGCTTGTGGCGCAGACGGGGCATGAATCATTGCTGGTGATGGCGATGCTGGTCCATTCCATGCGCAAGCCATCGAGCAGCAGCAAGCGGCCGGCCAGGGTTTCGCCGATGCCCATCAAGACTTTCAGCGCTTCGGCCGCCTGCATGGCGCCGACCACGCCCACCAGCGGCGCAAACACGCCCATGGTGGAACAGGCCACATCTTCGAATTGCTGGTCTTGCGGGAACAGGCAGGAATAGCAGGGCTGGTCGCCGTTGCGGGGATCGAATACGCTGACCTGGCCGTCAAAGCGGATCACGGCGCCCGACACGAGCGGCACCTTGTGGGCGACACAGGCGCGGTTGACCGCATGGCGGGTGGCGAAATTGTCGGTGCAGTCGAGCACCACACCGGCCTGGCTCACCAGTTCGGCCAGGCGCGCATCGTCGACGCGCTCCACCAGCGCTTCAATCGCGATGGTGGGGTTGATGGCCGCCATAGTGGCTTTCGCGGAATGCGCTTTGGGCTGGCCCACGCGCGCCATGTCGTGCGCGATCTGGCGCTGCAAATTGGTGAGATCGACCGTGTCATTGTCGACCAGCGTGATGTGGCCAACGCCGGCCGAGGCCAGGAACATGGCGGCGGGCGAACCGAGGCCGCCGGCGCCGATGATCAGCGCGCGCGCATCGAGCAGCTTTTGCTGGCCTTCGATACCGATTTCATCAAGCAGGATATGGCGCGAATAGCGCAACAGCTGGGAGTCATCCATTGAATCTTTTAACTTGGCTTATTTCTTCGACTTTTCAGGCTTGCCGCCGGCAGGCTTTTCGTCAGCTTTGTCGGTTTTGGCTGCGGCTTCGAAATCGCGCACCACTTCGGTTTTCGACAGTTTGACAGGCAAGCCCTTGAAATGATTGATCGCCTGCGCCAGCTGGAAATCGTCCTTGCCGCCGAATTCGACCGGCTTCTGGTTTTTCGCCATTGCCGCCAGGCGCAGTTCTTCTTCCAGCTCGTCGACCTTGGCCGACGGCGCCTCATCGCCATCCTTGTTGTGCAGGTGGCGCGCCAGGTCGGCTTCGCGCAGGCGCAAGCCGTTCAGGCCTTCGCCATCGGCGGTTTCATCGACCAGCATGTCGGGCACGATGCCGCGCGCCTGGATCGAGCGGCCTTGCGGGGTGTAATAGCGGGCCGTCGTGAGTTTGACGGCGGTGTCGGCGGTCAGCTGGCGCAGGGTTTGCACCGAGCCTTTGCCAAAGGTTTGCGAGCCCATGATGATGGCGCGCTTGTGGTCTTGCAGGGCGCCGGCCACGATTTCCGAGGCGGAGGCGGAGCCGGAATTGACCAGCACCACCATCGGCACGTTTTTCAGCGCGGCCGGCATTTTCGCCAGCGGGTCGCCGTGGCTGCGGCTCGAGTAATACTCGGGGCGGCCATAATAGGTTTGCTTGGAATCGGCCAACTGGCCGTTGGTCGAGACGATCACCGCGTCTTTCGGCAGGAACGCCGCCGAGACGCCGATCGCGCCCGGCACCACGCCGCCCGGATCATTGCGCAAGTCCAGCACCAGGCCCTTGATGCCCGGGTTTTGCGCATACAGCGCGCTCAGCTTGCGCGCCATGTCGTCGACGGTCGGTTCCTGGAATTGCGCGATGCGCAGCCAGGCAAAGCCCGGCTCGATCATCTTCGCTTTCACGCTTTGCACGCGGATTTCTTCGCGCACGATGGGCACCACCACCGGCTTGTCTTCGCCCTTGCGCGACAGGGTCAGCACGATCTTCGAATGGGGTTCGCCGCGCATTTTCTTGATCGCGTCGTCCAGCGACAGGCCGCGGATCGGTTCATTGTCGAGGCGGGTAATCAGGTCGCCGGCCTTGATGCCGGCCTTGAATGCCGGCGAATCTTCAATCGGCGACACCACTTTGACATAGCCGTCTTCCATGCCCACTTCGATCCCGATGCCGACAAACTTGCCGAGCATGGTTTCGCGCATTTCCTTGAAGGCTTTTTTATCGAGGTAGACCGAATGGGGATCGAGCGACGCCACCATGCCGGAAATCGCATCCGTCACGAGCTTCTTGTCATCGACGTCTTCCACGTAATCAGACTTGATCAGGCCAAACACATCCGACAGCTGGCGCAATTCTTCCAGCGGCAGCGGGGAGCCCATGGGCTTTTGCGCGATCGCGGAAAATTGCATGGAAGCGGCAATGCCGGCCACCATGCCCAGGCCGACCAGGCCGAAACTCTTGATTTTATTGCCCATGATGCGCCTGCGTCTCTCTATGGCGGGCTGGTTGCCCGCGTTTTCTTATCCGTGCAGCCGGTGGTGCCGCTGGGATCCCTTTAAAACTTAACCCAGGAAGCCGGATCGAACTCTTTGCCCCGATGCCGGAGTTCAAAGTATAAACCCGATTCCTCGTTGCCACCGGTATTTCCGGCGGCGGCAATCACGTCGCCGCTTTTGACGGCATCCCCTTCGCGCCGCAGCAGCGACTGGTTATTTCCATAGATGCTCATGTACTGGCCACCGTGATCGACAATGATCAAATTGCCGAAACCGCGCAGCCACTGGGCAAACACCACGCGGCCGGCGGCAATCGCATGGATTTGCGCCCCTTCCGCGGTGCGGATGAACATGCCTTTCCAGCTCGGGCCTTCCCCGCGTTTGGTGCCGAAACGGGCCCCGACCTTGCCGGCCACCGGGGCCCGCAACTGGCCCTTCATGGCGGCAAACGCGCCTTCGGCCGCGGCCGGCGCCAGCGCCACCTCGGCGGCGCGCGCCGGACGCGCCGGCGGTTCATCGTTCGGGATCTCGCGCACGGCGATCGGTTCGCGCATGGCGACAACCGCTTCCTTGCTGCCTTCCTTGCCGGTTTCTTTGGCAATGGCTGGCGCCGGCTCTTTCACCGGCGCCGCCTTCACTGGTTCCTTCAGCGGCTCCTTCGCCGGCTCCTTCACGATGTCCCGGGCCGGATCGGCGGCGGGCACGGATGCCACGCGCGTGTCTTCCGGCGCCGGCTTGACCGGCGTGGCCACCGGGGCCGATGGCTTGGCCGGGGCCGGTTTGCCCTGCAACTTCGCCAGGCGTTCCTTTTCAGCCTGCTGGGCTTGCGCGCGCAATTGCGCCAGTTGGCGCGCTTTCGCGTCGGCGTCCGCCTTGGCCTTGGCCTTCGCTTCCGCCAGGGCCTTGGCCTCCGCTTTGGCTTTGGCAACGGCCAGCGCTTCCAGGCGGCGCTTTTCAGCGGCCGCCGCTTTGGCTTGTTCTTCGATTAATTTGTTCAGGTTGTCCACCAGCGCGCCCATGCGCTGTTCATCCTGTGCCAGCTTGCCGGCTTCCTTGCGCTGCACCACCAGGCGCTGCAACAGGCCGGCCAGCACGGCGGCGCGCTTGGCTTTTTCCTGCTCCAGCACGGTCTTTTGCTGCCGTTCTTCCTGGGCGATTTCCTGCAATTCATTGCGCGCGTTTTCCGCTTCGGCCTGGTTGCTTTCCACGGCTTTCAGGTTGGCGCGCAAGGATTCCAGCAGCCGCGCCTGCGCCTGCGACACATAGGCCATCAGTTGCAAATCGCGGTTGATGCGGTTCGGGTTATCCCCGGACAGTAACAATTTGATGCGGTCTTCGTTGCCCGCCACGTAATGCTCGCGCAGCAACTTCGCCAGTTGCTGTTTTTGCAAATCCACGGTGGCTTGCAGGCGCGCGCGCTCCGCCGCCAGCTCGGCCAGCCTGGCGTTGGTGTGCGCCTGTTCATCACCCAGTTCGCGCAAGGTGCGGTTGGCTTTGGAAATCGCTTCCTCGGATTCGGCCAGGGTGTCGGCCGCATCTTCGCGCGCGCTTTCGGTCTTGCCGATGTCGCGTTTGAGGTTGCTGAGCTTTTGCTGTAATTCCGCACGTTCCGCTTCGGCAGCGGCTTTTTGCTTGCTGCGCTCGGTGGGTTTCGGGGCGGCGTGCGCCATCCCGGCGGCCAGCACCGAGGACAGCAGCAAGGGGAGCAGCAGGTGCGGAACAGGCAACCGCCGCGTCCGCCGCGTCAACATGAGGCGGCGGAAATTCGAAGACCACGACATCAGGGATTACTTGGCCTTACCCTGGTTCGCCACGGCAGCCTGGGCGGCGGCGATCGCTGCCGGGTCGCCCAGGTAGTAATGGCGGATTGGTTTCAGGTCGGCATCCAGTTCATAGACCAGCGGCTGGCCGTTCGGGATGTTCAGGCCAACGATATCGCTGTCGCTGATGCCGTCGAGCATCTTGATCAGTGCGCGCAGGCTGTTGCCGTGGGCGGAAATGATAATTTTCTTGCCGGCGCGGATGGCCGGAGCGATTTCTTCATCCCAGGCCGGCATCACGCGGGCCACGGTGTCTTTCAGGCATTCAGTCAGCGGGATCGCGGCTTTCGGCAAGCCGGCATAGCGAGGATCGTTGAACGACGTGCGGTCATCGTTGTCGGCCAGCGCCGGCGGCGGGGTGTCATAGCTGCGGCGCCATACCAATACTTGCTCGTCGCCATATTTCGCGGCGGTTTCCGCCTTGTCCAGGCCCTGCAGGCTGCCATAGTGGCGTTCATTCAGGCGCCAGTCATGCTTGATCGGCAGGTACATCATGTCCATTTCGTCCAGGGACAGCCACAGCGTGCGGATCGCGCGCTTCAGCACGGACGTGTACGCCAGGTCGAACGTAAAGCCCTCGTCCTTCAATACTTTACCGGCGGCTTTGGCTTCCGCCACGCCCTTTTCTGTCAGATCAACATCGGTCCAACCGGTGAAGCGGTTTTCGAGGTTCCAGGTGGATTCGCCGTGACGCATGAAAACAATTTTGTACATAGCTCTGTCTATCAAGTGTGAAAAAAGCTGCTGAAGTGGTGTTCAAGCTTCTATTTTATAATGCGCGGATATCCTTAAACCATTGGAACACCGTGAAATTCCTTATCGACCAAATCTTTCTCATCGGCATCGCCGTCCTTTCCGGCGGCGCGCTGCTGTGGCCAGTCCTCACGCAACGGGGCAAAAAAGCGTCTCCGCAAGAAGTCACGCTCTTGATAAACCGGGCCAAGGCCATCATTGTGGATATCAGGGATGCCGCCGCTTTCACGGCCGGCCACTTGCCTGACGCGAAAAACATTCCGGCAGGCGAACTGGCGAACCGCACGGGCGAGCTGGAAAAATTCAAGAACCGCACCATCGTCGTCGTTTGCCAGCAAGGTTCGCGCGCATTCGGCGCCGCCAAGACCCTGGAAAAGGCTGGATACGAAAACGTGGTCGTCCTCGAGGGCGGCCAGGCCGCCTGGTCTACCGCCGGGCTGCCATTGGCTAAATAACGGCTAAGTAAAGGAATTGCTATGACCGCCCATGTCACCATGTACAGCACCGCCGTGTGCCCGTATTGCGTCCGTGCCGAACGCCTGCTGGTCGCCAAAGGCGTCGATACCATTGAAAAGATCCGCGTCGACCTCGATCCGGAACAGCGCATGCTGATGATGCAAAAGACCGGCCGCCGCACCGTGCCGCAGATTTATATCGGCGACACCCACGTTGGCGGCTTCGATGACTTGTACGCGCTGGACCAGGCCGGCGGCCTCGACCCCTTGTTAAAAGGCTGACCCGTCCCATATTGGTTTTGCTACAATTGCCAGCGCATTTGAGCGGCAGCTATCCGCTGCCGCTGCAACGCATGACATCGTGAGCGGCCAGGCCGCTCTTTTCCACTCTACGAAAGCGTTCCATGTCTGAAGAAATCAAGCAACCCGTATTCCAAATCCAACGCGTCTACCTGAAAGACATGTCGCTGGAACAGCCAAACTCGCCAGCCATCTTCCTGGAACAGGAAGCGCCGGCCATTGAAGTGGCGCTGGACGTAGGCGCTGAGCCGCTGGCAGACGGCATCTTCGAATCGACCGTGACGATCACCGTGACCGCGAAGGTCAAAGACAAAGTCGCTTTCCTGGTGGAAGGCAAGCAAGCCGGTATCTTCGAAGCACGCAACATCCCTGCGGAACAGCTGGATCCACTGCTGGGCATCGGTTGCCCGAACATCGTGTATCCATACCTGCGCGCCAACATCGCCGACCTGATCACCCGCGCCGGCTTCCCACCAGTTCACCTGGCGGAAATCAATTTCGAAGTGTTCTACCAGCAGCGCCTGGCCGCGCTGGCTGAACAGCAAGCCGCTACCGCTGCCGCCGCCGCGCCGGAAGCCAATGGTGCAGCGCACTAATTGCACTTAAAGTAATATAGCAGTACCCCCTCAAAGGCCGGCAACGGCCTTTGAGCGCTTTGGGACGTCTTTTTCACCAGCCCTCGAGATCACTGTATGCGCCGTACCACCACCTTTTTCCGTTTGATTGCCGGCGCCGCCCTGTTGCTGGCCGCGGGCGCCAGCCATGCGGCGGACTTCAAATCGGTGGGTGCGGCGCCAGCCATCCTGTACGACGCGCCCTCGGTCAAAGGCGCCAAACTGTTCGTGGCGCCGCGCGGCATGCCGCTCGAAGTCGTGCTCAGCTATGGCGAATGGGTCAAGGTCCGCGATGCCGGTGGCGATCTGTGCTGGGCCGAAGCCCGCGCGCTGAGCCCGAAACGCACCGTCGTGATCAAGACTGCGGCCACCAAAGTCCGCACCACCGCCGATGACAACGCCCCGCTGTCCTTTACTGCCGATAAGGGCGTATTGTTGGACTTGCTGGAAGTCGCCGCCGGCGGCTGGATCAAGGTGCGCCATCGCGACGGCGTCACCGGGTATGTGAAAAGCAGCGACATCTGGGGCATTTGACGCATGCAAGACAAGAAAAAAACACGTGTCGGCGTACTGGGCGCCGGCGCATGGGGCACGGCCGTTGCCATCGCGCTGGCCCATCGCCATGACGTAATGTTGTGGGGTCGCAACACCGCCGCCATGCAGGAAATGGCGGCCGCGCGCGACAACCTCGCATATTTATCCGGCCATCCCTTCCCTGCCGGCCTGACCGTTGCCACGGATTTCGAAGCGGCCGTCGCCTTCGCCGGCGACGATGGCTTGCTGATCGCGGCCTGTCCGGTGGCAGGCCTGCGGCCCCTGCTGCAACAATTAAAAGGGCGCGCCATTCCCAACATCGTGTGGCTGTGCAAAGGTTTCGAATATGAAACCGGCTTGCTGCCGCACCAGATCGTGCAAGCGGTCCTCGGCGACACGGTGGCGGGCGGCGCATTGTCCGGCCCATCGTTCGCGCAAGAAGTCGCGCGCGGCTTGCCGTGTGCGCTGGCAATCGCTTCCAGCTCGGAAAATCTGCGTAATAAAGTTGTTTCGATCGTGCACGGAGGCAATTTACGCGTGTATTCGACCCCGGACCTGGCCGGTGTCGAGGTCGGCGGCGCCGTGAAAAACGTGCTGGCCATCGCCACCGGCGTGGCCGACGGCCTGGGCCTGGGACTCAATGCCCGCGCCGCGCTGATTACCCGGGGCCTGGCGGAAATCACGCGCTTGGGCCTGGCATTGGGCGGCCAGGCGGAAACCTTCATGGGGTTGACCGGCATGGGTGATTTGATCCTGACCTGCACCGGCGACCTGTCGCGCAACCGGAAAGTCGGCCTTGGCCTGGCCCAGGGCAAATCGCTGGACACCGTGGTCGGGGAACTGGGCCACGTGGCCGAAGGCGTGCCCTGCGCCAAAGCCGTCCGCGACCTCGCCGCGCGCCTCGGCGTGGACATGCCGATCACCAATGCCGTGGCCGGCGTCCTGTTCGACGGCGACCAGCCGCAAGCCATGGTGGCGCGCCTGCTGGCGCGCGACCCGCGCGGTGAAGCCGCCGCCAAATAGCGCGCAGGCACGCATTCATATACTTATAAGAAGGACATTTCTATTGACCATCGACAATACCGTTAGTAACATACGCAATTCTCGATCTTACAAAGATTGCAATTTAATTACGGTTTGGGTGGCACATGGCGAAATGGTATGAGGTAACGGCCGGCGTTACGGCACTGGTGGCGCTGAGCGCTTGCGGCGGCAATATGAACAGTGGCGGCGCCGACAGTGCCGAGCGCAAAGTACAGGGCGCCGCGCCATTGACGCCAGAAGTGCTGGCCGATGAAAACCGCCTGTCGGCGGGCCTGGAAAGCACCGCCGGCCTGGGCGCCACAGGCGATGTGTACGTCTGGGGCCGCAACGATGCGGGCCAGGCGGCGCTGACGCCAGTCAAAATTAGCGGCCTGAGCGATGTGAAATCCATCAAGTCGGGCGGCCTGACCCATTTGGTGCTGAAACAGGATGGTACCGTGTGGCTGGTTTCGTCGCGCGGCGTGACCGCAGTCACCGGCTTGAGCAATGTGAAAGCCATTGCCGCCGGCCAGGGTCACATGCTGGCGCTGGCGACCAACGGCAACGTCTGGGGCTGGGGCCGTGGCGGCGCCGCCACCACGACGCCGGCCATCGTGGCCGGCTTGAGCAATGTGAAATCCATTGCCGCGGGCCAGGACTATAGTGTCGCGCTGGCGGCCGATGGCAAAGTCTGGACCTGGGGCGTCAACCTGTTCGGCCAGCTGGGCAATGGCGCCACGGGCCGCTCCGGCAATCCTGCCGCCGTGCCTGGCATCACCAATGCCAAATCGATTGCGGCCGGCATGGCGCACGTGCTGGTGCTGAAACAGGATGGCACGGTATGGGGCTGGGGTAACAACAGTTATGGCCAGCTGGGCGGCACCGCCCCTGCCCATTACGTGCCAGTGGCCATCAAAGGATTGCCCGTCCCGGTGGCCGGCATGAGCGGCGTACGTTCGGTCGCCGCCGGCGCGTACAACAGCGGCATCGTCCACTACAACGGTTCGGTCTGGACTTGGGGTAACAACACCTTCGGCCAGTTGGGCGATGGCACCACGGCCGTGTCGTTCGCGCCGAAAAAAGTCAACGCGATCAGCGACGCCGTGTCGATGGCGATTGGCGCCGGCCACGTTGCCGTGCTGCGCGGTGATGGCGCGGTCTATGCGTTTGGCCGCAATTCGGCCGGCCAGCTGGGCAACAACACCATGTCCGGCAGCAACCTGCCAGTGCAAACCGTGGGCGCGGGCGGTATCGGCAACCTGAACCTGGGCAAGTCGGCCAACCGCTAAGACGGCGCGCCGGTGTTTCACCATGCAAACGCCGGCATTGCCCGTAGTCCCTGAAGCACGTCCCGGCGAACGCTGGGCGTGCGGCATGCTGGGCCTGATGGCCAGCCTGCCATTCCTGCAGCCCTGGCATGACCTGCCACTGACTTCCTTCCATGCTGAATGGCTGGCCGCCCTGTGCGGCCTGCTCGGCATGCTGTTCCTGCTGCCGCGCCCTGCGGCCTCGCCCCTGCTGGTTCCCGCCATCACCGTTGCGCCACTGGCGCTGATCGCGCTCACCCTGCTGCAACTGGCCAGCGGCGCGTTCGCCTATGGCGCCAGCGGCGTCCTGCAGGCGCTGTACCTGCTGTGGGCCGCCGGCCTGGCCATCGCCGGCCGCACGCTGGCGGCCGGCATGGGCGCGGCGCCACTGCTGGCGCGCCTGGCCTGGGCCCTGCTGGCTGGCGGCGCGGTCAGCGCGGTGTTCGGCCTGCTGCAATATATCGGCTGGTGGCCCGCCTTCGGAGGGCTGGTCAGCACGCCGCAGCCGGTTGCCGAATACGGCGTGTTTGGCAACCTGTCGCAGCAAAACCATTTCGCCACTTACGAAGCGCTGGCGCTGGCGGCCTGCGCCTACCTGGCGCTGACAAGCCGGCTGGCGCTGCGCTGGACGCTGGCCGCCAGCGCCTTGCTGCTGGCCGCACTGGCGCTGTCGGGGTCGCGCAGCATGCTGCTGTACCTGGCGTGGCTGCTGGGCGCGGGCTTCATGCTGTCGCCGGTGGCAGGCCGCTGGCAACACCTGCGCCGCTGGCTATGCATTGCCATGCTGGTCATGCTGGCCGCCGTGATTGTGCTGGCGGTGGCCGCCCGCGTGACGCCGACGGGGTTGGGGCCGCAATTAACCCGGCTGGTCTCGCCGCAGGACGGAGCCTTCGGGCCCCGCATGTTTTATTGGGAGCACGCACTGCGCATGTGCATGGCGCACCCCTGGCTGGGCATTGGATTCGATGGGTTTGCATTGCAGCTGGAAACCCAGCTGACGGCGCCGGCGCCTTTTGCCATCGACCAGTATGCGCACAATTTGCCGCTGCAATTGATGGCGGCGGCCGGCCTGCCCGGCGTGCTGGCACTGGCCGTGCCCGCGCTGATGTGGGGCGCCCGGGTGTGGCGCCAGCCGCGCAGCATGGAACGCCTGTTGATCTGTGGCGTGCTGGGCATCCTGCTGATCCACTCGATGCTGGAGCAGCCACTGCATTACACATATTTCCTGGGCATCGCCGCGCTGTTTGCCGGCATCGCCGACCCATCCGGCCGCCCGCTGCGCGCCAATGCGATCCCCATCGTGCTGCTGCTGGCGCTGCTGTTCACCGCAGTCAAGACAGGGCGCGACCATACCGCCTTGCGGGAACAATTCGAACCAGGCGAGGCGGCGGCGGACCTCGCGCTGCGCACCCGCACCCTGCACCATTTGCGCCATTATTCGCTGCTGGCGCCACTCAGTGAACTGATCGGGCCGGAGGTGTTCGTGGCGGCCGATGCGCCGGTGGCCGCGCGGCGCGCGCTGAATCAGCGGGTGCTGCGCTTTGCCCCGACCGAGGAAGTGGCGTTCCGCCACGCCGCCCTGCTGGCCGAAGAAGGCCGCCTGGCGGAAGCGCAAGTGCAGTTGCGCCGCGCCACCCTGGCTTACCCGCTGTCGGCGCCGGACTACCTGGCCCGCATCGACATGCTGGCCGCCGCCGATCCCGCCGTGTATGGCGCGCTGGCGGCGTATGGCCGCCAATTATCGCGCCCACAATGACAACAGGCCGGCGCCCTCGATGGGACGGCCGGCCTGTCTTAGTCCGCTAGCGTGCTATCAGCAGCAGCCGCAGCATTCCGCCAGCATGCGCAGGCAGCATTCAATACTGCCGCAGCAATCCATGCTGGACGCCATGGCGGCGGATGCCACGGCCAGCAAGGCGGCAGCGGCGGAAAGTTTGATCAGTTTGTTTTTCATGATGTGTCCTTGGTAAATAAATGAAGTTGGCGAAAAAACGCGCCACTTCAGTCGGGCGGACACCAGATGTCCCGCACCGGTTCGGGCACCCCTGCCGAGGTCACGCCAAGCGGTGCCGGATGCCGCATCACGGGCAACGCCGGCATGGCCGCCGCCGCATGGGCCGGCGGCTGGTGCGCCATGCAGCCCATGGCCGCGCACTGCACCACGGTGCAATCGTCCATCCCGCCGCCGCAGCAAGTCTGCACGGACGCCGCCGCGCCGGCAACGGCGTGCAGCACGAACAGGGCGATCAGCAACAGGTGTTTGAACAGGCGCATGCGGCTTATTTTACGCCCTTCAGCCAGCGCTGGTATTGGCCATAGTGATGAATGACAAATCCGCCAAAGGCCTTGTTGTCTTCGAAACTGCGCTGGGCCAAGCCCAGTTCACGCTCCATGTCCGCTTCATTCAAGTGTTCAAACGACACTTTTTTCAATGCATTGGGCAAGGTTTCCACGCCCAGCCACACGGTGCGGCCGATGGCTTTCGCATATGCGATTTCATCGGCGCCATGGCTGACAATGCCGTCCGGCCCCAGCGCGTGGTCGCGGTAATCCATCAGCGCCACGTAATCGTACAAGTCTTGCACATGTTCGCTGGCGGGCTTGCGCTTGCCCTGCCACTCCAGCGCGATGCCATCGAGCCAGAACGGAATGGCCGGGCCGATCGGCAGCGACAGACCGGATTGGCGCCTGGCGGCCATGATGTCGCGGCTCAGGTCCAGCAAGCCGCCCAGCAGCGCCAGCCGCTGGCTGCTCCACTGCGGCAGGATGTGCGGCTCGATGTCGAGGTTGATACCGTCAAAGCGTTCGTCCGGCGCCACCCTGGCGTTGTAGTCGAACACCCGCTGCACCATCGCCAGCGCTTCCTTGCGGTGCGACGGCAGCACGTAGCGCTCGGTGTGCAGGTAAGCGGAACCCAGCAGCGCATAGGTGGCGATATCGGCCTGCCGGAAGCGCTTGATCAGGCGCCGGTATAACTGCGGCTGGTCGGCAATCAGGTTGCGTCCCTGCCAGGCGTCCGCATACAGGTAAACGGTGCGGATCCGTTGCTGCCGCAGGAACCGCACCGCGGCCTCCGCCTCGCCTTCCCGCTCCAGCATCGCATACGATTCCGGTTCCCAAGTCCAGATCGCGCGCGGCGCCGCCGGTAACGCCGGTAACGCCTGTGGCGCCGGTTCCGCCGCGCCGGCCTGCAGCAGGCAGCAGGCCAGCAAGACCGCGGCCAGCGCTTTCACAGTAGCACCGGCACGTGGTATTGGCCGGTCCCGACCGGCTTGCCGGTATCCGGGTGCGACGGGATCACCGACACGAAATACTGGCCCGGCTTGAGCGCGGAGGTTTTCAGGTGCAAGGTGACGGGCAAGTCTTGTTTGCCGTCGAGCGTACTGGCCTTGCCATAGGCTTCGCCGAGTTCACGCCCCTGCGCATCGGTCAGCACCAGCAACGGCACGAAGAGCGCGGAGCGGCCCGGCGCATGGTTGGCAAAGCGCGCATCGACTTGCAGCATCGCGCCATCGCGGCGGGTGTGCGTGCTGTCGACCACCACACCGCCCGGCCCGGACGCCACCGCCGCCGCTTGCAATGAACGTCCGTCGGCGCGGAACGACAGTTGCGGCGCCATCGATTCCGGCGGCGCCAGCTTGCCGCTGCGGGCCATCGCGTCATTATTGGCGATAAACGTGTCGAATTGCGCGCGCACTTGCGCCCTTGCCTGCGCATCGTCGATCGGGGCCAGGCGCATATTGTCGGCCAGCGTGTACAGCTGGTCCTGGCCCAGGTACAGCGGGCCGGACACATAATCGCTCAATTCCGTCTTGGTCTGCTTCAGCGGCAGCGCATGCAGGTTGCGGAAAGCGGTGTCCATGTCGAGCCCCGCCCCGAGCCACGTGACGGCGGCCGGGGTGCGGATGCCATGCTGGTGCGACAAGAAGGCCAGCAGCGCCGGCGCCAGGTCGAATTGCGACGACACCGCCTTGATGGCCCGCGGTGCTTTCAGCAGCGGCGACCAGACCAGCAGCGGCACGTGATACCGCTCGATGCGCGTTTCCATCGGGATTTCCGGCAAGCGGTGGTCGCCGGTCACGATGTAAATCGTGTTCGCATGGTCAGGCAATTGCGCCGCCTGTTCGAAGTAATGGCGCAGCGCATCGTCGGTGTACAGGATGCTGGCGTAGATATCGCGCTGCGCGCGGTAGGGCCCGCGCTGGTCGTCGGGGATGTTCAGTTGCGCCAGCCGCTCGTCGGCCTTCTTGCGGTAGCCATCCTGGCCGGGAAAGACAAATGGCGTATGCATGCTGTTGGTCTGCAGGATGGCAATGAATGGCCGCTGCTTTTCATTTTTCTCGCGCGCCAGGGTGAAGTCGACCAGGGCCCGGTCCGCATACCCCCAGTCATTGCTGCGCTGGTAGGCGGCGCCGTAATCGCGCTCGCTGAACAGCTTATCGATACCGGCGCTGCGCAGGTACTGGCCTTGATTGTCGAAGTCCAGATTGGAGCCGGTATAAAAGCGGACGTGATAGCCCTGCGCCTTCAGCACGCCGGGCAGCGACGCGTGCGACGGCAGTGCGGGCAATGCGGCAAAACCGTTTGGGCCAAACGGCAGCGAACCGAAGACCGATGGCAACACGGCAAACGTGCGGCCCTGCGGCGACAGGAAATTTTCCCAATACAGGCTGCGCTGCGCCAGTGCATCGAGGAAGGGCGTAAAGCTGCCCAGGCGCGCATTCGGGCCGGAAAAACTGCGGCCCAGGCCTTCGACAATGATGAACACGAGGTTGGGCTTGTGGCCCGCGTTGACGGTGAAATACGGGCCCAGCGTGTCCGGCGTGCGCTCGCTGTGCAGGAAGGGATAATCGGGGTGCAGCGCGGGATCGGCCGCCTGCTGCGCCACGGACGGCGCTGCCGCCGGCTTGGCGGGCGCGGCATGGGTGCGGCTGTGGTGCACGTTATCGTCCAGGAACCATGCGGTTTTGTTGGCGGCCAGGGTGGCGGCGCCGATGGTGGCGGGCAAGACGTTGTCGAGCCGGGTCGGCATCAGCAACAGGCTGGCGGCGGCCAAGCCCGCGAACACCAGCCCGGCCCGCGCGGGCCTTTGCGGCTTGCCGCTGCGCGCATGAAACACCAGCCAGCCCCACAGCATCAGGTGCGCAGCGGCCAACCCGGCCAGCAACGGCGCGCCCAGTGACGGACCGCCCGCCGCCGTGGTGCGCACTTCTTGCCACGAATAGGCAAACAAATCCGCGCCCAGCGGCACGCCGGCCGACGCGTGATAGTGGATCAGCGCCGCATGGCCCCACAGCAGCAGGGTCCAGCCGATTCCCAGGCCCAGTACCCGTACCTTGCGCGACGGCGAACGCAAGAACGGCCAGGCCAGCAGCAACAGCGGCAAGCCATAGCGCAGCAGCGCACTGGCGTCATGGACGATGGCCGAACCCAGCACACCCCATGACGCACCGGCCTGCACACCCCTCGTCAATTCGGCCAGGCGCAGGCACGCCATGGCCAGCACCAGGCCGGGCAAATAACCGAGGAACGCACCCGCCGCCGCGCCAAAGCCTTGCGGCGGCGCGCCGGCGGGCGCAGGTTCGGCGGCGGCTACCATCGCCGGTACAGGGCGGCCGATGCGCCCTTCTCTGAACCGCCGCCGGATTCGCGCGAATAGCTGGCGCCCACTTTAACGCCCCAGCGCGGCGTGAGGTAATGGACCCAGCTGATGCTGGTGGCGCCGGAATGCGTGCGTCCGCCCAGCAGCGACAGCGTATCGTCGCTGCGGCCACGGCTGCGGGCCAATTCCACATAGCTGTCGCCATCGCCCCGGTAGTAATAACGGCCCAGCAAGCGGTCGCCGGCGCCGTGCGATGAGGAAGTCAGCACATTGGTGTGGCGCAGCAGCAGGTAAAAATTACCAATGTATTTACCGATGCCGACGCCATAAATATCGACGCGCGAAGCGAACAGCATGGTGTCATTGCTGGCCGACAGTTCCCAGCCGCCGCCCACGCTTTGCCACACTTCCGCGCGCCACGACCGGTGCGGGAACAGCCGCTGTTGCGGCGCCTGCTGGTAGCGCACATTGGCATAGGCGCCATTCCACAGGTTGGCGTAGCCATCGAGCGCCCAGGCGAGATCGTGGTCATCGAAGCGGTGCACGCGCAGGGTTTCAAATGCGAGCGAGCCGCGCTCCCAGTAGCGGCGCACGGCCAAGGTCTGGTCGGCCCAGCGCTGGTCGCGCGGATCGACTTCGGTGACGCCCCCGGACAGGCTGGCTTGCCAGTCAAAACCGGCCGGCGCCACCGCGCCCGGCGCGGCAAGCGCCAATGCCGTGATTTTCGGCTGCATCGCGTCACGCACGCCGGCAATGGCTTGTGGGTCGCCATTGAGCGCGGCGGCCCGGTCGAGATCGGCCCGCGCCGGGCCGGGCTGGCTGGCGTCGCGGTACGCTTTGGCGCGCGCCACGTACAGCACGGGATCATCGGGTTTCAGCGCAATCAGCCTGTCATAGACCGCGACCGCTTTCGCCGGGCGTTCGGTCCATACATAGATATCCGCCAGCGACGCCCACACATCGGCATAGCCTGGCGCGGCATGGGTGGCGGCAAGGAAATCCTTTTCCGCCGGCTCCCACTGCTGCAGGCGGCTATACGCCAGGCCACGGCCATACAGCACATCGACGTTGTTTGGCGAGCCGGCCAGCAGCTTCGA
Source organism: Pseudoduganella sp. GW821-FHT12E03 (assembly GCF_058807115.1). NCBI lineage: Bacteria > Pseudomonadati > Pseudomonadota > Betaproteobacteria > Burkholderiales > Oxalobacteraceae > Pseudoduganella > Pseudoduganella sp. GW821-FHT12E03. The sequence continues at coordinate 62,432 of NZ_JBXAQJ010000015.1, read as the reverse complement.
GTAGATCTCGATGGCCATGGCGGGCTGGCCGGTATTGGCGGCATTGCGGGCTTGTTCGAATTGCTGTTCGTAACTAACGGCAGGAGCGGCGGCCACCTGCGCGGGCGGGGCTTGGTCTACGGGGGCGTAGAAGACTGGGAGCATGGAATCTCACAGGGAAGGTGGATTGGGATGCGATTGTTTTGAACAAAAGGTAACTGAGGGCTTAAGGAGCGTCAAGGCGAGCACGGTTGGGCGGTATTTCAGCGGGATGTGGCGCGATTGGTGGCTTTCAGGAGGGAATCACCGCAGTCCCGGCTAAAATGCGCCCATGCCAAGCAAACCACCCAAATTTCCCGGCCCGCTGACTTCCAGGGGCGCCGTGCTGGCCGTGCTGCTGTCGAACGCCGATCAGACCGGCGCCGAACCGCTGCACGGGCGCGTCACACTCGCCGCCATCGTCAAGACCCTGAAGCGCAAGTATCTCTGGCCGATTGAAACCAGCAGTTTCCCGGGCAATACCGCCGATGGCCGCGCCACCTGGGCCACGGTGTACAGCTTGCCGCCGGCGGTCATTGCCAAGGCGCTTGATGCGGGTGGGCGGGAATGGCTGGAGCGGCGGGCGGTCGCCAAGGGGGCGCCGCGGGGTGCTGGCGAATATGTGGAAGACTGACGCCGGCATTCACTGAAGAGAGCCGAAAAAGGGCCTGCAAGGCAGGCAACGTGTTCGATTAGACCGGGGGCATCCGTTCCAGGGCCTGGGCTGGTCAGTTTCGAAAAGGTGGAGCCCAATGATACCCAAAGTTAATGCGAAGAAACAGTAACAAACATTAGCTACGGGAAATGCAAAAAATTATATTAATTAAATTCCAACATTACAAATTGATATTAATAATTTTATATTTTATTGTGATAAATTTAGCCGCTTTGACAGGAGCGGACGATGCAAAAATATTTTCCATTGGCAATAGCATTACTCGGAACAACCCAAGTTTCCCACGCGCAAATTGATACAACGGTAGCTGGGCCGCTGACAAAATTTGAACTGCGGACACCCACTCCAGTATACGATAATCCTCTTTATTATTCTAATCCTGAGGAACGGATACAGGTTGCGAAAGAATTTAATCGCAATAGCTCTGAGCATTATTTCAACGACTATTACAGCTTTCACCCACGAACGACGTCAGACACGTACGTAAAAGAGACATTATATGGGCGGGACGTCTACAAATTAACAGCCTACGCTCCTTTGGATGATTTTAAAAATACGCGGGCGGAAATTTCAACGCGCTGGGAGCTGACTCCATCTAATACTGTTGGCGACCCAGTGAAAACCCGATGGTATGCCGGCGCCGTATTGGTACCGCCCCCTCCCGCCACGCCTTCTGCTCCCGGTTACACGCCGATTGCGGCCGAAGTTGCAAGCCTGATCCAGGTGCACACGGAAGCTGCGCCAAATTCTCCGCCGGTCCAATTGGGACTAAGAGATAAACAACTGGTGGTCATTCTGCGCGGGAATCTGGAGACTACAAAACGCGAGCTTGCCAAGGAAGAGACCATATTCCTGGACCAGTTCGATGTCAACACTTGGTATTGCTTCTATGTGAAAGCCAACTGGTTTGGCGTACACGGCTACGGTGAATTAGCTATTTGGCTTGATAAATGGAATCCAGCAACACCGAATACGCCCGTGCAGCGGAAGCTGGTTTATCGTGGAAAGAATACTTACAATACGTATGCGGGTCACCGCAATTACATGAAGGCGGGCTATTACTTCCCCGGGACGTTCCCTAACAAGCAGGATCCCGCCAAACCCAACGATCCTACCGCCAGGGTTCCGCTGTTCCCGAGTCAAACCATCTACGCGGACACGCTGCGCATCGCCGACACAGTGACGGGCACGAGCGGCGATACGGAACTCAATACGCTGGCGGTGCTCAGGCCGTCATTACCCTGCAAATAAAAGCCAAGCGAACGTTATGGCGTCAACAGGTCCGCGCCACTAAAATGGCGCGGAAGTCATACACGTTGGTGAGCTTCGGCCCACGATGGCGCCGCCGCGCACGGTCACCGTGGTTTCGCCGCCGGACAACAGGATGCACGGCGCCGCAAACAGCAAATCGTAGAAGTGGCACCGTCAACAAGGAGCGACGACGACGCTGGGGTACGTGTCTACCTACAACAAATGACGTGAAGTTGCCGGCTTTCAAGGGATGCTGGTCGCGAGGGTAAAAAGCCGGGGCTGCCGGAACCACACTACAGAGCTAGATTGGCTCCCTTTTAAGAAAAGTACCGCCAAAAATACCGCCAAAACAAAAAGTGCTGTCACCGGCAACGATTGCCAGCTGTAGGGCGGATTGCAATCCGCCATGCATGTGTGGCCTGCGCGCATCCCGTGCACCGCAAAACAACCCTGCCAACCGAACTGCTTGCAAACGCCGGTACACGGCATAGAATGAAGCCCTCACATGTGGGAATCGCTCCCACGAGGGCATGCATCGAGCATGTCCCTATGCCTCTCGGCATAGGCGTCGCAGTCGTCACCTGCCTGATAATTGAGCGCTGAGACGCGCTTTCGTAAGTCGACAAAGCTGGCATTGCACGGCAACGTGGCCAGCGACTAGAAAAAGCCACCGGAATCCGGTGGCATGCTTTACCGATCAGCGCCCTAGCGGCGCGACTTGGCAAGGACAAGCTCCTTGCACCGATTGGCCCGCACGCTCCTCGTGGTTTGCGGGCCGCACAAAGCCCTGCGTTGCATTCTGCGCGACTGGCCAGCACCTCCGGCAGTGTTATCGCTGGACGCCAGCACTTCGCGCATGCACCGCCAACGCAGGCGCTTCCGATCCGCCGCGACCGTCGCACACCGTGCGATAGCGGCGTCACCTCAGGTGGTTGTCATGGGTACGGTCACGTGCGTCGTTACTGGCGGCGTGCTGCCAGTGACGACGCGCCGCATGGGGCTTAAACCCAGGCGGCAAGCGGTATTTTTCCGCGTGATGGTGGTCAGTGACGGGGCCAAGCGCCCCACTTCGCATGCAAGCCATGCGAAGTCCTTTGCCCGCTTCGGGCTGATTCGTTGAAGTTGATCCGTGCACGAGGTGCACTCCATGGACCCTGGGTAATTGGTCCCCGCTGCGGCAGTTCCCTCCGGGAACGCGCAGCGGTGCCACACGCGCATGCGGCGCGGGCAGGCAGTAACAGCAACCGCATACACGGGGGTGGTGCCCCGGGGCCATTTTACAAACCTGTCCTGCTGCGGCAGCACGGGTGGCCAGAAACACTCACCTGACTGGACTACACCACACTGCATCGATGTTTTGTTTAACCCCATAGATCGGAAGGAGGACTTTGCCATGCGCAACTTGAAGCACCAGCTCAAGCAACTGTGTCATCGCAACCGCGATGGCAGCTTTGCGACGCAGGCCGACCGCGAGCGCTTATTAAATCTGTGCGCGAACGACCTGGCGCAACGTGGCTTCCAGCACCTGAATGCGGACAGCCTGAAACCGAAGCATGTGGCGACGCTGCTCAACAAATGGAAACAGGATGGCATTAGCACCGGGACGCTTAAAAACCGCATGAGCGCCTTGCGCTGGTGGACCGAGAAGGTCGGCAAGGAGAACGTCATTGCGCGCTCCAACAGTCAATACGGGATCGCGGAGCGAGTGTTTGTCACCAATGTCTCGAAGGCCAAGATGCTGGACGCCGACATGCTGGCCGCATCACCAATCCCTATCCATGGATGTCTGCGCAGTAGCGGGCAGCATTTAGGTTGCATAAACGAAATTACCCAATGGCAGCAGCGCCGCACTGATGCTAGCTGAGGGGCAAACAACCGAAATCGCAAACCATGCTATAGTCGCTATTTACCTCATGAAATCAATGAGTTACTAGTTGCATAGATAAGGTTTCCAAGTAAACACAATGATTTAGAAAGCCTATTGGGGCCTTGAATACACCAACGACAATAGAGAGTGTTAAAGCCATTGACTCTATGTAACATTATTTGCATATGGGAAGTGCATAGAGTATGTTGCTTAAGAAGGCAAGTTAGTTGCTTTTTTGGCACTTCGTGACCCAGATCACATGTAGAGCGATGCTGTGCGAACTACAATGAAATGTGGGTTATCAGACAGACTCCCTAACAGATGTTGCATTATAGTCAATGGCAGAAGTCCTTATCGAAGCCTTTCATGGCACCTCGCGCGAAGCAGCGGGACAAATCGTGGCGAACGGCTTCAATGAAAGTGTTAAGGCAACAGAATGGCTAGGGCACGGGATCTATTTTTTTGTAAATGGGATTTCCAACCCATCTGATAACGCAAAGGAATGGGCCAAAGCCCAATCTTGGAATAAATATAAAAAAATATTCGATTACTCTCATTATGCAGTTATTAAAGCTGACATAAAAATAGAGGAAGATAGAATTTTAGATATAAGCAACATAGACGGATTGCGTAACTTCAATTTAATAAAAGAGAAGTTGCTCGATAAAATCTTTACTAACTTTAAGATAATCAGCGAGAACAAGTTAGAACACAATTGCATGCTATTTAATTTCATAGTGGACACATTGAAGGTTCAGGCCGTAAAGCACAACCTTTATATAAAGCCATCCCGTGAGCGTAAATTGCAGTTAGTGCTAAATGTTCCCAATACGACCGTCTTGTGCGTTAGAAAAAATGGCTTTGATGCCAATGTTGCCATTGTGGATACTGGGGAAGTGAAATGAACGGAAATTTCTTTGAATTCGCCAATTCTCTTATCGATGAATTATCGGTGGATGAATTACAGGCTCAGCTTAATGCTTTCGGAATCGAATGCGAGCGCAATATTGCAAGCAGCAAACACAGAAACGTTAGCTTTGACGTTACTGTTGAAGCTGTTAGTTACGTCCAAGAAGTTTCTGTTGATGCGGATGTTCCTCTTTCTTATGGATTATCAATCCCGATGGATTCACTATGGGGAACCAATGAACCTATTGTAGCCAATGATAACAGCTATGCTCTTGCAGCTTAAGGCTTCCCATGTTGCAGATTAAACCATTAACCTTTAAAGCACACTCCTTGCAACTTGGAACGGCGGAACGCTTGGGTGTTCCTGATGACTTAAAGGGAATTTCGCTAAAAATTGTAGCATCGAAGGTTGAGAGGAATATAGTCTGCATCGTACTGGAACTGCTGGTAAAAGTACAAGATAATACTTGGCTGGACGTGGACTATGCTGCTGAATTTTCCATTAACGACCCAAATGTAGATAATTTCGAAGTTTCCGATGAAACATTGAAAAACACATTTATTCAAGTGAATGCCCCAGCAATTGCATATCCCTTCTTGCGCTCGTTTGTTTCAACAATTTGCGTAAATGCTGGATACCAACAAGTGATCGTTCCGCCTATCAATTTCCAACAGATATTTGATGAAAAGAGAAAATCTGATGGCGCATCAGATTCTATCTTATCCACTCCATCAAAATAATAGTTGAACAAATCTCTACCTAGCTGATCGCGTATTGCCTTACGGCGAAACCAACTCCAAACTTAGATGCTGCCTGCTGCCTACCATGAAGAATCATGTAAAATTCTATGATTCCAATCGAGCACCACCTCATCGCGTAACAGCACCTCCCTCCTAAAATATATATTTAGAGTAAATTTTCCAATATCAGCAGCTTCAAATTTATCAGAAACTACGCTTTCACGCGCAGTATTGAGAAAAATACACCCTCTCTTTCTTTATATAAAGCCACCTGCTCGCTCTATGATTGAGAAATATTTGTTAAAGGGGGCAATATATCTTCTATCTCCATTTTTCTTTCTATACTCAGAAGGATTGAAATTACAAAATGGGAAGTAGTGATCCGTAGCATCGTTGAAGTTAGATACTTCGAGAAATTCGAAATATTTTGCCGCAATCGCCATTATGCTTGTGGTGCTAGGCCCATTTCTCCTTCCGAAGTCATCAACAATGCTAAACTCTACGTCGACCGGTTTTCCATTTGCCAAAAGAGAGGCAAAGTCATTTTTATAGTCCAGCGTTTTTTGTGTAGAAATTCTTTTAAAAACAATTGGATCCAATTTATAGACAACGGCCAAAAACACCAAGAAAAATATGTGTACCCGCTCATTTTTCAAGGTAATAAAACAGGCTTCAAGCATAGTCGCAATTTGTGAAACGTCCCTTAGCGATAAGTTAAATGTGTCAGCATGTACCGATAAGACATACGTTACATAATCGATAGGATTATATGGGGTTTCTTTGGGTGGGTGCGCTATAGGATCATGCTCAAGGCCATATGCTATAAAGTTTATATCTGACGGAATAGATTTCCCTATTCTTTCAAGAACCAATTTTGAGAAGGAATTATTGTCGGGCAGCGACAAGGTGTACTGCAAATCAAAGAATCGTTGGAGATAACGCTGTCCATCAAAACCATTGCCATAAACAGCCTTGGTCGACTCACTTAATTGAGATAGATTGGTTGCCACCACAAAGGTTACCCCAGGAACGCCGAATAGATGTTTAATTCCCTCCAGCAGTTCAATTGCATAATCAGGGCGGCAACGATCTAATTCGTCAACAAAAATTAGAATAGGAAGACGAATTTCTTGAACCGTCTCTAAGTGCTTTATTAGAAACCCAAGATTTCCTTTAAATGACTTGATTGCGTCTTTAGTGGTCTTGTGGGGCTCTAGGGCTTTTTTTATTGCCTCAGCTATCTTTTTTGAAGCTTCTTTCGATGCCTCCTTTGCAGCTTCTGAAACTTTCGCTTCAGAAGCTTCCTCATCATCAGCTTGTCCGTCATCATCGATGAGATTTTTTATACCTTCCATTGATAATCCAGTAGCGTGCTTTAATGCAGTAGTGGCGATGATAGCTGCTGCAGGCTTTATAACCTTCTTCAAAACATTTAACGCTTTATTTGCTTCCCTCTTTGCAATTGGTATTTTCTTAAAGTGAGAGGTTAAACCCTCCTCAAGTTCAGAAATAAAGGCAAGCAATGGGTCTGGTGTGAAGTCATTTTTCCAAGCATCGAAATAGATTGCTGGGTGACCTTGAAATTCTGCGTCTTGCTTCCAGCGCTCAAGCAAAAATGACTTACCATAGCCCCATTCAGCATTTACCGCTAATACGAAACCTGGTTCTGCAGGATTTGTCTCATACCTAGCGGATAGATATTTCTGAAGGTAATTGGCATCGCCACGACGACCCAATACGTCATGTTTCCAAATTAAATCGAGTTTATTCGAACTATCAGTCATCGTTCGCCCATTCGGTAATCATGTTCTAACTAGCGGTATTCCCATTCGCGATGCGTCCTCACATTGTCGGAGGACCGCTGCGGATTGGTCAGGTCAATACCACAGCATATCAGATTGCAAATTGGAAAGGTTTGTACATTTCCACCAGCAAGAATGATAAGTAGGGCCAACGAAACTTCATCGCAGTTAAGACTTCCCCGCCTCAACTCTTCTCACAAGCCTGTGCACCGCATTTCAATGAATACCGATTGACATATATTCCCGCTCCCCTCACCTTACAAAGGCAGCAGCTGGCCCAGCAGAAGTAGGAAAGCCTAATGAGTATTCCCCCAGATTTGCAAGCCCCGAGACGCTACTGCTTAAACCAGCAACGCCGGAACGCAGCACACCAGACTTTCCAAGTCGAGTAGATCCCGTTTGCCCATCCGGCCTTTAAGCCTTGACGCGTGAACTGGACCGCCCCTCATCGATCCGCCACGGACTGGACACACAGTCGGCACCCCCTCGTCTTTCCATTTGCAATTCCAAAACTCAAGGAACGCTCATGAACACCACGAGAAAATTTCTCCGCTTGCCTGCGGTGATCGAGGCCACCAGCTGGTCTCGCGCCACCATCTGGCGAAAAGTAAAGGCAGGCATCTTGCCAGCGCCGATTCCCATCGGGCCAAAGTCCGTAGCCTGGGACGCGACGGAAATCGCCCAATGGCAGCAGCGCTGCATTGACGCCAGCCGTGGCGTCGGCTGACCGTCTTGGACAGTCTTCCGGCGCCATTTCCAGAAACCAGAAACGGAAGGGGCCGGTCAGTGCATCTGACCGGCCCCTTCTTCTCTACCCTTCTGGCTATCCTTTGCCGCCATGAAGCGGAATAACCTCAGCCCCAACCCGCAACTTGTCCAGATAATCCGCCCACCGCTGCATCATTTCCCGTCTGGCGGGCAGATGCGACGTGCGGTTATACGCCCGGCCCAGCGGATCTCGCACCGTATGGGCAAGCTGATGCTCGATCAGATCGGGACGTTCCCCCAGCACTTCATCCAGAATGGTTCTCGCCATGGCGCGAAAGCCGTGGCCAGTCATGACTTCCTTGCTGTAGCCCATGTAGCGCAAGGCGGCATTGATGGTGTTCTCGCTCATGCAGGCCTTGCTGCGCAGGCTGGGGAAGACATACCGTCCGTCGCCGGTGATCGGGTACAGATCGCGCAGGATGGCCACGGCCTGCCTGCTGAGCGGCACAAGGTGTTCGATCTTCATTTTCATCTTGGCCGCAGGTATCCGCCACTCTGCCGCGTCCAGATCGAATTCCGTCCACTCGGCGGCCCGCAGTTCACCGGGGCGAACGAACACCAAGGGAGCCAGTTTGAGCGCCGCCACGGCCGCAGGAAAGCCGTGGTAATCGTAAATGGCGCGCATCAGCGCCCCCACCTGCTTCGGTTCCGTGATGGCTGAGAAATTGCGCCGCACCGTCGGCGCGAGCGCGCCGCGCAAGTCGACGGTGATGTCGCGCTCCACCAAATCGAGCGCCACCGCGAACCGGAAAATCTGTCCGCAGAGCTGTTTCACCCGGTGGGCAGACTCGACAGCACCTCGCACCTCCATTTTTTGCATGGCGGCCAGTACGTCACGCGGTTTGATCTCGGCAATCGGCTTTTTCCCGATCACGGGAATCAGATTCTGGTCCAGCCAGCGCTGAACCTTTTCTTGCGTACTGGCGGTGCGGGTCGGTGCAATTTTCTCCATCCATTGCCTGGCTACCACTTCGAAGGTTTGCAGGGCGGCGGCACTCTTGGCCTGGCGCTGCTCCTGCTTTGCCAGGCTCGGATCGATGCCTTCGGCCAGCAATGTGCGGGCCTCATCACGCCGCCTGCGGGCGTTGGCCAGCGAGACCTCCGGATACACGCCGAGTGCCAAGGTCTTTCGCTTGCCAAGGAAACGGTAGTTCATCCGCCAGTACTTCCCTGTCTCCTTCACAAGCAGGTACATACCGGCCCCATCCGTGTGCTTTTCGCCGCCGGGTTTGCCCGGCTTGACCAGCCGGACGAACGTATCAGTCAGTGCCATAGTCGCCTCCGCTGGCGGTATACGGTTTTACGCCGCGAACCAGATACCGCCACAAGTACCGCCACTTCTATGCGCTTTCATGCTACGCCGTGGAACCACCGGAGACAACAAAAAACCCGCGCTCCCTATGAGAGTGGCGGGTTTTCGATACTGCCTGATACTACTTGCATCAGTAACTTGGTGCCGGCTGCCGGTTTCGAACTGGCCACCTGATGATTACAAATCAACTGCTCTACCAAATGAGCTAAGCCGGCGTAAACTTTTCAGCGCGGATTATACGCTATTTGATGCGGGTCAGGGTGGGACGGCCGCCCTTTTTCGGCGGTTCGCCGCCGTCGTCCGGTGCGTCCGGGCTGACGGTGTCAGTCAGACGGGACTCGGACATCGGCACCGGGCTCGGTACCGGCGCCAAGGTCGGCGCCGATGGTGCTGGCGCCGCCGGGGCGGACGGCTCGAACTGGCCCAATTGCGGCTCAAACGCCATGCCTTGGCCGTTTTCGTTGGCATAGATGGCCATGACGTTATTCACCGGCACGAAAATTTCGCGCGACACGCCGCCGAAGCGGGCGTGGAAACGGATGCTGTCATTGTCCATCTTCAGCCCCGAAGTGGCGCCAAAGCTGATGTTGAGCACAATTTCGCCCTTTTTCACGTATTCCATCGGTACCGTGGTGGCGGCATCGACTTTCACGGCCAGGTAAGGCGTATAGCCGCTGTCGGTGCACCACTCGTAGATGGCGCGCAGCATGTAGGGCTTGGTGGAGATGTCTGCCATGGTATTAACGGCGCATGACCTTTTCAGACGGGGTCAGCGCTTCGATGTACGCTGGACGCGAGAAGATACGCTCGGCGTATTTCATCAGCGGTGCAGCGGTTTTCGACAGTTCGATACCGTAGTGATCCAGACGCCACAGCAGCGGAGCAACCGCCACGTCCAGCATCGAGAATTCATCGCCCAGCATGTACTTGTTCTTCAGGAACAGCGGCGCCAGGGTGGTCAGGCGGTCGCGGATTTCCGCACGGGCCTTGTCATGGCTCTTGTCGTTGGCCTTGGCACGCTCGGATTCCAGCGTGTGCACGTGCACGAACAATTCTTTTTCGAAGTTGAACAGCATCAGGCGGGCGCGGGCGCGCATCAGCGGGTCGGCCGGCATCAGTTGCGGGTGCGGGAAACGCTCATCGATGTATTCATTGATGATGTTCGATTCGTACAGGATCAGTTCGCGCTCAACCAGGATCGGTACCTGGCCGTAAGGATTCATGGTCGAAATGTCTTCCGGCTTGTTGAACAAGTCCACATCGCGCACTTCGAAATCCATGCCTTTTTCAAACAGGACCAGGCGGCAGCGTTGCGAGAAGGGGCAGGTCGTACCCGAGTAGAGAACCATCATTTTTCGTAGTTCCTTAGAAACAAAATGGGATGTAGCCGCAAAAGCGGCTCACCCCAAGGAGCGCGCCCGCCTCGCGGGCGGCGCAAAACATAATGAAGGCCCGGACAAGCCGGGCCGCCATACTCTTATTTAACTTCCTTCCAGTACGATGCGTTCAGGCGCCAGGCCAGCAGCACAAAGCAGGACAGGAACAACAAGACCCAAACGCCCAGGCGTTTGCGGGTCTGCTGGGCAGGTTCAGCCATCCACTCCATGTAGCCCACCAGGTCCGCCACCGCAGTGTCGTACTCCAGTTTGCTCATGGTGCCGGGCTTGACCTGCTCGAAACCGACGAATTTGTGCACTTTCTTGGAAGAATCGTGTGGATCCGTTTCCTCTGCAAACTTGGCGTTCTGCACACCCTGCAATTCCCACAGGACGTGCGGCATCGCCGCGTTTTGCAGCACCAGATTGTTCCAGCCGTTCGGGCGGTTGTCATCCTTGTAGAAAGTACGCAGATAAGTATACAGGTAGTCGCCCCCTGTGCCTGCGGACGATGCCTTGGCGCGCGAAATCACCGACAAATCCGGCGGAACCGCGCCGAACCAGGCCTTGGCATCCTTGGCCGGCATCGCCGTGGTCATCAATTCGCCTACTTTTTCACCGGTAAACAACAGGTTACCCTTGATCTGCTCTTCCGTCAGACCCAGGTCCTTCAACCGGTTATAACGCATCGAAGACGCATTATGGCAGTTCAGGCAGTAGTTCACAAACAACTTGGCGCCATTTTGCAGGGCGGCCATGTTGGTCGAACGATCCGGCGCCTTGTCCAGCGGGTGGCCGCCTTCACTTGCCAGCGCCAGTCCGGGGACCACCAGCGCCAGGATTGCAATTAACTTTTTAGCAAAATTCATGTACTTGTCCTCTTCAGCGATGATCGGCTATCAATGCGCGTGGTAAGTAACGCGGGATGGGACCTGTTTGAACTGGCCCATTTCGCTCCACCACGGCATCAGCAGGAAGAAGGCAAAGTAGTACAGGGTGCAGATCTGCGACACGACCGTACCCACCGGGCTCGGCGCCTGGGTACCCAGGTAGCCCAGCGCGACGAACGCGATGCCGAACAGCATGTACACATATTTATGCCAATCCGGACGGTAGCGGATCGATTTCACCTTGGAGTGGTCCAGCCATGGCAGGAAGGCCAGGATCACCACCGACGAACCGAAGAACACCACACCCCAGAATTTCGCATCCAGCACCGAAGGCAGCATGCCGATGATGGCCACCAGCGCGCCGACCGCGATGGCCGTCTTGACCATGCCCGACAGGCGCGACTTCAGCCACAGGAACGCCACATAGGCGGCCACGGCAAACATCAGCACCCACATGAAGTCGGCGGTGGTGGCGCGCAGCACCGAGTAGAACGGCGTGAAGTACCAGGTTGGCGCGATGTGCAGCGGGGTCTTCAGCGAGTCGCCCGGCAGGAAGTTGTTGTACTCCAGGAAATATCCACCCATTTCCGGCGCAAAGAACACCACCGTCGAGAAGATCAGCAGGAAGACCGACACGCCGAACAGGTCGTGCACGGTGTAGTACGGGTGCGATGGAATCGAATCGACCGGATGGCCGTCCGGGCCCAGGTTTTCCTTGACTTCGATGCCGTCCGGGTTGGACGAGCCCACTTCGTGCAGTGCGATCAAGTGCGCCGCCACCAGGCCCAGCAGTACCAGCGGAATCGCGATCACGTGGAACGCGAAGAAGCGGTTCAGGGTCGCGTCGGACACCACGTAGTCGCCGCGGATCCACAGCGACAGGTCAGGGCCGATCAGGGGAATCGCGCCAAACAGGTTGACGATCACCTGGGCGCCCCAGTACGACATCTGGCCCCATGGCAGCAGGTAGCCGAAGAAGGCTTCCGCCATCAGGCACAGGAAAATGGCGAAACCGAACAGCCAGATCAGTTCACGTGGCTTGCGGTACGAACCGTACAGCAGGCCGCGCGTCATGTGCAGGTACACGATGATGAAGAACGCGGACGCGCCGGTCGAGTGCATGTAGCGCACCAGCCAGCCCCACGGCACTTCCCGCATGATGTATTCGACGGAACCGAAGGCCAGGTTGGCGTCCGGTTTGTAGTGCATGGTCAGGAAGATCCCGGTGACGATCTGCAGCACCAGCACCAGCATGGCCAGCGAGCCGAAGATGTACCAGAAGTTGAAGTTTTTCGGGGCGTAGTACTTGCCCCACTGGTCGTTCCACAGCTTGGTCAGCGGAAAACGGTCGTCGACCCAGCCCAGGGCCTTTTGCGAGGCTGGCGCGTTGGCAGGAAACTTGGTTTCTTTAAATGCGCCCATGGTTATGCCTCGCCTTTCTGGTCTTTACCAATGATCAGCTTGGAATCGCTCAGGTACATGTGGCGCGGCACCGGCAGATTATCCGGCGCCGGCTTGTTCTTGTACACGCGGCCAGCCAGGTCGAAGGTCGAACCATGGCATGGGCACAGGAAACCGCCGACCCAGTCGTCCGGCAGCGACGATTGCGGGCCCGGCACGAACTTGGTCGACGGCGAGCAGCCCAGGTGGGTGCAGATACCGATCGCGACCAGGTATTCTTCTTTAATGGAACGGCCTTTGTTCAGGCAGTATTCCGGAGTGAATTCGTCGGGGTTGCGTTTGGAATCCGGATCGGCCACCTGGCCGTCGGTCTTTTTCAGCGATGCGACCATTTCAGGGGTGCGGCGCAGAATCCACACCGGCTTACCACGCCATTCCACTGTCTTCATCTCGCCCGGCTGCAGGGCACTGATGTCGACTTCAACCGGCGCACCGGCTGCTTTCGCCCGTTCGGACGGCTGGAAGGTACTGACCAAGGCGCCCGTGGCAGACAAGCCTACTACGCCGCCCGCTGCACATGTGGCAGCCAGCAAACCGCGTCGGCCGGGATCGACCTGCTTTTCGATACTCATACACAAACCCCAATCATCTAATTGCAAATAGTTGTTATACGACTACTGAGATTGCAGCAACCTTAAATTGTAGGACAAATTTTTTTTGAATTAAAGGAAAACGTAGTATTTGTGTAAATTCTGCCCCACATTCTGCAACGCCGTCCATGGCTAAATTGTCCATGCCGTGCTCGTCCCGCAATATGTTGTGAAAAGCAACAGATTGCAGCTATGATCGGCTGCTTAGTTTTGCTTAGTTAACCAGGAGTGTGCATATGGGCATGATGCAAGAGTTCAAAGACTTTGCCATGAAGGGCAATGTGGTCGATCTCGCCGTGGGCGTGATCGTGGGCGCGGCGTTCAGCAAGATCGTCGATTCGCTGGTGCAGGACATCATCATGCCGCCCATCGGCAAGCTGATCGGCGGCCTGGATTTCGCCAATTACTACGTGCCGCTGAATGGCCAGGCCATGAACCTGTCGCTGGCCGAAGCAAAAAAACTGGGCGCGGTACTCGCGTACGGTAACTTCCTGACCATCCTGTTAAACTTCATCATACTGGCGTTCATCATTTTCCAGATGGTGCGCATGCTGCAAAAGGCCCGCCGTAATGAACCGCCGGCAGCGCCAGCCGAGCCGCAGCCAACGGCGGAAGATATCCTGCTGCTGCGCGAGATCCGCGACGCGCTGAAGAACAAGTAAGCCCCCCGATGTCCCGGCACCGGGGCGGAATTGGGATAAAGATCATGCGACGACTATGGCTGTTGTTTGCGCAGACGGTAACCGTAGTCCTCGCGCTGTATTTCGTATACCACGCGGTCCGTCCCGACGCGGCCAGCCTGCCGGCCGCCGTGCGCCAGCTTGGCACCGGCAATGCCCGCCCTGCCACCTTGCTGGAAGCGTCCGTCAACACCCCGCCGTCGCCCGGCTCGTACCGCCTGGCCGCCTCGCGCGCCATGCCGGCGGTGGTCAACGTCCTGACCACCAAGGCGCACAAAGGCAAACACCCGCTGTCGCGCGACCCGTTTTTCCGCCGCTTCTTTGAACGCGGCGGCGAGCGCGGCGGTGAGCGCGAAGAAGGCGACGACGACCAGTCCAGCCTCGGCTCGGGCGTCATCGTCAGTCCGGACGGTTATATCCTGACCAACAACCACGTGGTCGATGCCGCCAACGAAATCCAGGTGGTCTTGCCGGACGGCCGCAAGGGCACGGCCAAAGTCGTGGGCACCGACCCGGAAACCGACCTGGCGGTGATCAAGGTTGACCTGGACAAGCTGCCCGTGATCGTGCTGGGCCACGCGGAAACCGCCAAGGTCGGCGACGTGGTGCTGGCGATCGGCAATCCGTTCGGCGTGGGGCAGACCGTCACCATGGGGATTATTTCCGCGCTGGGCCGCAATAACCTGCGCATCAATAATTTCGAGAATTTCATCCAGACCGACGCTGCCATTAATTTCGGCAATTCCGGCGGCGCCCTGATTGATACCAACGGTAATTTACTCGGTATTAATTCCGCGATTTACTCGCAAACCGGCGGTTCGGTCGGGATTGGCTTTGCCATTCCCGTGTCGACGGTCAAAACCGTGATGGAGTCGATTATCAGCTCCGGCCACGTGGTGCGCGGCTGGATCGGCGTGGAATCGCAGGAAATCACACCGGAACTGGCGGAAAGCTTTGGCTTGCAGCGCACCAGCGGCGCCATTATCGCCGGCGTGGTGCGCAATGGCCCGGCCGACAAGGCCGGGATCAAGCCGGGCGATATCCTGCTGTCGGTGGAAGGCAAGGACGTGCACGACACCACGGAAATGCTGAATCTGATCGCGGCGCTGCCGCCGGGCGGCAAAGCCACCATGCGCGTGCTGCGCAAGAGCCGGGAAACCGACATGGCCGTCACCGTCGGCAAGCGGCCGGTGGCGAAGTAAGCGGGGCGGCGGCATAATGGCCCGTCTCCATCCCGACTCTTGATAAGCCCATGCACCTGCGCGACCTGAAAAATTACCTCACCGAGCTGGCCGACAACAACAACCGTCCCTGGTTCATCATGAACAAGCCGCGCTACGACATCTTGCGCGAAGAATTCCTGCAACTGGTCACCAGCCTGATCGCCGAACTGGGCAAGTTCGACCCGGCCGTCAAGTTTTGCAATCCCAAGAAGGCCATGTTCCGCATCAACCGCGATGTGCGCTTCGCCAACGACAAAAGCCCGTACAAAACCCGTTTTTCCGCCGCCATCGCGCCCAACGACATGCGCCGCCCGTCCAAGGCCGGCGGCCCCACGTATTACTTCCAGCTCGATGGCGACGGCCGCCTGCTGTTCGGCGCCGGCGAATACATGCCGCCGCCGCACCGCATCAAAGCACTGCGGCGCGCCATGGTGGAAGACGCGGCCGGCTTTGGCAAGGTGCTGAAAAATAAAGCCCTCAAGGCCCGCTACGGCACCATCCAGAATGAAGGTAAGCTGCAGCGCCCGCCCAAGGGCTTCGATGCCGAACACGAACACATTGAATACATCAAGCTGAAGAGCTTCTTTGTGTGGACTGAAATCGACCTCGAGCTCAACAAGCCGGAATTGCTGCTGCCCTTGATTGCCAATGGCATGAAGGATGCCTACCCGCTGGTGCAATGGATGCGCGCGGCGCGGGTCGACGAGGAAGAGGAAGCGGCTTGACCGGTCTTTGACCGGCCTCAATACGCACGCCGGCGCTTGGTTCCTATTTTATGCAGTTCATGTCGTCCAATTTGCAGTTCGTCGCACACCGATAGAGCTGCAAACGCCCCTTGTCTATAGTTCACTCAACGAAACGACAAACACACATAAGGAGCCGATCATGAACATCGCTAAAAACATGGAAGCCATCTTCCTCGCCGCCGCCACCCTGGCAGGCGCCACCCTGGTTACCACGGCTGTTGCAGCCACGCCGGCCGCCAAGAACATCGTCACCACCGCCCCTGCCGCGCAAGCTGTCCAGGCTACCGCCGGCAACATGCAAGTGGTCGTGATCAGCGCCAAACGGCTGAGCGCCGCTGAAAAAGCAGCGCTCGCCAATTAATTCAGCCATCACCGCCCGCCGCCACCGGCGTCACCGATCCAGGAGCAGTACGATGAACAAATTTTTCAGCGCCACGATGATGGCAGTTTCCCTGTACGCGGCACACGGCCTGGCCGTGGCGGATGACATCATCAGTGAAATCCGCACGGTCGATGCACGGGCCGTCAAAGTGGTGCTCGATGGGATCATCAGCCTGCAACTGAAGCAAGGCAATACGCCGTCGCTGGTGGTGTCCGGCGACAAGCGCTACGTGCCGAAAATCACGGTGGTGCAATCCGGCGACACCCTGCGCATCGGCACCGACTTGCGCGGCATCAGCGTCAGCAACCCGCACCTGCGCGCCGAACTGACCTTGCCAAACTTGCGCGAATTCGTTTCGTCCGGCGTGGGTTCCGCGGAACTGTCCGGCTTTAGCGGCGACGATATGCGCCTGTCGCTGGAAGGCGCCGGCTCCGTCAACATGGCGTCGCGCTACAAGCACATGGATGCGCGCCTGACCGGCGTGGGCAGCATGAACGTCAATACCGGTGATGCGGAACGAGTCGACCTGAACCTGAAAGGCGCGGGCCAGATCGTCATCAGCGGCCAGAGCAAAGACTTGCGCGCCAAGCTGGGCGGCATCGGCAGCCTCGATGCGCAAGGCTTGAAGGCCGACAGCGTCGACGTCGACATGTCGGGCCTGGGCGGCGCCACCGTGTATGCGAAAACCTCGGCCAACCTGCGCCTGTCCGGCATGGGCTCGGCCACAGTGTACGGCAAACCGGCAAACCGCAATTCCACGGCACGCGGCATGGGCAGCGTGTCGTGGAATTGAGTGGAACCGAGCTGAATTAAGCTGAACCGGTGCGCGGCGTCACCTCAGCGCCTCCGGTATCAGCACACGCGCCACTTGCAGCGCGGCCGGGCCCAGCAGCACCAGCATCAGCGTCGGGAAGATGCAAAAGATCAGCGGGAACAGCAATTTCAGCCCGATCTTCGCCGCCGCCTCTTCGGCCGCCATCCTGCGCTTGGTGCGCAGGTTGTCGGCATGAATCCGCAACGAATCGCCCATGCTGGTGCCAAAACGCTGCGACTGGATCAGCATCGCCACCAGCGTATCCATGTCTTCCACGCCGCTGCGCAACGCCAGGTTGCGTAGCGCTTTTTCCTTGCTGAAGCCGGCGCGCATTTCCATCAGCGTCAGTTGCAACTCCTGCGCCAGCGCCACGCTCTTGATGTGGATTTCCGCCGCCACCCGCACCAGCGCCCGCTCCAGGCTCAGGCCCGCTTCCACGCACACCGTCAGCAAATCCAGCGCATCGGGCAAATGTTCAAAGATTTCCCGCTGGCGGCGCAAGGCCGTGCGCGCCAAGACCGTGTTGGGCAGGTAGTAACCGCTGGCCGCGGCGCCCAGCAAAAGCAGCATCCATACCTGCTGCGGCGCCCGGCCCGCGGCCAGCAGCGCGGCAATGACCGGCATCAGCAACGCTAGCACGGTCTTGGCGGCGAAGTACAGCGCCGGTGCCGACGGATGGCGCCAGCCCGCCGTGATGAAGCGCGTGCGCAGCGGAGACTGTTCCCATCCCTGCTCCGGCAACGACAGGCGGGTCAGCGGCTGCGCCACGCGCGCCATGCGTTCGATCCAGTTGCCCTGCCCTTCGCGCTGTTCCGGCGCAGCCTCGCCCAGTTGTCCGCTCACTTGTCCGCTCAGGCGTGCGCGCACCGCATCCGGCGCGAATAGCCACAGCGCCAGCAGCACAATGGCCACCACCACCACGAACACCAGCAGCAGGAACGCTATCGTTGTGCCGTTCATACGCGGATCCTGATCACGCTGCGCATCCACAGAAAACCGGCCAGCATGGCGCCGGCCGCATACCACAGCAGCCGCACCCCGGCCGGATCGGTCCACAGCACGGAGACATAGGCGGGATTGAGCAGCGACATCAACGACACCACGCCCAGCGGCAGCAAACCCAGTATCCAGGCCGACATGCGCCCTTCAGCGGACAGCACGCGCACCTGCGCCATCAGCTTCAACCGGGCGCGCACCATATTGCTGACATTGTCCAGCAATTCCGCCAGGTTGCCTCCGGACTCGCGCTGGATCAGCACCGCGATCACCATGTACCGCAAGTCCGTCAGCGGAATCCGCGCCGCCAGGTTGTGCAGCGCTTCATTCATCGGCACGCCGTAATTGATTTCCTCATACGCCATGCGGAATTCACTGCCGGTCGGCTCCGGCATTTCATTGCCCACCATTTGCAGCACATTGGCAAACGAATGCCCTGCGCGCAGTGCGCGGCCGAGGAAATCCGCCACTTCCGGCAATTGCTCCTCCAGCTTGCGCATGCGCCGCTCGCGCGCCTTCAGCAGGACCAGCGCCGGCAGTCCCGCCGCCACGGCCAGGGTGGCCGTCAGCATTGCCGGCGGCGCCCCCAGCAGGGCCGGTATGCTGGCCGCCGCCAGCAGCAGCGCGCCCTGCAGCGCGCCAAACCGTCCCACCGTCCACGTGACACCCGCCTGCAGCAACAGGCGGTCGAATGCCGCCACCTGCGGCAAGCGCCGCAGCCAGCTGTCCAGCAGCGGTTGTGCGCTATAGCGGCGCTGCTTGAGGATCGTGACCTGCTCGCTGCCATCGGTACGCGCCGACATCAGTTGCAGGCGGCGTGCAATGCGGCGCGCGTCGCCGCCATGGTTGCCGGACCACCACAGCCAGGCCCCCTCTATTGCCAGGATCACGGCGGCAAACAGCAATACCGTGAATGCGGAAAACACCAGGTCCATTGCTTCCCCCTATTCGTCAATTACTCGTAAATCTTGTCGGGATCGAACGCGCTGTCCGGCACCGGTGCGCCAAACATGCGCAAGCGTTCCGCAAAGCGCGGCCGCACACCGGTGGCGCGGAACCGTCCCAGAACCTTGCCCGCGCCATCGATGCCATCCTGGTCAAAGCGGAAGATTTCATGCATCGCGATCATTTCACCTTCCATGCCGGTCACTTCCTGCAGGCTGACCAGCTTGCGCGCGCCGTCGGTCAGGCGCGACACCTGCATCACCACCGTGATGGCGGAACAGATCTGCTGCCGCATGGCGCGCGGCGTCAGGTGCACACCGGCCATGCCGACCATGTTTTCCAGCCGCGCCAGCGCATCGCGCGGCGAGTTCGCGTGGATGGTGGCCAGCGATCCTTCGTGTCCCGTATTCATGGCCTGCAGCATGTCGATGGCTTCCGCGCCGCGCACTTCCCCCAGGATGATGCGGTCCGGCCGCATCCGCAGCGCATTGCGCACCAGCGCGCGCTGCGTGACTTCCCCCTTGCCTTCGATATTCGGCTGCCGCGTTTCCAGCCGCACCACGTGCGGCTGGCGCATTTGCAGTTCCGCCGCGTCTTCGATCGTGACAATGCGCTCGCTGCCTGGAATGAAACCGGACAACACGTTCAGCAAGGTGGTCTTGCCGCTGCCGGTGCCGCCGGAAATCAGGATATTGACCTTGGCCTGCCCCAGCGCTTCCAGTACCTGCACCATGGGCGGCGTCAGGCTTTTATAGGCCAGCAGGTTGGCGATCGTCAACGGGCTCGCGGCAAAGCGGCGAATCGACAGCATCGGGCCGTCGATCGCCAGCGGCGGAATGATGGCATTGACGCGGGAGCCATCGGGCAGGCGCGCATCGACCATCGGGCTCGATTCATCTATGCGGCGCCCCACCCGCGAGACGATTTTCTCAATGATTTTCATCAGGTGGGCATTGTCGTGGAACGTCACCGCCGTCAATTCCAGCCGTCCACCCCGCTCCACATAGACCTTGCTGGCGGTATTGACCAGGATGTCGGACACGCCGGCATCGGCCAGCAACGGTTCCAGCGGACCAAAGCCCAGCATTTCATTCTGGATGTCGAGCACCAGCCGGTGCCGCTCATGCTGGTTCAGCACGATGCGCTCATCTTCGATCACCCGCTGTACCAGCAGCGCCAGTTCATGGCGAAACTGTTCCGGCGTCAGCTTCTTCAGCCGCTCCAGGTCGATGCGGTCCAGGATCGCCTGGTGCATCGACTTGCGCAATTCCTGGTATGCCGCATCGGGCAGGCTGGCGGTCAGCACCGGACCGGCGCTGCCGCTGCCCGATAACAGGCGGCCGTCATCGAAGCCGGCCAAACGTTCGCGCAGACTCATATCTCCTCCCCGCGCCCGAACAGGCGGTCAAACAAGCCCTTGTTTTCCGGGATGCGCCGCGCCGTCACCAGTTCCACCAGCTCACCCAGGCTGCGCGCCAGCGGGCTGCCGCGCGACAGTTGCAGCAACGGCACGCCCTGGTTGACGGAATCGGTCGCCGCCAGGTAATCGTTGGGCACCGTATGCGCCACTTCCGCGCCCAGCGCGGACGACAGGTCCGCCAGCCGCAGCTTGCCGCCCTTTTCATAACGGTTGACGATGAGCCGGATGCGCTCGCCCGGATAGCCCAGCGAACGGAAGATGTCCAGCAGGCGGCGGCCGTCGCGGATGTCGGGCAGCGCCAGTTGCAGCACGGGATAAATGGTGTCGGCATGGTCCAGCGCGCGCAGCGACAGCGCATCGATCTGGCGCCCCACGTCCAGCAAGATGTAGTCGTAATGCTGACGCGCCACGCGCAAGATGATGTCCATGTGGTCCGGCTTCATCTCCACCGCCTGGCCGGGGTCATCGGCCGCCGCCAGCACGCCGAAGCCGGGCGCCACGTGCACCAGGCACGAATCGAGGAAAGCGCCATCCATGCGGCCGATCTGGGCGCAGATGTCGGACAGCGTCATCACCGGCTTCTGGTCGGATACATACAGGGTCGCATCGCCGAACTGGCCGTGCAAATCGATCAGCAGCACCTTGCAGCCGCCCAGCTCCGCCAGCGCGTAACCGAAGTTGGTCGACAGGAAGGTGGCGCCGCTGCCGCCCTTGCAGGAAATGAACGCCAGCGCCTTGCCGTCGCGCATGCGCGTGATGCCGGCATCCACTTCGATGCGGTCCATCGCGTCATGGAAAGCGCGGTGGTCGAGCGGCAGCGCCAGCACTTCACGCATGCCGGCGCGCATGGCGCGGATCAGCAAATCCTGCTGCGGCGCGCGGGTCAGCAGCATGAACGAGGCGCGAGGATAGTGGCGCGCCAGCGGCTCCACCAGTTCCGATTCCCCCGGCGCCAGTTCGCTGGCGTCCAGCACCACCAGGCCGGGCGCCTCCGGTAGCAGCCGCTCCACCGCGTCACGCAACCCTTGCCGCAACGCCAGCACTTCCAGGGCCGGCATGCGCGCGGAGCCCTGCGCGGCAATGTCCGCCTGCAATTCGCTGTCATGGCTGATGATCAATGCTTTCACGATGTCTCCTTCACGAACATGGCATGGCCGGCGGACTCGATGACGTGGCGGTGCGGTATCCCAGTGATTCGGCCCGTACCACCGTGGCCGCCGTGGGTACTGTCATGGCCGGCAACGGCAGCCAGGGCAGCATCAGCTGGTAAGGCACGGGTTCGCAACTGCCCGGGCTGCAAATGCGGGCCCGCACGAACTGGATACAGCTGCTGCTGGCGGGATTGGCCATGCAGTTGGCGCGGTTCTGCGCCGGCCCGGACGGCAGCGCGCCGGCCCCCAGCGCCTGCAGTTTTCCAGTGTCGTCCAGCCACAGGTAATCGATCACCACATGGTCTTGCGTGACACCGCCGCTCAGCAGCAGCACGCCATCGCTGTCGCGGAAAATCGCATCGAGGCGCACCGCCCGCATCGCGGCGGCGCAGGAAAAGTCCGTGATGGCCGCCCCGCGCGCGGCGCGCCGCGTCACTTCCTGCACCGTGTTCACGACACACAATGCGCGGGCCGCTTCCAGCAGCAGGAACACGAACAGCAGGAAGAGATGGAACACCAGCGCGAATTCCACGGTCAGCCCGCCGGATCCCGGCAGGCGCCTGCGGTCAATTGTTCGGATAGCCATAGCGCATCGTGTGAGCGGCTTGCAGCAGCATCGTATTGCTGGCCGCCGTGGTAAACAGGGCGGATGGCACCGACACCCGGACCGACGCTGTCACGGTCACGGTGGACGATGGGACGGTGCCTTCGCATATCACTTCGTCGCAGCCGACGTAGACTTTGCCGGGCGCCAGCGATGCCTGCAGGCCGGCTTGCTGTGCCGTCTCCACCACCAGGGACCGTACCATGGCCATCGACTGCGTGGCGGCTTCGTCGGTGCTCAAGGCCTGCGGCGGCAGCGCGGCCATGGTGCGCGCGCCTTCCTGCACCGCCTTGTGCAGCGCGGCGTAGTGCAGGAAGATGCTGCCGATCGACAGCACGGCCGGCACCAGCAAGACGCATGCGGACATGACCAGCGCCAGCTCGATGGATGCCACACCGCGCCGGCCACGCCGGGACAGTATGCGGCGCCTCATCGGTACAACTCCACCGCGCCGCCCAGCGCCTGTTCGCTGACCACACCGGCATATTCCGCGCTGACGGCGGTGGCGCTGGCCGGCGCCGTCAGCAGGAAGCGCGCCACCGCCAGCACCTGCGCCTGGGCGCTCGCGCCAGCCTCCACCGGGCAGGCCAGCAGCGGAACGTGCAACAGGCGCCGGCCCTTGCGCCCCGGCTTGGTGGGAGACTGGAACTGGCCGGGCACCTGCGACGACAGATACGGCGACGATCCCGGGTAGGCGCCAGTCACCTGCGGTGTATTACCGCCGCCAACCTTGTACAACTGCGGCCATTGGGTTAAAGCAATGGCGGCATGGTTATCCGCGCGCTTTGCGGCGCCATACGCCCACAGCGTGCCGTAGTCGACGGCGCCGGGCGGGTTGGTGCCGCGGTCCGCCACCGTGTCGAGTTTCTGCCCGGCGCCGGTGGCTCCCGGCTGCGCGTGGGGCGCCGTCGGTTTCAGCACCATCCAGTTCGGCGCCGCATAGGACAGGACATTCATGTCCGGCGGCGTACCGCGTTCAGTGCACGGTGCCGCGGCGGAAAACTGGTTAAAGCGGGTGTTCAAGTGCCCGCTGAAGGTAAACGCGCCGGGCCGGCGCACGGCGACCGTGGCGCCAGTGATGCTGTCGCGCTGCATGCTGCCGCTGCACAGGAACGGCGCCACCTGGGCATCGGTGACATCGGTCGATGCCGCTTGCGGCGCCACCAGGAAGTATTCCGGCACAGCCGCGCCGATGGCGGGATTCAGGTTCAGCAAGTTATACGTCACGCCGAACCGAAAGCCGTATTGCACCCATTCCGCGTTGCCGCCACCGTAGCTGCGCGAACCATTCGCCACCGCGCTCATCGCGCAAATCGCCAGCGGCGCCACTTCAATGTCGCTGCGCCCCGCCACGGCCACGGCGGCCGCCGTGGCCTTGGTATAGGTCTCGCCCAGCAAAGCGGCAAACGGCGTGGCCACCACGCCGATCCCGTCCAGCTTGCTGGTGTCCACCCGCGCATAGCGCAAGCCATTCGGGCTGGCGGTGGCGCCCGCCACGTCTTTCCAGTCGCCGCTGCCCGCATCCGGGCGGGCGGCAAATGACAACGCCCGGTTGTCCCACACCACCTTTGTCCGGTAGTTGTACCGATAGCCGGGGGCGATCTCGCTCGCCTGGTCCACCGCATCGGCAACCCCATTCGCCGTGCCATTGAGCGACTGGGCCGCCGCCAGCGCCACCGCATCGGCCAGCCGCTGCAATTCCTGCTTGCGGTTGAACAATTGCGCCAGGTCCAGCGCCAGCCCGGCAAACGCCAGCAGGCTGGCCAGCATCAGCGCAAATGCCACCGAGATCGAGCCGCGACGCCGCGTGCCGGGGTTCATTTTTGCGCTCCCGCTCCGATGACCAGGGGCCGGGCGGCCGGCTCCCGTTCCGCGAAACTCTTGCGGTAGCCCTGCTGCGCCTGCAGCGCCGCCGCGCCATCGATTCCCGTGACCGGCGCCGCCGATGGCAGGCCGATGGCCTGGCGCGCAAACGCGGCGCGCGCGGTGGCGCCAAAAGGGGCCGGCGCCACTGCGGATGACTGCGGATCGGGCGCGGCGCAAGCCGTCAGCAACAGGCAAGGCACAACACAACACAGCAATTTGAACACAGGGATCATGGCTGCTCTCCGGCGGGACGGGCGCCCAGCAATAACGATGCGCGGCCGGGCGGCGCCATGTCCCCGGTCGGCAGCGCCTGGCCCGGCGCCTGTGGCTGCACCAGGCGGGCAGTAATCACAAACAGCAATTCGGTGCGCTCATGCAGGAAATCCGTGCTGCGGAACAGCGCCCCCAGCACCGGGATTTCCCCCAGCAGCGGCAAGCCCTTGACGTCGGTGTTCTGGTTGTTGCGGATCAGGCCACCGATGACAAAACTCTGGCCATCGTTTAATTGCACGGTGGTCGAGGAGCGGCGCGTCGTCACCAGCGGCAGCACGGCCGGACCGCCAATGCCGGCGGCCCGGATACCGACCCCTTCGCGCGACAATTCCGACACTTCCGGCGCGACTTTCAGGTTGATGCGCCCGCCCGCCAGCACGGTCGGCGTGAAACGCAAGCCGACGCCGAATTCCTTTTCTTCCAGTGTGATGCGGCGGTCGTCTTGCGCCACGGGAATCAGGATCTTGCCGCCCGCCAGGAAACTGCCTTCCTGCCCGCTGACGGCAATCAAGGTCGGCTCCGCCAGGATGCGCACCAGGTTGTCCTGGTGTTCCGCATCGATCCGCAAGCTCTTGCCGGCGCCCTTGGTCAATTCCGCGCTGCCGCGCGCCACGCCGGTAATGAAGTTGCTCAGCAGGCTGGCGGTCCAGCTGCCGCGCGTGGTGGTCATCATGACGCCGAGTTCCAGTTTGTCCATCAAGGTTTTGGACACTTCCGCAATCTTCACTTCCAGCATCACTTGCTGCGGCGCCGTCACCGACAACAGGTTGACCACGCGCGGGCCGTGCGCGGTGTCCGCCGCCCCGGCCAATGGCGCCGCCGCCGGTGACGCTGACGCGGTGGCCGGCGTGGCCAGTTGCGGCACGGGGCGGCGCACATAGGCCTGCGCCAGGTCCAGCACTTGCGCCAGGGTCGGGCCATCCGACACGGTGCCGCTCAACACCAGCGAATCGGCCGCCGCCGTCACGCGCACGTCTTTTTCCAGCGGCATCAGCGCCGCCAGCGAGGCTTGCAGGCCGGCGCCGTCGAGCGCCACATCGATGTCCACCAACCGGCAAATACCATTGGCCAACTGCACCACCATGTTGGTGCTGCCGATCGCCACGCCCGCGACATACAGCGTATCGGGCGCCACCAGGACCGCCTGCGCCACGCCCGGATTGCCGATGCTGCGGCCCGCCACCGGCCCCGCCACCGGCAACATGACGGACTTGCCGGGTTGCAGCTGCAGGCGCGTCGGCGCGCCGGCGGAACCCCGGCAGCGCAAGCCGCCGCTGCGCGGCCGGGCCGGGCCGCCTTCGCCCTTGGCCACGGCAGGGGAAGCACCGGCCACCGGCATGTCCCCGGCCGCTGCCGGCGCCGGCGCCGACAGCGCCAGGACCAACAGCGCCAGCACAGCCAGCACCCGCGTCAACAACGCGCGCCGCATGGCCATGCGCCACCGCGCCTTGCGCGGCTGCGCCGGGTCAACAACCAGCGGCGCAGGCGGCGCTGGCGGCAAACATCTAGTCGTGGTTTTCATGACCGCTCCCTTAGTAGCATTCCTGTCCGCGATGGACGCCGTCGATAACGGCGACGCAATGACGTGGTTCCGGCGCGGCCGCGGCCTGCGCCACGCGCGGCCTGGGGGCCGGCGGCGTTGCTGGCGGCGCGGCCGCCGGGGCGGCGCTTGCGTCCTGGATGCCCAGCAGCGATACCTTGGTGGCGCCTTCCGTCACGCCCGGCTGTGGATCGACCTGGTTGCGCAACACCAGCGACAAGGTACCGACGCTGCGCGCCAGGTCCAGCTGTTCCGCCTGCACCGGCGTGACTTCCAGGGTGACGGCATTGACCACGCGTGGCTTGGTATCGTCGCGTCCCACCTCCTGCGCCACCGCCAGCACCAGGATGCGTTCCAGCACGATCTTGGAAATCGCATGCTGCTGCGCCTGGTGGCCATTGCCATCGACTTGCGTGTACACCAGCACATCGACGAAATTGCCTGGCAACGCGAAGCCCGCCACGCCCACCACGTCGTTGACGCGCACCGTGATGGCGCGTTTGCCCTCCGCGATCAGCGCCGACAAGCCGCCGGACGCACCGGCCGGCGCCAGCTTGCCTTCGCTGAGCGGTTCGCCGCGCTGGATCGCGTGGCGCAGCACCCGCCCGTCCAGCTTGCGCAAGTCGCGCAGCGCGCCGGGCGGCACGCTTTCGACCGGCCACTCCGCCAGTTTCACCATGTCCGGCGCCAGCCGCTGGCCCGGACTGGCGTCAGCAGCAGCCACCACGATGCGGCCCGCCGCGCCCGGCGTCTGCGTGTGCAGCCAGCGCGACGCCAGCAGCACCGCCCCCAGGCCCAACAGCACGGCCAGGCCCAGCATCAACAATGCGCGCTGGTTCTTCATGCGGCGCCTCCCGTGTGGGTTCCGGCCGCAAACATGCTGGACCAGGCCTGCTCCAGCGCCGCCACCGTCAATTGCGGCGGCTGTCCCGCATAGCTGGCAAAGTCGGCCAGCCGGGCCAGGATGTCGCGCGGATAGCTGGCCAGCAGCGGCTGACCGCTGCCGCCATGCAATGCATCGACCAGATGGCGCAGCGCAGCTTCATCCATCGCCACATTCGCGGCCCGGCACTGCTTGCGGAACAGCGCGCAATACGCGCTTTCGGACAGCGCGCCCACGTGCACCTTGTAGCCAAGGCGGCGCAGTGCGGACGCGTCCAGCAAGACTTGCGGCGGCAAATTGGTGGCGAACACCAGCATCGCGTGGAATGGCATGGCGAACTGGTAGCCACCGGCCAGCGCCAACTGATCCTGCCCCGCGTCCAGCGGCTGGATGAAGCGGTTCAGCAGCGCCGGCGCGGCGATGCGCTGGCGGCCCAGGTCATCGACGATGACCAACCCGTGGCTGGCCTTGCAATGCGCCGGCGCCTGGTAACAGCCGGAAAACGCATCATGGCGCAACTCCAGCATGGCGGCGTCGAGTTCCGCCCCCAACTGCACCACGGGCCGCTGGCACAGCACCCAGCGCGCATCGCCACTGCGGCGCTCCGGCGCCAGGCGGCTGCCGGGCATGGGCGCGGGCGGCTGGTGGATCGCCGGGTCGTAAATCTGCACGATTTCCTGGCCCACCGCCACCGCGTGCGGCACCAGCACGGCGCCCGCCAGCAAGCCGCCCAGCTTGCGCGCCAGCGTACTCTTGCCACTGCCGGGCGGACCATACAACAGCATCGAGCGGCCGGCGTGCATGGCGGCGCCCGCCAGCCGGTGCACACCGGCATCGAGGCAGCAATCAGCAAAGACCGCATCGACCTCGTCCGCCGTGACGCTGCCCAGCGCCAGCCGCGCCGCCTGGCGCGACGCCATGGCGCGGTACGCTTCCAGCGTGACCGGCGCGGGCCCCTGGTAGGGCGCCCGCTCCAGCCACACGCCGGCGCGCTGGCGGCCCATGCCGGTCAACTGGTATTGCACGTCGATATCGGCGTCACCGCGCCACGCCACTTCCGCCAACTGTTCCGCCACCATGAAATCGAGTGCTTCGCGCAACACATTGACGGACAGCCGCAGCCGGGTCGCCAGGATCGGCAAATGCGTGCGTCCCGCCGTGAAGATCGCCTTGGCGATCAATTCCACGATCAGCTGCAATTCCAGTCCTGTCTCATGCACATTACGCGGCTGCGGCGGCAAGATCGGACTATGTTCATCCTCATCGGTGCGGGTGGCGGGTAGCACGGCGTCGAGATCCAGCATGGCGGTCCTCCTTCAAGCGAACTGATCTGTAGAAAGGCGATACTAGCGTTGGCTTTCCTAGCGGACATTGATTAGCGGCAAGCGTGGCAGCATCGCTACACGCCATGCGCCGACCACAAGGTCACGGCGGTGCCGGCGGCCACGGCCACGCCGTACGGCATGCCGCCGGCCGAAGCGCGGCCGGCGATGACGGGCAGCGGCGCCCGGACACCCGCCTGCCGCAGCGTCAATGCCGTCAGCAGCAAACGCAGGTTGGCCAGCCCCAGGCGCCAGCGCCCGCCCACCGCCAACAGCACCAGTCCCAGCACACCGCCAGCCAGAACGCTGGCCAGGGCGATATCGCAGGCCTGCGATGGCCCGGCAAACGCCCCCGCCATGGCCATCAATTTGACGTCACCGGCCGCCATGCCGCCTGCGGCATATAAGGGCAGAAACAGGCAAAAGCCGGTCAGCATGCCGGCCAGCCAGGCCGACAGCCAGGCGCCGTCCGGCCCCAGGCGGCAATGCAGCGCCAGCGCCAGCAATAACCCGCTGAGCACCAGCACGTTGGGGATCTTGCGCACGGCAAGGTCCGTGACTGCGGCTTGTAACACCAGCCACAGCAATGCGAATTCCAATGCATTTGGCATCTCAGCTCCCAGGCGCGCCGGCCGGACTGCGCCGGCGCGCCGCCGGTTATGAGCCGGAAGGGGCGGCGACAACGCCCAAGGCAGTAGCGATAGCGGTGAACTTGGTGCCCAGGGCGGTACCGATACTGGTCAGCGTGGTGGCGATCGCCACCACGATGAGCGCCGCAATCAAGCCATATTCGATCGCGGTAATACCATCTTCGTCATTGGCAAAATTGCGGACGGCTGCAACAAGTGAGTCCATGATGTGCTCCTTAAGAGAGGAATTGACGGAACCTGGCGGGGCCTGTCTGCAGCCATGCCGCCGCCATTGGGATTACTATAGGCGTGGCCATCCAACCGGCGTTGACGGTGCGCAATTTTTCCATGAGGAATGTTTTTGCTTTGCGCGCGAACAGTTGCAACACAGCGAATGGTGTGTTTTCCCCACACCCGGGCGCTCCTGTCGAACCCGGCAGCGTAAAATCGTGGCGTTTTAGCAGATATTCATAGACTTTAATTGCCTATAAGACAAAAAGGTATTATTCTGCTTAGCTGTCTTTCGGAAAGGCCTCATGCTCTCAAGCACTGTGCGCCTTGCAGCTGCGGTAAAACTCGCTATGATGGGCTCTCGGTATGATGCTTGAGGCTATGGGTGTGTGATCAGAGAACGACGATGGATTCCCTACTGAAACACATGGTGGACATGACCGGCCACCGCGATCACACCATGCTTGACATTTCGGTAATTTCTGCAGTGCAAGAACTTGCCAATGCCAAGCAAACGCGCGTGCTGACCCTGACCACGGTCAAGGGCCAGACGTTCTTGCGTTCCCGCGCCATCATTTGCGCCGGCAAAGCCGCGCGCATGGAAGAGCAAACCGACCCGGCCAGCGCCGGCGAACCCCTGGCCAGCTACCCCGCACTGGCCGCCTGCATCGCCCACCATGACGCGTCGGCGGAACAAGTCAATGCGGAAGGCAACCACACGCTGTGGCTGCCGATCTGGCTGGGCGACAAATGCAATACCTGCCTGGAAATCATCGACCCCACGCCGTATACGCCGGAAACCATCCACATCGTGGGCGGCATCGTCAGCGTCTACCGCAACTTTCAGAACTTGCTCGATTACAGCGAACGGGATTCCCTGACGGGCTTGCTCAACCGCAAGACGTTTGATGACCAGCTGGCCAAGATGCTGGCCGCCAGCAGTGCGGAACAGGATGCGCTGGCGCTGCCGCCCGGCGACAAGGAACGCCGCCACCATTCGGACCAGGAAAAGCAGTGGCTGGCCGTGGTGGACGTCGACCACTTCAAGCATGTCAACGACAAGTTCGGCCACCTGTATGGCGATGAAGTGCTGATCCTGATCGCCAACCTGCTGCAATCGTCATTCCGCGCACAAGACCGCGTATTCCGCTTTGGCGGAGAAGAATTCGTGGTCCTGTTGCGCTCGACCACGCAAGACAACGCCCGCCGCATCATCGACCGCTTCCGCATGAATGTGGAATCGCACGAATTCCCGCAGGTTGGCAAGGTGACGGTCTCGATCGGCTATGTCAGCATCAGCGCCTATGAAGCGCCGGTGATCATCCTGGGCCACGCCGACCAGGCGCTGTATTACGCGAAAAGCCATGGCCGCAACATGATTTGCCATTACGACGAACTGGTCAGCGGTGGCTTGTTGCAAGCCATCGAGTCCAACGACGAAGCAGAATTCTTTTAAGACGCCAACGTCAAAAACCTCATCGGATCCACATTCCACTTGGCGGCCGATTCATGGCCGACAATCTTGTCGGCGCCGCCAAAGCCGATGCCGCGCGCCAGGTCCACGGTTTCCGGTTTGATATACGCATTGCGCTTGGTGTGGAAGAACACATTGACCTTCGGGGCCAGCAAATTGGTTTCGTGCGGTTCCACCACCACGCCCAGCCGGCCCGATTCCAGCAGCACCAGCGTGCCCACCGGGTAAATCCCGACACAGCGCATGAATTCCTGCGCATATTGCGGGTTGAAGTGGAATTTGCTCCACTCATAAATCTTGCGCAGCGCCGCCGCCGCCGGCATGCCCTTGTGATAGCAGCGGTCCGCCGTGATGGCGTCATAGACGTCGACAATGGCCGCCATTTGCGCCAGCTCGCTGATCTGGCCGCCCGTCAATTTGTGGGGATAGCCGCTGCCATCGCACCGTTCATGGTGGTGCAAGGTGATGTCGAGCGCGATATCGTTGATTTCCGGCGATTGCCTGAGGATGTTGTAGCCGTCTTCCGGATGCTTGCGGATCACGGCAAATTCCTCGTCGGTCAGCGCCGCCGGCTTGTTCAGGACGGTATCCGGCACCAGCGCCTTGCCCGTGTCATGCAGCAAACCGCCCAGGCCCGCCTGGCGCGTGACTTCTGGCGCCAGCCCCCGGGAGTTGCAAAACGCCACCAGCAGCGCGCACACGCTTACCGAATGCAGGAACGTGTAGTCATCCTTGGTCTTGATGCGCAGCAGCCCGACCAGCGCGCCCGGATTACGCAAGATGGATTCCGTGATGTTTTGCACCACCGGCTGCACCTGACCGATCTCGATGGCCTTGCCCAGGCGGGCATCGGCCATCACCGTGCGGACCAGCGACGACGCCTGGTGGCGCACTTGCGCCGCACGCGACAATTCCTCGCCCAGCGACACGCGCATCACGGTCACCGGCTTGGCCGCCAGCTCCGCCAATTCCCGCTCGGTGGCTTCCTGCGCTTCTTGCAGGGTAGGCGCGTCTTGCACATCCAGCCCTTTGGCGCTGTCGATGACAACATCATGAATGCCGGCCTGGACGATCTTGCGGATTTCATCTTCGCTGCTGAGCAGGAAGCGGTTGCGCATGAACGGATGTGACATCCAGTCACAACTGAGATCATGGATGAACATGCCCACTTTCAGCTGGGACGAATCGACTTTCTTGAGCATAAGGGACTCTGCAGCGGGCAATATCAGGTGTGAAACACGTTAGAATCAGTATAACAAATTGTTTCCCGCAGGATTCACTCCTATGTCCTGCACACAACACTCTTGACATGGAATTACGCCAGCTCCGCTATTTTGTTGCCATTGTTGATCATGGTTCGCTGTCCCGCGCGGCAGCCACGCTCCATGTCGCGCAACCCGCGCTGACCCAGCAATTGCGCCAATTGGAAGAGGAACTGGGGGCGCAATTGCTGCACCGTTCCGCCCAAGGCGTGCTCAGCACGGACGCCGGCAAGGTGTTTTACGAACATGCGCTGGCCATCCTCAAGCAGGTGGCCGACGCCCGCTCGGCCGTGACGCAATCGGCGACCCGGCCCTCCGGCAGCGTCACCGTTGGCTTGCCGCACAGCATATCCGGCGCCCTGGCCTTGCCGCTGCTGACCGCCACCCGCGCGCAATTCCCGGAAATCACGTTGCAATTGACGGAAGAATTGACGGGCAACCTGGCCGAGCAATTGAAATCAGGCCGGGTCAACCTGGCGGTGCTGTTCGATGACGGGCAATTGTCGCCATTCGTCTGCACCCCGCTGGCGGAAGAAGAATTGCGCTACCTGTGCCGCACCGACCTGGCGCCGGCCGATGACGGCCACGGCATTTCGCTGGCGCAAGCGCTGTCCAGTCAACTGATCCTGCCCGGCCTGCAGCACGGCGTGCGGCCCCGCATCGAGGCGGTGGCGCGCAGCGCCGGGCTGGCCACCACCAACATCATTGAAATCAATTCCATCGCCATCCTGAAATCCGCGATCCTGGCCGGCATGGGCGCCACCATCTTGCCGGTGGCGCCGGTGCTGGCGGAAGTCGAGCATGGCGCCATGCGCGCCTTGCCGATCCACAGCCCGTCGATTTCCCGCACGGTGGTGCTGTGCGGGTCGAAAAACATCCCGCTGACCAATGCCGCGGCCGCCGTCAGCCGCCTGATCTGCCAGGTGGCCGCCAACCTCTGCGAGAGTGGCTATTGGATCGGGGCGCGCCTGCTGACCGATGATTTTAGCGCCCGGTAATCATATACAATGAACAACTTGAATTGATCCCGGCAATTCGCCTGCGCTGCCGCCTACCCCACCATGCAATATCGTCCTGAAGTCGATGGCTTGCGCACTGTCGCCGTCATCCCCGTCATCCTGTTTCACGCCGGCTTCCAAGTGTTCAGCGGCGGTTTTGTCGGCGTCGATATTTTCTTCGTCATCAGCGGTTACCTGATTACGAGCATTATTTATTCGGAATTGATGGCCGGGAAATTCAGTATCGTGAATTTCTATGAACGGCGCGCCCGGCGCATCCTGCCCGCGCTGTTTTTCGTGCTGGCCGCCTGCCTGCCGTTCGCGTGGCTGTGGCTGCTGCCGGCCGACGCCAAAGGGTTTGCCCAAAGTATGGTGTCCGTCACGCTGTTCGGTTCCAACATCCTGTTCTGGCTGACCAGCGGTTATTTCGATACCGCCACCGAATTGAAGCCATTGCTCCACACGTGGAGCCTGGCGGTGGAAGAGCAATATTATGTGTTCTTCCCCCTGTTGCTGATGCTGGTGTGGCGCGCCGGCAAGCGGGTCTTGCTGGCCGTGCTGGGCGTGATCGGAGTGGCCAGCCTGGTGGCCGCACAAATGCTGGTGCATGACAAACCGGATTTCACTTTTTATTTATTGCCGACGCGCGCGTGGGAATTGCTGATCGGCGCCTTCACGGCGATTTATTTCACGACCAGCATCAATGCGCGCGTCACCGGCCCGATGCGCCAGCTGGGCAGCCTGGCTGGCTTTGGGCTGATTGCCTTTTCCCTGCTGGCGTACGATAAACACACCCCCTTCCCCAGTGTGTATGCGCTGGCGCCGACCATGGGCGCGGCCCTGATCATCCTGTACGCCAACCCGGCCACGTGGGTAGGTCGCCTGCTGGCCACGAAACCCTTTGTCGGCATCGGCCTGGTCAGCTACAGCGCGTATCTGTGGCACCAGCCACTGTTTGCCTTTGCACGCCAGCGCAGCCTGGATGAGCCATCGCCGCAATTGTTCGCGGTGCTGGTGGCGGCCACCTTGCTGCTTGCCTTTATTAGCTGGAAATATGTCGAGGCGCCCTTCCGTACCCGCCATGTCGTCAACCGCACGCAAGTGTTCCGCTTTGGCCTGGCGGGCAGTGTCTTGTTTGCCGTGATCGGTTTCAGCGGCCATCTGACGCATGGCTTCCTTACCCAGCGCAGCACGCCGGAACAGGTGGCCGTATTGCAGACGGCCCAGCCCAGTCCCAAACGCGATGCGTGCCATACCAGCGGCGCGCACTACCTGAAACCGGAAGCATCGTGCGAATACTTCAACGGCAAGCTGGAATGGGCAGCGTTTGGCGACAGCCACACGATCACGCTGGCCTATGCGATGGCGGAAAAGCTGCAGGCGCAGGGAATCAAACTCAAGCATTTCTCGTTCAGCGGTTGCGCGCCCTCGTTCGGCACCACCCTGGCGGAAATGCCGCAATGTTCCAAATGGACCCAGGAAACGGTGAACTATATTGCCCACCACCCAGACATCCGGAACGTGGTGGTATCCCATCGCCTGGTTGCCCAACTGTCCGGCGTACATCAACTCACCTATCCGCATTTGCCGCACGAATTCAGTCCGGCACAGCAGGAGCAGCGCTGGAACGCCCTGCTTGCCTCGCTCCGGTATTTCATTGCCAATGGAAAAAATGTGGTGCTGGTATTGCAGGTGCCGGAACTGGCGCGCCCGATGGATAAATTGCTGTTCCGCGCCAAGGATCCCCGCAGCGACGTGGTTTCGGTGCGCCGGGCATGGTGGGACGCGCGCAGCGCGTGGGTCAAGGCGCGGCTGGGCGAGATCCCGCCTGGCGTGCGTCTGGTCGATCCGGCCCGGATTTTCTGCGATGCGGAAAATTGTTATGCGGCCAGGAACGGCATCGCTTATTACATGGATGACAACCATTTATCGCTGAAAGGGGCGGAACTGGTTGCCGACCAGGTGTTTCAGCCGGCCCCGCAGGTCCATGCGCAAGCCCGGC
Organism: Pseudoduganella sp. GW821-FHT12E03; assembly: GCF_058807115.1. Classification (NCBI taxonomy): domain Bacteria; kingdom Pseudomonadati; phylum Pseudomonadota; class Betaproteobacteria; order Burkholderiales; family Oxalobacteraceae; genus Pseudoduganella; species Pseudoduganella sp. GW821-FHT12E03. The sequence goes on along the minus strand of NZ_JBXAQJ010000015.1, from coordinate 27,330 downwards.
GCTGAGACAATCAGCCAAAACCACGGGCCATAATTTTTTCTTATACCCCCATCCAGAATCGGTATTTCCGTATACGTCAACTTGCCAATTAATATGGCAAGTTAGCTGACACGCTAAGCGGATTTTTTAGACCTAAACTGTCCGTAAGCAGTTGTACGCCGCACACCTGCGGCACTACGCCTGTCCCGCCCGCGCTTACCCTGCGCACCGCGACGACCGGCGGCGATCCCGAATACCCTTTTGGAGACATCACCATGGCCGAAACCACGGCACCAGTGGCGCCCGCGAACAGCGACCGCCTGACTTCCGTCACCCTCGACGACAAATACACGGCCACGTCCGGCAATATTTTCCTGTCCGGCATCCAGGCGCTGGTGCGCTTGCCGATGATGCAACAGGTGCGCGACCACGCCGCCGGCCTGAACACGGGCGGCTTTATTTCCGGCTACCGTGGTTCGCCGCTGGGAGGCCTGGATGAAACGCTGTGGAAAGCCAAAAAGCACCTGGAATCGCACCATGTGCAATTCGTGCCGGGCGTGAACGAAGACCTGGCGGCCACGGCGGTATGGGGTTCGCAGCAGGTGGATCTGATCGGCCCGGCCAAATACGATGGCGTGTTTGCCATGTGGTACGGCAAGGGTCCCGGCGTGGACCGCTGCGGCGATGTCTTCAAGCACATGAACCATGCCGGCACGTCCAAGCACGGCGGCGTGCTGCTGGTGGCCGGCGACGACCACGGCGCGTATTCGTCGACCCTGCCGCACCAGTCCGACCACATTTTCTCGGCCTGCATGATCCCGGTGCTGTACCCGTGCAATGTGCAGGAATACCTGGACCTGGGCGTGCATGGCTGGGCCATGTCGCGCTTCTCCGGCTGCGCGGTGGCGTTCAAGGCGCTGGCCGACACGGTGGAATCGTCGGCCTCGGTCGATGCCAACCCGTTCCGCGTGGACGTGAAACTGCCGAAAGACTTCCATATGCCGGAAGGCGGCCTGAATGCCCGCCTGTCCGCGATCCCGCTGGGCCAGCAGGCGCGCAACCAGGAAGCGCTGATGCAGGACTACAAGATCTATGCCGCGCTGGCCTATGCCCGTGAAAACAAGCTGAACCACACCACCATCGATTCCAAGGACGCGAAACTCGGCATCATCGCCTCCGGCAAATCGTACCTGGACGTGCTGGAAGCGCTGGAAGAACTGGGCATCGACGAAGAAATGGCCGCCAAGGTCGGCCTGCGCCTGTTCAAGGTCGCCATGCCATGGCCACTGGAACCGGATTCCGTGCGTGAATTCGCGCAAGGCCTCGATGAAATCCTGGTGGTCGAAGAAAAGCGCCAGTTCGTTGAATACCAGTTGAAGGAACAGCTGTACAACTGGCGCGACGATGTGCGTCCACGCGTGATCGGCAAGTTCGACGACAAGGGCGAATGGGTGGCGCCGCGCGGCGAATGGCTGCTGCCGCCGAAGGCGGACTTCTCGGTATCGCAAGTGGCGCGCGTGATTGCCTCGCGCGTGAAGCAGTACATCACCGACACCCACATCCAGGATGAGATCAAGGCGCGCCTGACCTTCCTCGACGCCAAAGACGCGGTGCTGAAAAAGGCCATCGACACGCCATTCCGTCCCGCGTTCTATTGCTCCGGCTGCCCGCACAACACGTCGACCAAGGTGCCGGACGGTTCGTTCGCGCTGGCCGGCATCGGCTGCCACGTGATGGCCACGTCGATCTACCCGGAATACAACAAGCTGACCACGCACATGGGTGGCGAAGGCGCGCCCTGGATCGGCCAGGCGGCGTTCTCGAAAGTGCCGCACGTGTTCCAGAACCTGGGCGATGGCACCTACTTCCACTCCGGCTACCTGGCGATCCGCGCCGCGGTCGCGGCCAAGGTCAACATCACGTATAAAATCCTGTACAACGACGCGGTCGCGATGACCGGCGGCCAGCCAGTGGACGGCATCGTGTCGGTGCCGATGATTGCGCAGCAAATGGCGGCCGAAGGCGTCAAGCGCATTGCGCTGGTGACGGAAGACTTGTCGCGCTATACCGACCGCTCCGCGCTGCCCTCGATCGTGTCGCTGCACGACCGCAAGGAAATGGATGCGGTGCAGCGCGAATTGCGTGAACTGCCGGGCGCCTCGGTGCTGATCTACGACCAGACCTGCGCCGCCGAAAAACGCCGCCGCCGCAAGAAAGGCGAATTCCCCGACCCGAACAAGCGCATGGTCATCAATGAAGCCGTGTGCGAAGGTTGCGGCGATTGCGGCATCCAGTCGAACTGCGTCTCGATCCTGCCGAAGGAAACCGATTTCGGCCGCAAGCGCACCATCGACCAGTCGTCGTGCAACAAGGATTATTCGTGCGTGAAGGGCTTCTGCCCGTCGTTCGTCTCGGTCGAAGGCGGCAACCTCAAAAAGTCCAAGACCGGTGTCAGCAAGACTGACGACGGCTGGGCGGCGCTGCCGCAGCCTGTGCTGCCGGACTGCGAACATCCGTACAACATCCTGATCAACGGCATCGGCGGCACCGGCGTCATCACCGTCGGCGCGCTGATGGGCATGGCCGCGCACCTGGAAGGCAAAGGCGCTTCCGTGCTGGACATGACGGGCATGTCGCAAAAGAATGGCTCCGTCACGTCGCACGTGAAGATCGCCCGTTCGCCGGCGCACCTGCGCGCCCAGCGCATCGCCACCGGCGAAGCGGACCTGATCCTGGGTTGCGACATGCTGACGTCCGGCGCTTCGGACGCCGTGTCGAAAATGCGCCCGGGCCGCACCCTGGCCGTGGTCAACCTGCACGAACAGCCGCCGGGCACGTTTGCCCAGCAACGCGACTGGGAATACCCGGTGCAGGAAGTCAAGGCGCTGATCCGCGAATCCGTCGGCGCGCCGCAGGACAACAGCAACACCGCCGCCGCCGACTTCATCGACGCGACCAAGCTGGCGACGGCCCTGATGGGCGACTCGATCGCCGCCAACCTGTTCATGCTCGGTTATGCATGGCAACGCGGCCGCATCCCGTTGAACGAAGCTTCGCTGCTGCGCGCGATTGAATTGAATGGTGTCGGTGTGGAAGCCAACAAGAAGAGCTTCCTGTGGGGCCGCCGCGCCGCCGTGGATTTGAAGCGCGTGGAAAAAACCGCGATGCCGGCGCAAGCGGTGATCGTGCAAATGCCGCAAAGCCTGGACACCGTCATCAAGAAGCGCGTGGAATTCCTGACCGGCTATCAAAATGCTGCTTACGCCGGCCAGTACGAAGCACTGGTGCAGCAGGTGCGCGCGAAAGATGTCAACCTGAACCTCGGTAACAAGCTGGCCATGGCGGCCGCGAAATCGCTGTCGAAACTGATGGCGTACAAGGATGAATATGAAGTGGCGCGCCTGTACACGGACGGCCGTTTCGTCGAGCAGCTGCAATCGCAGTTCGAAGGCAACTTCTCGCTGAAATTCAACCTGGCGCCGCCGCTGTTTGCGAAAAAGGATGCCAAGGGCCACCTGGTCAAGGCGGAATTCGGTTCGTGGATGTGGAGCGCCTTTAAACTGCTGGCAAAAATGAAAGGCTTGCGTGGTGGCGCACTGGATATCTTTGGCTACACTGAAGAGCGCAAGATGGAGCGTGCACTGATTGCCGAGTACCGTGACCTGGTGACCCTGCTGTTGAGCAAAGTCGATGCCAACAACTATGACACCGCCGTGGCGCTGGCGCAGTTGCCGGAAAAAATCCGCGGCTTTGGCCATGTGAAGGAAAAGGCCGTGGCGGAATTCCGCGCTGAAAAAGAGCGGCTGTTGGCCATTTTCAACAGCGGCCATAAAAACGCCGCGTAATGGCAAGCATTGGCGGCTTTGTAAAAGCCGCCCTACGAATTGCCGTGGTTTCCGCCTATGCAAACCACGTTCCGTAGGGCGGTAATGACATTGCCGCCATGCTGGCCACGAACGCCAAAGAATTGCTTGACTTGACGTTAACGTAAACGTCATATAATTTCAGACACCACGTCCTGAACAGTCCAAGATCAAAGGATTTCCATGAACGACCTCTCCGCACCAAAACTCGCCGCTGCCGCTGAAGCGAAGCCGGCCAACAAGGTACGTTTTGTCACCGCCGCCTCGCTGTTTGACGGCCATGACGCTTCGATCAACATCATGCGCCGCATCCTGCAATCGAACGGCGTGGAAGTGATCCACCTGGGCCACAACCGTTCGGTCGATGAAGTGGTGACGGCGGCGCTGACGGAAGACGTGCAGGGCATCGCCATTTCCAGCTACCAGGGCGGCCACGTCGAATACTTCAAGTACATGCTGGACTTGCTGCGCCAGCGCGGCGGCTCCCACATCAAGGTATTCGGTGGCGGCGGCGGCGTGATCGTGCCGGAAGAAATCGCCGACTTGCACGCGTATGGCGTGACCCGTATTTTCAGCCCGGAAGATGGCCAGCGCATGGGCCTGGTGGGCATGATTCAATGGATGGTGCAGCAGTGCGACAGCGACCTGTCGCAATATGCGCCAACCTCGCTGGCGCCGCTGCAAACGGGTGACATGGCGGAACGCCACCGCCCGCTGGCGCAACTGATTACCGCGCTGGAAAACGACAAGGTCACACCGGAACTGCGCGCCGAACTGCAAGGCGCCGCGGAAAACCTGCCAGCACCGACCCTGGGCATCACGGGCACTGGCGGCGCCGGTAAATCGTCGCTGACCGATGAACTGATCCGCCGCATCCGCCTGGACCAGGGCGATGCGTTGAACATCGCCGTGATTTCCATCGACCCGTCGCGCCGCAAATCCGGTGGCGCGCTGCTGGGCGACCGTATCCGCATGAACGCGATCGGCCCGTGGGCTGGCCAGACCCGCATCTTCATGCGTTCGCTGGCGACCCGCGAAGCCGGCTCGGAAATTTCGCAGGCGCTGCCTGACGTGATCGCCGCGTGCAAGGTCGCGGGCTTTGACCTGGTGATCGTGGAAACCTCCGGCATCGGCCAGGGCGACGCCGCCATTGTGCCGCACGTCGATGTGTCGATGTATGTGATGACGCCGGAATTCGGCGCCGCCTCGCAGCTGGAAAAAATCGACATGCTGGACTTCGCGGACTTCATCGCGATCAACAAGTTCGACCGCAAAGGCGCACAGGATGCGCTGCGCGACGTGGCAAAACAGTACCAGCGCAACCGCGAACTGTGGTCCAAGCGTCCGGAAGAAATGCCGGTGTTCGGCACCCAGGCGTCGCGCTTCAATGACGACGGCGTCACGGCGCTGTACCAGGCCTTGCTGCCGGAACTGGCGCAATTCGGCATGAAGACCCGTCCCGGCATCCTCGATGCCTCCGACGTGCGCTTCTCGAGCGGCAAGCACGTCATCGTGCCACCGGCCCGCACCCGCTATTTGGCGGAGATTGCCGACACGGTGCGCGGCTACCACAAGAACACGAACAAGCAGGTGCAACTGGCGCGCGAACGCCAGCAACTGCAGGAAACCAAGCGCATGCTGGCCGCCGCCGGCAAGGATGCGGACCTGAACACGCTCGATGGCCTGATCACGGAACGCGACAGCGCGATGGATGGCGGCGCGAAAAAGCTGCTGGCGATGTGGCCTGACATGCAGGCCGCCTACGCGGGCGACGATTACGTGGTGAAAATCCGCGACAAGGAAATCCGTACCCGCCTGGTGCAGCATACGCTGTCCGGCACGCGCATCCGCAAGGTGTCGCTGCCGAAGTACCAGGACCACGGCGAAATCCTGCGCTTCCTGATGTCGGAAAACGTGCCGGGTTCGTTCCCGTTCGCGGCCGGCGTGTTTGCCTTCAAGCGCGAAGGCGAAGACCCGACCCGCATGTTTGCCGGTGAAGGTGACGCGTTCCGCACCAACCGCCGCTTTAAACTGGTCTCGACCGGCATGGATGCGAAACGCTTGTCGACCGCGTTCGACTCCGTGACCCTGTACGGCGCGGATCCGGCGATCCGTCCTGACATCTACGGCAAGATCGGCAACTCGGGCGTGTCGATCGCCACCCTGGACGACATGAAAGTGCTGTACGACGGCTTTAACCTGTGCAGCCCGAGCACCTCGGTGTCGATGACCATCAACGGCCCGGCGCCGACAATTTTGGCGATGTTCATGAACACCGCGATCGACCAGCAAGTCGACAAATTCGTGGAAGAAAACAAGCGCCAGCCGACCGACGATGAAGCGGCCAAGATCAAGGACTGGGTCTTGCAAAACGTGCGCGGCACGGTGCAGGCCGACATCCTGAAGGAAGACCAGGGCCAGAACACGTGCATCTTCTCGACCGAGTTCTCGCTGAAGGTGATGGGCGACATCCAGGAATACTTCGTTCACCACCAGGTGCGCAATTTCTACTCGGTGTCGATCTCGGGCTACCACATCGCCGAAGCCGGCGCGAACCCGATTTCGCAACTGGCCTTCACGCTGTCGAACGGTTTCACTTTTGTCGAAGCCTACCTGGCGCGCGGCATGCACATCGACGATTTCGCGCCCAACCTGTCGTTCTTCTTCTCGAACGGCATGGACCCGGAATACACGGTGCTGGGCCGCGTGGCGCGCCGCATCTGGGCGGTATCGATGCGCGACAAATACGGCGCCAACGACCGTTCGCAAAAGCTCAAGTACCACGTGCAAACGTCGGGCCGTTCACTGCACGCGCAGGAAATCGACTTCAACGATATCCGCACCACCTTGCAGGCACTGATCGCGATCTACGACAACTGCAACTCGCTGCACACCAACGCGTACGATGAAGCGATCACCACGCCGACCGACGAATCGGTACGCCGCGCACTGGCGATCCAGCTGATCATCAACCGCGAGTGGGGCCTGGCGAAAAATGAAAACCCGAACCAGGGTGCGTTCATCATCGACGAGCTGACCGACCTGGTGGAAGAAGCGGTATTGCAGGAATTCGAACGCATCGCCGAACGCGGCGGCGTGCTGGGCGCGATGGAAACCGGCTACCAGCGCGGCAAGATCCAGGAAGAATCGCTGCTGTACGAACACCAGAAGCACGACGGCACCCTGCCAATCATCGGCGTCAACACCTTCCGTAATCCGAAGGCTTCCGACGTGCCGGCGCCAATCGAACTGGCGCGTTCGACCGACGATGAAAAGCAGTCGCAACTGACGCGCCTGGCCGACTTCCACGCCCGCAACGCGGACAAGGCGCCGGCCGCGCTGGCAGCCTTGCAGAAGGCCGCGATCGACAATGAAAACGTGTTCGCCAAGCTGATGGACGCCGTGCGCGTATGCTCGCTGGGCCAGGTGACGGCGGCGCTGTTCGAGGTGGGCGGGCAGTACCGCCGCAATATGTAATCCCTGACCGCAAGGTCTGCTGAAGCGGCTTGCCGGGGCAACCCTGCAAGCCGTTTTTTTGCCCCCCAATGGGGCCAGGCGTGCATTCATGCGCAATTCCTGTGGGGTCAGGCGTGCATTCGTGCATTGCCGTCCCAGACTAGCCCCGTGGTTACGGGCTTTCTGACCGATTCCAGAGTTCGCGCATGCCAATCGTAACGGGACGACAAGCCAATCTCAACCAGGTGCCAACCAGAAGGTCCTGTAAACCAGCGGTGTCAGCGCGGGATATGCATCAATGCACGCCTGACCCCACCGGAAGAATGCACGAATGCACGCCTGACCCCATGTGGTAATGTGGACGGATCACTAACAGACAGGCAAGCACTCATGCTTCTTTCCGCCCCCATTCCCATCCTGCGCAGTTTTTCCGAAGCCAAGGCCCGCGAGTTCTATGTGGAATTCCTCGGCTTCACCGTGGAGTGGGAACACCGCTTCGAGCCCGACCTGCCGCTGTACATGGAAATCAAACGGGGCGGCCTGGTGCTGCACCTGAGCGAACACCACGGCGATGCGTCGCCGGGCGCCGCGCTGATTATCCCGGTGGATGATATCGATGCGCTGCAAGCCGAACTGATCGGCAAGCGCTATGGCTATGCGCGGCCCGGCATCGAAGAGTTGCCATGGGCGCGCCAGGTGTCGGTCACCGATCCATTCGGCAACCGCCTGCGCTTCCAGGCGCCGCCACGCGAGTAATCAGGCCGACAAGAACGGCAGCGCCTGTTCCAGCAACAGTTCCGGCGCTTCTTCCGGGATGTAATGGCCGCAAGGCAGCGCCATCCCGCGCACGTCGGCGGCCAGCGGCTGCCACTCGGCCAGCGGATCGAAGCATTGCGCCACCGTGCCTTGCGCCCCCCACAGCACCAGCATGGGACACGCGATCCTGCGGCCCGCCGCCAGGTCGGCCCGCTCATGATCCAGGTCGATGGTGGCGGACGCGCGGTAATCTTCGCAAATGCCATGCGCCGTGGCCGGGTCTTGCAGGCAGCGCAGGTACTCCGCATACGCCTCCGGCGCGAACGGCGCGAGGCCCGCGCTGCGGCTGCCCATCGTGGCTTTCAGGTAGGCATCCGGATTCGCGCTGATGGCCAGTTCCGGGAACGGTGCGGGGCGGATCAGAAAAAACCAGTGAAAGTACGCTGTGGCGAAGGCCATCGTGGTCTGTTCATACATCGCCAGCGTGGGGGCGATATCAAGCAGCACCAGCCGCGTCACCACATCGGGATGGTCAAGCGCCATGCGGTACGCGACACGGGCGCCCCGGTCATGCGCCAACACGGCAAACCGTTCATGGCCGAAATGGCGCATCAAGCCCAGTTGATCGAGCGCCATCACGCGCTTGGCGTAATTGCCGTGGTCCGGCAGCCCTGGCGGCTTGCCGCTGTCGCCATAGCCGCGCAAGTCGGCGGCAATCACCGTGAAGTGGCGTGCCAGTTCTGGCGCCACCTTGTGCCAGATGGCGTGGGTTTGCGGATGGCCGTGCAATAGCAACAGCGGCGGGCCGTTGCCGCCTTTCACGTAATGGATGGGGATTCCGCCGATATCGGCCGAGCCACGCTCGAAGTCTGCAAACATGCATGCCTCCACAAGATCAAACATTGTAGACGGACGGGCACGATGTCGCTGCGCGAAGTGTGCCCATGCATCATGGCACGCAATTTTCGCCAGTATCCTGGCGATTTTTCAGAAAATTCTCTAAATGACTGGCGAAACCCGCTCAGCCCGGCCGCCCCACCGTCGCCCCCGGCACCAACACCGGCTGCCACAGCACCTGTAACGTTTCCGGCGCCGCGCCGCCGGCCAGCGCCAGCAGCATGTCGATCATTTGGGCGCCCGCCGCGCGCGGGTCCGGCTGGTCCACCGTGGTGACGTTGATGCCGGCCAGCGTGTCGGCCATGGCGCCCCACACGATGATGGAAATATCCTTGCCCACTTCCACGCCCGCATCGAGCAGCGCGCGCATGGCGCCCACGCCGGACAAGTGGTTGTCGACAATCACGGCGGTCGGGCGCGGCGAGCATTCCAGCAATTGCTGCATGCCCTGGTAACCGCTGCGGCGGTCCAGGGTGTCTGGGATCATGTGGCGCGGATCGGGCGTCAGGCCGGCTTCCATCATGCAGGCCATAAAGCCTTCCTTGCGCTGGCAGGCGAAGTTCATGGCCAGCGGCGCCGACAGCAGCGCAATGCGCTGGTGGCCGTGCGCCAGCAAGTGCCGCATCGCGAGACGGATACCGGCCTCGTTGTCATAGTCGAACCACGCATAAGGCGCGTCGAGTTTCGTGCGGCCATGGGCGACGAACGGGAAACGCACTTTCAGCAAATAGGCAATGCGCTCGTCGTGCAGCTGGGTGCGGCTCACCACCAGGCCATCGACACGGCGGCCGCGCACGATCTGCTCGTAGGCGGCCAGCTCATTGCCGGCGGACACGGGGCCGATGATGAAATTCATCTTGCGCGCTTCCAGCGTTTCCGTCATGCCCCCGACCGTGTCAAGGAACATCGGATCGCCCAGGTCGGACGGCAGCAAGGGATAAATAATGCCGTACACATTGGTACGGCCAACCGCCAGGCTGCGCGCCATCGGGTTGGCTTCATAGCCCGCTTCGCGCGCTGCTTTCAGCACGCGTTCACGCGTCATCGCGTTGACTTCGGGATAGCCGTTGAGGGCACGGCTGACCGTCGTTTTGGACATGCCAAGCAGGTTGGCGAGGCTCTTCAGGTTCATTGCATTGCTCAGGTCTGACCGGGCATTATAGCCGAGCTGCCAACATCGCCGCTTCCCGCGTCCACGGATTTCTTGAAAAAATGCAACATAATCAAGATGATAGAGATCGGGGCCAGGGTCAGGTAAAACGCAAAGCGGCCATCAAAGGTGCCGAAAACATAGCCCGTGATCAGCGACCCGGTGGTGCCGCCCAATGCGGAAAAAATCACCAGCAAGCCCGTCATTGCTGAATGTTGATGCTTTGGCAGGGAGCTCAGCATGACCGAATTGATACCCGGATAAATCGGCGCCATGAACAGGCCGATCAGCGGAAACAGGAACGCCGCGATGGGCGCGGTGGCCCACGTCACCTGTTGGTTTTGTACAACACCATGGGTCAGCGGCAGCGCCAGCAAGACCATGGCACCCATGCCCAGTACGCATGCATTCATGACCGGATACCAGTGCAGGCGGCGCATCAGCACCCCAGCCGACAAGCGCCCCACCGCCAGGCACCCGGCAAAGATGCTGGTCACCTGCACACTCATGGCGGCCGGCAGCATCAGGATTTCATTGTTAAACGTCGGCAGCCAGGTGCCCACGGCCTGCTCGATCAGCACGTACAGGAACGCCGTCAGCACGAACACACACACCAGCGGCTTGAAGAACAGTTTCAGCATGGCGGCGAAATCCTGCGCCAGCGTGCTGCCACGCGGCGGCGCCGCCGCATGTTCATCGAACGGCGTGGCCAGCACCAGCACGAAGGTCAGTGCGCACAGGACGGACAGCACCCAGTACACCTGCAGCCAGCTGGTCGATGCCGGATTGGACGAATCGATGAAGTGCCCGAACAGCCAGTAAGCGGACAGCACCCCCACCATGAAAAACCCTTCCAGCATATTCATCATGCCGGCATGCTGGCGGCGGTCTTGCGCCACCAGGCCGATGGTGGAATACACCGACACCTTCACCAGCGCGAAAGCGACGCCGGTGCAAAAGAACAGCAGCTTGGCGGTGGCAAACGCTGGCAGCAGCGGCATCAGTGCGCACGCCACACTGACCAGCGCCAGCGCCGCCAGCATGGCTTTCTTGTAGCCGATACGGGGCAGAAACGACGCCACCATGAACGACACCACGGCAATCGGCAAATCCTTGAATCCCTCCAGCACGCTGGCGGCGGATTTGCTGACGCCATAGTTGTTAATCACCTGCAGGATCACGGTGCCTACGCTGTTGAGCAGGATCGCGAACACAAAGTAAATCAGGAATAACGCAAACAGGATGCGCTGCTTGTTCATGGTGTCTCCCCCGGTTTCGGGTGGTTTTTTAATAGTTATTCAAATCAAAGCAGGCCAGGCCCGGTATCACGAAATCGGCCTGCGCCAGCACGGCGGCGTCGCCGATGCCGACCGCCGTCATGCCGGCCGACTTGATCGAGGCCACGCCGGCCACCGCGTCTTCCACGCCGAGGCAGCGCGATGGCGGCACATCGAGCGCGCTGGCCGCCTTCAGGAAAATTTCCGGATCCGGTTTGCCACGCGCAAGTTTGGCGGCATCGACCACGTAATCGAATTTGGCGGTGATGCCAAGTTTGTCGAGCACCGTGAACGCGTTCTTGCTGACCGACGCCAGGCCGACCTTCATGCCGGCGGCGCGGCAGCTGTCAAGCGCCCGCACCGCGCCCGGCAGCAAGTCGTCCGGCGTCATGTTGGCGATCAGCGCCACATATTGCGCATTTTTTTCTTCGGCCAGCGCCAGCTTTTCCGCCAGCGAATACTGGCGCGTGGCCGCCATCAAAATGCGCTCCAGCGATCCCATCCGGTCGATGCCTTTCAACTGTTCATTGAATTCTTCATCAAAGTGCACGCCCTGAGTGCCCGCCAGCCGCATCCAGGCCAGGTAATGGTAGCGCGCCGTATCGGTGATCACGCCGTCGAGATCGAAAATGACGGCATCGTATTTATTGGCCGGGTTGTGTGGGGTGTTCATGGGCATTCCTTCACGGGAGAGTTGACGGTCAGCGCCACGCGCTGGCCCTGGTGGGAAAACGCCAGCGCCGCCCCCTGCAGCAACCGGTAAGTGGTACAGCCTTGCTCCACGCGCACCTGCAACAGGCAGTCACGCAAGTGCACATTGAACTGGTAATGCGTCCATTGCTTTGGTAACACCGGTGCAAAGCGCACATCGCCATCGACCACGCGCATGCCGGCAAAGCCATACGCCACGCCCATCCAGGTGCCGGCCATGGCCGCCGTGTGCACGCCGTAGTGGGTATTGCCATGCGTGTTGTCGAGATCCAGGCGCGCCGTCCCCATGAAGTAGGCATATGCCTTGTCGTGGTAACCCACTTCGGAAGCAATGATGGAAAAGATGCAGGACGACAGCGACGAATCGTGCGTGGTCACCGCTTCGTAGTAATCAAAGTCGCGCCGCTTGTCATCCAGCGCGAACTGGTCGGACAGCAGCAGCAGCGCCAGCACCACGTCGGCCTGCTTGCACACCTGGTGGCGGTAGATCACCAGCGGATGGTAGTTCAGCAGCAGCGGGTAGTTTTCCTTCGGCGTGTTGGCGAAATCCCACACTTTCTTGTCGAGGAAACTGTCATCCTGCGGATGGATGCGCAGCGCTTCGTCATATGGCAAGTGCATGCAGCCGGCGGCGCGGCGCCACAGCGCGGACTCGCCCTCTTCCAGCGCCACGGCTTTGGCGATGCGCTTGAAGTGTTCCGGCCATTCGCGCTGCAGGCGTTCGGCGATCGATGCGGCGAATTCCAGATGCATCTTCGCCATGGCGTTGGTGTAGTAATTGTTGTTCACCAGCGCCGTGTATTCATCGGGGCCCGTCACTTCATTGATGCAATAGCGGCCCTGGCGGTCGAAGTGTCCCAGCCCCATCCAGATCCGTGCGGTTTCCATGACGATTTCCGCGCCACAGTTCAGCAGGTAGTCCTCGTCATTGGTGGCTTCGATATACAGCTTGATGGAATACGCGATGTCGGCATTGATGTGGTATTGCGCGGTGCCGGCCGGATAGTAGGCCGAGCATTCGACACCGGCAATGGTGCGCCACGGGTATAAGGCGCCTTTGGCGTGCGACATCTGGCGCGCGCGTTCCCGCGCCAGCTGCAGGCCGGCGTAGCGGTATTCCAGCAGCTTGCGCGCGATGTCCGGTTTCGAATACAGGAAGAACGGGAAGATGTAAATTTCCGTGTCCCAGAAATAGTGGCCTTCATAGCCCTCGCCCGTCACGCCTTTCGCGGAAATGTTGGTCTTGCCATCGCGGCCCACCGATTGCAGCAAGTGGTACTGGTTGAAGTGCATGCCCTGCTGCAGCGCATCGTCGCCGGCGATTTCCACGTCGGCGTGGCGCCAGAAGTCGGCCAGGTAGCGTTCCTGTTCACTGGCCAGCGCACGGAAGCCGGCGGCGGCGGCAATCGCCAGGGTGGCCTTGGCGCGCGCCATCAATTCATTATCCGGATAATCGCGCGATGTGAAGTAGCAGCCATATTTCGTCAGGCGCACGGTTTCATTTTGCAGCGCCGCCACGCGGTAGCTCTGCTCCAGGTATTCGCCGTTGCGCGCCAGCGCCACTTCGGCCACACCGCGCACATCGGTGTGCGCGGCCGTCACCAGCAGGAAGCCGCTGTTGGCGGTGCGCTGCGCCAGCGCGGAAAAATGCGGCGCCTGTTCAATATCGGCCAGCACCAGCGAGCGCCCGGAAATCGCCGAGCCCACGCGCGGATCGTCGCCTGCTTCCAGGTTTTTCACCGCGCCATTGATGGTGGACACCAGGGTGATCGCGCCGGAAAAATTCAGCGGCGTCACGTCATACTCGATCGCAAACAAATGCTTTTCCGTGAAACTCACCAGGCGCCGGCTGCTGATGGCAACCTTGCGGCCCTGCGGCGAGGTCCATTCCAGCGTGCGGCGCAACTGGCCGGTGCGGAAATCAAGCACCCGTTCATAACTGTCCAGGGTGCCCTGCAGCGGATCGAAGCGTTCCTCTTCCAGCCACAGTGCAATGCCTTTGGCGTTCGGCACATTGAGCATGAACTGGTTGGTGCGCGCCAGACCGTGGGCGTTTTCCGGATAGTGGATCGATTCCGATTCGTAAAAACCGTTCAGATACGTGCCGTCCAGCGACGTCCCCTTCGGCCCCGTATACCCCTCCTCGTGCGTGCCGCGCAGGCCGATATAGCCATTGCCCAGCGCGAACAGGGTTTCGTCGAGAAAATGCGAAGCCGTATCGAAGGCGGTTTCGCGGATGCACCACGGGTCCAGCGGGTAGGTGTGTTGAGGGAAGGCGTCAGATGGCACGATGCGGTCCTTTGCAGGTATTCAAACCGGTTTGGATTTCAGATCAAAAGCCGGGCTGTGGGGTGTTGCTACAAAAACGGGGTGGAAATGATGTGCCGACGGTTTGCCGGCACGGCGGCTTTGTAAAAGCCGCCCTACATCTGTTTTACGTCTGGCGCACCATCAGCGTGGTCGGCAGCATTTCCGAATGCACTTGCTGGCCTTCGATCAGCGCCAGCATTTTCTTCGCCAGCAGCACGCCGCCGTCGCGCAAATACTGGTGCACGCTGGTCAGCGGCGGCACGAAACTGGCCGCGCTCGGCGTATCGTCATAACCAATCACGGAGACCGCTTCCGGCACCCGTATTTCTTTCTCGGCCAGCGCGCGGATCGCGCCCATGGCCAGGGTATCGCTGGCGGCAAACACGCCGTCCACCACGGTGCCCTTTTTCTTCAACAGCGCGGACATGCATTCAAAGCCCGCTTCAAACGTGAACGCTTTCGGGCGCAGGATATGCACGGAACCCTGGCCGCCGATCGCGTCGATAAAACCGGCGCAGCGCTCCTGGACTTCCGCATGGTCCACGTCGCCCAGGAACACCAGCTTGCGCCGCCCCTGCTCGAGGAAGCGTTGCGCGGCGCTGGCGCCGCCGGCGCGGTTGTCGCTGCCCACCACGATGTAGCGCCCGCCCGGTTCCGGCGCCCCCCACACCACCAGCGGCAAGGTGGTGCTTTGCAGCGCATGCGCCGCCTCGCTGTGCGACCCCTGTCCCAGCAGGATCATGCCATCCGCGCCCTGCACCGGCGCGGTATCGAGCAAATGCTTCGACGTCAGCACCACGCTATAGCCGGCGGTGGTCAATTCCTGCGTGATGCCGCCCAACAGTTCCAGCGGGTACGGGTCGGACATCGGACGGCCCTTCACGGGGGTCATTTCCACCACCACCGCCACCGAATAACTGCGGCGCATGCGCAAATTGCGCGCGCTCACATTCAGGCGGTAGCCCTGCTCGGCGGCCAGTTGCCGCACTTTTTCCCGCGTTTCCGGTGTGACCAGCGGGCTGTCACGCAAGGCGCGGGATACCGTGATCTTGGACACACCGGCCATGCGGGCCAGGTCTTCCATGGTCAGGCCCGCGTCACTGTTGCGGATACCACTCTTGTTCGCCGCCATTTGCTGTTCTTTTTAATCGATTTTCACTTGTCCTTGCGGCGCATTATGACAGGTTTTTTGGAATGCACAAGAAAAATGACATCGATATCATTTTCATTGACATCGATATCATTTGGGTTTTTAATGGCCTAACTTTCGCAAATGACACAAGCGGAAGCGTGTGGACAGCCGCCTTGCAAACTCTCCCGGGGTGGCGCAATGTCCAGGAGACGACACGACCCATACCGACAAGAAAGCAAATAAAATGAGCCCGAATAAGTTCCTGTTATCGTCAGTCACGCTGGCTGTACTGACGCTGGTTAGCCAGGCGCAAGCCGCCGACGCCCCCGCCGCAACCACCCCTGACCAGGCCACCGCGCCGGCGGCCGGCACGCCCGCTGCGGCGCCCGCCAAAAAAGACGCCGTGGCCGCCGAGCTGCAAACCGTGGTGGTGACAGGCGTGGCCGGGTCGCGTGGCGTACGCAAACTCGATTCCGCGTTTTCCATCACCACCGCCACCGAAGAACAGTTGAAAGCCGCCTCGCCCAGCAGCACGGCCGATGTGCTGAAACTGGTGCCGGGCGTGTATGCGGAAGCCACCGGAGGCCAGTCCGGCGCCAACATCGAAGTGCGCGGCTTCCCGTCCGGCTCCGATTCGCCGTTCGTCTCGGTGCAAATGAACGGCAACCCGATTTATCCGGTGCCGACCCTGTCGTTCTTCGAAGGCTCCTCGGCATTCCGCCTCGACGACACGGTGGAACGGGTGGAAGTGTTGCGCGGCGGCCCCAGCACCATCTTCTCGGATGGCCAGCCTGGCGCCACCATGAACTTCATCCTGAAAAAAGGCAGTGATACGCCGGAAGGCTCGGTGCGTTTCACCACTGGCACCGGCGAATTGCGCCGCGTCGACATGTTTTATGGCGGCAAAATCAGCGATGGCTGGTATGCCAGCGTGGGCGGCTTTTACCGCACCACGCACGGCGTGCGCGATTCCGGCTTCCCGGCCGACGATGGCCACCAGATCACCGGCACCCTGACCAAGAAACTCGACCAGGGCGAACTGACCCTGTATGCGCGCAGCACCAATGACAAGAATGCGTTTTACACCGGCGTGCCGCTGATCTCCGCCAACGAAGGCCGCTCCATCTCGCCATTCCCCGGCTTCGATCCGCTCAAGGGCACCCTGATGAGCAATGAAATGCGCCGCTTCACGGTGGAAGCCGCGCCGGGCAAGACCCTGACGTACGACCTGGGCGACGGCCGCGGCTTGAAAGCCACGGTCTTCGGCGCGGAATTCGACCAGAAATTCGCCGGCTGGAATGTCTCCAACAAGTTCAACCGCTTCGATGGCGACATGAACACCATCGCCATGTTCACGGGGAATAACCCGTTGACGATGGGCGCCTATAAAACCCAGGCCATGGCCTCCGCCAATGGCAATGCCGGCGTGCTGGCGGCGGCGGGCGGCGCCGCCACGGCGGCCACCGCGACCTTCGTCAACGGCGGCGCGCCAGTGGCGGACAGCACGCAAGTGGTGCAGGCCGGCCTGTGGGCGGTCGAGAAAAAACTCAAATCGTTCACCGATGAATTACGCATCAGCCGCGAATGGCTGCCGAACAATACCGTGACGGTGGGCGCTTACTTCGCCAACTATACGGCGGCAGATACCTGGTACCTGGGCAGCAGCCATTTGATGACGGCCACGCCGAACGCCCGCCTGATCAACGTGAAACTGAATAATGGCGTGGTGGTGTCCAACAATGGCAAAGAGGGGCCGGTGTTTTTTGCGCCGAACGCCTCGTATGACGGCAGCAATACCGCGTTCTATGTGTCGAACGAATGGCAGGTCAACGACCGCATCAAGGCGGATGCCGGCATCCGCCGCGAACGCCAAAGCATCAGCGGCACCGTGTCGAATTTGATGTCCGGCGACACCGACAGCAACTTGCTGACCGTGTACAACAATGGCACGTCGATGCCAAGCGGCGCCTACACCGCGCTGGGCCGCAAGGATACCGCCACCTCGTTCACGATTGGCGGCAATTACAAGCTGACCAAGGATTCCAGCGTCTTTGCGCGCGCCAATTCCGGCCATACTTTCATTGCCTTCGACACCCTGCGCAACGCGGGCACGCAAGCCAATGTCGATGACCGCAACCAGAACCCGACGCCGACCGTCAAACAGTTCGAGGTGGGGTTCAAGACCGTGGACAAGCTGTACAGCGCGTACATCAATGCCTTCCACACGCAATTCGACGGTATCGCCTTCCAGCAAATCCTGTCGAACGGGACGATCTTGAATTCCGTCAGCGGCTCCAAGGGCACCGGCGTGGAATTCGAAGTGGCGGTGCGTCCCATCCAGAACCTGACCCTGTCGCTGACCGGCGATTATCAAAAATCGACCTACAAGGACAACCCGGCCACGGCCGGCAAGATGGTGCAGCGCCAGCCGAAGCTGCAATTCCGCTTCACGCCGACCTACCGCATCCCGCTGGGCGACGACAACAGCCTGAAGCTGTATGGCACCTACACCTCGATCGGTTCGCGCTGGGCCGACCAGGCCAACACGCAATACCTGCCGTCGTACCACACGCTGGACCTGGGTGTGCTGCTGCAGCTGGGTGAAAAAGTCGAAGTGCGCCTGGCCGGCACCAACTTGAACAATGCCCTGGGCCTGACGGAAGGCAATTCACGCCTGACCGGCGCCAACTCCGGCCCGATCAACGCCCGTCCCCTGTTCGGCCGCGCCATTGAAGCATCGCTGCTGTACCGCTTCTGAGGCAGTCTTGGCGTGCTGTAGGGCGGCTTGGCTTTTCAAGCCGCCGTGCGTGCCGGCAACGGCGGCTTGATGAAACCAAACCGCCCTACGATTTTCACTTCCCTGTAGTGCTTTAGGGTAAAGCCGAGCCCCCCTCCGGCTTTACCCTTTTTTCTTGCCCCCACTGGCACAAATTGTCGTTTTGGCCTACCCTTACTGGTGAACACTGCCGGTGATTCCGTGTCGCCACGTCCAGAATTCGCCGACCTTCCGCCAGCCGTCAAGGGGTGCCCACGTGGTTTCCGTCTCGTCCGTCGAATCGCTGCGCAACGCGGTAGCTCTTGCTGAACGTAAAGTACAGCAGGACCAGACACGCGTGGACCAGGACGCGCGCCGCCTCGATGACAGCCGCAGCCAGCTGGTCCGCGACAAAGAGCAACTGTCCAGTAACCAGAAAGCCGAACGGCAGGCCGAGAGCGCCGCCGCCCCCACCGCCGCGCCGGTGCGGCTGGACCGCGCCATCAGCAAAGACGTGCCGGACGATGTGCTGCCCCGCGCGCCCCAGCTCAATGCGCAGGGGCAAACCGTGGGGCGCGTGATCAATATTACTGTTTAGCCAGCTTCCACCACTGGGCCGTTGCGCCCGGTTGTTTCACATTGAGTTGTGCACCGATTTCCGGCGTGACCACGACCTGGCCGCGCTCGGCCGCCAGCGCCGTGATCCGCTCAAACGGGTCGGTCCAGCTGTGCAGCGCCAGGTCGAACGTGCCGTTATGGATCGGTAACAGCACTTTGCCCCGTAAATCGATATGCGCTTGCATGGTTTGTTCCGGCAGCATGTGCACGTCCGGCCATTGCGGATCGTAGGCGCCGGTTTCAATCATGGTCAGGTCGAACGGACCGAACTTGTCGCCGATGGCTTTAAAACCGTCGAAATACCCGGTATCGCCGGAAAAGAACACGCGCTGGCCGGCGGACTGGATCACCCACGACGCCCACAGTGTTTTATTCCCATCGAGCAGGCCGCGGCCGGAAAAGTGTTGGGCCGGGGTCGCGGTCAGGCGCACGCCTTCCACCACCGCCGATTGCCACCAGTCCAGCTGTTTGACTTTCGCGGCCGGCACGCCCCATCGGATCAAGGTGTCGCCCACGCCCAGCGGCGTGATAAACCACTCGACTTTCGGCGCCAGCGCCAGCACGGCGTCATGGTCGAGGTGGTCATAGTGGTCGTGCGACAGGATCACGCCTTTCATCTTCGGCAAGTCGTCAATCGTAATCGGCGGCGCGTGGAAGCGTTGCGGGCCCAGCCATTGCACCGGCGAAGCACGCTCGGAAAAGACCGGGTCGGTCAGCCACAGGCCGCCATCGAGCTTCAGCAGCATGGTCGAATGGCCGAGCCGGAACACGCTGTGGTCAGGCGCGGCCTCCAGCTGGGCGGCCGTCAGCGCCTGTACCGGCAGCGCACGGTCCGGCACCGTGCCGGCCGGCTTTTGGAACGCCATTTGCCACATCACGCGCAAGGTGCCCATCAGGCCCAGGCGGTGCATCGGCTGGGGATTTTTGAAACGCCCCTCCTGCTGTTGCGGTGAGACGTACTCAATATCTTTCGCGGACAAGGTGCAATAAGTCATGGTCAATAACACTCCGGTGAGCAAGGTCAGAAAGGCGCGTTTCATGGGGATGGCCTCAAAAAGTATACTGCACAGTGTAGTTTCGTTTTTTGAGAAAGTAAACTACCCGGTGTAAAATACTTTGCATGGAACCCATCGCCCCCCAACGCCTGACCGACCGCAAGCGGCAAGCCATTGTCGACGCCGCCCTGGCGGAATTCCGCGCCCACGGCTTCGACGCCACCAGCATGGACAAGATCGCCCTGGCGGCCGGCGTGTCAAAACGCACGGTGTACAACCATTTCCCCAGCAAAGACGATTTGTTCGATCACATCCTGCAAGAACTGTGGGACAGCAGCGCGGCGCTACAGGCATGCCGCTACCAGCCGGACGTGGACGTGCGCACGCAGCTGATCACATTGCTGGGTCAGAAAATGGCGTTATTGCAAGACCAGTACTTCCTGGACCTGGCGCGTGTGGCCATTGCGGAAGGCATTTTGCGGCCCGAGCGGGCGCGGGAAATGGTGGCAAAGTTATCCGACAAGGAAGGCGGCATGACCGCGTGGCTGCGCGCGGCGTCGGCCGACGGCAAGCTCAAGCCGCTCGATCCCGTGTTTGCCGCACATTTGCTGCAGGGGCAATTGAAGGCGTTCGCGTTCTGGCCGCAGGTGACGATGGGCCAGGCGTTGCTCGATACGGCCAGCCAGCAGGCGCTGGTAACAACCACCGCCGACATGTTCCTTGCCTACTACGCCATGTCACACCCTGGGGTCTGACCCCATTTATGACAAAAGTGGACATTTCAGAAGCACCGGATGTCCATTTTTGTCACATTCGGGGTCTGACCCCAGGGTGTGACATCTTTATGGGGTTTCTGGGATACCGGAGAAATTCGGCTTCGGCAACGGCATCACATGCACGCGGCTCCACAAACCGGCCCAGCCGGGCGGCCACGGTAAATCCGGGCCGCTGTAGGCGGGCAAGCCGGCGCGCACCGGGACCACCGGCACCGCCGGCATGTCGGTCAGCGGGCCACCGTCAGGGCGCTGCATATCGAGGCTGTACATGTAGCCAGGCAGCAGCGCGTCGCACACCATGGCAAACCACGCGGTATGGTCTTCATCGCGGCCCAGCGCCTGCGCCAGTCCCTGCGGATCGAATTTCGCCAGCGCGTGGATCAATTCATCGGTATCGGCGCCGGGATTATCGCCCCAGCCCATCACCGGATTCACGTTGTAATCGGCGCCCGAGCCATACCAGCCTTCACGCCAGGCGCGCTGCATCCAGTCGCGCGGGCCAGTGAACAAATGCCAGCGCCAGTGCAGGCCGGACGGCTTCGGCCACGAATGCAGGTACAGCTTCTGGTAACCCGCCTGGTGCAGGGCGCGCACCATCGCCATCAGGCGCGCGTGCGGCATGCGGTCCGGCGGGGCGCGCCGGAACAAAATCGCTTCGCCATCGGCATACTGCACTTCATCGGTCGACAAATTCAAATCCAGGGTGCGCGACTCGCCACCGAAGCGGGCAGAAATCCAGCCGGTCAACAGGTTGACCGCCGTGATCACGCCATAGCCGCGGAATCGGTGGAAGATGACAGTGCCGGGGGCAAGTGCTTTCATGGTCGTGCGAGGTGCCTGCTACACAAAGAGTCCAGTGTAGTCATAGCTTACCGGACTTTCCAGCCCATCATGCACGCAAATGCGGAATGTTTCATATGGCTGCGCTTCGCGTTATCATTCTGTCCTTGCTCACCCATGGAATGACATCATGACCCTGCGTATCCTCGCATCCGGCGGCACGTTCGATAAACATTACAATGAATTGAACGGCAGCCTGGGTTTCGCCGACAGCCACCTGCCACAAGCGATCGCCCGCTCCCGCATGACCATCAATCCGGCGCTGGAATTGCTGCCGCTGATGGATTCGCTCGATATGCAAGATGAAGACCGCCAGCGCATCCTGGCGTCATGCCAGGCCGCCAAAGAGCATGCCATCGTCATCATCCATGGCACCGACACCATGAGAGAGACCGCCGCCGTGCTGGGCGCCGCCAACCTGGAGCAGACCATCGTGCTGACCGGCGCGATGATTCCGTATGAAATCGCCAATTCGGACGCCCTGTTCAACCTGGGCTTCGCATGCGGCGTCGCGCAAATCCTCACGCCGGGCGTGTACGTCGCCATGAACGGCAAGGTGTTCCCGTGGGATGACGTGCAAAAGAACCGCGCCGCCGGCGTGTTCCAGAACTTGTAAAAAAATATGGGGCCCGCAGGCCCCATATTTTTTTATGCCTTGGCTTCGCCGCCCAGGGCTTCCACCACGTCGGCCATCAGCTTCGACAATTCACCCGTCATCAGCATGAAGTCGCCATCGAAGCGTTCGTCGTCGTTGCGCGTGCTGTTTTCCGTTTCCTTCAGCACGTCCAGCGGCTTGACGCCTTTCAGCGCCAACGATTCCGTCAGGGTGAACGAAATCTTGCTGTCCCACGTCATTGCCAGGCGCGTGCACTGCTTGCCGGAGGCGATGTGGCGGCGCACTTCGTCGGCTTCCAGCGTGTGGCGCACATAGCGCACGGCCGCCTTGCTTTCGCCGGTGGCGCGCAATTCGGTGTCCATGTCGACCGTGAACCCGGCCGGCGCATCGTCGGCCTGCAGCCATTCGGTCATCACGCCCACCGGCGAGCGGTTGACGCGCAGGCTTTCCAGCGGCATGCGGTCGACGGCTTTCAACAACAGCTTGATCACTTCATCGGCCTTGGCCGGGCTGGCCGCATCGACCACCAGCCAGCCGTTGACCGGGTCGATCCAGGTCCACACGTTGCCGCGGATCGAGAAGGCGCGCGGCAACAGTTCGTCCGCCACGCGTTCTTTCAATTCTTTCATGGCTTTTTTGCCGGGCGCGAAGCCTTGCGCTTCTTCCATTTCCGCGGCACGGGCCTTGGCCACCTGGTTGATGACGGTGGCTGGCAACAGTTTTTTCTCGGTGCCCAGCAGAATCAGCATCTGCTTGTTCACCACGTGCACCAGGCCGCCGTTTGGACGCGGTTTGTCCCAGCCCTGGCGCAGCAATTCATTGCTGCTGGCCGGCGAAAACGCGTTCGATGCCAGCGCCGCCTCGAGTTGCTCAGGAGTAAATGCCCAGGGTGCGGGCAGACGGTAAATTTGTAGATTTTTGAACCACATACGGTTTGTTTGCCTTGTTCAGCTAATTCCGGGGGAACGACATTTTACACGCCGCGCCACCCACTTCTTAAAGGTCGGAAAAAAGTTCCCCTTGTGTTGCAACATCATGCAGCGCCAGTTCATCGATGCCCGACAGGGCACTGACGCGCACACCCAATAACCGCAAGCGCTGGTCCAGCGGCACCCGCCGCAGGCACTCGCCCGCCGCGCGGCGGATCACCGCGCCATCGCAGGTCGGCGCCGGCAGCGTGACGTCGCGCGTGACGGTGTGAAAATCCGCATAGCGCAGCTTGATGCCCACCGTGCGCCCCACGCAGCGCTTGCGCACCAGGTCTTCCCCCAGGCGCAGGCACAGCCGCGTGAAAATCTCCGACAGCACGTCCTTGTCATGCTTCGCATGTAAATCGCGCTCGAACGTGGTTTCGCGGCTCACGGTCTTCGGTTCCGAACTGGTCGATATCGACCGTTCGTCCTGGCCATGCGACACGCGCGCCAGCCACTGCGCATAATTCAAGCCAAAATATTCCTGCAGCAGCTTGGGTTCGGCCGCCGCCAGCTCCCCCACGGTAAAGATGCCCAGCGTGGCCAGTTTGTCATTGGCCTTGGGACCGATCCCGTTAATTTTCCGCACCGGCAGCGGCCAGATCCGGGTCGGCACGTCATCCATCGCCACCACCGTCAAGCCATTCGGCTTTTCCAGGTCGGAGCACACTTTCGCCAGCAATTTGTTGGGCGCGATACCGATCGAACAGGTCAGCCCCGTCGCCTCCCTGACCGCGTCCTTCAGGCGCTGCGCCAGCTCGCGCGTTTCCCCTTCCACTTCGGTCAGGTCGATATAAATTTCATCGATGCCCCGGTCTTCGATTTGCGGCGCGATGGCCGCCACCGCCGCCTTGAACAGGCGCGAATAGCGGCGGTACGAGTCAAAGTCCGTCGGCAGCAAAATCGCTTCCGGCGCCAGCGCGGCGGCCTTCATCATGCCCATCGCGGAAAACACGCCCAGCGCCCGCGCTTCATACGTCGAAGTGGTGACCACGCCCCGTCCCACATATTCCTTCAGGCGGTAGTAGCGCCGGCTGCCATCGGGCAGGATGGCCGGCTGGTGCGCCGTGCGGCCGCCGATCACCACCGGCTGCCCGCGCAATTCCGGATAGCGCAGCAATTCGACGGACGCGTAAAACGCATCCATGTCGAGATGGGCGATGCGGCGGACGGCAGGCATGTGTGGCGCAATAACAAAAAACAATCGGATAACTGGGATTATATACAGCATTATAGGCGGTTGCTGTCCAGCACATACTTGAGCAAAGGATGAAATACGGGCAAGCTGGGATCGCTATCCGCGTTTCGTCTCTCATCTTCGTCTCTCACCAACCACCGTGAAAGGAATCACAGTGAGCTTGTCCAACTTGCGCATCGGTGCACGCCTCGGACTGGGTTTCGGCCTGACCATTGTCATCATGCTGATCATGTCGCTGGTCGGCATCAACCGCATCCGCCACACTGCCTCACTGACCGACCAGATCGTGCACCAGCGTTATGCCAAGGTCGCACTGACCAATGAATTCCGCAGCTTCGCCAACCGTGGCGCGCAAGCGCTGCGCAATGCGATGCTGGCGCCCAACGCGGCGCAGGCGCAAACCTTCCTGGCGCAAATGGCCGACGCCGACCGCGCCGGCGATGAACGCGCCGCCAAGTTCGCAACCATGCTGAAAGACGACGAGCGCCAGATGTTCAACGAGTCGGGCGAAGCCTTCAAGGCCTATGCCGCCACGCGCGCGGCGGCGCTCAGCACCATGGCCGGAGACGACCGCGAAGCCGCCGTGCAGGCGCTGTTCAAGGACGTGATCCCGGTGCAGAACGCTTACTTCGGCAAGCTGGACGCGATGCTGAAATACCAGACCGAGCAAATGGAAAAAGATGGCAAGGAAGCCGATGCCGCGGCCAGTTTCGCCACCACGCTGATGCTGTCGCTGCTGGCCCTGGCGACCTTGCTGTCGCTGGGCGGAGGCTATGCCATCACGCGTTCCGTCACCACACCGATCAACGAAGCCGTGCACCTGGCGGAAACCGTGGCGCAGGGCGACCTGACGGTCGCCATCCAGACCGACCGGCGCGACGAGACAGGCCGCCTGCTCAATGCGCTGAAAGACATGGTGGCCAGCCTGACGCGCACCGTCGGCGCCGTGCGGGCGGGCACTGACACCATCACCACCGCCTCGGCGGAAATCGCCGCCGGCAACAACGATCTATCGGCCCGCACCGAACAGCAGGCCGCCAGCCTGGAAGAAACCGCGTCATCGATGGAAGAATTGACGTCCACTGTCAAGCAAAACGCCGACAATGCGCGCCAGGCCAACCAGCTGGTGGTGTTTGCGGCGGACTTCGCCAACAAGGGTGGCAATGTGGTGAGCCAGGTGGTCGATACCATGGGCTCGATCAAGGAAAGCTCGGGCAAGATCGCCGACATCATCGGCACCATCGACGGCATTGCGTTCCAGACCAATATCCTGGCGCTCAATGCGGCGGTGGAAGCGGCGCGGGCGGGCGAACAGGGCCGCGGCTTTGCCGTGGTCGCGTCGGAAGTGCGCACCCTGGCGCAGCGCTCTGCGGCGGCGGCCAAGGAAATCAAGGAATTGATCAATGATTCCGTGGCCAAGGTCGATACCGGTGGCAAGCTGGTCGATGAAGCCGGCGCCACCATGCAGCAAATCGTATCGTCCGTGAAACAGGTGGCCGACATCATGAGCGAGATCGCGGGCGCCAGCGCGGAACAGAGTTCCGGCATCGAACAGGTCAATCTCGCCATCACCGACATGGACGCCGCCACTCAGCAAAATGCCGCGCTGGTGGAACAGGCGGCAGCCGCCGCCTCCAGCATGCAGCAGCAGGCGGTGCAACTGGCCGAGGCGGTGGCGGTGTTCAAGATGCATGGCCATCAGTCGGCATCGGGGCGCTCGCTGGCGCTGCGATGAACTGTGCCGCCATGCCCGCCCCTACGCGGCCAGCTCGTTGCCCGCCAGGTAGCCCCGCGCACGGAACCACGCGGCCGACGCCTCATCGGCGGGGAAGAACGCTTCGAGCCGCAATTCATGCACCGTCACGTCGTGCGGCGTGCCCAGGGTCGTGATGGTGGTGAACAAATTCAATTCCACCCCATCCTTGCTGATCTGCAGCGGTAAAAACGGCAAGGCGCGGCGGTCCAGGTTAGGCGGCGGCATGCCGCCCAGGCCCGCCAGCGCCGTCAATTCGCCCAGCAAGGCGGTCGCTTCGCTGCCCGGGCCATCGCTCATGGCTTCGCGCTGTATCCAGTGCAGCAAATCCGCGCCGACATCGTGTTCGTTGCGCACGTATTGGCGCAGGCCGCCGGGCGCCATCATCAGCTTGAGCACATTGACGCTGCCATCGCGCGGGATCGCCGCCTCGGCCGGCATGTCGAGCAGCCATTTCATGAAGCCGGCGGCCGGTTCATTGTGCATCACCAGGTTCCACAGCCGGTCCACCACCAGCGCCGGATAAGGCGCCTGCTGCGCCAGCATGAAGTCCAGCGCCTGTTTCACGGCGCGTAATTCCGGGTCATCCATCTTGCGCTCCTGGTAGGCGGGCGCAAATCCGGCCGCCAGCAACATGACATTGCGCTCGCGCAGCGGGATATCGAGCACCACGCCCAGTTTCAAAATCAAGTCGCGGCTCGGTTGCGAACGGCCGCTTTCCAGGAAACTGATGTGGCGCTGTGAAATGCCGCTGTCGGTCGACAACCGCAGCTGGCTGTAGCCGCGCTTGCCGCGCCAATAGCGCAGGGCGGCGGAAAAGTCGCTGAAATATTGCTCGGGGGCGGCGCTCAAGGTGCACTCCTCAACAGGTGGCGGCGGAATCCATTGTACGGATTGTGCCGCCGCTGGCGATTACGTGGCGGGTAATCGTACCCACTGCGCGTATCGGCTGCGCGCGCCACCTTCCAGCCAGCAACGATTGACGCAAATTTCAACGCGATAGAAAAAAACTTGCACACTCAAAAAAGGCCGTCTATAATTCGGCCTCCTTCAGACGTGATGACAAACGTTGGAGTGTTAGAAGCGGGGCGCTTAGCTCAGTTGGTAGAGCGGATGCCTTACAAGCATTAGGTCGGGAGTTCGACCCTCTCAGCGCCCACCACCGCCTAACACGGAAATGAAGACAAGATGCGCAAGCAAGGAGTGGTAGTTCAGTTGGTTAGAATACCGGCCTGTCACGCCGGGGGTCGCGGGTTCGAGCCCCGTCCACTCCGCCA
>NZ_JBXAQJ010000014.1:84211-184807 GCF_058807115.1 Pseudoduganella sp. GW821-FHT12E03 | reverse complement strand
GCGTCGCAGGGGACGGCGCGCGACCCCGTGCGCAATGGCCAGGCGCTGGCGCGGCAGGGCGGTTTGCAGGGGGCGATCGAACAGGTGCACGGCGCCGCGCAGCGCCAGAACGCCGCGGCCGCGCAGGCGGGCTTCGGGCGCGCCGGCAATGGCGCGGCGCTGGAAGGGCGGCCGTATGGCGCCGGGGTGCCGCTGCGGCCCAAGCGCGGCGGCGGCGGGCTGGCGGGAACGGTGGATGCGACGACGCCGGCGTGGCAAGCCTTGCCGGCCAACGTGGGCGGTGGCGCGGTAAAAACATTGGGCCGCCGTACGCCGGGCGGTTGTGGTTGCAATTGCAAGGGAAAGTGATTCCGTAGGGCGGTTTCCGCCCCCGGCGGAAGCCGCCATGCATGCGTTGCCACCAGCGCGCGCTGCGTCGCGGTGCGGGTATGGCGGCTTCCGCCAAGGCGGAAACCGCCCTACGGAGTCGAAGCCAACATTGTTGTTTGGGAGGAGGGGCCACCATGCCAGTCGCAATCGATCACGTTGAATCCGAAGTGGTGGTGGAAGGCGGCCGGGGCCAGGACAGCGCGGCATCCGCGCAGCGCACCTTGCCGGAGCCGCAACCGCTGCAGCGCTGGCGCGCGATCCGGCAGCAAGTGCAATGGGACCACGAGCGCACCAGCGCCATCGATTACGACCACGCCGACTGAGGAGCCCAATGCCGGACACCAGCCAACTGTTAGCCGACTCGGTCCTGCCCCGCTTTTATGTGGGCGGAGAAGAAAAGGGCGACCTCGCACGCGACGTGCTGCGCCTCGACATCGAGGAAGACACGCACGGGATGAAGCGCTTGCGCTGCGTGTTTGCCGCGATCGGTCCGCAGCGCAATGCGCGCGATGAACAGTTGCTGTACCAGGATGGCGCCATCCTGGACTTCGGTGTGCTGCTGGAAGTGGCGATGGGCCCGGCCAGCCTGCCCCGGACCGTGTTCAAAGGGCGGTTGAGCGCGCTGGAACTGGCGATGGAACAAAGCCATGAACCGGAAATCAGGATTTACGCGGAGGACAAGCTGATGCAGCTGCGCATGACACGCCGCTTTAAAACCTACGACAACGCCAGTCCGGCCGATTTGCTGCGCGAGATCGCGTCCGCCCACGGATTGCAGTCCGACGCGCAACTGGACGGCCCATCGATGGCGGCGGTGCAGCAATGGAACCAGAGCGACCTGGCGTTCCTGCGGGCGCAGGCGAAACGGCTGGCGGCCGATGTGTGGATCGACGGCGACACCTTGCACCTGGCGGCGCGCGCGCAGCGCCGGGGCAACCGGCTGACCCTGATCCAGGGCAACGATTTACTGGCGTTCGAAGCCCGCGCCGACCTGGCGCACCAGTGCACCGCCGTCAAGGTGGGCGGCTTCGACGATGCGCAGCAAGACGCCATCGACGAGGAGGCCGGCGCCAGCGCGGCGGCGGCGGAAACCTCGGGCGGGCGCGGCGGCCCGTCGATTATGCGGCAGGCGCTGGGCGAGCGCACCGGCTACCGCGTGCGCGAAGCGCCGTCCACCGATGGCGAGGCGCAGGCCTGGGCCAGGGCCGACATGCAGCGCCGCGCGCGCCGCTTCGTCACGGTGCGCGGCACCACGCTCGGCAGCCCCGGCATGACGGTGGGCAGCCTGGTGAAACTCGAGCGCATCGGCCCCGCCTTCGAGGGCGACGGCTATTACGTGACGCGGGTACAGCACAGTTTTGACCGGGAAAACGGCATGCGCACGCAATTCGAGGCGGAACGCGGCTGGATCGGCAACGGGGCCGGAGGCGCCGCATGAATACCGCCGCCGACAACGAAGAGGGACGCTGGTTCGGCGTCTATCCGGCCATCGTGGCGGACCTGGTGGACCCGCTCGGCACCGGCCGCATCCAGGTGAAATTCCCGTCGTTCGGCCAGGATGGCGAGGCCGTCACGGCGTGGGCGCGGCTGCTGGCGCCCTATGCGGACAATGGCCACGGGCTGCAAATCCTGCCGGAAGTCGAATCCGAAGTGGTGGTGGCGTTCGAGGCGGGCGACCCGCGCCGTCCGTATATCGTCGGCGCATGCTGGAATGGCAAGGCCAGGCCGCCGGAAGCGGCCGACAGCGCCAACAACCTGCGCACGTGGAAGACGCGTTCGGGCAGCCTGCTGCAATTCGATGATACGCAAGGGGGCGCGAAAGTCACCTTGTCGCTGGAAAGCGGGCACCAGGTGGTGCTGGACGACGCGGCCGGCGAAGTCTCGGTGGTGCACAGCAACGGTTGCAAGATCGTGATGGACATGGCGGGCAAGGTCACCGTGACCGCCACCGGCATGGTCGACGTCAATGCGTCGCAAGTCAACCTGCACGCGCCCACCGTCATGTGCGACAACCTGCTGCAATGCCAGACCCTGATCGCCACGTCGGTGGTGTCCACCAGCTATACACCAGGCGCGGGGAACGTATGGTGACTGCGGCGCACCCATGGAAACTGGCCGGCCCGTGGTACCGCTGGGAACATGCGGCGGTGCCGCGCGACGGCCGCAACAGCGTGCCCGCGCTGCAAAAATTCGCCGGCGCCGACTACATCGCCGGCTTCCTCGACAACCCGCAGCATTCGCTGCGCTTCGACGACACCGACGACGTGGTCAGCAACCTCGATTTCGTCAAGGCGGCGCCGGGCGGCGCGCTGCTGAACAAGGTGGCGACGCTGTTCCCGGTCGATGCCAACGGCAAGCCAACCAAGAGCAAGACCGACGCCTACCGTTCGCGGCTGGCGCCCAGCGACTTGCGCAAACTGTATTTGCCCGCGCACGACCGTCATTACCTGGTCACCTGTGAATTGCATTGCGATGTGCCGGGTTTCCCCAGCGTGCCGCGCAAGGAAGTGTGCCAGGCCGGATTTACCGTGCGCCGCCGCAGCGCCGTGGTGCCCAAAGGGCTGGAGGCGCAAGTCGCGGCGCAGGTGCACACGGTGCACACGGCGGAAGCCGATTATGCGGAATTGCTGACGCTCGATGAAACCGCGCGCCTGCACCATCTTGCGCCGGGCGAAGCCACTGCGATTGCCGCGCGCCAGCAGGCGCTGGCGCTGGCCGCCGGTGTGGCGTCGTGGCCGGCGTTGCTGGCGGCGCGGCGCGGCGCCGTGGCCAGCCTGCGCAAGGCGCTGCAGGCGTGGTATGCGCAGCATGGCGTCGATGTGAAGATCGAAGGCTGGTTTCCGCTGCAAGTGGGCGGCAAACCGTCGAAGACGCTGGGGCAGTGGCTGCCGTTGTCCGGCAGCGCGCGCCAGGCCGATCCGGAACTGGCCGGGGAATCTGTGTTTCCCCTGTATGCGCTGGCGCCCGATCCGCGCGATGCGCGGCATGACGCGGCGGGCCGCACCATGTATTACGGCGCCGTGCCGACCGCCAGCCTGACCCACGACACGGCCGGCCATCCGCGTTTCGACGACCAGGCGACCTATGAAATCTGGTGCTTCGTGCGCCGCCACAAGCCGTGCTGCCCGCGCCGCAACGTGACGCCGGACTGCAAGGGCGAGGTGGTGTGGGCGGCGCCGACCGAGGCTTACCGGCTGGCGCCGCCGTTTGACCTGGTGGGCACGTCGAACCGGCCCATCACCATCAAGATGCCGGATTTGCGGGAACTGGCGGCGCAGGCGGCCAGCCGTCCGCGCGGCCGTTTTTCGCCGGTGCGGGTGCTGCAGCCGCAGCACCTGTGCGCCAAGGTCAAGGATGGCGTGCCGCAGCCGTGCGATCCCGGCGGCGAAGCGATCTGCTTCTTTTCCATCCCCTTGATCACGATCGTGGCGCTGTTCGTCCTGAATATCTTCCTGCCGATTGTCGTGTTCATCTTCCAGCTGTGGTTCCTGCTGGTGTTCCGTTTTTGCATCCCGCCGCAAATCGCGCTGGGCGCCGGTGTCGATGCGGCGCTGGCGGCGCAGCCGCCCGGTGTGGACCTCGATGCGGATCTCGGCATCGAAGTCGAGGGCGTGGAAAAAACCGCGGCCGAAATCAATGCGCTGCTCAACACCAGCCTGGGTGGCAGGATTGCCGATGAAACCGGGGAAGACGCCGGTGACATCGAAGGCAAGCTGGCCGGTTTTTCCAACAATGCGCTGGGCGTGCTGTCGCAAAGCATGGAAGACGCGGAACGCTTGCCGGCCGATCCGGCGCAGGCGCCGCCCGATATCGGGGGCGCCGGCGCGCTGGAATATGAACCCCACCGCGACCGTGCGTGGTCGGCCGAGACCGGGAGCCGGGTATGAATGCGCCATTGTCCGGATTGCCGGGTGTCGCCGCCGGCCTTGCCACGGAGGGCGGGCTGCGCTATGAGCGCCTCGGCAAGGGCCAGGGCTTGCCGCTGGCGCCGGTCGATGGCCGCATGGCGTTCGCGTCGGGACCGGAAAAAGTCCGGCAAAGCATTTTCATCATCCTTGACACCGAGCCCGGTGAACGGGTGATGCTGCCGGAATTCGGCTGCGGCTTGCGGCGCTTCCTGATGCACCCGAATAACGGCGCCACCCGCGCGCAAATCGAGCGCGAAGTGGGCCTGGCCTTGCAGCAGTGGGAACCCCGCATCAAGGTCGCGCAAGTGGTGGTATCCGGCGCGGACGATCCGGCGCTACTGCTGGTCGAGATCCATTACCTTCACGCGGTGGACGGACGCAGGGATTCGCTGGTTTATCCGTTTTATCTGGAGTAGGCCATGCCCTTGATCATTCCAGTACTCGATGACCGCGGCTTTGAACAGTTGCGCAAGGAATTGGTGGACCGCATCCGCGTGTTCAATCCGGAGTGGACCGACCATAACCGCAGCGATCCCGCGATCACGCTGCTCGAGCTGTTTGCCTATCTTGGCGAAGGCTTGCAATTCCGCTTCAACCAGGTGCCGGAAGCGACGAGATTGGCGTTCCTGCGCCTGCTCGATGTGCCTTTGGCACCGGCCCGGCCGGCGACCGCGCTGGTGCGCTGCAAGTCGAAAGCGCCGGGCGGCGTGGCCGTGTATGGCGGCGATCAGGTCCGCGCGGGCAAGACCGTGTTTACCGTGCGCCACGATGCGGCACTGTGGCCGCTCGATTGCGTGGCCGTGGCGCGCCAGCGCCTGCTGGCGGAAGACACGGCGGCGGCGTTGCAGCAATTCGTGGCGGGACTGGACGCGGAATTGCACACGGCGGTGCAGGGCAGCATCGATGCGCTGGCGGCGGCGCAACCGCCGGGCGGGCCGGGTTTGCAGATGGTGGCGCCCTACCGCAACGCCGTGCTGGAGCCGGACGCGTCATCGCCGCCGGTGGACTTCGCCAACACGGTCGACGGTTGCGTATGGCTGGCGGTATTGAAGGATTATGACGGCCCCGATGCGCCGGCCGACGTGCTGCAACTGGCGCCGGGCCGCAACCTGGCGCTGTCGCTGGGTTTTGCGCCGGCGCCGGATTATCCAACCCTGGCACAGGTGGAAGCCTGTCCCGGCGCGGGCGGGCGGCGCGGTCCGGCGCTGGAATGGCGCGCCAGCGCGGCCGCGTTGAAAGCCGATGGCACGCCGCGCTACGTGCCGCTGCGGGTGGCGGCCGATACCAGCGCCGGCATGACGCAGGAAGGCGTGTTGCGGCTGGAATTGCCGGCCGACCTGGCGCAACTGGGCGTGCCGGCCGCGCCGCCGGAGCTGGCCGGCAGCGGCGAATTCCCGCCGCTGCTGGACGAGGCGCGCGCCGGCAAGCTGTGGTTCTGGCTGCGCGCCTGGCGCGGCGACGGCAGCCGCATCGGCAAGGTGGCGCTGCTGGCGCTCAATACGCTGGCGGTCGAGCAATCGGTGGCGGGCGCGGCGGAATTGCTGGGCTCCGGCAATGGCCAGCCGGGCCAGCAATTCCAGCTGGCCAACGTGCCGGTGCTGCCCGATGAGCAGCATCCGGTGCGCCTGCAAGTGGAAGAATCCGGCGTCTGGACCGACTGGGCCCGGCGCGGCGACCTCGACGCCAGCGATGCGCTGGACCGGCATTTCGTGGTCGATGCGGAAGCGGGCACGGTGGCCTTTGGTGAACGCTTCCCGCACATCGGCGAGCGGGTGCGGGTGCTCGGCTACCGCCATGGCGGCGGCGCGGCGGGCAATGTGCCGGCCAACGCGATCGCGAAATTCGGCGACCTGTCCGGGCCGCCGCCGTTGCCGCCGATGGGGCGGCCCGACGGCGGCGTCAAGCTGGCCAACCCCTTGCCGGGCCAGGGCGGCGTCGATGGTGAAACGCTGGAAGCGGCGCTGCGCCGCATTCCCGGCGAACTGCGGCGGCGCGGCCGCGCCGTCACCAGCGGCGATTTCCGCGAACTGGCTTTGACAACGCCGGGCGTGGAACTGGGCCGCGCCGAGTGCCTGCCGCTGTTCCATGCGCCGTCGCGGGGCAGTCCGCGCGCCGGGGTGGTCAGCGTCATGGTCTGGCCGGCGCGCGATGCGGCGCATCCAAACGCGCCCTTGCCGGACCGCTATCAATTGCGCCGCGTGTGCGAATGGCTCGATACCAAGCGTCTGGTCACGACCGAACTCTATGTGATTCCGCCGACGTATCGCCGGATTGCCATTGCGCTGGCGGTCAAGGTCAAGGATGGCTATGGCCTGGACGCGGTGCGCGACTGGGTGGAACTGATCTTGCGCCAATACCTGGCGCCATTGCCGCCATTTGGCCCGGAAGGCGAAGGCTGGCCGCTGGGCCGGCGGGTGCTGGACCGCGAACTGGAAGGGGTGGCGATGCAGGTGGAAGGTGTCGAATACGTGGAAGGCTTGCGGCTGGCGGGGTGGCAGGGCGCAACGTGGCAAGAACAGGCCGCCGTCGCCATGGCGCCGTGGGAAGTGCCGGAAGTGGCGGCCATCGCCGTGGTCGATGACCAGACACCGGTGCCGGACCCCGCGCGCGGCATCGAACCGCCGTTGACGGCGCCGGCGGTCCCGGTGCCGGTGTTCCGCGAGGAGTGCTGATATGCGCCTGGTCCCGGACAGCGGTACGGTCTTGATGCGCGGGCAGCCGCACTGGCTGCGTTGCGCGTTCCGCCAGGCGGCGCTGGTGGACGATATCGTCACCCTGGCGCCGCTCGACGAGGGCGAAGGCGGGGGCGGCATTCCGGCGGGCGAACCGTACACCGGCGGCTATGCGGGCATGGCGTTCGACCGCCATTGCCGTTTGTTCCATCCGGTGCCGGAAGAAGCGCGTATCGAGTACGTGTTATGGGGGAAAACCAGCGCGCTGGCGGTGCGCGACAGCACTCCGCACCCGTTCGAGCTGTCGGTGGCCGATGAAGCGCCCGGTGAAACCCTGCCGCAACGGCCGCTGGCGCTGGCCTGCGCGGCCGACTATCTCTATATTGCCGACCCGTTGGAACCCGCCGTGTGGCTGGCCGACAGCTGGCAGCAGGAAGTGGCGCGCCGCATCGCCATGCCGGCGCAGGCGCTCGACCTGGCGCAGGCGGGCGATGCGGTCTATGTCTTGCTGGACGCGGCGGGCGGACCCGGTGCGGCGCAGCAGTGGCTACAACTGGCACCGTGCGCGGAACCGCAGGCGCTGGACTGGCCCGCCGGTGTCATGGGCGCGCAGCGCCTGGCCGTGCTGGGAGATGGCCGCGCCTTTGTGCTGTGCCGCGCGGGGCGGCTTGACGCCACGGTGGTGTGCCTGCAACAGCCGTCAGTGGTGCTCGATGCGCCATACTGCACCGACCTGGCGGTGGCCGAGGAACATGCGGAATTCGGCGTCCTGTTCGTGCTGGCGCGCCGCCCCGCCGAGGCTTTTACCCGCTATCGCCTGCAAGGCAGGCACTGGGCGCCGCAAACCGCCTTGTCCGCCCCGCAGTATGACGGGCGCGGGATCGCGGTGGCGCCCGATGGCCGCATTGCTTATTGGACGGCGCGCGGCTTGCGCCATGCGGCGCCGGCCCGCACCGCCTATGAAGAGCAAGGCTGGCTGTTCGGCTTCGCGCTCGACTCCGGGCTGGACCAGAACCGCTGGGGTGCGCTGACGGTGGAAGCGTGCATTCCCGATGGCGCCAACATCCTCGTCCACGCGCTGACGCGCGACGAACTCGATTTCAGCGATCCGCTGCCACGCACGGCGCCAAGCGGCCAGGTGCAGGCGCCGATCGCCCAGCCGGCGTTGACACCGCTGCCGTCCACGGTGGAGTGGCTGGCGCGGCAGCAAGCGGGCCATCCTTTGTTCCGTCTTGACAGCGGCGGCGCCGACAGCCTGCGCCCGGTATTGGGCACGGCGCCGCAGGAAGGCTATGTCCTGTATGAAGCGCCGGTGCATGCGCCGCCGGGCCGTTATTTGTGGCTGGTGTTTGAATTGCGGGGCACGCGCAGCAAGACGCCGCGCCTGCGCAGCGCGCGGGCCGCCTATCCGGGCCACGGCTTGCTGCGCCATTTGCCGCGCACCCTGTGGCGCGAACCGCGCGCGGAAGACTTCCTGCACCGCTACCTGATGCCGCCCGCGGCCATGCTCGACCTGTGGGGCGCGGTGTCGGAGCAGCGCCAACGCCTGCTCCATCCCCATGCGGCGCCGCCGGAATGGCTGGACTGGCTGGCCTCGTTCATCGGCCTGGGCATGCAGCCGTGCTGGCCGGAAGCGGCGCGGCGGCAAATGATCGCCGAGGGTGCGCGCCTGTTCCGTGGCCGGGGCACGTTGTGGAGCCTGAAACGCATGCTGGAAATCCTGACGGGGGCGCAAGTGCTGATACTGGAGAAATTCCGCAGCCGGGGCGGCGGCGTGATCGGCAACCCGCAGGCGGCGTCGTCGCAGGCGGTGCTGGGTGTGGGTTTCCGCGTCGGCGGCGCCATCGCCAGCGGTGACTATGGGGCTGAGGCCGAGTTTGCTCCGGCCGCCGCGGTGTCTGTCGAACCCACGCTGTTCGACCAGTATGCGCACCGCTTCACCATCACGGTAGTCGCGAAACTCGGCGCCGAACAAATCACATGCGCGCGCCAGTTGGTGGAAACCCACAAACCGGCCCATACGCTGTTTGACCTGTGCACCGCCGATACCGGGGTACGGGTCGGCGTCGGATTGCACGTGGGTCTGGCGTCCGTGATCGGCGCCGGTTCCGGGTTCGACCAGGCCATCGTCGGCGACGCCGTGCTGGGCAAAGGGTATTTGCTGGGCCGGCCCGCGCTGCGGGGCGCGGCCGCGCCGGGGGGAGAGGGCGCATGCTGACTTTTCATATCGGCCGCTGGCAAAACACCTATCGCACCGGTTCGCCGCTGGCGGGCGGCCGCGCGGCCGAATGGGATGCGGGGCTCGGTGCGCTCGACGGCGAGCGGCTGGCGGCGGGGCTCGGCCTGGACGAATGGGTGCTGGTGCGCCGGCTCGACGTCAAGACCCGGCTCGGCGCCGACCATAGCCAGCTGCAGGCCGGCGATGCCTGGGAAAAAGCGCTGGCCGCGTCGCTGAAGGACGCGCTGGCGGCGGGCGGCGCCAACGTGGTGCGTTACCGCGACCGGCGCGACGCCGTGGCGGACATGGTGTACCGCGCGGCGGTGGGCGACGGCACCCGCGCCTGGGCCTGGCGGCGCATGGACTTGCTGCCGCAATGGAGCGGCGCGATGACCTTGACCGCCTTGCGCGAACACGCGTGGTCCGTGCTGGCGGCGGAACGCGAGGGTATCTGGCCCTTGCTGGTGCGCCTGCTGCGGTCGGAAGCGGCCACCGGGGCATTCACCGCGCTGGTGCGGGCGCTGCCGGAACCGCGCTGGCGCGACGTGTTGGCGCGGGCGCCGCAAACCCACCCGTTCATGGCCTGTGCCGGCGAAATCCGGCACGGCGACAGTGGCGGGGCGGCGGTCGCCTTCGATAGCCCGGGCGCCGGGGCGCTGCTGGTGTGGGCGCGCATCCAGCCGGTGCTGGCCAAGCGCCACGCCGGCGTGGTGGCGGTCATGCTGGCGGCGCTGGGCAGGGCGCAGGGCGTGCATGCGGCGCCGGCGCCACGGGCGGTGTTGCGGGCGGCGTACCAGGCGCTCGATGCGCTGTTGCCCGGGGTTGCACCACGGCCGGCGGCGCGTACCGGCGCCGGCCCGGGAGCCCCGGCCGGCGGGGCTGGCGCGGTGGCGGACAAGGCCGATGATGCGGCGGCGCAAAAAACCGGCAACGATGACTCCACGCCGCCAGCCATGGTTGCTTTCGATACGGCGGCCGCCACGCCGGACCAGGATGCCCCGGACGGCGGCGAAGAATTGCCCGCCGCGCCGGCGCTGCCCGATGCCGCCGCCTGGCATCCCACGTCGTGGGCCGGCCTGGTGTTCCTGCTGCAACTGGTGCCGGCCAGCGGCGTGCTGGCCCATCCGCACGCGGCCGCGCAATTGCCGGCTTTCCTGTGGCGCCTGGCCGTGGCGCTGGGCGTCCCCATGGGGGAAGCCGCGGTGCAAGCCTTTTGCGGCGGCTGGCTGCCGGGCGCGGTGGAGCGCGATGCGCCCGCCGCGCTCTGGGGCGAAGCCGACGCCCTGGCGCAGCGCACCGTCGCGGCATGGGAACAATGGCTGGCGCACAACGCGGCGGATTTGCATGTGCCCCGGCTGGCCGCGATTTGCCGGCGTCCCGGACGGATCCGATTTGAACCCGGCTGGATCGAAGTGCATTTGCCGCTGGACGCCGCCGATGCCCGCTTGCGGCGGCTGGCGCTCGATATCGATCCCGGCTGGCTGCCGTGGCTGGGATGCGTGGTGAGGATTTGCTATGACTGAACTGCCCGACCAGACTGAACGCCCTTCGCCCGCCCGGCTGGCGCAGCAGATACGCAAGCGCACGCGGGTGGAAGCGGCCGTGGTGGCGCTGCGGCTGTGCGTGGCGGTGGCGCGCCGCTTGGGCATGGCGCTGCCAGCCGAACTTTCGGCCGAATCTTCGGCTGAACCCTGCGCATCGCCGCTGGCGGACGCCATCGCGTTTGTCTTGCGCGAGGCGGCCAGCCATGAAGTCACCATGGCGTCGCTGCCGGCATGGGAAGCCGAACGCCTGCGCTGGCGCGCGCCGGACGACCTGCATCCGCTCAGCAGGCTGGCCGGGGTGGCGGCCGATACCGCCTGGAGCGGGCTGATTGCCGACCTGGTGCTGCTGGCCGGCCTGCCGGAACTGCACGAGGGGTATGCGGCGCTGTTCCGCCAGTTGCATCCGGATGGCGAACCCTATCCCACCGTGGCGCTGGCGCTGCACTGGCTGGAGGGCGAAACGCCGCACGCCGCCGGCGCCGTGCGCGACGCGGTGGAGGAATTGCTGGTGCATTCGCGCCTGGCGGCGCTCGGCCTGTTGCGGCTGGAGGGACGCGGCCCCTGGCACGGCCGTCTGTTGCGCCCCGGGCCCGGCGTGTGGCAAGCGTTGCAGGCGCGTCCGCCGCTGGCGGGCGACGGCCTGCTGGTGGCCGGGGTGCGGGATGTGCCGGGACTGGACAGCTGGCTGGCGCAGCCTGAGGTGCGGCGCGCGGCCACCGTGCTGGCGCGCGGCGAACCGTGCCTGGTGGCGCTGACCGGCGGCACCAGCGCGATGCGGGCCACGCGGGCCAGGGCCTTGCTGGGCGCGGCGGGCGCCGCCGCCATCCACAGCGTGCTGGCGCTGGCCGCGCCGCTGCAAGAGCGCGAGGAAGCGGCGGTGGCGGCCTACTGCTGCGCCTTCATGCACCGCGCGGCGCCGTGGCTCGATATCGACAGCGATGGCGGCGGCGATGAAAGCTGGGGCCGGGCGCCGCTGCGCCGCATGCGATGGGATATCCCGGTCCTGGCGACGGCGCCGCATGAACGCGCCTTGCCGGATTTACGTTTGCCGCTGCTGGCGCTGTCTGTGCAGCCATTGCCCGCCATGGCGCGGCGCGCCTTGTGGAGCACGCTGTTGCCGGGACTGGCGGCGGAGGCCGGGGCGCTGGCGGCCAGTTATCCGGTTGAGCCGGGCGAAGCGCTGGACGTGGCGGGCGACCTGGCGCTGCGCGGCCAGCTCGACGGGTGGCCGCTGGAATTGGGGGACGTCGGCGCCTGCCTGCGGGCGCGGACGGCTTGGCAGGCCAGGCCTGGCGTGACGCGGGTGGCGCCGCGCGCCGGCTGGGACGCGCTGTTGCTGCCGCCGGCCGCCGAGCGCCAGTTGCAGGAAGCCGTGCTGCGCGTGCGCCAGCAAATGACGGTGCTGGACGACTGGGGGTTCGAGCAGGGGCGCCATGAACGGCGCGGCTTGCGCATGCTGTTTTACGGCCCGCCCGGCACCGGCAAGACGCTGGCGGCGGAAGCCATGGCGCGGGCGCTGGGCGTCGACATGCTGGTGGCCGACATTGCCAGCCTGGTGTCGAAATGGATCGGCGAGACGGAAAAAAACCTGGCGGCCGTATTCGACCTGGCGGAACGGGCCCGCGCGCTGCTGGTGTTCGATGAAGCCGACGCCCTGTTTGGGCAGCGCACGGAAACGTCCGATGCGCACGACCGCTACGCCAACCTGGAAACCGCGTTCCTGCTGCAGCGGCTGGAGCGCTACCAGGGCGCGGCCATCCTCACCACGAATTTGCGCAACAGCCTCGATGCGGCCTTTACGCGCCGCTTTGAATTCATCGTGGAATTCCCCGAACCGGATGAAAC
Organism: Pseudoduganella sp. GW821-FHT12E03; assembly: GCF_058807115.1. Classification (NCBI taxonomy): domain Bacteria; kingdom Pseudomonadati; phylum Pseudomonadota; class Betaproteobacteria; order Burkholderiales; family Oxalobacteraceae; genus Pseudoduganella; species Pseudoduganella sp. GW821-FHT12E03. The sequence continues at coordinate 172,251 of NZ_JBXAQJ010000014.1, read as the reverse complement.
GGCGCGCCGCGCGCTGTGGCGCCTGCACCTGCCCGCCGGCGCGCCGCTGGCGCCCGACGTCGACCTGGACCAGCTGGCGCAGTGGTATGCGCTGAGCGGCGCCCAGATCCGCAATGCCGCGCTGGCGGCCGCCTTCCTGGGCGCCGCCGGTGGCGGGGAGTCCGGGAGTCCGCCCTGCATCCGCCGGCGCGATTTTTTGCTGGCGGTCGAACGCGAATACGACAAAGCCGGCAAGGCCCATCCCGGCCACCCGCCGCAGCGCGGCAACGCACCGATTGTTTAACGTTGAGGAGGCCCTATGCCCATGACCCTGATCACCTACTGGACCAATGAAACCGCGGCGCTGGCGGCGGCGCTGGCGGCCACGCGGCTGGAGCTGGACGCCGCCCGCAAGGCGGCAATCGACGCCGGCATTGCGCTGTCTGTGGCCGGCAACGCCGCCCAGCTGGCCAAGGATGCGGTGGCGGCCGCGCGCCGCAGGCTGGCGCTGGCCGCCATGCCGGCCGACGGTGAAGCGCTGCTGGACGACATGCGTTCGGCCATTGCCGCATGGCGGCAGGCGGTGGCCGAGCAGGCGGCGCAGGCATCGGTGGCGCTGACGGCCGACGCGCGCCGCGATGCGCTGGCCGAGCGGGCCGCCATGCAAACCCAGGCATGGCAGGAAGCCGCAGGCGCGCTGTTAAGAGAAACGGAACTGGGCAAGATGCGCGATGCGTGGACACTGGCCGCCACCATGCCGCCCATCAGCGGTTTGCCGGCCGACGCCGATGCGGCATTGGTTGCCAACGAAGCGGCCGCGACGGCCAAAGTCGAAGCCGACTTCCCCAGCCATGCCGATGCGGACAAGGATTTCATCGGGCGGGCCCGCCAGCGCCGGCTGCTGGCGCAAAATGTCGCGGGCGACGCGGCCGACCTGGCCGCCGCTGCGGTCACGGCCACCACGGCGTGGCTGGAGGCATCGACCCGCAAGCAAGACCTGGTGGCGCGCAAGCAGCGTGAATTCGACCAGGCGGTCGGCCACTTGCGCAGCTTCGCCGAATCCAGTCCGCGCACCTTGCAAGCCATCGCCACGCTGGCGCAACTGGCGGCAGGACCGTCGGTGCTGACCGACGCCGAGCGGGCCGAATTGATCACGGCCGATGCGGTGCTGGAAACCGACCGCGAAGATGCGCTGGCGCTGTTGACAGCGCGTGACGCGGCGCAGGAACAGTTGCAGCTGGCACAAGCGGCGTATGCGGCGGCCTTGGCGGCGGCCCGCATCGCGGCGCCGGACAAGACCGATGAACAGTTGCGCAACGCGGACGCGGCGCTGAAAACCAAGTTCGACGCGCTGGCCACCAAGGCCACGGCGCTGGCCGCCGCCGATACGCCGCTGGGCGACGGCAACGCTGGCACGCCGCGCGCGCTGTTGAAGGAATGGTTCGCCGCCGTGCCGGATGCGCTGTGGGAACAGCTGGACAAGCTCGATAACAGCATCGCGATCCTGCAGGCGGCGAAAGGCACGGTGCCGGCCAACCTGGTGGCGGCGGTCGCCACGGCGGAAGATGCGCTGGCGGTGGCGCTGGGCGATGCGCGGCTGGAAGCGCGCCAGGTGGCGGCGCGCAGCCAGGGCCTGGCCAGCCTGCTGGCCACGGCCAACGCCTCGGCCACCTTGTCCGGACGGCGTGAACAGGCGGCGCAGCGCTACCTGGCGCTGGCGTGAGGGCGTTGGCGGTGTGAAGTACATCTGCAATTAACGAACAAGGGAGGGCGGCATGGGGGCAATCGAGTCATGCGGATGCCACGGCGAGACGGAACAGCGCTGCGGCGGCACGTTGCCGGACGATGCGCGCTGCGCCATCCACTATCACTTCGGCATGCTGCTCGGCGTGGAAGACTTCCAGGCCGAGCAGGGATTCCACCTCGGCGGACGGCGCCGCCACCAGCGCGCGCTGCATGGCTGGGGCGTGGTGTGGGGCTATCCGGTGTCATTCGACCCGGCCCGCGCGGAAGTCCGGGTGGGCGCCGGCTACGCGCTCGATGCGGCCGGACGCGACCTGGAACTCCATGAAACCCAGTGCGTCAGCCTGGCCGCATGGTGGCAAAAACACCGGGACGAGGAAACGTTCAGCGATATCACCAACAAGGATGACGTGCTGCTCGACCTCGATGTCATGCTTGGTTACGGCACCTGCCTGTCGCGTCCCGTGCCCGCGCTGGCCGATCCCTGCGCCGACGGCCACGCCGACATTGCCTATGCGCGCATCTGCGAAGCGCCGCAACTGGCGCTGGTGCGCCGCACCGAAGACGCGCCGCGCCCGCCGCCGCCCGCGCCACCGTACCATTTGCTGCGCTTGCTGCTGGGACTGGACCCGGTCTGGAACGACGGTGGCGGCCAGCCGTTGCCGGACGACCAGTGGCTGCTGGACAGCCTGGCGGCGCTGGACACGGCCGCGCCGGATGAACGCGCGGGCGCCGAGCGCGCCTTGTGGCAAGCCACGCTGGCGCACGCCGCCGCGGCCACCACGTCACCCGGACTGCAACCGGCGGCGTTGCAGGATGCCGAGGCACTGGCCTTGCCGCTGGCGCGCCTGTCCGGCGTGCACATCCACCTGGACGCGGATGGCTGGCATGCGGAGGTGGCGCTGGTGCGGATCGACGACCGGCCGACCCTGCTGGCCACCGGCCTGTTGCAGCAGGCGCTGTTGCGGCCCGGCGTGGCGGCGCCGGCCGATGCCGCCGGCCCGCTGGTGGTCAATGGCGGCGCCGTGCTGGCCGGGACCGGTATCACGCTGGCGTTTGACCAGGACCTGGCGCAAGCGAGCATCACGGCGGCCGCCTTTGCGGTCAGTGAATACACGGAAGCGGGCGGCTGGGCGGCGTTTACCGTGACGGCGGCCGCGGCGCCGCCGCGTGGCGTCACCCTGGGACTGGACCGGGCCCCGGTGGCCGGCGCGCTGGTGCGTATTACCGTGGTGGGTACCGGCAATGCGCCGCTGCTGTCGGCCGCACTGATACCGGCCGGTGCGCTGGCGGCCGACGGCGATGGCCGCAATGTCACCACCAGCTTGCGCAATTAAACATCATCGATACAGGCGGGAACCATCATGGCCAACAATATTGACTCTGCCAACCTGGCAGCCACGCTGACATTACAGGATGGGGTCGCGCACATCGAAGCGGGCACGCCGCTGACGCGGCTGCATTATTTCGACGGCAAATTCCTGCGCGCCGATGCGCTGACCCTGGAGCAGGATTACCACCGCAACCTGGTCCGGCTCAGCAACCTGGCCGGTGGCTGGGGCGTGGTGCATGGGCTGGGAATCGCGATGGGCGGCGGCAAGCTGACAGTCAGTCCCGGCCTGGCGATCACGCCGGCCGGCAGCACCGTGTTGTCGGGCGAGCCGTTTTCCGCCACGCTGGCGGAACTGGTCAAGCTGGCCCGGCCGGCACCGCCCGCCGGCAATGCGCAATTCGGCCATTGCGGCGGCGATGCCCCCACGGCGGCGGAAGCGCCCGCCAGCGGCCTGTATGAAATCACGGTGGGGCCGCTGGAGGGGCTGTGCGGCAATGAAGCGGTGTACGGCAAGCTGTGTGAAGACGCTTGCGTGACGGATTCCCAGCGGCCCTACTGGCGCGAGGGACTGGTGCTGCGGCTGCGCCCCATCACATTGAATCTTGCCGACAGCGCGGCTTTCCCGGCGGCCGCCATCCACTTGCGCAACCGCGTGGCATCGGCGTATTTCGCCGCTGAACCGTGGCTGGCCACGCCGCTGCTGAGCGCCGCCGGACTGGCCGGCGGCGTGTGGTGCAATCCGGCGCAACTGTATGGCCGCGATGAAGTGCCGATCGGTTTGCTGGCGCGGGAAGGCGACGGCGTGAAATTCATCGACGCGTGGAGCGCCCGGCGCGAACGCATGGATGCGCAGGCGCGGGGGTATTGGCAGGGCCGCATGGGCATGCGGCCCTGGAACGTTTTCATTGCGCAGATCTTGCAATTCCAGTGCCAGTTGTCCGGCCTGTTCGAAGCGGGGCAGCCGCTGCCGCCGGCCAGCGATTGCGACCAGTTGCGCAAGCTGCTCGACAAGACCCGCAAGGAACTGGAAGGCATGTTGAAGCGTTATGGCGAAAGTACGAAAAAAATCCTGATGCAGGCCGGCAAGCCCAGCGCCAAGGACGTGGAATCCGTGGCCGGCTATGTGAAGTCGTCCTTTGCGGAGCTCGACGGCTTGTCGCTGACATTGGCGGAGGCGGGCTTGGGCCAGGGGGCGTTGCCGAAAAACCGCATGCTGTTGCGCGCGGGCTTCATGGAATTGCCGCCGGCCGGCTATCTGCCGGTCGATCCCCGGATCGCGGTGGAGGACCAGTGCGGCCGCATGTTTGGCGAAGGCGTGCAACTGCACTACCACGCGGTGCGCACCGATGAAATCGGACACCTGGTGGAAGAAGCCCAGCATTTGCGGCGCATTTCACTGACGCGTGGGCTTGATAACCCGGCGGCGCAGGAACAGGTCGAAGTGTTCGTGCCGGACGGGATGGCCGCCGATGCCGCCAATGTGGCGGCCGGCATCTGGTGGCGCGCGCAACTCGATTACCGCGCCATCCTCGCGCTGATGCTGGTGGCGCCCAACGACGGGCAGCAGCCCACCCAGGCGCCGACGTCCGCGCCGACCTTTTCGCCCACCACGGCGCCCGGCTCCGGACCCACGTCGGCGCCGACCACGGCGCCGGTCAACAAACCGAAGCGCGCCAAGGCGGCGGAGCAGGCGGCGGACGGCGCGTCGTTCAGCGCGAACACCCCGCATACCGCAGGCTTCAGCCGGGGCCTGGCAGGCATGACGATGCTGCCGGCGCGCAGCAGCATTGCGTTTGACGGTTTGCTGCGCTCGCACCGTGGCGATGAAGGGGGCTATGCGTTCACGCTGGCCGCCGCGGCCGATATCAAGCAGGATCCGAATGGGCAAGCGTCCGGTTCCCGTGTTTTCCTGTATATCGCGGGTGACATCGGCGCCGATCCGTTTGCGCTGGGGCTGGGCGGTGAAGCGGCCGTGCGGGCGGAATTGCGGATGGCGGCGGGCGGCGACAGTGCGCAAGGCAATGGCATCACCTTGGCCGGGACCTTGACGGTGATTGATGTGCACAGCAATGGCGCCGGCGATGACGCGCGGCTGGTGCAAGTCGATATCCAGTCGGTCGAAGAGGGGGACGGGACGCCATCGGCGGCGCTGCGGCGCCTGAAGCTGGCATTGAAACGCAGCGGCGATGCGACGTCGGGCATGTTGCTGATCGACGATGACAAGCACGACCCGAAATCGAGCCCGGTCTTGTTTGACTGGGACGACCTGCCACGCCATGCGGCGATGTTTATCACGGTGAAGGGCGAGGCGGGCGGCACGGGCATTGCCTCGGGGGCGGCGGCAGGCGACACGGCGGGCAACGCGGCAGGCAACACCGCCGGCAATGCGGCAGACGGGCAGGCACCCTTGCCGGACCAGCAAGTGATGAACCTGACCGGCCTGACGGCCATGCCGCAGCCGTCGTCGGGCGTGGGCGCGGCGGCCATGTCCACCCTGGCGGCGCTGGCGGAAGCGGACGGCGATCCCGCCTTCCTGCTGCGCGCGCGGCGCCGCCTGTTCCCGCTGCTCGATGCGCCGAAAACCCAGACCGTGCGCGCGCTGCACGACTGGGTCATGTTCCGGCGCGCCCGCACCCACCTGTGCGCGCCGGCCTGCACGCCGGCCGCCACCGGATACGAGGGCTTCCTGGTGTGGCATTTGCGGCTGGAAGACGCGGGCCAGGCGCAGGCGCTGGCCGAGGCGCTCGACAAGGGCGATGAGGGGACGGTGGACCAGTTCACCTATAAAAAGGTCGGCATCTTGCGCTACCTGGGGGAAAGCAGCGTGTCGGAAGAAAGCGCGGACGCGGTGCTGGCCATGTGGAAGGCGGCGCAGCCTGGCGGCAAGGTCTTGCTGGGCCGGGTGTGGGAACGCACCCCGACGGCGGGACAGGGCTGGCAAAACCATTTCCGCGTCCGCAATATGCTGGACCAGATTGCCAGCATCACGCAACCGCCGCCACGCGGCGACAGTTCGGTGGCGGCCATCGCCTTGCCGTCGCGGCGGCTCGGGGACAGTGCGTTTGACGGCGGCATGCTGATCGTCACCGGTGGCGGCGAAGCCAAGGTGCGCAAGGCGGTGGTGGTGTTTGCCGGCTACGACGCTCCGAACCATTTCCCGCAACAGGACGATCCCTGGAAACCGTTTGATTTCAGTGGCAACGCGCCGCAGGGAACCGTGGTGGGTGAATTCATCAAGGCGCTGCCGGAAGACTTCCCGCACGGCGTCACGCTGGCCACGGTCAAGGAGGTGGACCAGCCGGGGGCCGCGCAGCGCCTGGCGTCGGTCGTCCAGTTGGTGGAAACCGTGGGCAAGCCGCCCGTGCCGGCGGCACGCCGGCAAGTGGTCCCGCTCAGCACGCAAGACAAGGCGATGTTGCTGCGCACCCTGGCCATCAGGGCCGACGAGTTTGACGATATTGTTTTCCTTGAACGGAATTAGGAGCATGCGCCATGGCCGCCGCCCCACCTGTGGCAGACACGAAAAAGCCGGCGGCGCCCGCCAAGCCGCAGGGTAAGGACAAGGCGGCCGGTCCGGGCGCGGCGAAAGGCGCGCAGCCGGAAGGCAAGGGCGCCGGCGGCCAATCCACGGACAGTCAATCCACCGGCGCGAAGGTGGCCGGCGGCGGCGCCGCGCAGGGCAAGGCGGCTGGCGGCCAGGCGCCAGCAGGAAAAACCGGCGGCGGCAAGGCCGGCGGACAATCCGGCCAGGAAGCTGCCGGAGCCGGGGCGACGGCCACGGCGGGTGGCGCGAAAGGCCCAGCGGCGGACACCCCGGGCCAGCGCTTCGACCGCATGGCGGTGCGCGCCAAACTTGCCGTCAGCGAACCGGGCGACGCGGTCGAGCGTGAAGCGGACGCGGTCGCCGACAAGGTCATGCGCATGCCGGAACCGGCGGCGGCGGGCAAGCAGCCGCAGGCCGCGCCGCAGGGCGGGAGCGGTGTCCAGCGCAAGTCCGCCGAACCCCAGTCCGGCGGCGGTCCCAAACAGCCATCCGCGCCGCCGCAACCGTCGGTGCAGCGCAAAACAGCGGAACAACAGTCGCCGCCCGGCGCCAAACAGCCCGCCGCGCTGGCCGGGCAGTCAAACGTCCAGCGCAAGGCTGCCGAACAGCCGGCAGGCGGCAAGCAGGCGGCAGGGGCGCAAACAACAGTCCAGCGCAAGGCCGATAACGCAGCGCCTGCCGCGCCCGCCGCGCGGGACGGAGCCGGCGCAACGCCCGACAGCACGGAAGGCATCGTCTCCCGCCTCGGCCCGGGCGAAGCATTGGACCCGGATACGCTGGCGTTCTTTGAAAAACGCCTGGGCCACGACCTGGCCCACGTCCGCATCCACACCGACCCGGCCGCCGCGCTGTCGGCGGCACAAATCCAGGCCCGCGCCTTTACTTACGGCAGCCACGTGGCCTTTGCCGCCGGCCAGTACCAGCCGCAGACGGAACCCGGCAAACGCCTGATCGCCCACGAACTGGCGCACGTGCTGCAACAGACCGGCGGCAGCATTTCGCGCATGCTGATGCGCACGCCCGCTGCGGCGCCGGCCGCCGGTGGCGCGGCGGGGGAATTTGAAGTGTCCCATGCGGAACTCGAAGTCCCGCCCATCAAGGCGCGCCACCTGGGCGGCTATGGGGCGCTGGCGACGCCGGGCAAATTGCGGCGCAAGGGCGCCTATGACGCCAGTACCCGGGGCACCAAGCAGATCGGGGTCTGGACCGGGGCGGTCAAGCCGGACCTCAATAAAATCCCCGCCGCGCGCCGGCCCAGCGCGGCGTCCGGTTTCGACCTGCACCTGGAAACCGGTGGCGGCGCCGCCTCGAAAGTCATCAAGGCCGCCAGCCAGGAGGAACTGACCCGGTTGCTGCAAATTCCCACCTGGGATGGCGCCGGCGCCGATATCCAATACCAGGTCGACCACATGGTGGAATTCCAGCTGGGCGGTCCCGATGCGATAGAAAACATGGAATTGCTGAACCAGGCCCACAACGGCAGCGTGGGCAGCTCGTTCAGCCACGGCATCAAGCGCACGGTGCGCGAGGAAATCCAGGCCGAACCCGCGAAACCCGCGCTGGCCGGGTATGCGGGACCGAAAAACAGCGCCGGCGAACCCACCGCCGAAGGCGTGATGGAAGCCATGACCATTGTGTTCAAAAAGGTCAAGGGCCGGGCGCGCGAATCCAAGCGTAAGGAAGGCGGCTCCACCTACTGGAGCAAGGAACAGATCGAAGCGCTGGACCACGTGATTCCGCGCCTGGGGGCCACCGGTGACCTGGCGGGCACGGAAACCAGCTTTGCCTTGCTATCGCCGACCGGCAACCTGCTGGTGGCGCAATTGCCGCACGGGGCCAGCCAGAACAAGATCGCCATCGGTGGCAACCAGTCGGGCGGCATGGCGGGCTTTAAAATGAAGCAGCTGACCCTGGTTGCCGGCTACAAGGACCTGGCGGCGGGCGCCAATGTCGGCACCCTGGAAGGGATATTGGACTTCGGCCCCGCCGTGGCGATCCCGGCGGGCAATGTCAGCGTCGGGGTGTCGCAGCATGCGCCCGGAAAATATGCGGGGCGGCTGGGCACGGCCAGCGGCGACGGCGTGCCGAACCAGGTGGATTTCAAGCCGATGAGTCCCTTGAAACTGTCCGGCATCACCTTTGGCAAGAGCGTGTTTGGCAAGGCGATGCTGGAACCCAGCCATCCGGCCCTGTCCGGATTGCAAATCCCGGCGCAAATCCAGGATGGCAAACTGGGCTTGTTCCACACCATCGACGCCACGGCGCTGGCGGGCAAACTGAAGATCCCCGGCGTGACCATCGATTCGGCCGGCATCACGCTGGGCTATGACGGGTCGGAATTTTCAGTGGCTGGCGGCGCGGAATTCACAATCCAGAAGTTCGGCACCGGCTTCCTCAACGCCTCCGTTGATACCGGCAAGAATTTTGAGCTGGAAGGCGGCTTCCGCGCCGATACGCGGCTGTTCGACAAAGCCGACATGAAGCTGTGGTACCGCAGCAAGGGCGGCTTTGGCGGCGCCGGTACCCTGGCCATCACCAAGCCCGGCAAGATCAAGGGACTGAAAAGCGCCAGCCTGACGGCGAAATATGAAGATTCGGTCTTCACTGCGACGGGCGATGTGCAGCCGGACATTCCCGGCTTGAAGGCCGCCTCGCTCAGTGTGACCTACAAGGACAATGCGCTCGATATCACCGGCAAACTGGCCATCGACGACAAGGTGCCGGGCGTGGAAAAAGCCGACATCACAGTCAACCTCAAACAGGCCGATGCGGGCTGGAAAGTCGGCGCCAGCGGGCTGGTCACGCCCAAGCTGCCGGGCCTGTCGGGCGCGCAGCTGGCGTTCACCTATGATGATGGTGAAGTGCTGCTGGAAGGGGAATTTTCCGTCAAAAAGGGGCCGCTGGACGGCAAGGTCAAGGCCGGCGTCACCAATGCCGAAGTCGATGAGAAGGGCGCACGCAAAGGCAAAGGGTCGGGCGACAAGTTCGTGGTCTATGGCGCGGCGGACATCAAGGCGGAATTTATCAAGGATAAACTGGACGGCACGCTGAAATTGCGGCTGCTGACCGATGGCACGGTGCGCGTGGGGGGCGGCCTGAAATCAAAGGATTTCGAGGTCTTCCCGAAGTACCCGAAAGATGGCGGCGAGTTTTTCAACAAGACCTTTTCAACGCCGCCGGTGCCGTTGCCCGGCCTGGGTTTTTCAGTCGGCAATGTCAGTGTCGGCATCACATTTTCCGCGTCGGTGACGGCCAAGGCCTATGCCAGCATCGGGCCGGGCAAACTGACCGGCGTCGGCGTGGAAGTCGAGGAATTCGATCCGGCCACGGTGGACTTCAATACGTTGAAACTCAAGGGCGGCGCGAAATTCGAAGTATATGGCTCGGCCGGATTTGGCGCGGACGCCAAGATCAACCTGATTTTCGGCGCCGCCGTGGCGGAACTGGTCGGCAGCGTGGGCGTGGAAGCCAAGGCCGGCATCCCGGACGATAAACCGATTTTATCGGCGAAGTCCGATTTCACGTACAGCCAAAATGACGGCCTCGATATCACCAACACGTTTAATGTGAACTTGCAGCCGGAATTGAAATTCCGCCTGTTTGGCCAGGTGGAGGCGCGCCTGAATGTGGTGGTGGACACCATCACGGTCTGGAAAAAGGACTGGACCCTGGCGGAGGCGGCTTACAAGCTGCCGGTCGGGATCAACGCCACCGGGGCCATGGGCTACAACACCAAGACCGGCAAATTGCGCCCCGAAAGTCCGTCCGATGCGATCAAGGTGGAAAAGCCGTCGCTCGACGCGGACACCATGAAGGATGTCGTGCTGGGCAATTCCGCGCCGCCGAAAGTCGCGTCCGACGCCAAGGGCGGCGAAGCGCCGGCCACCAATGTCAACCCGCGCCTCGATCCCGGCAAGGGCGCGCCCGGCGCATCGTCGGCGCCGGTGGGCGACGATATCGTCGAGCGGCTCGGCGCGGGGGCGCCGCTTGACGACGCCACGCGCGGCGAATTCGAACAGCGCTTCAAGACTGATTTAAGCCAGGTGCAAATCCATACCGGGCCCAAGGCCGTGGCGGAAAGCAAGGCGCTGCATGCGCAAGCGTTCACGGTGGGCTCCCATATCGCGTTCAACGATGGCGAGTTCCGGCCCGACACGCCACAGGGCAAGCAATTGCTGGCGCATGAACTGGCGCACGTGCTGCAACAGCAAGGCGGCGCCGCGCGCAAGGTGATGCGCCAGCACCGGGCCGGACCGCCACCGGCGCCGGCGGCGGGCGACACCGCATCGGCCAGCGGTTCCGGCAGCGGCGCGGCGCCAACCACCGGTGGCGCCGGCGGCACGGGCGGAACAGGCGGAACAGGCGGCACGGGCGCCACCGGCGGCGCATCCGGCGCGGGCGGGCGCGGCCAGATCGTCGTGCCGAACATGAAATTGCCCGGCCTGAAATACAGCACGGCCGAGGAAAACAGCCACCGCAAGCTGGCCTACGACACGGCGCTGGGCAACACGCTGGTGCGTCCGGCCGGCTACCGCCGCGCCGACATCGATTCGCGCCAGCGCACCTTCTGGAACCGCGCCACGCCGGCGGCGGACATGCGCGCGGCGCTGGGCGCCAAGGCGCGCAACCTGGACCCCGACAAGGTGTATGTGGCGGTGCCGAAATCGCTGACCCTGGCCAGTGCGGGCCGCCACGTGCTGGTGGGCGCGCCGAACGAACTGGCGCTGGCCCTGCGCCAGCCACGCTGGGACCGTCAGGGCGAGCCCGACCTGCACCCGTTTGAAATCGACCATATTGTGGAATTGCAGGTGGGCGGCGGCGGCTTCGACCGGCTGGACAACCTGGAATTGCTGGAGCGCAGCGCCAACGGCGCCTCCGGCAATGCCGTCGACCGTTTCATGGACGAAGCGCTGGGCGATTACCTGCGTTCGCCGGAAGCGGCGGGCTTGCCGGCGGAAGACCGCCAGCTGGAAGTGCTGAAACGCCAGTACCGCGTACACTTTCAGGCGTTTACGGCGCAGGGCGCGCCGGCCACCGGCAAGCGCTGGACCCTGACCGAAGTGCAGGGCGGCGATCCCGCCGAGGGCTTGCGCATCTATGATCCGTCCGACCTGCTGAGCGGCGCGCCGACCGATCCGAACGCCATCGTGCGCCCGTGGCCACGGGGTGTCGACGCCACCCGCTATACGGGTTCGCCGAACATGCTGGTGCTGTATCCCAGCGTCCGTGGCGGCCAGCCGCGCGATGTGCCGCTGCGCGACGGCCAGCCGGCCGATCCGGCCGGGGTCTTGCGCAGCTGGCTGCCGGGCCTCGATGTCAGCGGCCTGTCGTTGACCCTGGGTGGCGGCGATGGCCTGGTGGGCCGTATCCGTGGCCGCCTGGTGCATGTGCAGCTGGCCGAATCGGCCCGCATCGATGTCGATATCCCGATCCGGCGCCGGCGCGGGCTGGCCAATGCCGGCGTGCTCGACACCGAAGCGCTGCAAAGCCGCTTTGAAAACCTGTTGCGCGAAGGCGGCGTGCGCGGCCTCAGCCCGGTGGTGGTCGATGAAGTCGATGTGATTCCCGGAATCGGCCTGTATATCGGCGGCCGGGTGCAGCCGACCGTGGACCTGATCCGCGATGCGGAACTGGATTTCCAGGTGCGCGGCAGTGAATTGATGGTGTCGAAAACGTTTTATGGCGGCGATATCAACCTGGGCGGGCCGCTGCGCATCGACAGTTCCGACTTGACGGTGGGGATCGGCACCCGCACCGGCCTCAATGTCGGCGGCGGTATCGCGTTTTCCATCGCCCACCTGGGCGAAGGGACGCTGCGCGGCGCGGGCCGCTCCGGCGAATTCGCGGTCGACGGCCAGTTCGCCTTCGACCGTGACCTGTTCGACGCGGACGCGACCATCAATCTGTCGTACCGGCGCGGCGCCGATGCGCCCGACGGCAAGCTGTCCGGCAGCGGCACCGTGCATATCGGCGAAGGCAAGGTGCGCGGCATCCGCAGCGCCACCGTGGAAGCGTCGTTCGATGGCGAACAGCGTTCGCTGCAAGGGACGGCGGAAATGGATATCCCCGGCGTGGAATCGGCTTCGCTCGGCGTCGCATTCTCGCCGGAAGGCGGCACCACCATCACCGGCGACGCCCACTTCCGCGACCAGCCCGGCATCCGCAATGGCCGCATCAGCGCCACCCTGGCGCAGGGCGACCATGGCTGGACCATGTCGGCGCGCGGCAGTGCGGAAGCCACGTTTGCCGGGGTGTCCGCCACCCTGGACGCCAGCTATGACGATGGCTTGTTCAAGTTTTCCGCCGAGGCGCCATTCGAAGCGGGGCCGGCCAGCGGCAGTGTGCTGCTGGGCGTCACCAATGGCGACGTGGACGATGACGGCAATGTCTCGCCGGCGGGCGACGGGGCCGGCGCGACAGAGTTGAAAGGTTTTGGCAACGGCACCGTCAATGTGCGGCTGACCGACGAATTGCAGGGCGGTGTCGGCCTGAAGGTGCGGCCGTCCGGGCAAATCCTGGTGTCGGGCCGGATCGGCATACCGGGGCGGGTGGAATTGTTTGGCCAGTATCCGGCGCCGGAACGGGCGCGGCGCGAACTGTTCCACATGCCGACGGTGTCGGTTCCGCTGCTCGGTTTTGCGGTTGGCGGCAATACCGTGGGCGTGGCGCTGACCATCAATGGCCGCATCACCGGCTATGCGCACGTCGGGCCGGGCGCGCTGACAGAAGCCGAAGTGCTGGTCGATGACTTCGATCCGGCCCAGCCGGAATCGCTGCGCGTGACGGGCGCCGCGACCTTTGATTTGCCGGCCCAGGCGGGTGTGGAAGCCGGGCTCGATGCGGGCGTGTCGCTGGGGGCGGCCGTGGTGCGCGCCACGGCGGGCATCAATGTGTCGGCGGCGGCGGGCGTGGAAGCCCATGTGACGCCGCACGTGGACCTGGACTGGTCGCAGGATGACGGCTTGCACGTGCATGGCGACTTGAACGCGTCGCTGTCGCCGCAATTGCGTTTCAGCTTGAATGGCTACGCGGAACTGGTGGCCGATGCGTTTGTCACCAGTTTCACGCTGTGGCGGCAAGACTGGAACCTGGCCGAACGCACGATCGGCAGTGCGCTGTCGCTGGGCTTGAATGTGCCGGTCGATTACTACAGCGACGACCGGGGTGTCGTGTTCGACCCGGAACAGGTGACGTTCACGGTGCCGGAGTTGGATGCCGATACGCTGGGTGCGCTGCTCGATGAAGGCAGTGCGCATACCGAAGGCAATCCGCCCGCGTGATCGTGGCGCGGCGGCCGGATGGCATGACGCGGAGGCTGCGCGGCCCCATGACAGCCGCGCGCTACCACTTGCAGCCCTGGTCTTTTTTGTCGGTCAGCACCTGCGCCGCGATGAGCAGCGGCGCCAGGATGCCGGAGCCCGCGGCGGACATCAGGCAGCCCGGGCGCGCCGCCTGCTTGATGCCGTTACCGAGTTCGTTTTCAGCGGCCAGGCCGTTGACGGGTTTGTCGCGCAATTGCGCGACGGCGGGATCGTCCTTGCCGGCCTTGGCCACGGCCAGTTTGCGCGCGGATTTCAGCGCGGCCGTGGCGTCAAAGGTACCGGGGGATTTGGACGGCGGTACGGCGAAGGGATCGGGGGCATCGGCGGCAGCATGCGCGGGGGCGGCCGGCATGACGGTGATGGCGGTCGCTTCATGCTGGCGTTCGCGTTCCTTGTCCTCGTCCTGCTTCGGGCGAGGCGCGGGCTGTGCCCGGACCGGCGCCTGCGCCAGGGTGGGGGCCTTGTCGCGCACCTTGGGGGGCGTGACCGGGACGGCAACACGCGGCTGGACCGGTTCAGTGACCGGCTCCGGTTTAGCCGCCGGCGTGGGCACCAGACTGACCGTCAGCCAGCGCACCGGTTGCGCCACCGGCGGCGCGGGCCGCTGGGTCATGAACAGCGCCAGCAATCCCGCGTGGATCAGCAGCGATATGACAAGGCCGGGCGCCAGCGACCGGCTGCGGTACGGTTCAATCTTCACGGCATGTCCTGCCACAGCGAAAAGGTCAGTGTAGCACTGACAATTATCAAGATAGAAAGTTGTTACAATTACTGACAAGCATCCTTACACCGCATGGGGCCGCGCCGGCGACAAGCTGGCCAGCAGCACCGCGCCGATGATCAGCGCACCGCCCAGCACCACTTGCGGCGCGGGCGCCGTGCCAAACGCGAACCACGCCAACATGATCGCATACACGGGTTCCATGCTGATGACGACCGCCACGGTCTGCGCTTTCACGGTGTCCAGCGCTTGCAGGAAAATGGTATAGGCCAGCCCGGTGCAGACCGCGCCCAGCAACGCCAGCAACAGCCAGTCGCGCGCGGCCAGTCCGTCCAGCGCACCGATGCTGAACGGCGCGATGGCAACGCAGGCCGCCAGGCATTGCCACCAGCACGATTGCGCACTGCCCGCCCCAGGGGAATGGTAGCGGTTCACCACCGCGATGCCCGCGTAAATCGCACCCGACAGTATGCCCCACAGCAAGCCAGCGGTGCCGGCGTCGGCCAGCGAAAAGCGCGGCGTGATCAGCGCCATCCCGGCCGTCACCAGCATCAGCACCAGCACGTCGCGCGCCGGGGGACGGCTGCGCAGGATCAGGGCTTCGAGCAGCGCGACAAAGACGGGAAACGATGCGAACCCCAGTGTGGCCAGCGCCACGCCACCGTATTGGACCGCCATGAAAAACGTCACCCAGTGCAGCGCCAGCATCGCGCCCAGTACGCACAGGATCGCGATCCCGCGCGGCGCCAGTCCCCGCCACGGCGCCTGGCGCACCCATGCCGCGACCAGCGACAGGGCCAGCACGGCAAATACCGTGCGCCCGAATACAATCGCGACCGGCCCCACGTGGACGGCTTCGCCGAACAAGGCGGTGCTGCCAAACAGGATGGCGGCAAGGTGCAGGCGGAACAGGGCGCTGGCGCGGGACATGGGCGGCGGTCGAAGGTGGCGGCTGGGACCGCCATTTAACCCGAAGCTTTACTATTTGCCAACCACTTGCGGAACAGGTTGCCCCAGTTTCGCCGCCGCCGACTGATAAGGCTCGGAGACGCGGACCGCGCCGATGGCGTCCCACAGCGCGTCGACCGCCATCGGGTGGGCCTGGTAATACGCTTGCGTCACGATCAGGTAATGGCGGTTTTCGCTGAATGGCGCGGGTAGCGCTTCAATCATGCCGGCATAGCGCGGCTGGCGCAGCAGCGGCGCCACATCGGTGTCGATGCCCACCATGGCGTCGCCCCGGCCCGCCAGCAGTTTTTCCAGGTTTTGCAGGTCGCTGCCCGCCTCATTGTCAAAGTCGACATCGAGCTGGCGCAGGCGGTCGGTGATGGCAACGAAGGCGTGTCCCACCAGCACCGGCTTGGCCAGCCCGGAAAATCGTTCGCCATCCCAGCCGGCGTTGCTGCCGGTGCGCCGGTAGACGACTTGCCGGATGGTGGCGACGGCGCGCGCCGGGTCGGGCGCGCCGGCCGCCATCGGCAGCGCGAATTCACTGGTGACGGTGGGGCCGGGCGCGGCGGCGGCATAGGCATGCACGATGCCGCTGCGCATTTCGGCCAGGCAGCGCCGGGTCGGGGCGCGGTACAGGCGCAGGTTCATTCCGGCCCGCCGGGCGGCCATGCGCATCAGCAGCGGCACCGTGCCACCGCCATTGGCCAGCAGGTGTGGCGGGTGGGGCTGTTCCTCCATGCACACCACCATCGACGGCGCCGCCGGTTTGACC
Organism: Pseudoduganella sp. GW821-FHT12E03; assembly: GCF_058807115.1. NCBI lineage: Bacteria > Pseudomonadati > Pseudomonadota > Betaproteobacteria > Burkholderiales > Oxalobacteraceae > Pseudoduganella > Pseudoduganella sp. GW821-FHT12E03. Next base: position 155,886 of record NZ_JBXAQJ010000014.1, on the reverse strand, counting down.
GTGGCCCCGGATTGCGCGGCGCATGGCGGCGCGGCCAGCAGGGCGCCAAGGACGGCCGCGCACGCGGCGGTGTGCCGCGGCGCGCGGTGGGACAGGGTGGCGCGGTACAGGACGGCGCGGAGCGCCGTAACCCCGGGTGCTTGGCGGAAATCGTCAGCGTGCATGGCCGGCCCCGGGCTGCCTAGCGGATCCGCACCGAATCGAGCGGCACGTTCAGCGCGTCGTAGTAATGGCGCTGGATCAGCGTGGCCAAGGTGCCGTCGCGCACCATGCTGTCCATCGCCTGTTCCAGCTTGTCCAGGGTAGCCGCATCGACCGACCGTTTCGACACGCCGACATGGCGCGCGCTGGCGTCGGGCACGCGGTACGCGGCTTTGACGAGTTTGTTGCGCAGCGCCAGGCGCGCCACCTGCGCCTCGCCCTGGTCTTCCGCCACCACCACCGTGTCGAGCCGGCCCAGCGCGAGCTTGCGGAAATTCGCTTCCGTCAGCGGCACTTCTTCCTTGGCCAGCGCCTTGTCGCTGTCAAACGGTTCGAAATACGCGGCGCCGGAGGTGACGCCGATGTGCAGTTGCGCCAGGTCCGCATATTGCCGGATATCGGGGCCCTGGCCGCGCAGCACATAAAACACCTTGTCGGAACTGTGCTCGCGGTACGGGGTTTTCAGGAAATGCAGGTAGCGCCGCCGTTCTTGCGTGTCGCGCACGCCGATGACGATATCGGCCTGGCCCTGTTCCAGCATGAACAGGCAGCGTCTCAGCGGGCAGTTGCGGAATTCCAGCGCCAGGTCCGCACGGCGCGCCAGCTCCCGGATGATTTCCGTGTAGGCGCCGCCATAGACACCCTGGTGACGGGTTTTCCACGGCAGTAACTCTTCAAAGGCAAACACCAGCTTGCCGGCGGCCGTGGCGGGCTGGCACGCCAGGGCCAGCAGGAAGGCGGCCAGCAGCGCGCCGCCGGCGTGCCGGCGGAAGGGAGGGAAAAGGCGGCGAGGGTGGTGCAAATTTCCTCCGGGGCGGGTTGAGGGCGAGTAAAACATGCCGTTTGCGCAAGGTCAATCCCCGGCCTGCGATGCGCTGCCAGTGGGAAGCCCGGGGGAAGGCGGGTACAATGCACACTTTCGTCCCGAACAAGATTCACAGTGCAAAGCCGCCAACTCTATTTCCGCCTGCTGGGCGAGTTCCGTCCTTACCTGGGCGCCGTGATTGCCACCCTGGTGGCGGTGGGGGTTGCCTCCGCCACCGATGTGTTGCTGATCCGCCAGTTGCAAAATGTCGTGGATGCGCTGCGTCCCGGCACCACGGCGTCGCTGGGCGCGGTGGCCGGCCCCGCCACCGGCTTGCTGGCCATGGTGCAGGGCTGGATGGACTGGCTGCTGCCGGGCGATCCGGCGCAGGCGGCGCTGTGGAGCATCCCGCTGGTGATCATGGGGCTGGCGTTCATGCGCATGGTGTCGAGCTTTTCCGGCGACTATGGCTCGTCCTGGCTCAGCAACCGGGTCCAGGCCAATTTGCGTGAAAGCATGTTCGCACGCATCTTGCGCCTGCCGAACCGGTATTACGACCAGGCGTCCACCGGCACCACCCTGTCGCGGGTGGCCTACGATGCCACGCAGGTGGCGCAGGCCGGCCTGTCGGTGGTGAACGTGTTCGTGCGCGATTCGGTGGCGACCATCGGTTACCTGATTTCCCTGTTTACCATCGACTGGCAACTGGCCAGTTTTTGCCTGGGCCTGCTGCCGCTGGTGGCGGCGGTGGTGACGGTCGCGGGGCGCCGCATGCGCCGCTTGGCCGAAGATACCCAGACTTCCATGGGGGAATTGACGCGCGTGCTCGATGAAAGCATCGGTGGCCAGCGCGTCGTGAAGATTTTCGGCGGCCAGCATTTCGAACAGCAGCGTTTTCACAAAGTCGTCAAGCACAACCGCCAGCTGGCCGTCAAACACTCGGCCACCGCGGCGCTGAACTCCGGCATCATCATGATGCTGGTGGGGATGACCTTGTCGGCCGTGATTTACTTTGCGCTGCTGCGCGCGCAGGCCGGCGCGCTGACGCCGGGCGCCTTTGTCGCGTTCATGGGTTCGCTGATGGCAATGCAGTCGCCGATCAAGAATCTCACCAAGATCAACGAACCGCTGCAGCGTGGCCTGGCCGCCGCCAAATCCGTGTATGGCCTGATCGATGCGCCGGCCGAGGTGGACCAGGGCACGCGCGCATTGCAGCGGGCCGAGGGCCGCATTGCCGTGCAGGGCGTGAGCTTCCGCTACAACCCGAACGACCCGGACGCGGCGCCCGCGCTGCGCGGCGTGTCGCTCGACATCGCGGCAGGTGAAACCGTGGCGCTGGTGGGCGGTTCGGGCAGCGGCAAGACCACCCTGGCCGGTTTGCTGCCGCGTTTTTATGACGTGGGCGAGGGCCGCATCCTGCTCGATGGCCACGACGTGCGCGATTACCGTTTGACGGATTTGCGCTCCCAGATCGCGCTGGTCAGCCAGGACGTGGTGCTGTTCAACGATACGCTGGCGGCCAATATCGCCTATGGCGACGCGGCGCCGGACCCGGCCCGCGTGGAAGCGGCCGCGCGCGCGGCCTATGCGCACGATTTCATCATGAAGCAGCCGCAGGGCTATGCCACCGAAGTCGGTGAAAACGGCTTGCGGCTGTCGGGCGGCCAGCGCCAGCGCCTGGCCATTGCGCGCGCGCTGTACAAAGATGCGCCGATCCTGATCCTGGACGAAGCCACCAGCGCGCTCGACACGGAATCGGAACGGCAAGTGCAGGCGGCGCTGGAAGTGCTGATGCGCGGCCGCACCACGCTGGTCATCGCGCACCGCCTGTCCACCATTGAAAAAGCCGACCGGATTGTCGTCATGGAGTCGGGCCGTATCGCGGAAGCGGGGCCGCATGGCGCGCTGCTGGCGCAGGGCGGCCACTATGCGCGGCTGTACCAGACCCAGAAGCAGGTGACGGCCTAGGGATGGCTGTTGTCACCCAGGATATCCTGCACATACAGCATCGTCACCAGCACCATCAGCGCCGCCGTCAGCGGCGTGGCCAGCGCCACGCCGGCCAGCCCGAACACGGCGCCAAACAGTACTTGCATTGCAATCGTCAGCGCGGGCGGCAGGGCCACCGTGCGCTGGTCGATCAGCGGCTCCACCAGGTAACCCTGCACCAGCTGGATGCCGCCAAACAGCAGCGCCACGTACAGCGCCTGTTCCGGGCTGGCGGAAAACGCGATCAGCAACGCCGGCACGCCCGCCATCAGCGGTCCCAGATAGGGTATGAAATCGAGCAGTCCGGCTATGATGCCCAGGATTAGCGCCAGCGGGATGCCCAGCAGCGACAGGCCGACCGCGGTCAGGAGGCCGGCCACCAGCATCGACAGGGCTTTGCCCATCAGCCATTTCGCCAGCGTGCCGCCCAGCTGGTCCAGCACTTCACGGGCGCGCGGGCGGCGCCTGGGCGGCACCAGCCGCACCATGCCGTCGATGTAGAGGCGCGGCCGCGCCGCGAAATAGACCCCGGCAAACAGGATGATCAGGGTATTGCCCAGCGCCCCCAGCACACCGGAAAAGAACAGGCCTGCATTGGGCGCCAGCGCGGCCAGCTGGCTGGCGATCTGTTTATTGCTGGGCAATTCGGCCAGCAGGGATTTCAGGCGCGGATAGCGCGCCAGCGTGGCGCGCACCTGGTCCAGTGACGTCGGCACCACCTGGGCGAGGTGGCTGGCCTGTTCCGACAATTGCGGCGCCATCAGCCAGCCGGCCAGGCCCAGGGTGGCGGCCATCAGGCCGGTGACCAGGGCCAGCGCCGCCGTGTGCGAGCGCAGGCGCAGGCGGCGCTGCACGGCGCTGCTCAATGCGTGCAGCAGGATGGCGAACAGGATGCAGGCAAAGATCAGCAACAGCGCGTCGGCGGCGAACCACAGGCCGGCCAGTGTCAGCAGGAACAGTGCGGCAAGGCCGTCCACCAGCACGACGCGGTGCAGGAAACTGCGTTCGGCCGGGGCGGTAGCGCCGGGCGGCGCCGCGCCCGCGCCGGAAGGCGGCGCCGGGGCATTGTCCTGGGGAGCCTGGTCTGATCGCTGATCCATGCCCCATCATTGCGCATTTCCGCGCCGGGCGACGCACGCTCAGGCAGGCTGTTCAGCAAGCCAGCCCTTAGTCCAGCGTCCGCAGGTAGGCCGCGATGTCGCGTGCGTCGCGCTCCGTGACGCCCATTGCCGGCATCGCGGTGCGCGGATCGACGCCTTGCGGGGTGCGGATCCAGCGCACCATGTTGTCTGGCGTGTTCGGCAACGTGCCTGCTATTAATGTCCGGCTGGCAATGCCGGCCAGGGGCGGGCCGATATGAACCCGGCTGCCGGTAATCCCGGGAATCATGTGGCAGGCATGGCAGGCATATTGCGTTAAGGCTACTTTGCCACGGCGCGCGTCGGGCAATGCCGGCTGGCCGGGTGGCGGCGCCGATGCCGATGCCGCCATGTGCGGCCCGCCCGGCACGGCTGGCAGCGGCGCGGAGTCGTGCTGGTGCGCCGCGCCTGCCGTGTCCAGTGCGGCGGCATACGCGGCGGGCGTCAACCGGGGCAAACGCCCCAGGAAAGCCACGACATCCCACAGGGCTTGTTCGCTCAAATGAAATTCCCACGCCGGCATGCCGCTCATTTTGATGCCATGCCGGGTAATCCAGTACAGCTCGGCGGGTTCCCATTTCCCTGCCGCATCGATCAGGCCCCCTGGCGCCGGCTGCATGCTCATCGCGTATGGTTGCGGCGCGACGCCCGGTGCGCCATGGCAGCCGGCGCAGCGCGCGGCATACACGGCGGCGCCTTGTTGCGCACGCAAGTCGCCGAGTGCGGGCGGCTGGATTGCCGCGGCCTGCCTTCGTACCGACGCGCGCATGGTGGCTTCCAACACGCTGTGGGTCAGCTGGAAATGCTGGTCGGTCGACGCCACGTCATATAGTCCCAGCCCGACCACCGCACCGCCCACCGCCACGGCCGCCAGCGCCAGCGCGGTGGCGGTCAGCGCGGCGCAGCGCAGGGTGTTCCGATTCGTGTATCGAGCCATCGCACGGTTGCACCATCGTTAAGTTGCCATTGTTAAGCTGCCATGGTTTAGTTGTTACTGCGCCGCTGTTGTACGTCAAGCCATGTTGAATCATTGTATGCTGGGTTGGATTTTCATCAGGACACGCCAGGACGCCCCATGCCATTGCGCCACGCGATAGCCATGCTGACCCTGGCGGCCGTGACGGCCGCCCGAGGCGCCCCTGCCAGTGAAGTGTTGCAAAATGGAAATGTCGACCGGGGGCAGCGCTTGCTGGGCCAATACCAGTGCGCCAGCTGCCACCGCATTCCCGGTGTGGAGGGGGCGCAACGCCAGGCCGGTCCGGCGCTGGCTTCCCTCGGGCGCGCCGCCTATCTCGCGGGCCACTTGCCGAACACCCCCGCCATGCTGGCCCGCTTCGTGCAAAACCCGCCGTTGCTCAAGCCGGGTACGATGATGCCGGTGCTGGGCGTCACCCCGGCGGATGCGCGCGACATGGCGGCGTATTTGCTGCGCCTGCGCTGAGCCATGGCCACGCTCTTCGACCCCGCCGGCGCCGATGCCATCGCACTGTCGCGTTTCACGTGGCTGTTGTGCGGCATGGCGGCGCTGGTGTTCGTGCTGGTCATTGCGGTGCTGGGGTGCGCGTTGCGCCGGGGCGGGCGGGCGCTTCGGTGGCGGCGCTGGCTGGCCGTGGCGGTGCTGGCGCCGGGCAGCGCGCTGGCGGGCTTGTTCGGCTATGCCACGTGGGGCGGGGTGCCGTATGACACGGCAGGCGCGGGCGGCCAGTCGGCGGCCATGCCGGCGGGCGCGCTGGTGATCCGCGTGACGGCGCACATGTGGTGGTGGGAAGTGCGCTACCCCGGCCCGGACGGCGGCATCGTGCTGGCCAATGAAGTGCACCTGCCGGCCGGGCGCACCGTGTGGCTGGCGCTGGACAGCGCGGACGTGATCCACACCTTTTGGGCGCCGGCGCTGGCAGGCAAGGTCGATATGTTGCCGGGAAAAGTGCGCCATTTGCCGCTGACCGCCGTGCGGCCCGGCACGTGGCGCGGCCAATGCGCGGAATATTGCGGCTTGCAGCACGCGCGCATGGCGCTGCGGGTGGTGGCGCACGCGGAACCGGACTTCGACAGCTGGCTGGCGCGCCAGGCGCTGCCCGCCGTGGCCGACGGCGGGCGGCATGCGGCGGCCCGGGCGCTGTTTGCCGAACGGTGCGCCGCATGCCATGTGGTGCGCGGCGCGGCAACCGGGACGGCGCCGGATGGGCGGACGGCGCAAATGGCCCGGTTTGGGCTGCCCGGGTCGCCAGGAGGAAGCGGCCTGGCGGGCCGGTTGGGACAGCCCGGGCCGGTCGGCCCCGACCTGACGCACATCGCCAGCCGCAAGACGCTGGGCGCCGGCGCCTTGGCCAACGGCCCGGGCGCGATGGCGGCGTGGCTGGCCGCGCCGCAGCGCCATAAAGCGGGTATCCGCATGCCGGACCCGCAACTGGCGGCCAGTGATGTCCAGGCGCTGGCCGCGTGGCTGGAGACCTTGCGGTGATGGCCGGGAATGACGGCCTGCCCAGCGGCGCTCCGCGTCCGCCGGACGAACTGGCGCGGCTGGAACGGGCCTGGCGGACGCCGCGCGGCTGGCGCTTTATCTCATCGGTCAACAACACCAACATCGGCCGCCTGTATATCGCGACGGCGCTGCTGTTCCTGATCCTGGCCGGGGTGCTGGCGCTGCTGATGCGGCTGCAGCTGGCGGCGCCCGGCAATACCCTGCTGGGACCGGGTACATACAACCAGGTGTTCACCATGCACGGCACCGTGATGATGTTCCTGTTCGCGATCCCGGTGGTGGAAGCGTTTGCCGTCTACCTGCTGCCCAATATGCTGGGCGCGCGGGATTTGCCCTTTCCGCGCCTGTCCGCGTATGCCTACTGGGCTTATGCGATCGGCGGCATCGCGTTCTTTTGCACGCTGTTTGCGGGCCTGGCGCCCGATGGCGGATGGTTCATGTATCCGCCGCTGACCGGCAAGGCGTATTCGCCCGGCCTGGGCGCGGACTTCTGGCTGCTGGGCATCGGTTTCATTGAAATTTCCGCGATCGCCGGCGCCATCGAGCTGGTGGTCGGCATTGCATTGACCCGCGCGCCCGGCATGACGCTGTCGCGCATGCCGGTGTATGCGTGGGCCATGCTGGTGGTGGGCGTCATGATTGTGTTTGCTTTTCCCGCCGTGATTGCCGGCACGGCGCTGCTGGAACTGGAGCGGGCCTGGGACTGGCCGTTTTTTATCGCCGAGCGGGGCGGCGACCCGCTGCTGTGGCAGCACCTGTTCTGGTTTTTCGGGCACCCCGAGGTCTACATCATTTTCCTGCCGGCGGCCGGCATGGTCTCGACCATGCTGCCCGCGTTGACGGGCGTGCGGCTGCCGGGCCGGCGCGCCGTCATTGCCTCGCTGGTGGCCACGGGCGGCGTCAGCTTTGCGTTGTGGGCGCACCATATGTTCGCCGCCGGGCTGGGACCATCGATGGCGGTGCTGGTGTCGGCCGCCAGCATGGTGGTGGCGCTGCCGGCGTCGGTGCAGGTGTGCGCGTGGATTGCCGCGCTGTGGCAGGGGACGCCGCGCTGGAGCGCGCCGCTGCTGTTCGTCGCCGGCTTCCTTTGCCTGTTTACCCTGGGCGGATTGACGGGCGTGATGGTGGCGGCGCTGCCGTTTGACTGGCAGGCGCACGACACTTATTTCATCGTGGCGCACCTGCACTATGTCCTGATCGGCGGCATGCTGTTCCCTGTGTTCGCCGCCATGTATTTCTGGTTTCCCTTGCTGCACGGGCACTGCCTGCCGGAGTGGTCCGCGCGCTGGATCTTTGGCCTGATGTTCGGCGGTGTTAACCTGGCGTTCTTCCCCATGCATATCGCGGGCTTGCTGGGCATGCCGCGCCGTATCTATACCTATGACGGGAACCTGGGCTGGAATGGCTACAACCTGGCATCGACCATCGGCGCGTTCGTGTTTGCCGCCGGCGTGCTGTGGTTCGCGCTGGACGTGGCGCGCACGCTCTGCCGGCCGGGCCGCCCGAAAGGCAATCCGTGGCGCGCCGCCACGCTGGAATGGCTGCCGGCGGAGGATTATGGCACCCGCAGCATCCCGCAAGTCCATGGCGAAGAACCGCTGTGGGAACAGCCTTCGCTGGCGGATGAAGTGGTGCGGGGGCGCCATTGGCTGCCCGGTACGGCCACCGGGCGGCGCGAAACCATCGTCGCCACCTGGCGCGGCGCGCAGCCGTGGTATCTGCTGATCCTGCCCGGGGACAGCTGGTGGCCGCCGCTTGCGGCATTGGGGACCGCCGGGTTTTTCCTGCTGTTGACGGTGCAGCAGGCGCTGGCCGCGTGGCTGTGCGGGGTGGCGGCGGTCGGCGCGGTGCTGGCGTGGCTGTGGCAGCTGGACCGGCCGCCGCGCGTGCCGGCCGCGCTGGTGGCCGATGCGGTGACGCTGCCGGTGGGCGGCGCCAGTACGCCGGCGGGGCGGCGCGCCTGGCATGCGTGGTGGGCCATGGTGATCTTGCTGGTGGTCGATGGCGCGATTTTCGCGTCGTTCGTGTATGCCTACCTGCATGTCGGCATGCTGCTGGACGTGTGTCCGCCGCCCGGCGCCGCGCTGCCGCCGGCCGCCCGGCGCTGGCTATGCTGCGCCTTGCTGGCGGCCGGATCGGCGGCCATGCTGGTGGCGTGCCGGCGCCGGTGCGTGACGGGGGACAATGGCGGAGATGGCGCGGCGGCGGGGGCGGATGCCGCATTCGGGCCGCGCGCGCCATTGGTGCTCTGGATAGCGGTGGCGTCGCTGTGTTCCGTGGCGGGGCTGGCGGCGGGACTGTCCGGGCTGGAGTGGGCGCCGGTGCGCTCCGCATGGCATGCGGCGCTGGCGGTGCTGGCCGCCTATTGCGGCTTGCACGCCGCGCTATTGCCGCTGCTGGCGTGCTACCTGTGGGCGCGCGCCGCGACCGGCTTGCTGACCCCGCACAGCCGCGCGTCGCTCGACTGTTGCGCGCTGTTCTGGCATGCCACCAGCGCGCAGGGGATCGGCCTGATGGTGTTGCTGTCGCTGCGGCTCTAGAACGAGTAAACCAGGGTCAGCGAAGTTTGCGTATCCGTGCTTTTCTTGTCTTCCGGCGCATTGGTGTCATTGCGGGCGCTGAAGGCGGCTTTCATTTGCATGGTGCCGTTGATCTTCGTGCTGAGCGCGGTCTCGGCCTGCGAATGCAGGTTCGACGTGCCTTTTTCCATGCTGATGGTTTGCGTGAACAGGGCGGTCGGGCTGACTTGCCAGCGGTAAGACGCGGCGCCACGCACGGTCATGCCGTTTTCCGTTTCGCCGGTGGCGTTCTTGCCAATGAAATAGCCGGGGCCCAGTTCGACGTCCAGGGTCTTGTCGCGGGAACGGAACCAGCGCGTGCTGTAACCGACCGATAAGGAACTGTAGCGGGCGTACGCGCCAAACTGGTCGTTCACATGCGAACCCAGCACAAACAATTTCTTGTTGTGGTCTTCCAGGTGGTACGCGGCCTTGGCCGAGGCGGCAAAGCGTTCGGCCGAACGGGTGCGGTGTTTTTCACCGAGGTCGTCCACCGTGCGGTCTTCCTTGAAGAAGCCGGAAAACATGTACTGGTTGCTCCAGTCTTCCAGTTCCTGGCGGGCATCGATCTTGCCCGTGATGGAGGTGCCGGACGTGTTGCCGGTGGTGGTGATGGCGCCCAGTTCGGCGGCGGTGGACCAGGTGCGGTCCGGATTGTCGTCGGCGCAGGCGGCGCCTTGCGCGGCGGCCAGCGCCAGCGCGATCAGGAATTTGGTTTTCATCGGCGATGGGCCGGTGCAGCGGGGCCCGGCCGGTAGCGGTAACTGAGGGAAACGCATTGTACCTGATGGGTTCGCCTGCCGCTGCGGGCGTTACAACCTGTAACCAGTGGTGACAGGCTGTAATCCGCCGCCCGCCAGCCGTTACGCGGCAAAGCCGCCATCGATATTCAGGCTGGCGCCGGTGACAAAGGCCGCTTCCGGGCTGGCCAGGTACGCCACCATGCCGGCGATTTCCGCCGCCGTGCCGTGGCGGGCGATGGCCATCAGGCCGTGCAGGTGGGTGGCGAAATCGCCGCTGCCCGGGTTCATTTCCGTGTCGACCGGGCCCGGTTGCACGTTATTGATGGTGATGCCGCGCGGACCGAGGTCGCGGGCAAAGCCTTGCACCAGGCCCAGCAGGGCGGACTTGCTCATCGCGTAGGCGCCGCCGCCGGCGAACGGCATGCGGTGCGCATTGGTGCTGCCGATATTGATGATCCGTCCGCCGGCGCCCATGAACGGCAGCGCGGCCTGGATCGCGATGAACACGGCGCGCACATTGACGGCCCAGGTCTGGTCGAAGTCCGCCAGCGCGAAGGTGGCGACGTCGCCCAGGCGCAGCACGCCGGCATTGTTGACGAGCATGTCGATCTTGCCGAACGCGCGGCCGGCGTGTTCGACGGCGGCGCGCAGCGCTTCGGCGTCGGCGGCATCGGCGCGGATCGGCAGGGCGCGCCCGCCTTGCGCTTCGATTTCGGCGGCCAGCGCGTTGGCTGCGGCGTCGGCCTGCTGGTACGTAAAGGCCACGGTGGCGCCGTCGCGGGCCAGGCGGCGCACGATGCCGGCGCCGATGCCGCGCGAACCGCCGGTGACGAAAGCGACTTTGCCGGCAAACGGGGTGGCGGTGGTGTTGGTGACGGTGGTCATGCTGTTCTCCTTGGGTGGGGTGGGTTGATGGAGTCCAGTATGGTCCGCCGATTCATGTCTCGGTAGCTAGTAATCGGTCAATGCAATTTCAACCGTTGGTATAAGATGAGGACAAGATCCGCACCAAATCAACCTTTTGCAATTAACGAAGATATGGAACCGCTGAATTACCTTGCCTCGTTCATCCAGTCGGCGGACACCGGCAGCTTTTCCGCGGCGGCGCGCCGCCTGGGCCTGACACCGGCCGCCGTCAGCAAGAATGTCGCGCGGCTGGAAACATCGCTGGGGGTACGGCTGTTCCAGCGCAGTACCCGCAGCCTGACCTTGACGTCCGGCGGCGAACGGTTCTTACAGCAGGTGGGCGGCCCGTTTGCCGGGGTGCTGGAAGCCATCGGCGCTGTGCCGCAAGATGACGGGCAGCCGTCGGGCGTGCTGAAAGTCGGCGTGGCGCCTGCTTTCGGACGCGAATACCTGTTGCCGCTGCTCGACGGGTTCCTGGCCCGTTACCCGGCGGTCTTGCCGGAGTGGCACTTTGACAACCGCGCGGTGGACTTGATCGGCGACGGCTTTGACGTGGCCGTGGGCGGCGGCATTCCGCTGTCGCAGGGCGTGATTGCCCGCGAATTGCTGCACACCGACGTGGTGGTGGTGGCGTCACCGGCGTATATGCGGGGGAGGGAGCCACCTCGCCACCCGTCCGAACTGGCGCAAATGGACGGCATCGTGCGGCGCTCGGTGTCCACGGGGCGCGCCAAGGCGTGGACCTTGCGCCATCCGGATGGCGATGAAGGCTTGGCCGTGCTGCGTCCGCGCGTGATTTTTGACGATCCGGACGCCATGGCCCATGCGGCGTTGCGCGGCCATGGGGTGGCGGTGCTGCCGATGGCGCACGCGGCGCCGTGGCTCAAGCAGGGCAAGCTGGTGCGTTTGTTGCCCGGCTGGCGCGGCGATGCGGGGCCGGTGTCGATTTATTACCCCAGCAAAAAGCTGTTGCCCGCGAAAACGCGGGCGTTCGTTGACCACGTGACGGCGCATTTCCGCCAGCCGGAGGTGGCGGCGTGGTTTGACAGTACGCGCTACCCCTGAAAATCGCTTACGGCTCGACCGAATGCGAGCGCTTCATGCAGCGCAGCACAAAGGTCGAGCGGCTGTGGCGCAGGCCGGGCAATTTATACAGTTTGCGGCGCAGGAACTCCTCATAGCCCGCGGTGCCGGCCACCGCCACCTTGATCAGGTAGTCGTATTCGCCGGTCAGCAAATACGCTTCCATCACTTCCGGCAACAGCGCCAGCGCTTCGCCAAACTTTTCCAGCATGTCGTCGTCGTGCCGCTCCAGGGTGACTTCGATCAGGACCGTGTCCGGCAAGCCCAGCGCTTTCTGGTTCAGCAGCGCGGTATACCCCTCGATGACGCCGGATTCCTCCAGCGCCTTAACCCGGTTCCAGCATGGCGTGGTGGACAGGCCGACCTGTTCCGCCAGCTTGGTGTTCGACAGCCGCCCGTCGCGCCGCAGCGCGCGCAAGATGCGGCGGTCGGTTTCATCGAGATGGCTGGGATAAGAATGATCATCCATAATTTACTTAAAATGAAGATGAATATTCTCTATTCTAATGGAAACTCGATAGTCTTTGGATGCCTATTCCCCGGCGGCGAACGCATACTGTTAGTCATCAACACGCCGACCGGGACCATCACCATGTGCCATCAAAAAACCCTGCGCTTCGCCATCGAGGCCGATTGCGCTCTGTCCACCCTTGAAAACGCCCTGGCCATCATTCGCCGCACCGGCCTTACCCTCGACGGGATGCGGATTGCGCCGGGCGCGGACGGGATGGATGTGTGGGTGCGGCTGGCGGCACAGGAAGAAGACGCGCTGACCCTGTGCCGTATGCGCTTGCATAACGTGGTGGGCGTGCTGCCGATCCGGGAATTTCCCCGTCCTGTCATGATGGACCTGGAGGCGGCCGCGCAGGCCGCCTAGCCCGGGCGTGTGCCGGTTCAGCCCGGCAAATACGCGTACTTGAACGCGAACACGATGGCGATCACCCACACCACGGGTTTGACTTCCCGGGCGCGCCCGGTCGCCAGTTTCAGCACCGCGTAGGTGATGAAGCCGAACGCGATGCCGTGCGCGATCGAGTAGGTAAACGGGATCAGCATGGCGGTGATGGCGGCGGGGATGCTTTCTGTGGTTTCCCCCCATTCGAGGTCCGCCAGGTCGCGCAGCATCAGGCACGACACGAACAGCAGCGCCGGCGCCGTCGCATAGGCCGGCACCACCCCGGCCAGCGGTGAAATGAACAGGCAGGCCAGGAACAATATCGCCACCGTCAGCGCGGTCAGCCCGGTGCGTCCGCCGGCCTGCACCCCGGCCGCGCTTTCCACATAGGCGGTGGTGCTGGACGTGCCCAGCAGCGAACCGGCGACAATCGCGCCGGAATCGGCCAGCAGCGCCTTGTTCAGCCGTTCCATCTTGCCCGGCACCAGCAAGCCCGCGCGGTTGGCCACGCCCATCAGGGTGCCGGTGGCGTCAAACAGTTCGACCAGGAAGAACACCAGCACCACGTTGACGATGCCGACCGACAGCGCGCCGCCGATATCGAGTTTCAGGAAGGTCGGGTCGAGCGAGGGCGGCGCGGAAAACAGGCCGTTGAACTGGTTGCCGCCAAACGCAAAGCTGAGCAGGGTGACCGCCACGATGCCGATCAGGATCGCGCCTTTGACCTTCAGGCGGTCCAGCGCGACGATCAGCATGAAGCCGAAAATCGCCATCAGCGCCGGCGGTTTATGCAAGTCGCCAGCGGCGATCATGGTGGCGGGATTGGCCGTCACGATGCCGGCGCTCTTGAGTGCGATCAACCCCAGGAACAGGCCCAGGCCGACCGTGATGGCGGTGCGCAGCGAATGGGGAATGCCGTTGACGATCATGCCCCGCAAGCCCAGCAGGCTGACAATGATGAACAGGCAGCCGGAAATAAACACGGCGCCCAGCGCGGATTGCCACGGCACCCCCATGCCCAGCACCACCGCATAGGCGAAATACGCGTTCAGGCCCATGCCGGGCGCCATGCCGATCGGGTAATTCGCGTACAGCGCCATGATGGTGGTGCCCAGCGCGGCGGCCAGGCAGGTGGCGACAAACACGGCTTCCTTCGGCACGCCGGCGTCGCCTAGGATGGCCGGGTTGACGAAGATGATGTACGCCATGGTGAGGAAGGTGGTGATGCCGGCCACGATTTCCGTGCGGACGTCGGTGCCGTTTTCCTTCAGTTTGAACAGATTCTCCGTGATGGACATGGTTCCCCCGAGGTTTTTCTTGTCAGCATATCACTTCGCGGCCAGCCGCCACACGCCGTTTTGTATCGACAGGGTATGCGTAATCGAGAGCTGGTGCAGGAATCGCGCATCGTGCGACACCACCGCCAGCGCGCCGGGCCAGGCGGCCAGCGCCTGTTCCAGTGCTTCAACCGACGCCAGGTCGAGGTGGTTGGTCGGTTCATCGAGCAACAGCAGGCGGGCCGGTTCGCGCCGCCACAGGGCGCACGCCAGCGCGGCCTTCAGCCGCTCGCCGCCGGACAGGCTGGCGGCCGGCGTGCCCACCTGCGCCGCGCCCAGCCCCAGTAGCGCGAGCCGGCTGCGCAATTCGCCCTCGGCCAGCGGCGTCTCCAGTTCCCGCAAGCGTTGCAGCACGGTCAGGTGCGGCGGCAGCAGCGCCTCCGCCTGCTGGTCCAGCCATGCAAACGGTACGCATGTGCGGCAGGCGCCCGCCGCCGGGGCCACCTGTCCGGCCAGCATCCGCAATAAGGTGGTCTTGCCGCAGCCATTGGGACCGGTGACGGCTATGCGCTGCGGGCCGCCCCAGGTCATCGTGGCATCGGGCCGATCAATGCGCCGCTGGCCGGGCTGCTGGCCGGGCCGGTGATTGGGCCGCTGATCGGGCCGCTCGTCGGCCAGCGCGGGCCAGGGCGCGACCGCGCGCTCGAACACCGCCACCTGTTTGCCGGACGGGACGGCGGAGGCGGGCAGCACCAGCGCCCTGGCGGCCGGGGCGTGGACCCGGGCCGCCGCGGCGCGCACGCTGTCGTCGAGCGCGGTGCGCGCTGCCGCATCGCGCACCGCGTCGCGGCCACTGGACTCTTGCGCGCGGCGCTGCAACTGGCCTTTCAATATGGGCGCGATATTCGATTCTTGCCCGGCGCGCCGGTTGCGCGCGGTCCGTGCCTGGCGGCGGTCGTGCTGGTCGCGCAACTCGCGCAGGCCGCGTTCGCGCGTGGTGCGGGCGTGGTCGAGCGCCGCCTGCGCGGCGGCCTGGCCCGCATCGCGCATCGCCGCGTAATGGGTGTAATTGCCGGCATGAACCACCAGCGTTCCCGCTTCCAGCGCGGCGATCGCCTCCATCCGGTCCAGCAAATCACGGTCATGGCTGATGACGAGGGCGCCGCCGCGCCAGGCGGCGAGTTGGCGCCGCAGCCAGCCGCGCCCGGCGTCATCGAGGTGGTTGCTCGGCTCGTCAAGCACCAGCCACGGCGCGCCGGACAGAAAGGCCCCAGCCAGCGCCACCCGCATCAACTGGCCGCCGCTCAGCGCTTCGGCCGGATGGTCCAAGGCATAGCCCGGCATGCCGGCCTCGGCCAATGCGTCGCGCAATGCGTCGGCAACATGCCAGCGGCCGTCGAGCAGGTCGAAATCGCTGTCGCCGGCATCGCCGCTGGCGACCCGCGCCAGCGCCCTGGCCAGCGGCGCCAACCCGGCCACGCCGGCCACGGTGGCGCCGGGCAGGGGGCGGATTTCCTGCGGCGTCCAGGCGCACCGGCCCGGCCGCAGCACGGCGCCGGCGGATGGCGGCAGCAAGCCGGCCAGCAGGCGGCCCAGCATGCTTTTACCGGCGCCGTTCGGGCCGACGACGCCGGTTTTGACGGCGGAGAATACCGCATCGAGGCCGCTGAACAGCGGGCGGCCGGACGGCAGCACACAGGCAACCGCGCGCAAGGTCAGCGGCATGCCGGACGTATTGCCGTCGGTAATAACAAGGGAAGCCGCGCCAGCGGCGGGCAGCAAGGAATCTCGCACAAGTCAGCTCCGGAATTCGGTGGGCGGGCACAGCGCACGGCTGTGGACACGATCGAATCGGCTTACTTGGTCATCGGCGAAGACTCCGTTGGAGAAAGAGGTGAAAAAGTGAAAAACGCCGCCAGTTGATCAGGCGGCGTGCGCAGTATAACGAAAGTCCAGGGCAATTGCAGCGCTTTCGCCACGTCCGGCCACGGCACGTACTTGGCGTTCCGCGGGCCTGACGCGCAGCCGATGTGGCCGCGCCGCAGAACCTTTCACGCCACGCCGATCTTGCATTGCCGGCAACAAGCGGTAAAATGGGCCTTCCGCATCCATCCCTCGGCGATGAAACTACGTACACATTACTGGTTGCTGGCGTTCTGTATCGTGTTTCCGATCGCCGTGTTTTTCAGCATCGCCCTGGATATGCTGCTGACCGCGCAGCGCGAAGTGGCGATGCGACACATCGAGGAAAGCGCGCGCTCGGCGCGCCAGGAACTCGATGCGGAAATCCGCCGCGCGCAGTCGGTGCTGCGCGCGCTGGCTTATTCGCAGGCGCTCGACAGCGCCGACTATGCGCGCTTTTACCGTGAAGCGCTGGCCGCCAACGCGGGCCAGGGCGCCTGGATGATCCTGTACGACGAGGAAGGCCAGCAACTGCTCAACACCCGGCTGGCCCATGGCGACGTCTTGCCGAAGCGGCCCGATGTGAATGTCTTGAAAGGGATGCTGGCGACCGACAAGGGCCTGGTGTCCAGCGTCAAGTGGGGCCCGGCGCTGAAACAGCATTTCGTGACGGTGGAACAGCCGGTGACCACGGCGTCGGGCCGGCGCCACGTGTTGTCGCAGGCGTTCACGCCTTCGTACTTTACCCGCACCTATGTCGGCCGGGTGATCCCGGATTCATGGTCGGTGTGGGTGATCGATGGCAAAGGCACGATGATTTCGCGGCGCGACCTGGGCGAAGCGAAAACCGGCAATCCGGTGCCGTCCGACGTCCTGATGGCGATCCGCGCCGCGCCATCGGGCACCCTGCGCCATACCACGGTGGAAGGCACGGACATCCACGGCTACTTTGTGCATTCTGCGTTGTCGGACTGGTCCGTCGTGGTGGGCGCGCCGGTGTCGGAAGTCAATGACGCCGTGCTGCGCGGCATGTCAGTCGCGGTGGCGGGCTTCCTGCTGGCGATTGCCGCCGCCGTGGGGCTCGGCGTGCACACCGGCAAGCGGCTGGTGCGTTTCGTGTCGAACGCGTCGCGGGCGGCGCGGGCGCTGGGCGGCGAATCGGCGGTGACGGTGCTGCGCAAGTCGAACATCGGTGAGATGGAAGCGCTCAATGACGCCATCCGTGAAGCCGATGCGCGCTTGCGGCGGGAAATGGAGTCGCGCGCCCAGGCCGAGCGCGAACGCAATACATTGCTGGACCGGGAGCGTTCCGCGCGCACCCACGCGGAAGAACAAAATGCGGCCAAGGATGAATTCCTTGCCATGCTGGGCCACGAACTGCGCAACCCGCTGGGCGCCATCACCAGCGCGGTGGCGGTGCTGGACCACGCGTGCATGCCAGGCATGCCGGCCGAAGCGTCGGACCGCGCGCGCGACGTGCTGCGCCGCCAGTCCGCGCATTTGCGTTCGCTGGTCGATGATTTGCTGGAAGTGAACCGCGCGCTGATGGGCAAGCTGGCGCTGAACCGCCAGCGCATGGACCTGGGCGAAGCCGTGCGCAGTTGCGTGGAAATGGCGCAATCGAGCGGCAAGCTGAAAACCCACACGATCGATACCGAACTGTCCCCGGCGCCGGTGCTGGCGGACGGCACCCGGCTGGCGCAAGTCATCGACAACATCCTCGACAACGCCGTCAAATACAGCCCGCCCGGCACCCGCATCGCGATCTCGGTGCGGCAGGAAGGCGACGAGGCGGTGATGTCGGTGCACGATGAAGGAGTCGGCATCACCCCGGACTTGCTGCCGCACGTGTTCAAGGTCTTCGTGCAGGGTAAGCAGACCTTGCAGCGGGTGCAGGGCGGCCTGGGAATCGGCCTGACCCTGGTGCGGCGGCTGGTGGAAATGCATGGCGGCGTGATTGCCGTCATGAGCGACGGCGCCGACCAGGGCGCCACGGTCACGGTGCGCCTGCCGCTGGCGGACACGCCGCAAAAGGCGCTGCCGGTGATGGCGGGCGACGATGCGGGGGCGTGGTGGCGGTAGGGCGCTTGGCGGTTATTGATAAGAAATCTGCGGGGTGTAACCATGCAGATATTGCGTCAGCGGATGGACCCGCTGGCGCGATATCTTGGTGCATTTGGCGGTGATTTCCGCCACGGTGTCTTCAAACGACAGCACATAACCGCCATTGACGTAGATGTCGATATTCTGGCGCGCGCCCCCGTAAGTAATACCGATATAAGTAATGTCGTCATGCTGGTTGGGACCGGTCGTCGCCACATGGATATGCGGGTATTCGACGGCGACATCGCGCCGGATGTCGGTGTCCTGGTCATCCAGGTCGTCGTCGCAGCGGATATAAAAATTGGTGGCGTTGCCACGTAACATACTTGCACCGAGCTGGCGAACTTTTGGCATGCTTTTTCTCCTTCACGAAATAAGAAATACTGCTTGACCGTCACAACCTGAATAGCTGGCTGAATATCCGCGCCGCCATCAACCCCACCGGCGTATGCTGTTCGCCCGGGGTCATCAGCCGCGCCAGAATTTGCATGGCTTCCTCTTTGCTTTCCGAACCGGCCAGCCGCGCTTCGAGCAAGCGCAATTCACTGCCGATGGCTTCCCACGCGTGCTCATCGTCCGGGAACGCGTGGCGGATCACCGGGCGTTCCGGCTGGCGCAGCGGCGCCGGCGTGTAGTTGGCGGTACGTGGCGGCGGCGCGTCCAGCGCATCGCGCGGCGGCATCACGGCCTGCGGCCCTGGCGCGGCGTTGGGCAGCGCCAGGCGGCCGGCCAGCGCGTGCAGCCGGTAGCCATTGTCGACGCGGCGGTAAAAGCCCGCCGGGTCGGTGACCCGCGCCATCACGCCGCGCAGGGTAAACAGCGCGGAAGGGGTACTGCCGGCCGCGTCGGCGGCTTGTGCAAAAGCGTCCGCATCGGCGCCCAGCTCATTCAATTCGTGGCGCGCCGCCAGCAGGGCGGCGGATGGCTGCTGGCGTCCGATGTTATAGCCGATCAGTTCGGCCAGATGGACGTCCGCGTGCCGGGCCAGGGCCAGTTCAATGGCCGCGCCGCGCCGCAAGGTGGCATCGTCGGCGTGCCGCGCCAGTGCCTGCTCGATGGCCGCGCCATCCTGCGGCGCCTGCGGCAGCGCGCCATGGGCTTCCAGCAGCGCCAGGTAGCGCAGGTACTGGTTGTGGCCGGGGATGCCATGGCCCGTGTAATCGAGATAGCTGGCCACCATCGGCTGGAAATCCTCATCGTCCCAGCGTTGCAACACCCCGTACAGCGAGGCGCCCGCCGCCAGCCGGGCCGGTGCGGCGCTGGTGAGAAATTGCCGCATTTGCGCGAGATTGGCGAAGTGGCGGCGTGGCGCGCCGTCGGCGCGCTGGTGCTGGTAACCGTGGTGGGCGGCGAGCGCCTGTTCCGCCTGCTGGCCCAGCCAGTCGCCCAGCAAATCGTAATGCGGCGGCAAGCCGTCCGGCAGGGCGCTGGCCAGGTCCAGTTGCAGGCGCAAATACTGTTCAGCATCGTCCGGCCACGCGAGGTGGTCCGACAGTGTGGCGAAAATGCGGCACGTGGTGTCTTGTGCCGGTGCGGCGGAAGGCAACATTGGGTCTCCTCTCCCTATAGTTTTTTCCAGTATGCAATTTCGGCAATCAACTGCGTAGCAGAGTGTGGCGCGTTATGCTGTAAGACTACGCCGACAGTAGTTAAAAATCATGTAAAAAGGTTATTCACTGATGCGGCGGTGGTACACTGTCATGATCGCAGTCAATATTCGTATATCTAGTTCAAGTACTGCGAATTCATGCAGCACATACGACCAACGTTTCAGGTGTCATTATGGATCTTCAGCCACTCGCCGTGCCCGGCGCCACCGTCCTGTGTCCCGAGGGACGGATTGACCACACCCACGCGGATTCCTTCAAGACCGCGCTCGATGCGCACCTGGGCGCCTGTACCGCTGGTGGTCCGCTGCTGGTGCTGGACTTTGCCCAGGTCAGTTACATTTCCAGCATCGGCCTGCGGGCGCTGATGCTGGCGATCAAGCAGGTCAAGGCGCAGGGCGGACGGATGGTGCTGGCAGGCTTGTCGCCACTGGTGCTGGAAGTGTTCAAGATCAGCCGGTTCGACATGCTGTTCCAGATCTTTGCCGACCGTGAAGCGGCGCTGGCTGGGCTGGCGGCCGCATGAAAGCCATCATTTGGGGCGCGCGCGGTTCGCTGCCGGTGGCGCTGACCCACAAGCAGATCCGCGCCAAGCTGGTGGCGGCGCTGGAGGGCGCCATTGGCCGCGACCTCGACAGCAGCGACAAGATCGCGCACTACGTCGACAACGAGCTGGGCTTCGATGTGCGCGGCACCTTTGGCGGCCACTCCAGCTGCGTGGAAGTCCAGGCCTGGGACCAGGCCACCACCACCGAACACGTGATCCTCGACATGGGCAGCGGCCTGCGTCCGCTGGGCGGCGCGAAAATGGCGCGCTATGGTCCGGCCAAGCCGCAGACGTACCACATCTTCATGTCGCACCTGCACTGGGACCACATCATGGGGTTCCCGTTCTTCACGCCGGCCTACATCCCCGGCAACCGCATCATTATCTATGGTTGCCACGAACAGCTGGAAACCGCGTTCCGCCGCCAGCAAGAGCCCATCAGCTTTCCGGTCTCGTTCGACCAGCTGGGCGCGACCATCGAATTCCGCCACATGACGCCGGGCCAGCCGATCGAGATCAATGGCTTGAAAGTCACGGCCAAGCTGCAGCTGCATGCGGGCGATTCATATGGCTACCGCCTGGAACATGGCGGCCAGACCCTGATTTACAGCACCGATTCCGAACACAAGCTTGACAATGAAGCGGAGCGCCAGGCGTTCGTCGATTTTTTCCACGAAGCGGACCTGGTGATCTTCGACGCCATGTATTCGCTGGCCGACGCGATTTCCGTCAAGGCCGACTGGGGCCACTCCAGCAACGTGGTCGGCGTGGAACTGTGCCAGCTGGCCCGGGCGCGCCGCCTGTGCCTGTTCCACCACGAACCGATCTACGATGACGCGCAAATTGCCCGCGTGCTGGCGGAAACCCGCCGCTATGCGGAAATCACCGGCGAAGCGCCGCTCGAGGTGGTGGCCGCCTATGACGGCATGGAAGTCGACCTGACGGCGCCATGAGGACCCGATGCCGCGCCTGCTGACCCGTTTTGTCGCCGGGCTGCGCCGGCGCGGCCGTCCCACCGCCACGGTGCTGGCGCTGGGCTTTGTGGCGCTGTTGCTGTGGTTGCCGGAAGGGCCGGTGCCGGGCCTGCAATCAACCCTATTCGACGGCTACCAGAAACTCATGCCGCGCGAGCGCAAGAACACCGCCGTGCAAATCGTCGCCATTGATGAAGCGTCGCTGAAGCGCTATGGCCAGTGGCCGTGGCCGCGCGACCGGCTGGCGGCATTGCTGGACAAGATGGCCGAGCAGCAGCCGCTGGCCATCGGCCTCGATATCTTCATGCCGGAATCGGACCTGACGTCGCCCGAAGCGCTGGCCGCGCGCTTGCCCGGCGCGGACGCCGCGGTGATTTCCGCCTTGAAAGCCATGCCGCGCCATGATGTGCAGCTGGCGAAATCGATGCGCCGCATCCCGGTGGTGCTGGGGGCGGCGGGGTTGCGCACGCCGATTCCCGGTTCCACCCCGGTGCTGCGCGCGTGGCCGGTGCAAGCCCAGGGGGGCGATCCGCTGCCGTTCCTGCGCACCTATCCGGAAGCGCTGGCCAGCCTGCCGATGCTGCAAGGCGCCGCCAGCGGCCAGGGGCTATTGACGGCGGAACCGGAAAACGGTGTGCTGCGCCGGGTGCCGCTGGTGGCGGCGGTGGGCGGCACCATGCTGCCATCGCTGTCGATTGAACTGATCCGGGTGGCGGTCGGCTTGCCGGCCGTGACGGTGGACGTCACGCCGCAGGGCGTGCGCAGCGTGGAACTGGGGGATTTGAAGGTGCCGACCCAGCCCGGCGGCGAAGTGCTGGTGCATTTCGGCCGCCATGCCAATGACCGCTATGCGTCGGCGCTGGATATCATGGATGGCAAGGCGCCATCGGACTTGCTGACCAACCGGATCGCCATCGTGGCGTTGACCGGCCTGGGCCTGGTCGACATGCAAACCAATGCGCGCGGCGAGTTGCTGCCGGGCGCCGACGTGCATGCACAGTTGACGGAAAGCCTGTTTGACGAGCGCTGGCTGCAGCGCCCGCAAGCGCTGCACCATGTGGAAGCGGGGGCGCTGGCCGTGTCCAGCCTGTTCCTGATCTGGTTGCTGCCGCGGGTCAGCCTGCGGGTCGCCGTGCTGGCTTGGATGACCTTGTCGGCGCTGCTGTTTGGCGGCGGCGCGGCGGCCTTTGCCCGTGGCGGCATGCTGTTCGATGCGGCGTCGGTATGGCTGGGCATGACGGCGGCCAGCCTGTCGCTGCTGGCCAGCCTGTTCGTGCATGAAGCCAGCGAGCGGCGCCGCAGCGACCGCGCGCTGCAGGTGGCGCGGGAATCGGCCGCCAAGGCGGCCGGTGAATTGTCCGCCGCGCGCCGGATCCAGATGGCGACCTTGCCATTGCCGGCCACGGCATTCCCCACCGAACAGCGGTTTACCGTGGCGGCGCTGCTGGAACCGGCGCGCGAAGTCGGGGGCGACTTGTACGATTTCTATATGCTGGACCAGCGCCGTATGCTGTTCATGATCGGCGACGTCTCCGGCAAAGGATTGCCCGCCAGCCTGTTCATGGTGGTGGCCAAGGCGCTGTCGAAGAGCGTGGCGCTGGGCCAGGCGTCGCAGCCGGACATGGCCGCGATCCTGAACCGCGCCAACCGCGAACTGTCGCGGGAAAACCCGGAAATGCTGTTCGTCACTTGTATCGCCGGTATCCTCGACGCCGACACCGGTGAAGTCACCCTGTGTAACGCCGGACACGACGCGCCGCGCAAGGTCAACGCGGGCGGCGCGCTGGAACGCATGCAGCCGGCCGATGGGCCGCCGCTGTGCGTGCTGGAGGATTTCGAGTATCCGGTGCAGCACTACCGCATGCTGCCGGGCGACAGCCTGTGCCTGACCACCGATGGCATTTCCGAAGCCATGAACGAGCAGGGCGACCTGTACGGCGTCGAACGGCTCGATGCGCTGCTGGCGCAGACCCATGGACTGGGGCCGGAAGCGCTGGTGGCGGCGGTGCGGGAAGATGTGCGGCGCCATGTCGGCACGGCGGAACCGTCGGATGACCTGACCCTGCTGGTGGTGCGCTGGAACGGACCGCTGTAACGGACCGCTTTAGCGCCGCGCGGCGTCAGGGCAGCGGCGGCATGGCTTCGCCCAGGACCTGGCGCTGGATGCGCTCCATGACTTTTTCCTTTTGCATCTGCTGCAGCACGGCGGTCAGGCGCGGCACCAGCGCTTCATGCTTGCGGTGCACGTAGTGATAGACCGGGAACGCGGCCAGCGCGGGCGCGAGCACGCGCAAGTCGTCGATTTTCAGGGCTTTGGCGGCGGCCAGGCCGGACGCGCGGTTGCCGACCACGACGTCGGTACGGCCCATCGTCATTTTTTGCAGCGCTTGCTGCATGGTGGGTACGGCTTCGGTGCGCATACCGACCGTGGACGCCTCGACGATCTTGATGCCCCGCACGAAGCCGATGGTAAACGGCCGCAAGCTTTCCCAGCCGTTGACGATGAAAGTGGTATCGCGCGTAAAGATCACGATTTCATAGATTTGCAGCGGGACCGGCACAATGATCAGGTTCGGATAATCGCGTTCCATGCCGACCTTGCGGTATAACTCGCCGTCCATCAGGCCATCATTGGCGCTGACCAGCGACCGTTCGCCCGGGTATTTGTGCACTTCCAGTCCCATGCCGAGGCGCTTGTAGGCTTCGGCCACCACCAGTTCCGCAATCTGGGTCGCGGGGTCTTGTTCCAGCAGGGTGGAAATATGCATGACGGCGGCGGCCGAGGCCGCGCCGAGGAAGTCCGGCGTCAAGGCATACAGCGGACGCGGCAGCATGGCGGCCAGTCCGGCCAGGGTCAACAGGCGGCGTTGCATGATTTCTCCTTCAATGTGTCAGCGGCGCAATTCCCGTTCGGCGATTTGCGCCAGTTCTCCGCTGCGCCGCAATTCTTCCAGGACCAGGTTGAATTGGCGGATAAAGTCAGTGCGAAAAGCCCAGCGCCCGCCCTGCTGGCGCGTAAAGCCCAGGTGGCCATGTTCCTGGCTGACCACGGTGGTTTCCACGATGCGCGCCGCGCGCTGGTACGCATCCTCGGCGAGGGCGCGAAACAGCGCGTGCCGGATCGCATAGCGGTCATTCATATAACAGTCGATACGGCCGAGCAGCAGCTTTTTCAGGTTTTCATCGGTGCCGCGCGCTTCTTCCACCGTGAGCTTGCCGCCGCGCCGGGCCGCTTCAAAGGCGGGGCCGCCCAGGATAAAACCGGTATTGACGCCAATGCGCAAACCATAATAATCGTCCGGCCAGCGTGGCGAGACGATGCGGGAGGCCACGGTTTCATTGCAATACATGACCACGCTTTCAAGCATGATGGGCGCGGAATAATCCATCCACGGCCGCTCGTCGGGGCGGAAATACGGCGGCGCCAGGGCAAAGCCTTCGCCCTGTTCCAGCAGCCGCAAGCCACGCTTCCATGGCACCGGCTGCAAGTCGATCTGATAGCCGGGCATGCCGGCAAAAATACGCGCCAGCACGGCGGGATAGACCCCGAACGCCACGCCGTTGACGGCGTAGGAATAGGGGGGATAGGCATCGTCGACGTAAATCGTGACCCGCTGCGGGATGGGGGATGCCGCATGCGCCGCCGCCAACCGGCCCAAGGCGCCCAGCGCGGCAAGGAGGACCAGAATAGCCGCGCGGCGCATGGCGTGCTCCGCTAGCGGACGCGGATTTCCACGCGCCGGTTGCGCAATTCCGCCTTGCCGTCGGAGGTTTGCACGGCGGGTTCGCGCTCGCCCCGTCCGGCCACGGCAATGCTGTCGGCGGGAATGCCCGCTTCCACCAGCAACAGTTTCACCCGTTCCGCCCGTTTCAGCGACAGCGCATCGTTGTAGGCGGTGGTATCGACGCGGTCGGTGTGGCCGATGACGATGACTTCCGGCGCCGGACGCTGCGCCAGTTCGTCGCGGATTTGCGCGAAGCGGGCCGCCGATTCCGGCACCAGGTCTTCGGTATTGGTCTCGAAATACACGGTAAACACCGCCGCCCCTTTCGGCAGCGCGGCCAAGAGCGGCGCATAGCGCTGGCGCACCGCGCTTTCCTGTTCCGTCACCATGGCGACGGCGGCATTGCCGCCCACCTGGGCGCTGCGGTAAGGCTGGTCCAGCACGGTTTCGCCTTTGGCGGTGGCCACCACCACGGCGCTGGGTTTGCCATCCGGGCTGGGCAGCAGGGTAATCCGTTCACGCGGCGCGGCATTGTGCTGGGCGATGGCCGCCGCCAGGCAGGCAATAAAAATCAGCGGACCAATCATTCCCCGTTACCTTCCACTTCAATCACGAATTCCGTGCCGCGCACGCCGAGCACGGTCGATGGCGTGGAAAATTTCACGGCGGTCGGCGATTGCTTGGCGATTTTGCCGGACACCACGGCCAGGGTGCCGCGCCGGACGGTGGCGTCCAGCCGGCCTTCGTGCGTGGTGGTGTTGAACGCGAAATGCTCCATGGACACAGTGGTGTTCGGGCCCAGCGCCATCCGCGTTTCATCGCGCAGGGTAATGCCGGCGCTGCCATCGGCGCCGGTGATGATGCGGTCCGACGCCTTGATGATGGCGCCTTCGGCGCCGGCGGACTTTCGCCCGGCGCGTTCTATGGTTACACTGCCTTTGGCGGTCTTGATCATGCCGGCCGCGTCATCCGGGACTGGAGCGGCGTGGGCGGCGGGGGAAATCAGGGCGGTCAGGGGGGCGGCGAGGGGGGCCAGCGCCAGCAGCATTGCTGCGACACTAGTCAACTTTATTCGGTTCATGTTCACCTCTGCAATAGACAATCCGATAATATGCTCTAATGGAACAAAAAGGAACCAGTACCGGGGCAGGGGGTTGCAAAACGGGGACGCGTTTTGAAGCCCGGCTTGCGCTCGTTCCGGTGGTGATGGAGCTGGTGGCGGCGCAGATGCGCCACGCCGGCGCGGAGCCGGACGCTGTCATGCGCGCCGAACTGATCCTGGAAGAGTTGTTCCGTAACAGCGTGCTGCACGGCTATGGCGGCGACAGCGACCGCCCGGTGTGGATCTTCGCGCAGGCCGCGGGGTTTTGCTACGAAGATGAAGCCCCCGCCTTCAACCCGCTGGCCGACCGCCAGACCCACAAGGAACCCAATCCGGATTTGCCGATCGAAGACCAGCCGATCGGCGGCGCCGGTCTGATGCTGATCCGGCAACTGGCGAAACGCGCCGAATATGTGCGGCACGACAAGCGCAACTGCCTGCTGATCGAAGTGTGACGGCGGGCCGGCAGGCGCCGCCCGGCGCCTGCCGTATCAATCCCCTAGAATTTCGTGAAATGCGTTTCGTCCACCTGGGCGGCGCGCGGTACGGGCGTAGGCCGCGCGGCTTTGGACTTCACCAGGACCGGGTGGCCCGGCGCGGGACGCGACGGTGCGGCGCCGGGCGCCGCGTCGCCGGCGCTAAAGCGCTTGAACATGTCCATCAATTGCGCCAGGTGGTCGGCCTGGGCGCTCATTTCCTCGGAGGTCGCGGCCAGTTCTTCGGAGCTGGCGGCATTGAGCTGGGTGGCCTGGCTCAGCTGGCTGACCGCGCTGTTAATCTGGCGCACGCCGGCGGCCTGTTCTTCCGACGCGGCGGCGATTTCCTGCACCAGGTCGGACGTTTTGCGGATATTCGGCACCATGGTGTCGAGCAAGGTGCCGGCCTGGTCCGCCAGTTCCACGCTGTTGGTGGCGACTTCGGCGATTTCCTGGGCGGCAACCTGGCTGCGTTCGGCGAGTTTGCGCACTTCGGCCGCCACCACGGCAAAGCCCTTGCCATGTTCATGGGCGCGCGCCGCTTCGATCGCGGCATTCAACGCCAGCAAGTTGGTCTGGTACGCGATGTCGTCAATGATCGAGACTTTTTTCGCGATCTGGCGCATCGCGGCCGCCGTGGCTTTCACCACTTCACCGCCCTTGGCGGCTTCCCGCGCCGCCTGGGTCGCGATGGCGTCGGTGACGCGGGCATTTTCCGCATTGGCCGTGATCGACGCCGTCATTTCCTCGATCGAGGCGCTGGTTTCCTCCACGCTGGCGGCCTGTTCGCTGGAAGCTTGTGACAGGGACCCGGCCGTGGCCGACACTTCCCCGGAGGCGCCCGCCAGGGTTTGCACCACGCGCTGCACTTCCTGCACCACCAGGCTGATCGAACGGGAAATCCAGATCGCCAGGCCGCAGCCAAGCACCGCGATCACCACGGCAAAGCCGAGGATGATTTGCTTGGCGGTTTCCGTGATGCCGCGCATGGCGTCCGACTCCGCCTTGGTTTCCGTATTGTTCAGCGCCAGCAGTTTTTTCGTGGCATTGGTGATGGCGGCATCGGCGCCCTTGGCGGCCTTGTCGAGTTCGGGGATGGTGGCGCCTTTTTCGCGCAAGCCTTCCAGGGTGGCGAGCTGGTTGCCATATTCCTTGGTGGCGGCATTGATGTCATTGAGCAGCGCCTGTTCTTCGCGGTCGATGGAACCGGTGGCCTGGTAGCTGGCCACGGCCTTGTCGATATCGGCCAGGTCGGCGCGGAACTTCGCGGCGTAGTCGCCGCCGCGCAAGATATAGTTCTTGAAATGGTGCACCGCGTGGCCATTGGCCGTCACCACGGCCACCACCGCATCCTTGCGGACCAGGGTGGCGGATTCAAAGGTGGTCCAGTGTGACAACAGCGAAGCCAGGTTCATGAATGCTGTAAAACCCAGCAAGATCACCAGCGCGACGATACTGCCCAATCCGACATGCAGCCGGGTCTCCATCCGCATCGTTTTCAACATGGCCATACCCCCTTGATTGTGATGTGCAAGCAGGACCATTTTGACGGATTTATTTTAGGAAATTCTCTCCAATACTCACAGCTTTATGACCAGCCGTGTATTTACACGGACATTGTCTCCATTTCGTAACAGTTGCGTCCCCGCCGTTTTGCCGCATACAACGCGCGGTCGGCGCGGGCAATGAATTCCTGTTGCGATTCCTTGCCACCGGAATAACAGGCGATGCCAAGACTGGTTGTAATTTGCATCACGCCACCGGGCAACACCAGCGCTTCGCGCACCGCGCCGACGACTTTCGCGGCCAGCGCGGCGGCCTCGGCGGCATGGCTGATGTTTTCAAACACGATCACGAATTCATCCCCGGCCAGGCGCGCCACCGTGTCGATCGCGCGCACCGTGTGCAGCAGGCGGTCGGCAAACGCCTTGAGCACTTCATCGCCGGCGCCGTGGCCCAGCGTATCGTTGATGGTCTTGAAATTATCGATGTCGAGGTAGGCCAGCGCCATGGTGCTGCGCTGGCGGCGGCAGCGCTCCATCGCCTGCCACAGCACTTCATCGAACTTGCGGCGGTTGGCAATGCCGGTGAGCGTGTCGATGCGGGCCAGCTCGATCAATTGCTCTTCCACCGCCTTCACCCGCGTCATGTCATGGCTCAGCGCATACACCCCGGCCACGCTACCGTCCGGTTGCAGGTCCGGCACGAAGGTGGTATCGAGGGTGCGCACGTCGCCGTGCAGCAGGGTGCGCAATTCAAACGACACCACTTCGCCACGGTAGGCGCGGTCCAGGTAAGGCGCGCATTTGCTGTACTGGTGAATGCCGATGATGTCGATCAGGGTATTGCCCAGCACCGCGTTCGGATCGATGTTCATCCAGCGCTGGTAGGTCGCATTGCCGAAGCGCAGCTTGCGGTCCTTGTCGAGGTAGGAAATCAGCGCCGGCAAGTTGTCGGTAATCAGGCGCAAGCGTTTTTCGCTGGCCGCCTGGGTGAGCTCGGCTTCCTTGCGCTGCGTGATATCCATCGCCATCAGGTAAAAGCCCGCCACCACGCCGTCATCGCCGATGTCGGGCACCAGGTCCACCATCATGTGCATGGCCAGGCCCAGTTCGTTGGAATGGCGTTCGATGTGGACCCGTTCACCGCGCAGGGCCTTGGCGATCTGGTCTTCCCACAGCTTGACCAGGTCAGCGCCAAACACTTCGCCGATGGTTTTGCCGAGCATGCTGCGGGGATCGAGCCCCAGCAGGTACTGGTAGTGGTCATTGGTGAAGCGGTAGCGCAAATCGCGGTCGATATACGCCACCAGTGCCGGCATGCTGTCGGCAATCATGCGCGCGCGGCGCTCGCCGGCGGCGATTTTTTCTTCAAACGCCACCCGCTCCGAGATGTCATGCAGGAAGGCGGTCGCCATGTGCTGGTCGCCATGGCGCAGCGCGCCGACCGACAGTTCAATCGGGATTTCCACGCCGTCGCGGCGCAGCGCATGCACCCGCACGCGGCTGTTGATGATGGGGCCGCCGCCGGTGTGGGCAAAGCGCTGCATGCCGGCGTTGTGGGCGTGGCGCATGGCGGGCGGCACGATCAGTTCGGCAATGGTGCGGCCCAGCGCTTCGTCGCGGGTCCAGCCAAACGTGCGCTCCGCCTGCGCGTTCCATTCGACGACGCGGCCTTCCTGGTCGCTGCTGATAAAGGCGTCCGGCGCGTGCTGCAGGATATTGCGCACCAGGGTTTCACTGTCGCGCGCCTGGTCCAGCGCCTGGGCCCGCTCCGCCGTCAAGCCGTAGACCGCATCGGCCAGGTCGCCGATTTCATCCTTGCGGTTCTGGCGCAGCAGCGCGATGTCGGCATCGTCGTGGCGGATCTTCGACAACCCGGTGCGCAACCGTTGCAGTGGCGCCAGCAGGCGGCTGATGGCAAACCACGACAGCAGGCCGGCAACAAAGGCGAAGATGGTGGCGGCGACGACCGCACGGCGCCGCAATTCAATCAGCGGTTCAAACGCCTCGGCGGTGGGATAGCGGGCGCCCACGATCCAGCCGGTGGCGCGCAGCCGCTTATACGCGTAGATGCCTTCCTGTCCATCCTTGTTCTTGGCTTCGGTCCAGCCTTCAAAGCCGGCCAGCGCCATTTCAGTGGCGCGGTTATAGCCGGGGCGGGCATTGATATGGTGCAGCAGCCGGGTTTGCGTGGGGTGGTGGATCAGGATGCCGCCGGCGGTCATGATGAACATGAAGCCGGTCTTGCCGGGTTTTAAGGCATTGATGGGGCCAAAGAAATCGGATTTCTGCAAATCGATGCTGCCGACGATGACGAAGGCGACCTCGCCGGCCTTGTCCAGCACGGGCTGCGTCAATACCACTACCGGCCGGCCGGACAGGCGCGACAGGAATGGTTCGGACACCAGGCCCTTGCGGCTGGCGATGGTGTTTTCAAAATAGGGCTGGGTGTTGGCCGAGATGCGGCTTTCATTGAAATCCGGGCGCAGGGTGGCGACCAGGTTGCCGCCACGGTCGAACACGACAATATTGAAAAATTCGCCACGGGCGATCGGGCGCGATTCCAGCAATTTTTGCATGGCGCCCGGCGCGGCATGGTCGCCCGGCGCCAGGCCTTCGGGCAGGGTGGCCAGGATGGCGCGCTTGTTTTCCAGCTGTTCATCGACATAGGCGGCGGCCGTTGACAGGACCGCGTATTGTTGCGAGCCGATCACACTTTTCATGTCGCGCTCGGCGAGCAGCAGGGCGCCCATGGTGACGAGGATGGTGGCGCCCAGCACCAGCAGGATGACGACGGTCGCCATCCGTACCTTGAGTGTCAGGGGGAAGATGCGGGCGGCAAGGCGGGAGCCTTTAACGGGCATGCGGAAGGTCACTTGGTTCGGTTGGTTTGAGTGCGTGGAGTATTGCATACCATGCGGCTCGGGGGGAAGGTTTCTTGTAGGCAAACTCATCAGTATTGACAAGGTGACAGCGGCGGTGGCGGTTGGCATCGCCTACAATGGCGGCCTGGTGGAAGGTGTTTTATTGGCGTGACGAATTGGAGCAGTACATGGCGCTGGCGGGTGTGTTGTGGGATAACGATGGTGTGCTGGTCGATACCGAGCGCCTGTTTTACCAGGCGAACCGTGAATTGTTCCAGCGGATGGGCGTGGAGCTATCTGAACAGCAATTCTTTGACTGGTACCTGGCCGACAATTGCGGAGCCTGGCACTTGGTCACTTCTTTGCAATTAACGAACCAGCAAATCGAGGATTTGCGGACCGGGCGCAACGTGCGCTATGCGCAATTGCTGGCGGCGGCGGACGTGCGGCCGGTGGCCGGGGTGGCGGCGGTGCTGGCGGACCTGGGGGCGCGCTTGCCGATGGGCGTGGTGACCAGTTCGAATGGCGACCACTTCCGGCAAATTCACGCCGGGCTGGATTTGCTGCGGCACTTCCGCTTTGCGCTGACGTCGGAACACTATGTCCACAGCAAGCCGTCGCCGGAACCCTATCTGTTGGGGCTGCAACGGCTGGGCGTGGCGGCGCGGCAGTGCGTGGTGGTGGAAGATTCCCCGCGCGGCTTGCAGGCGGCGCTGGCGGCGGGACTGCGCTGCATCGTGGTGCGCCACCCGTTGACGCGGCATTATGGTTTCCCCGGGGCCTGGAAAGTGGTGGATGGCATGGCGCAATTGCACGAAGAACTGACCGCGCTGGAGCATTGAACGATGGCGCATGTGCACCTGTGCTGGGAACTCGGCGGCGGGATGGGCCATGCCGGCCGCCTCAAGCTGCTGGCGCAAGGCTTGCTGGCGGCCGGCCATGCGGTTTCCCTGAGCCTGCGCGACCTGGCCGTGACCCAAACCGTGCTGGCGGAGTTGCCGGCGCCGGTGTTGCAGGCGCCGGTGTGGGGCCACCGCACCGTGGGCTTGCCGGAAAACCGGGGCAACCTGGCGGAAATCCTGCTGGAATACGGCTACCTGGAGCCCAACGGGTTGGCCGGGCTGGTGCAGGGATGGCGTGCGCTGTTCACCCTGACCGGCGCCGATGTCGTGGTGGGCGATTACGCGCCCACCGCGCTGCTGGCGGCCCGCACGCTGGGCTTGCGCAGCGCCTCGGTGGGAATCGGCTTTACGTTGCCGCCGCCGGGGCGGGCGCTGCCTTGCCTGCGCGACTGGGATGCGATCCCGCCACAGCGGCTGGAGCAGGCCGAGGCGCGCGTGCTCGACGTCGCCAACGCCGTGCTGGGGCGCCACGGGGCGGCGCCGCTGGCCTGGGCGGCGGATTTGTTCCTGGGCGATGTGCCGTTGATGACGGCCTGGCCGGAGATGGACCATTACGGCAGGGACGCCGGCGTGGAATGGCTGGGCCCGATGTTTGCCGCCGGCGCGGGGATGGCGCCGAAATGGCCGGACGGCGCGGGACCCCGGGTCTTTGCCTACCTGAAAACCGAGCATGCGGACCACGCCGCCGTGCTGGCCGCGCTGGCGCGGGCGGGCTGCCGGGTGCTGTGCTATATCCCGGAAGTCGCCAACGGCAAGCCGCCGCCGGTACCGTTGCCGGGCATCCTGTATGCGCGCAAGCCGGTGGACCTGTCGCGGGCGCTGGCCGAGGCCGACTGGTGCGTGTGCCACGGCGGTGAAGCCACGGTGGCGCAGTCGCTGCTGGCAGGGGTGCCGCTGTTGCTGTTGCCGATGCAGGTCGAGCAATTCCTGCTGTCGCGCCGCATGGCGGCGTCCGGCCTGGCCCTCAACATCGCCACCCCGCCCCCCGACTGGCCCGAACTGATCCGCACCATGCTGGCCACCCCATCCTTCGCCACCCAGGCCAGCGCCTTCGCCGCCACCCACGCCGCCTTCTCACCCACCAGTGGGGTCAGGCGTGCAATCATGCGTTTATAGGCTGGGGTCAGGCGTGCATTCGTGCATTCATTTTGTCCGTCTTGCGCGCGGCAGCCTGCAACCACGGGCCGCGCGGGAGCGGGGCGCCTGGCAGGCCAGGGTAACGCGGCGGCTAAGGGGAGCTGACGGTTAACTGGGGCTCGCTCCACCAATGCGCCAACCGGCGTGCTATGCCCTGTCCTGCAAGGCCGGCGGCGGTTGGCGAGCCACGCGAATGCACGATTGCACGCCTGACCCCACCAGAAAAACGCATCAATGCACGCCTGACCCCACGGGTTACTTGGGGCGGGGCGGGACCAGGCCTTCGTCGCCTTCGTGGTGCCCCCCGGCGCGGATGCGGTGGATGGTGGCGGCGACGGCGCGCGCCACGTTGCGCAATTCCTGCTGGAAGGCGGTGTCGCGGTCCAGTTCTTCGTGGCTGGTGGCATAGGGCTGGTAGTAGCCAAGGAAGCGGTCCAGCTCGGCCTGGCCGCCGGACGGGATCAGCCCCATCCAGTTGAGCCAGTCCGACAGGCTGCGCCGCAAGCCTTCGATTCCCGCCACGTCGCCATGCACCACCAGCCCATAGGCGCGTCCCGCCAGGTGTTTGGGATAGGGCCAGCCCGCCTGCTCCAGCTGTTTCGCCAGTGCCGCTTTTTTGCCCTGGGTGGAGGTGGGGTCGGGATTGCCGCCATCGGCGCACACCAGCCGGTCGATCATGAGTTTTAACGGCGACGGCGCCTGGTACCAATAGACCGGCGTGACGATGATGACGCCGTGCGCCGCCACCCATTCTTCGTAGATCTGCGCCATCCAGTCATTGACCTGGCGCGCCGCATGGTTCGGGTAGCAGCTGCACGGCCAGTGGCACAGCGGCATGGCGGTCGACACGCACCCTTTACAGGGGTGGATATGCAAGTCGTAGTCCGACGTCACCATGCTGAGATCGAGCACCCGCACATCGAGTGCGCTGGTGGGCGACGGTTCCTGCAGCGTTTCCCGCATCCACTGCACCATGCGCCACGACTTCGACATTTCGCCCGGGCAGGTCCCGTCATTGCGGGCCGAGCCATTGATCAGCAAGATGCGCGATGGGGTGGCCGGGTCTTTTTGGACCTGTTCCGCCTGTTGCAGCCGGTCACGGGTGGCGCGCCACTCATCGGACAACGCATAGTCGGGATCGGCAAAGCCGGGGCCGGCCGGATGGGTATGAGGCGCCTTGCGGCCCGCGTCATAGGCTTGCCACGCCACGTTTTCGACCTGCGCCAGCGCGTCCGCGATGGGCCGGTACGCCGGGTCGGCAAAGGCGCGGTGAAATTGCAGGCGGAATTCGTTACGTTCGAGTTTTGCGGGCGCCTGGCCCTTGCGGATGGTAGTCATGGCGGCCTCCGGTGGTTGGCGCCAGCATGCACCGGAGCTGGTTATTGTTCCGTACGCCACCGAACGTTGCGGCGGCAGTGAGCGGGAATCCACCGTTCCACGGGCAGGCGCCCGCCCGCCAGCGCGCAGGCGGCAAGGTCGCCTGATAATCCGGCGCCCAAGGGTTCGGGCGCCCTTACTTTGAAGGCCGCGTCATGGCGCCGCCCATGCGTCAAGTTCCCGTGGCGCGTTCACCGTCGCCCGCTCCGGTGGGCGCGGGCAGGCCGCGTGCACCGGAGCGGCTGGCAATGCGGGTCACGGACGCCGTCCGGACTAGCGCGTGCGGGGGAGCGGCGGCCACGCCGTCCGCAAACGCGGCGGCCCCCAGCCGGAACACTCCCACCGTGGCCGACAGCGCCAGCGCCTGTTCACGCATGGCGTCGGCCGCGCTGGCGGCCTGTTCCACCAGCGCCGCGTTGCGTTGGGTGCTGTCATCCATGCCGGCAATGGCGGCATTGACTTGCTCGATCCCGGTCAATTGCTCGCCGCTGGCGCGGGCAATATCGGCAATGATGTCGGCCACCCGCGCCACGCTGGCGACGATCTGTTCCATGGTCTGGCCCGCTTCATCAACCAGTTTCGCGCCCGCATCCACCCGTTCGACGGAATCGTCGATCAGCGATTTGATTTCATGGGCCGCCGCTTTCGAACGGCCCGCCAGGTTGCGCACTTCCGTGGCGACCACCGCGAAACCGCGCCCTTGTTCACCGGCGCGCGCCGCTTCGACGGCGGCGTTCAGCGCCAGGATATTGGTCTGGAAGGCGATCGAATCAATCACGCCGATGATGTCGGCAATGCGGCGCGACGAGGTATTGATCGACGCCATGGTTTGCACCACTTGCGACACCACGGCGCCGCCCTGGCCGGCCACGCTGGACGCCGATTGCGCCAGCGCATTGGCCTGGTGCGCGCTGGCCGTGTTTTGTTTGACGGTGGCGGTCAGTTGCGCCATGGCCGACGCGGTTTCTTCCAGCGCCCCGGCTTGCTGTTCGGTACGTTCCGACAAATCCGCATTGCCGGCCGCGATTTCCGACGAGGCGCGGCGAATCGCATCGGTACCCACCCGCACTTCGGACACGATGCGCACCAGGCTGGTATTCATATCCTTCAAGGCCGCCGACAGCACGCCGACCTCATCGGTGGAGCGCACGGTGATGGTGGAACCGAGGTCGCCATCGGCCACGGTGCGGGCGACTTTGACGGCGTGGCCAATCGGCCCGACGATGCCGCGCGTGATGAACCAGGCGGTCGCCAGGCTCAGCATGCCGCCCAGCACGCCCATGATGACCATGGCCAGGCTGGCGGTATGCGCCGTGGCGCGCGCCGCGTTGCCGGAGTCGTGCATTTGCCTGACCTGGTACGTGATCAGTTGTTCAATCGCATCGAACTGGGCTTGCTGCAATGCTTTGACGTGTTCCGCCATCCACTGGCTGGCGCCGTCGCGATCGCCGCTTTGCAGTTTTTGTATCAGCGGTTGCAACGCGGCGGCGTAGGCGCCGCGCGCGTCGACGATCGCGCCCATCAAGGCCCTGGCCTGGTCCGCCATGCCCATCGCTTGCAGTTTGGCAATGTATTGGTCGCCTTCGCGGCCGGTTTGGGAAATGCCGCGCACTTCGGCGGCTTCCGGATGGTCTTGCATCAGGGCATTGCGCACGTCGCGCGCCTGGCGGTTCGAGGCATCTTTTAAATCGTTGAGCAGGCTGATCTTGGCGTAACGGTCGTTGATGGTGACGTCGATTTCGTCGCTGACGGCGTCCAGCCGGGTCGCGCCGACGGCGACCACCGTTGCCAGTAAAACAATGGTAAGGGAGAAGGCGACAGTCAGGCGCCGCCCGATAGATAAATTGGCGATAGTCATAGTTGATGATTCCGTATGGAAACATCAGTCTACCAGTCTATCAGCCATGGCGTTTTCAAGAAAGCAATACAGCTTATACATATGGACACATCCCGAATGTGTCGTAAAAGTGTAAAAGATAGGCTGGGGAAATGTTGCATATCACGCTACTCGTCTATACACTCGCCCGTGACTTGCAGTCGCCACAGGCCGCTGCGCCAACCTCGGAGTGTGCCTGGACGTGTATCCGCAAACGCAAATCGATCCCGTAGTCAGTTTCGTCAACGCGCAGGGCGAAGCGGTGCGCGGCACCATCGTCAACCTCGAGCGCCGCGCGCTGGTGCTGGAAGTCTACAATCCCCATTCCATCGTGCAGGTCAGCGAAGTGCTGACCGACCTGACCATCCGCATGGGCGCGGCCAACGCGTACGCCGGCAAGGCGGTGGTCATCAGCCTGGTCAATACCGGGCTGACGGCGATGGTGTCGCTGCGGCTGATTGATGGCTGGCGCGAACTGGCGGTGGTGAAACCGGCGCCTGGCGCGGTTGGCAAGGCGGCGCTGGAGTTCGTGCGGGACTGGGACGAAAGAGTCAAGCTCCGCAGCGATTACCAGATTGCAATTAACGAAACCAGGGCCTACCTGGCGGACATGGCGCGCTGGGTCGAGCAGGCCGATTTGTCGGATACCTTGCCGAAAGATCCGGACGGCCGCCTGCGGGCCGATGTGTTTGCGGAATTGTCGGCGCCGTTTGCCGCCCGCGTGCGGCGCTGCCTGGAAGAGATCGATGGCGAGGCGGCGCGGGTCGATGAACACCAGGCGGTGGCGTACCGCGCCTTTGCGCAGAGTTCGCTGCATCCGCTGGTGCTGCGCGCACCATTCGTGTTCCGCACGTTTACCAAGCCGCTCGGCTACGCGGGCGATTACCAGATGGTCAACCAGTTGCTGGACGACCCGCGCCAGGGCCCCAGCACATATTTCCAGATCGTGAACGCCGCGTTCCTGGCCACGCCGGTGGCGCAGGCGCACCGCGACCGCATCGACCGGCTGGTGGCCTTCCTGACCGACGAAGCCGATGCGGCGCGGGCGGTCGGGCGGCCATACAAGATCCTGAACCTGGGGTGCGGCCCGGCCATCGAAGTGCAGCGCTTCCTGCAGGAGTATCCGGAACCGCACTGGCTGCAATTTGAACTGGTCGATTTCAGCGATGCGACGCTGGACTGGACCCGCGCGCAACTGGCGGCGCGCAATGCGGCCTTGCCCCGCCCGGCTGCCATCACCTACGTGAATGACACTGTGCACCGCCTGTTGAAACGTCCGCTCGACGAAGGCGCCAGCTCCGGGGAATTCGACGCGGTGTACTGTTCCGGGCTGTTCGATTACCTGCCGGACAAGGTTTGTGCCCGCTTGCTGATGTATTTCGCGTCGCGCCTGCGGCGCCGGGGCCGGGTGCTGGTGACCAACGTGCATGCGCGCACCCCGGGACGGTATGCGATGGAACATATCCTCGAGTGGTACCTGATTTACCGCGACGAAGCCTGCATGCGCCGGCTGCTCCCGTCCGATGCGGCCGTGGTGCAGCTGGCGGCCGATGACGCCGGTGGCTACGTGGTGGCGGAAGCCGTCTTGCCGTGACCGCGGCCGCCTGCGAATTCAGCGACAGCTATGCCGCGCTGTTGCACGGCTACCGGCTGCGGTTTTCGCGCGGCGGCGCGTATACCTGCATCGCCCTGGTGATGCTGGGGGCGGGGCTCGACGTGGCCCTGTACCCGGAACACCAGTTGCCGTTCGTGGCGCTGCGCTCGGCGGTGTCGGCGCTGTTGCTGGGGATGGCCATGCTGTTGCGCGTCCAATGGGCCCAGCGCCACGTGGAACACATCACGTTTGCCTGGCTGCTGCTGCCGCAAATGATGATCAGCTGGATGATCCACGTGACGGAAGGTCCGGTGTCGATGTACTACGAGGGCTTGATCCTGGCGGTGTTCGCGTCCGGCATCGCCCTGCAATTTTCCGTGCTGCAGTGCCTGGCGCTGGGTGGTACGACCTACCTGATGTATTTCGTCGCCTGCTATACCCATCCGGCCGGGGCCGCGTGGCAGGGCGCGTATGCCGTCAATTCCCTGCTGCTGCTGTTTTGCGTGATTGCCAGCGCGGTGTGCGCGTTTTATAACGGGCAGGCGCGCCGCATGATGCTGCGCCTGAAGGGCGAATTATTGGAAACCAACCTGCGCCTGCGCCAAAGCAACCGCGACCTGGCCGACATCAAGGGGCAAATGCTGCAGCAGGAAAAGATGGCCGCCACCGGCACCCTGGCGGCGGGCCTGCTGCATGAAGTCAGCAATCCCGTCAATTACTGCCTGATGGCGATCGACCTGGCCAGTGAAGACCCGGTGGCGCGCGCCAGCCCGGTCTTGACAGAATACCTGGCCGATGCGAAGGAAGGAATGCGGCGCGTGCAATACATCGTGTCGGACTTAAAAACCTTCGCGCACCGGCGCCACGGGCATGCCGACGACCTGGCCCCGTTCCAGTTCGTGCGCGCGCTGGAATCGGCGATCCGGCTGGTTGGCCACGAAATCAAGGACGTCAAGGTGGAGCGCGACTTGCGCGGCGACACCATGGTGCTGGGTGACGAAGCCGACATCATCGGCGTGCTGATCAACCTGTTCAGCAATGCGGCGCTGGCCATGCGCAAGTCGCCCGGGCGCAAGCCGCAACTGTTCGTGGGCGCGGTGGCGGACGGTACGCGCCTGCGCGTGACGGTGCGCGACAACGGTCCCGGCATCGCGCGCGAACACCTGGGCCGCGTGTTCGAACCCTTTTTCACCACGCGCGAAGTGGGGCAGGGCCTGGGACTGGGCCTGTCGATCAGTTACGGCGTGATCCAGCGCCACGGCAGTACGCTGGTGGCCGACAGCGTGTTGGGCGAGTGGACCCGTTTCAGTTTTGATTTGCCGCGCGCCGCGCCCGCGCACACCTGACAAGGAGTACCCATGAGTGAACCATTGATCCCGGCGATCCTGTATGTCGATGATGAAACCACGGCCCTGAAATACTTTCAGCGCGCGCTGGCGCCGCTGGCGCCGGTGTTGACGGCCGATTCGGTGGAAGCGGGCCGGCAACTGCTTGACGAACACGCCGGCAGGATCGCCGTGCTGGTGTCGGACCAGCGCATGCCGGGCGCCTATGGCTATGAATTGCTGGCCTACGCGCGGGAACGTTATCCGGCGATCGTGCGCGTGCTGACCACGGCATATTCGGAACTGGAGCACACCGTGGAAGCGGTCAACCAGGGGCAAATCCACCGCTATATCCAGAAACCCTGGGACATCGCCGCGCTGCGCATGGAGTTGAGCCAGGCGCTGGACCTGGCGCGGCTGCGCTCGGAACACGCGCAATTGTTGCGGGAAAAACTGGTGGTGCGGCAAAAACAGGTGATCGCGGCGCGTATCGGCATGGTGTATACGCTGTGCGCGGGGATAGCGGGCCAGGTCTCGACCATGGCGGTGGAATCGTACCTGGCGGCCGCGCAACTGGCCGGCGTGACGGCGCCGGAACCGGACTGGCTGCTGATCGACCACTCGGATCTCACCAGCGCGGAAGCGTTTCGCAATGCCGCCTTTGCGTTGTCGGTGCGGGAGCAGCTCGATGAGATCGACAGCCGCTACAGTGGCTATGGCGGCGCGCAGCCGGAACGTATCCTGGCCATGATGGAAGAAAACTTCGGCATCGCTTGCAGCTTGCTGGGGACCACGGGCGTGCTGTTCCACCACGGCGCGGACCTGGCTGAATTCCTGGCGTCGCCGAGCGGCGACGTGATTTCATCGCAGCACGCGTTCTGGATGGCGGCGCTGCTGTGGCTCGGACGCCATGGCTGGATGCTGGAGATCGCGGCGGGCGAAGGCGGCGGCGTCCAGTGCCGGCTGGGCCGGGGCGATACGATGCTGACGCCGATGCAGCTGGCGGCTTGGGTGGAACGGTTTTAACGGCGCCAGCGTGCGACAGGCGAAATGTCGTGCGCGTATGATCGGTTCACCGCATACCATGAGGAGAACTGCCATGCCCAGAGGAGCCAGCCCTAAGCGGGAGCGCGAATACAAGGAACTGAAGCAGGAGTTCAAGCAGGAAGGCCGCTACGGTGGCCGCGAAGACGAAGTCGCCGCCCGCATCGTCAACAAACAGCGCCGTGAACACGGTGAGACCAAAGCCAAGAAAGGCGCCGGGAAATCCGCCAGCCGCGCCAGCGCCAGCAAGGCGTCCGCACCAGGCGGGGGCAAACAGGCCGCGAAACCTGCTGCGAAACAGGCTGCGAAATCGGTCGCGAAATCCGCTGGCAAGCCGGCAGCAACCTCCGGAAGCAGGACGGAGCAGAAATCTGGCGCAAAACCAGCCGCGAAACCAGCCGCGAAAACAGCCACGAAACCAGCCGTGAAATCAGCCACGAAATCAGCCACCAAATCAGCCGCGAAGCCGGCTGAGAAGCCAGCCGCGAAAGCGGTTGCAACGCCGGCTGCGAAATCAACCGGGAAACCAGCCGCGAGACCAGCCCCGAAATCAGCTGCAAAATCAGCCGCGAAGCCGGCGGCGAAAGCCACTGTAAAAGCCGCAAAGCATGCAGCGACATCATCAGCAAAATCAGCCGCGAAGCCGGCCGCGAAAGCCCCTGTAAAAGCCGCAAAACCTGCGGCGACATCATCGGCAAAACCAGCGCGGAAATCCCCGGCAAAATCAGCCGTCAAATCAACGGCAAGCGGCGCGGCGAAACCGGCAGCGAAAAAAGCCGCCGCCAAGTCCACGGCCAAGCCCGCCGTAAAGCACGCCGCGGCCAAATCCGCCGCTTCGCGCAAGGACAACAGCCATGGGCGTGACGGCATGCACCGCTTGATGAACGATGGCTTGCCGATCAAGGATTACCAGAAACTGACGGTGCCGCAGATCCGCAGCCACGTGCATGAACTGACGGCGGCCCAGCGCCGCAAGGTGCGCGCATATGAAGCGTCGCACAAGAACCGCAAGGGCGTGCTGGACGCGTTGTCCGCACGGCTGCACTGATTTAGACTGCACGTTCGATCAACCAACCAGCGGAGGTGCGGCATGTTATACAAGGGCAGCTGCCATTGCGGCAATGTGAAATTCGAAATCGAAGGTGAGATCAAGGGCGCCATATCGTGCAATTGCTCGATTTGCCGTCGCAAAGGCACGGCGCTGGCGTTCTTCCCGCGCACCAGCATGACGTTGCTGACGCCGGACGACGCGCTGGACACCTACACCTTCAACAAGCACGTGATCAAGCACCGTTTCTGCAAAACCTGCGGCATCCACCCGTTCGGCGAAGGGGTGGACCCGAAAGGCAACGCCACGGTGGCGGTCAGCCTGAATTGCCTGGAGGATTTCGACCTGGCGTCGGTGCCGGTGCAGCAGTACGACGGCCGCTCGCTGTAAGCTTAGCGGACCATGTGGCCGCCGACCACGAAGGTGACGTCGGCCGCCTGCATGGCGCTTGACACCCCTTGCCATGCCTGTGCCGCGCTGGCGCAGGCGGTGGCAAGCAACAGGACGCCCATCACCTTCGCCGTCAGTGCGGACGCGCGCGGGTGCTGTGCAAACCAGTCCGTCGCGTGGCTTGACGCCAGCGCCAGGGCGCCATACACCGCAAGTTGCGTGGCGGCCGTGATCGCGCCCAGCACGCTGGACTGCAGCCACAGCGGTCCTTCATCGGCGCGCAGGAACTGGGGGAAGATCGCGAGCATGAACAGGTAAGCCTTGGGATTGAGCAGGCTGGTCAGCATGGCGCGCCGGAAAATCACCGCCGGCGCCAGGACTTCGCGGCTGTGCGATGGCAGGAACACGCTGTCGCTGCGCAGGAATGTCCAACCCATCCACGCGATATAGGCGGCGCCCGCCAGCAACAGCGTATTGAACAGGCCGGGCCAGAGTTGCAACAGCACGGCGATGCCCAGTGTCGCCATCGCCAGGTGGCAAAAGCCGCCGGCCACGATGCCGCCGACCGCCGCCATGCCGGCGCGCTTGCCGCCCAGCAGGGAACTGGCCATGACAAAGGCCATGTCCAGGCCAGGCAGGATGATGATGCCGAACACGACGGCGAAATACAGCCACAGGTGGTGATGCATGAAGGTCTCCTTGTTGTGTCCGGAGAGTATCGCCTTCAATCAGGACAGATTTCGCCCTGATTCGGTGCTACAGTGGCGTCATGTACCATCCCACCACCCGCGTGCTGGCAGTGCTGGAACTGCTGCAAACCCATGGCCGCATGAGCGGCGCGGACATGGCCACCCGGCTGCAGGTCGATGGCCGGACCTTGCGCCGCTATATCGTGATGCTGGAACAGATCGGCATCCCGATCCTCAGTGAGCGGGGGCGCTACGGCGGCTATGCGCTGATGCCTGGGTTTAAGTTGCCGCCGATGATGTTTACCGATGACGAAGCGCTGGCGCTTTCGCTGGGACTGCTGGCGGCGCGCAGCCTGGGGCTGGCGGAAGCGGCGCCCGCCGTCGCCAGCGCCCAGGCCAAGCTGGAACGCATCATGCCGGACGGCTTGAAACGCCGGGTCGGCGCCATCGATGAAACCGTGCGGCTGGACCTGGAGCGCGCGCGCAACACCGCGCCGCAAGACAATGCCGCGCTGGTGACCTTGAGCGCGGCGGCGCAGCGCGGCCAGCGCGTGCACCTGCGCTACCACACGATGGACGTGGACAGCGAGCGGGCCATCGATCCGTATGGCCTCGCTTACTACGGCGGCTGGTGGTATGCGGTGGGGTTTTGCCACTTGCGGCAAGACATGCGGACGTTCCGGCTGGACCGTATCCTGTCGGCCGCGCCGCTGCCGCAATCGTTCCTGCGGCCGCAGGGCTTTGACGCGCTGGCGCACTTGCGGA
Organism: Pseudoduganella sp. GW821-FHT12E03; assembly: GCF_058807115.1. Taxonomy (NCBI): domain Bacteria; kingdom Pseudomonadati; phylum Pseudomonadota; class Betaproteobacteria; order Burkholderiales; family Oxalobacteraceae; genus Pseudoduganella; species Pseudoduganella sp. GW821-FHT12E03. The sequence continues at coordinate 112,859 of NZ_JBXAQJ010000014.1, read as the reverse complement.
CATCGTTTGCCGCGATGCCGCGCGCGTTTGCGACCCGGGTCTTGCTGAAAACCGACCTGGCCTCGGCCCGGCGCTACCTGCCGGATGCGATCGGCCTGTTCGAACAAACGCCGGATGGCGTGCTGCTGCATAACCAGGCGGACAGCCTGGACTGGTTTGCGCGCGAGTTGGCCAGCCTGCCGTTCGACTTCGACATCCTCTCGCCCGATGCGTTGCGCGGGGAACTGGCGGCCATCGCCGCGCGCCTGTCACGCGTTTGTCATGGTTAGCCGCGCTCCGCTAGAATGCGGGCGCAGGCCTATTGAATCATTGAGCAAGGAATCAAGTTGAAGAAGCACTTATTTGCGGCGGCGTTGATGACGCTGGCCACTTCGCTGGCGCTGGCCAGCTGTCCGACCCATTACGTGGATGGCAAAGCGCCGGAATTCCGCAACCAGAAGCTGGCGGCCAATACCCAGGAATTGTGTTACGGCGTCTTCGGCATCATGCATTCGGGCGTCACCCGCACGCCGCTGTGGGCCGCCGAGCACCTGACGGCGGAGAATGTCGAACTGGCGCGCGACCTGGACCGCGAAAATTCCTTCCACCCGGAAGAGCGGCTGCCGCGCCAGCACCGCGCGGAATTGTCCGACTACGCGCGCAGCGGCTTTGACCGGGGCCACATGGTGCCGAACGGCGACATGCCGGACCGCCAGGCCCAGCGCGAAAGTTTCACGCTGGCGAATATGGTGCCGCAAAACGGCGACAATAACCGCCATGTGTGGGCCGGCATCGAACAGGCGGTACGCAAGCTGGCCAAGAAGGAAGGGGACTTATATGTGATTACCGGCCCGGCCTTCCTCGGCACGGATTTGCGCAAGATCGGCAATGTGCTGGTGCCGAGCCATTTATATAAAGTCGTGTACAGCCCGCGCCAGCGCGCCGGCGGCGCCTATTTCGTGGAAAACCAGCCGGACGTGCCGTATGTGACGATGACGGTGGCCGAGCTGGAACAAAAGATCGGCATCAACCTGTTGCCATCGCTGACGGCGCAGCAAAAGCAGAGCATGCTGAAGCTGCCCGTCGTGAAATCCCGCAAACGTTAAGGAGCACCCCATGGCCAAGAAGTTCGTTCCCTACGCCAATGAAGCCGACGTGCTGCACATCGGCGGCCTGACGGTGGAAAACCGCGTGGACCGCATCACGATCACCGGCGACATCGACCTCACGCTGGACAAGGCTGGCCTGGCCGACACCCGCGCGCTGCACAAGTTGCTGGCCGACGTGCTGGCAAAACTCGAAAGCGCCAACCTGCCGGACCACCTGCCGCCCCCCGCCGTGGGCACCGTCGCCAACCCCTTCGGCTAAAAATGGGGTCAGGCGTGCATTGATGCGTTCCGCCCGTGGGGTCAGGCGTGCGTTCGTGCATTCGTTTTTGCTGCATCGCCCGTAGGTAAAGGCTAGCCGGTATTTCCCCCCGGGACTGGCGCCGCCTCCTCCGGCGGTTGGGGCCGGCTTATTTGCATGCCGGATTTCGCAGAGCGCCCGTAACGGCGGGCTTTCTGGCAATGCGAAACGCACGATTGCACGCCTGACCCCACCGTGCGAGTGCATCAACGCACGCCTGACCCCATGGTTTAGTTGGCGAGGAGGGTGGGCAGGAGGGTGTCGAGGGCGTCGGCCCACATCGTGTAGCCTTGTTCGGTCAGGTGCAGCTTGTCGCGGGACAGGCCTTTCCAGTTGTCGCCTTCGGGGGTGAAGCGGGAGGCCAGGTCAAGGTAGTGCACTTGCTTGCCGTCGGCCAGGGGCGCCAGCAGGCGGTTGACGGCGGCCATTTTTGCGTTGGCCCGTTCATTGGGCAAGATGCTCATCAAGACCACCCGCACGCCGGGGAATTTCTTTTGCGTGGCGGCGATCACGGCTTGTACGCCGCTGGCGATGTCTTCCGGCTGGTCGGACACGTTGTTGGTGCCGATCATGACCACGGCGGCCTTGGGCTTCAGGAAGGACAGGTCGAATTGCTGCAGGCGCCACAGCACGTGCTGGGTGCGGTCCGCGCCGAGGCCAAAGTCGAACGCGCGGTGCTCGAAGCGGGCGCGCCAGACCGCGCCGCCCGCGCCCCAGCGCCACTGTTCGGTAATCGAGTCGCCGATAAACACAATGTCCGCCGGCCGGTCGCGGCGCAACGCCAGGTAGTCGGCAAAATACGTCTGGTAAGGCACCCGCTGCAGGTAATTGCTGTCGCTGGCGACGGTGGTGGCCGCGGCTGCGGCTTGATCCGCCCACGCGGGCAAGGTTCCCGGTAAAGTGGCGGCCAGCAGCGCGGCCGCGATCCAGTGTTTCATGGTGTCTCCTTGGTGTGATTGAGTGTGTCCAGCAGCGCCGCCGGGACCGCGAACGCGGTGCCATGGCGCATGCGCCGTGCAGTGCCCTCGTCGGGAAAGCGCATGCGGGCGGTCACGTCTTCCCAATGCACCAGGTCGCGCGAGCGCAGCGCGCCATAGTGCTTGGTGGTGTAGGCGTCGTAATACACCACCGCATCGCCGCCGATTTGCAGCGCGGTCGGCCCCTCCACCCACTTCCCGGCCGGCGTGAACGGCGCGCCTGGTGGTCCGAACGGCCCCTGCACCCCGGAAGCGGGCGCCAGTTGCAGGTATTTGCGCGGCGGGTGGCGGGTTTCATCCTTGACCAGCAAATGGCGCCGGCCCTGGAATTCCAGGAACGTCGCGTCAATCACGCTGAAGCCCGGATCATAAAACAGCCGCGTCGGCGTAAAGCTCTTGAAGTCCTTGGTGGTGGTGGCATACAGCCGGTGGTTGTAGCGCTCTTCCGATGAACCGTCGGTGTCCGGGAACTTGCCCGGCACCGTCGACGCCCAGAACAGGACGAATTCCCCGCGTTCCCGGTCATAGGTGATTTCCGGCGCCCACGCATTCATCACGCCGGCTTCATGCGCCATCACCGGCAACGCCTGCTGCGGCGACCAGTGCAGCAAGTCTTTCGACGAGGCATAGCCGATGTTGTTTTCCTTCCAGCCCGAGGTCCACACCATGTGGTACGTGCCGTCCGGGCCTTGCACGATACACGGATCACGCATCAGCTTCGCGTTGCCGACCGCCGGCTTCAGGTAGCTGCGGCCGCCACCCAGCGTGTCCCACTGGTAGCCGTCGCGGCTGGCGGCCAGGTGCAGGCCATCTTCGCCATTGCCGATGAAATAGGCAAACAGGTAGGCCGTGTCCGGCGCGGCGGCGGGCCGGGACGCCGCGCAGCCGCCCAGCAGCGCCAGGGCCGTGATCGCTGTCCATACCCGCTTCATGGGTTGGCCTCGTCGCCCAGCGGGCGTTCATTCGCGTAGTTCGGGCTGGGGGGGACGGCAAACGCGGTGACAGGGTCCGGTTTCAATGGATCGTACACGCCATAGCCATCGGCCAGCCAGTAGGCGGCCGCCAGCCCCTGCTGGCGCATGCCGGCCGCGACCAGTTGCGCCAGCTGATAGGCGCCGTAATTGTTGTGGTGCGTATTGTCGACCTTGCCCTGCGGCTGGGCAAACGCCGCCTTCGATTCTTCGGCGCCGAGGGTTTCATACAACGGCTTGCTGAGCGCATTCAAGTCGATAAAGGGCGTGCCGAGTTCTGTCGCGGCCTGGCGCGCGGCACGGGCGTAATCGATCAGCGAGGGCACGACTTTGCCGCTGGCGTCGAATGCGCGCCGTTCCATGGACGACAGGATCACGGGGACGCCGCCGTGCGCGCGGATGGCCACGACGTGCTGGCGGATTTCATCGAGGTAAGTGGTGAACGGTCCGCCTTTGCCTTCCCTGATCTGCTTCTGGTCGTTGTGGCCGAACTGCATCAGCACGGTATCGCCGGGTTTCAAGGACGACAGCACCTTGTCGAGCCGCCGCCGCTGCAGTGAATCGCGGTAGGTTTCCCCCGATTCCGCGTGGTTGGCGATGGCGATGCCGGGCTTGAAAAAGCGCGGCAGCATTTGCCCCCAGCTGGCATACGGTTCGCCCGGCTGGTCGCTGACGGTGGAATCGCCCAGCAGGAACACGGTGGGGGTTTGCACCGGCGTGATGGCGATGGTGCGCACCACCGGATGGCCGCCATTGAATTCCAGGGTCAGGCGCGGGTCCCAGTTCCATGCTTCCTGCACGGTTTCGCGCGGCGCCTTGAGCCGGACGGCGCCCGCCGCCACGGTGTTTGATGCCGGGATGCGCGGCGTGCGGACATTGACGGTGAAGGTGCGCTGCTCAACCGCGCCCGGCGCCGTGCGGACATTCTCCACCATCAGGCGGCGCAATTCGGATTTGATGGTGGTGACGCCGGCTTGCGGCCCGCCCAGCGTCACGGTGACGTTGTAATTGCCTTCAGGGAGGTCGACGGAAAAGTAGGCGGGCTTGCCCGGCTGCGCGGCGGTGTCGTAGCCGTAGCCGCGCGCCTTGTCATAGGCCGCGTCGGGTGCGACATGGGTAAAGCCGGCCTGCGGCGCGCCGTCGGTGAAATCGAAGCGCTGGGGGGCGGCGGCATGGGCCTGGCCCAGGCCGGCCAGCAGCGCGGCTGCCAGCAATAAAGGGATGGGATGTGGTGTCATGTGATTATTGTAGGAGCGTGTCGGCCCCGGCCGCGTGGCGCGCCGGGAAAGAATCAACAACATGAGCGGGCGCGCTCAGCCGCCGATCTGGTCGCCAACCAGTGCCAGATTCTGGATCGCCGCCAGGCACCACTGCGCCGTGTCGTTGGTGCTGGCGTCGGCAATTTCCACGCCCGGGTTCATGACAGCCGGACCGCCGATGCGGACCGGCCGCGAACCGGCCGTGCGGCCATAAAATTCCTTCCAGGCGCGGCGCGCCAGCGCGGCGTCGCCGGTGCGCCAGGCGGCATACGCGGTCAGGCGCGAATGGCCGATGGTCAGCGCGGAGGTGCCGCCATGTACCGCGCCCAGTTCGCGTTTCTGTTCTTCTTTCGGCGCGTTATACATCCTGCAGTACTGCAGCCAGGCCCGTTCAAATTCCTGTTTGCCGGTCAGGGCAATCAGTTCAGCGAAGATTTCCACCGCGCCGAAGACGGCATTCAAATGGCTGGCCGCCACGCCGCCATTGGTGGTGTCGTACAGCCGCCCGGTGGCGGGTTCATAGCCGGCGCGGCTGGCGCTGAAGAATCCTTTTGGTAATGCGGCAATGTCGCGCATGCCCGTCAATAGCTTCTCGCGGCTGCGCCGGGCGGCGGGGCCGCGCCGTTCCCACTCGGTCAGCCAGTTGCCCGCCAGCGAACCCCAGTCGGTACCAAAGCTGATGCGGGCAGGGTAGCTGCCTTTTTCCGGCTCTTCCGCACGCTTGCGCACCGGATCGACTTCCGCCAGCTTGGCATCCGCGTCGAGCAATTCGCGCATCACGTCGCCGATGCGTTCGTCGCCGGTCAGGTAATAATAAAACCTGCGGTAGATGGCGGCGCTGATGCGCACCTGCTTGGCGCTGCAGCCCCAGTGCTGCACGTTGTGGCGCGAGCCCAGTCCGGCAAAGCGGCCCAGGTGGTGGATGTCGGTTTCGCTGGTATGGCGCACCATCGCCTCGGCAAAGCGGAAGATGTCGGCGCGGCCACTGCGCAGGAACGCATACCACAGCCACATATCCGGCGACAGTTCCGAATTGTCCCACGCATAGCCGCCGACATCGTAGCGCCATACGTGGCGGTCCGCGTCATAGGTATGCATCACATCGCCGTAATTCCAGAAGCCATACCAGTGGTGCTGTTCGACCTGGCCTTTGTAGAAATCAAAGCGGCGCTCCAGTTCATCTTCAATCGCCGCCTTGGCCGGATGCGAACGGTCCGGCAGGCTCCACAAGCCGCCGAATATGCCGCAGGCCAGGTAGTGCTCCGGTGGCGCCACCAGTTGCGGCGGCGTGCACACGGTGGCCGCCATCCGCGCCAGGCCGGTGCGCGACGGTGTCGTGTCGAGCGCCCACAAGGTGAGCTCGCTGCTGCGCGCCACACCGTAGGGCGATCCAAAGCCCTTTTCATAATCCTCGTAGGTGATTTCGAGGCCGTCGAGTTCCTGTTCATGGGTTTCCATGCCCATGCCGTCATGGTAGAAGCGGATATCCATGGCCGGCGCATCGGGCGACCACATCCAGACCGTGACTTCGGCCGCATCGGTGTGGGCGTTGCGGATATCAAGCTGGGTGGGATGGCGCTGCCAGAAGTCCCGCAAGCCAAAGGCCGCGCCGCCCGACGCGCCGCCGATATAGCCACAGCCAGGCGCCCGCTTGCCCCAGGACGCATCGATCCAGCCGTGTCCCGCCTTGGTGCGCTTGCGTACCTGGAAGCCGTCGGCCGACAGTTGCGACAGCGTGTAATCACCCCATGGCGGCACCAGGTGCATCAGCTTGCGCACTTGCGGGTTCATGGTGTCCAGAGCCGGCAGCGCTTTTCCCTCGACCTGCGCCTGGCGGAACGGCGCGCCCGGGTCGCGCCGCAAGCCTGTCAGGTTGCGCACGCCTTCACCCCAGATGCCATCGGCATCGCCGGCAAAGCGTACGTGGCGGTCATACAGCGGGTCGGTCAGGGGCACGGCAAAGCGCAGGCCGATGCCGCGCAAATAATCCTTGTTTTCATCGCCATCGAAAATAAACGTGTGCATCACGCGCACCGCGTCGCCACCCGCGTGGAAATACAGGCGCAGTGTAAACGGCAGCCAGTCCCTGCCCGCGGCACGGTGGCGTCCTTCTATGCGCACCACGGCGCGCACCGGGCCGCGCTGTTCGATGGTGGCGTGCTGCACCACGCTTTCATAGCGGGTCTGCGCCACGGTGGCGGCTTCGGTTGCCGGGCCGTCGTCGGCCAGCACCACCAGCCGCCCCTGCGCCAGGGTGGTGCGCCCATTGCGGACGATGGATTTGATCACGTCGCGGCCCTGGCGCGCGATGGTGCAGCGGATGATGCCGGTATCGATTTCTATGTCTCCGCCAAGGTCGCGGACCGCCACGCCGTGTATGGCGGCCGCCTTGGGCGTACCCGCCCGCAGCGTCAGCGCCGGCGACAATCCGCTCCCCGCCGGCAATGCATGCGCGGTCCATTTCAGCGAACCGTCCGGCCACCACGCCAGTGGCCAGGTTTGCATCGGCACTTCCTTGCCGTCCGCGCCCGCCAACACGAAGGCCTGGCCTTCCTTGTGCACGCCCTGCGGCCATGGCACGCCAACCGTCGTGCCAGGCGAGATGGCGGGCACGGCGCCTTCCAGCCAGTGCAGCGCGGCGCTGCGGGCGGTTGCCGGATCGGGACGGGCGGGCGGCTTGCCGGCGGCGGCCGGCGTGGCCGGCGTGGCGGAAGTCGGCGGTGTGGCGGCGCTGGCCGCCAGCGGCAAGGCAACCAGTGCGGAGGTTTTCAGGAAATTGCGGCGGGATGGGTGAGCCATGGCGTCAGGTACGGGAAGTCATCGGGGCGCCACGGCGCAGGACCGTGGCGCAAGGGTTGATCGGTGGCGATGGCGCCTTGCTTACTGCGCGCCGGACACCTTGACGGTCACGGGCGTGCGCAGGCGCGCCGCCTCCAGCGCAATCAGCTTGCGCCAGTCGTCCTGTGTTTTATACGGGCTGGCGCGGTCCCAGGCGGCGCCGGTGTAATAGCGCAGCGGCTGGCCGGACGTCACCGGCGCGATAATTAACTGGTTGAGCGCGTCGTCGGCAAAGCCGGTGGACGTGGGCACGATCACGGCCGTGCCGAAGGCGCCGTTGCTTTTTTGCGTGACCCACTGCGCAAGCGAGGCGCCCGCGGCATCGGTCATGAGCGCAATGGCGGGATCCTGTCCCTTGTCGGTCGGCGTTTTATTCAAGCCAACCGCCACGTTCAGCTGGCTCGGACCGGCAAAGGTGAACGTGCTGTCGATCTGGTCAAAGTAGCGGCCCGCATCGACGGTGAAGCGTTTAACTTCCGATACCTGCACGCCGGCCGCGTCCCAGCGGTCGTAGTGCAATTCAAAGATCGCGCGCAGCGGGCCGTTGGCCAGCACTTTCCACGTGGCGTAATTGCGGCCCGTGTGCAACACCTTGCCATCCCAGACGCCGGTGCCGCCCGCGCCGCGCGACTTGCCGACGTTGTACATGTCCATGCCTTCACCCTCGTCGTGGTGGTAATGGTCATGTCCCTTGTTGTACCAGCGGTCGACGATCGGATAGTCGACGCGCTTGAACCAGATATCGAGCCCGCTGGTGAGCAGCACTTCCTTGCCGCTGCCGGCTGGCGCGGGGGCGGCCAGCGCGGGACCGTACGTGCGGTGCGCCACCTTGTCGTTTTCCCACGCGAAGTCGTCCAGCCGTTCCTGCACATAGCGGGCCGACACTTTCGACGGGAAGGGCGGCGCCACGGTTTCCGTGGTGTCGATGGTGAACACCGCGCTGGCTTCGCCCGCCGCGAAATCGTGCTGGAACAGCAGTTCGCCATAGGCGATACCCTTGTTGTCCGGGTCCTTCGCCTGCGGCGCCACATTGGTGACCTGGTACGGTAAAACCTTGCCTTTGGCATCGCGCACGGCGATGCGCTGCAACAGGGCGCCGGGCAGCAGGCGGTTGACTTCACTCCATGGAATGGCGATGGTTTCCGCCGGGCGCGCCTGCTTTAAAGTATGCGAGACGGTGACCTTCATGGTCGCGGCGTGTGCGGCGCCCAAAGCGCCAATTGCGCCGAACAGTACGGTGAACGTTGCGGCAAGCCGGGCCTTGGCGGCCTTGGTGGATGCGGTGGACATCGCTGGGCGGATGCGGGGAATAGTAACGGCAGGCATGGTGTTTTTCATCAGGGAGTGTGAACAGGTTGCAGGACTGGCGGCGCCATGCCGTCGCCCAGGTGGAAACTCGGATGTGGCGGCTGGTTGTAACCGGCGTTTTGCGCGGCCACCTGCACCCGGTATTGGGTATCGTGCATCAAGGTGGGCAGGCGGATCGCGGTCGGCGCGGTGGTGGAAAACACCAGCAAGCTGCGGTTATCCCGGCTGCGCCACACGACTTCCTCGCGCCAGTCGCCCAGCAAGTCCGCCGACAGCACCGGCGTGGCCTTGGTGCCATTGTTGGAGGCGGCGCCCAACTGGCCGCCATCGACCAGGGTGTCCAGGGTTCCAGTGGCGGGGCGCCACTTGGCGATGCGGACTCCATCGAGCGATTCACGCAACGCATCGCCATCCCACCACAGGCCGAAATTCATGGCGCGCGGACGGACCGCCGATATTTCCTTGCCCGCCGCGCTCATCAAGCCGCCGATGGCGCCCCAGCATTCCTCGCCGGGCGACGCCGAGTCGATATCCATGCACACGCCGCGCCCGATATCCTTGCCTTGCCCGTCGATACTCCAGAGGATCGCCCCGGTGGCGGCATCGTGCATTTCCACCCCGTGTTTGCCATAGCAGGACGGTGTTTCGTGCACCATGAAGATTTGCAGTCCGGGCCGGCTTGGGTCGAGTTTGCCGACGTGCAGCGCGTCGCCGTGGCACAGGCCCGTGCTGTATAGCAGCGCGCCTTTGCCGGAGACCGTGGCGGCGCCATACACGATGTCATCGAGGCCGTCGCCATCGGCATCGGCCACCGACAGCCAGTGCGCACCCTGGTGGTACAGGCCCGGCCTGCCCTTTGGGTCATCCCGGTCGGTGTCATACACCCAGCGGCTGGTCAGCTTGCCGCCGCGCCAGTCCCACGCGGCAATGACGGCCCGGGTGTAATAGCCCCGGGTAAACACCGCGCTGGGGCGTGCGCCATCGAGGTAGGCCACGCCGCCCAGGAACCGGTCGACCCGGTTGCCATAGGCATCGCCCCAGGCCGCAACCACGCCGCGCGACGGCAGGTAGGGCGCGCTTGCCATGGCGGCGCCGGTCACGCCATGGAAGACGGTGATGAATTCCGGGCCATCGAGGACATAACCGCGCGCATTGCGGTAATCCTTGGCGCCGTCGCCCAGCACGGCGCCCAAACCGTCGACCGTGCCATCGGCGGTCTTGGCCATCACTTCGGCCTTGCCGTCGCCATCGAAGTCGTACGCCAGATACGTGGTGTAGTGCGCGCCGGCGCGGATGTTCCTGCCAAGGTCGATACGCCACAGGCGCTTGCCATCGAGGCGGTAGGCGTCCAGGTAGGTGTTGCCGGTATAGCCCGCGTGCGAATTGTCGTGCGCATTGGAGGGCTGCCATTTCACCAGCAATTCGTATTGGCCGTCGCCATCGAGATCGGCCGCCGAGCCATCGTTGACTTCATACGTGTACGGCTGCCCGTCCGGCGTTACGCCATCCTGCGGCTTTTGCAGCGGCACGGCCAGGAACGGCTGTTGCCACACCGCGCCGGCGCCGGCGTCCGGCCCTTCCTTGCCATCGGCGATGGTGCGCACCGTGTAGCGGGCGCCCGGCGTGCCATGGGCGTCGGTGAAATTCGATACCGCCAGCGGCGCGGGATTGAGTTTTTTGCCGTCGCGGTACAGGTTGAAGGCGACGCCCGGCGCATCGGTGGCCAGCACGCGCCAGCTGATCAACACCCCGCTGCCGCTGGTGATCGCGACCGCGCCCCGGTCCAGTTTTTCCACCTGGCGGCTGGCGCCGGCCGGCGCGATCACCGCGCAAACGGACAGCAGCGACAGGGCGGCAGGCAACCATCGTTTCATCGTGCACCTCACATGAATAGTGACTGCCGAGTATCAGGATTGCCCTTACGGGTGTCAACGGCGCCACCCTAATCACTCACGGGGATGAGCATGGCCAGGGTGGCCTGGGAATTGCTTTATGGAACTATGCAATACGATTTCCGACGGAAGTTGCTTGCATGATGCGATTTCCAGCTTTCCTGCACGGTTTGTGGGCCGTCACTTGGTGCAGGGCTCCCTTATTTGGACGGCCGGGTGGACGGGTATGAGCAAAATGTTAGACGTCGGCAGGCTGCTGCCGTACATGCACGATGTGGGCCATTGCAAGCGTTCCCTGCATGAACTGAACCTGATGTGGCGCATGATCGAAGCGTCGGCCAAGATGAATTGCGCGGCGGAAGCCCGCTCCATCCTGCCGACCATCGCGGCGACGCGCCAGGGCTTTGGTGAACTGGAAGGGGAACTGGTGGCCAGCCTGGCGCATGAAAAGATGAGCAATGCGCTGGCCGAGTTGAACACCAAGGCGCATTACGTGATTGAAATCGTGGTGCGCAACCTGTATGAGCGCACGGCCGACGTGGGCTTCCTGGCCACCGATTCGGAAATCTGTGAATTCGTCGCCGGCCTGTCCGGCAGCCCCGGTGCGTTGCGCCGCCGGCTGCGCGCCTACAGCCGCAAATACACGGTGTATGACGAAATCATGCTGCTCGATACCGAGGGCAATGTGCTGGTGCAGATCGATGAGGCGACGCCGGTCGAAGGCAGCCGCGACCCGCTGATCGCCCAGACCCTGGCCACCGACGGCTATGTCGAAACCTTCCGCGCCAGCGAACTGCGGCCGGACAAGCGTTCGGCGCTGATTTACTCGCGCCGCATCCATCACCCGCGCACCGGCGCCGTGGTGGGCTTGCTGTGCCTGTGCTTCTCCTTTGAAGAGGAAATGGCGCGCATTTTCGCGACGCACCGCGACCGCCTGCAGCGCTCCAACATGCTGCTGCTCGACGACAGCGGCCAGGTGATCGCCAGCGCGGACCCGGTGTGGATACCGGTCGGCGCGCAGGTGCCCATGAATCCGGCCGGATCGCCGGAACCGATGATGTACGCGGGACGCGAATACCTGGTGCGCACGTTTGCCTCGCCCGGCTACCAGGGCTATCCGGGACCAAGGGGCTGGCAGGGGCAGGTCATGATCCCGCTCGACGTGGCGTTCCACGGCGCGTCCACGGCGGTGCTGGCGGGGCTGGACCAGGCCTGGGCCGACGGCTTGCTGTCGCATGCGCGTTCATTCTGTCCGCCGCTGTTTGAAATCATGAACGCCGCCAACATGATCCGGCGCGTGGTGTGGAACGGGCAGGTGATGTCGGCCGGGCAGGAGGGCGATTTCCTGCGCCTGCAGGCGATCCTGGAACAGATCAGTGAAACCGGGGCGCGCAGCAATGCGCTGTTCCTGGAGTCGATCCGCGACCTGTTTGAAACCGTGCTGTCGTCCGGCTTGCGCAACAGTGAATTCGTGTCGCACCTGCTGGTGGACCTGGCCGACCGCAACCTGTATGAGCGCGTGGCCGATTGCCGCTGGTGGGCGCTGTCGCCGGCGTTGCGCGCGCTGGTGGCCGGATTGCGGGACGGGCCCGATGCGGTGAAAACCAGCGCCATGGAACGCATCCTTGCGCACATCAATTCGCTGTACACGGTGTACACCACCATTGTGGTATATGACGCCGCCGGACGCATCCTGGCCAGCTCGCGCGGCCACGCGGTCGACACCATCGGCGACGCGGCGCTGCAGCGCGTGCTGGCGCTGCGCAGCGACCAGGAATATTACGTGTCGCCATTTGAAGCCAGTCCGCTGTATGGGGACCGGCCGACCTATATTTACCACGCGGCGATCCGCGATCCGCACGATGACGCCACGGTGGTTGGCGGGGTCGGCATCGTGTTCGATGCGGCGGTGGAATTGCGCGCCATGCTGCAGGGGGTGCTGGGCGATACCGAGGCGGGCGGCATGCAGGCGTATTTCGTCGACCGCGCCGGCACGGTGCTGTGCAGCACGGACGCGGCGCGGCCGGTCGGCGGCACGTTGTCACTGGCGCCCGCGATGCTGGCGCTGGACGGCGGCGACAGCCGTTCCGGCTTCATGGCGCATGACGGCCAGTACGCCATCGTGGGGGCGACCGCCTCGCACGGCTACCGGGAGTTCACCGGCGCCGGCGTGGTGGCGGTGGTGATTGAAACCCTGGGCGCCCTGCGCAGCGGCGTACCGCGCCTGCGCCAAAGCGCGGCCTTGCCCGGCGCCACGTCGATGACGGCGTCCGGCGCGGAATTTGCCACCTTTTATGTCGATGCCGGCCAGTTCGCGATTGCCGCCACCGATGTGCAGGAAGCCCAGTGCGCGTCGAAAATCCGTCCCGTCACCATGGGCGGCGGCGCGGCCTGTGTCGGCGTGATTCCACTCGATGCGGCCGATGACCTGTGCTGGGTCTACGATCTTGGCGTGCTGCTGCATGGCCGTCCGACGCCGCTCACCCAGCGCTCGCAAGTGATCGTGGCGCGCAATGAGGGCAAGACGGTGGGTTTGCTGGTCGATGACCTCGACGTGGTGGCCAAGTTCGACGAGGCGCAAATCACCCCGGTGCCACTGTTCCATACCGACCAGGCCGCGCTGGTCAAGCGGGTCGTCAACCCGGGCAGCGGTGCGGGGCTGATCCAGATTATCGATGCGGCGCAGGTGTTTGCCGCTGTTTGACGTGTGTCGCTGAAGAAAAAAAGCCTGCCGCATGACGCGGCAGGCTTTTTTATCGCAGGCGCCGGACCATCAGGCCGGGTGCCTTCTTCCCGGGAATTACTTCACCGGCGCCGCATTGGCGGGCGGCAGACCGGCTTGCGCCTTGTTCAGCAGCGAGTGGTGGCGCGCATAGCCGAAGTACACGGCCAAGCCGATCGCCAGCCAGATGCCGAAGGCGATCCAGGTGGTGACGGTCAGGAAGGCCATCAGCGAGATGCAGAAGCCGATCGCCAGCATTGGCACCACCGGCACGCCAGGGCAGCGGAATGCGCGGTGCAGGTCGGGGCGCTTCTTGCGCAGCACCATCACGGCGATCGACACCAGGCAGAAGGCCGCCAGAGTGCCGATGTTGATCAGCTCGGCCAGCACGTCCAGCGGCACCACGGAACCAATCAGGCCGAACACGATGCCAACGATCCAGGTGCACAGGAACGGGGTGCCGAAGCGCGGGTGGATTTTCGACAGGCGCTGCGGCAGCAGGCCGTCGCGCGACATGGCGAAGATGATGCGGGTCTGGCCGTAGGCCATCACCAGGATCACCGTGGTCATGCCCATGATGGCGCCCAGCGACACGAAGCCGGCGAACCAGTTTTGTCCGGTCTTGGACAGCGCCAGCGCGACCGGCTTGTCCAGCGCGGAAGCGAATTCGCGGAACGGCACGATGCCGGTCATGATGGCCGACACGATCACATACAGGACGGTGCAGATCGCCAGCGAACCGATAATGCCGATCGGCAGGTCACGCGCGGGGTTCTTGACTTCCTCGGCCGCCGACGTCACCGCGTCGAAGCCGATGAAGGCAAAGAACACGATGGCCGCAGCGCCCATGATGCCGCTGACGCCGAATGGCATGAACGGTTCCCAGTTGGCGGTTTGAACGTGGCCGGCGCCGGTGGCGATGAACAGCAGCACCACGGCAATCTTGATCACCACCATGATGCCATTGACGCGGGTCGATTCACGCACGCCCCAGCTCAGCATGGCGGTAATGATCAGCATGATCAGCATGGCCGGCAGATTGAAGTAGGTTTTCACGCCGGGCAGAGCGCCGGGCGCGGCGGATAATTCCACCGGGATGTGCAAACCAATGCCGCCAATCAAATGCTGGAAGTAGCCGGACCAGCCGACCGCCACGGCGGACGTGGCCAAGCCGTATTCGAGCAGCAAGTCCCAGCCGATCATCCAGGCCACCAGTTCGCCCATGGTGGCGTAACTGTAGGTATAAATCGAGCCGGCCACCGGCACGGTCGAGGCGAACTCCGCATAGCACAGGGCGGCGAAACCGCAAGCCAGGGCCGCCACCACGAACGCCAGCGGCAGTGCCGGACCGGCTTTCAGCGCGCCGGTGCCGGTCAACACGAAAATACCGGTACCAACAATGGCGCCAATACCCATCATGATCAGGTCGAACGGGCCCAGTACTTTCTTCAGGCCGCCAGGCTTGCGGCCATCGGCCAGCATCTGGTCCAGGTTCTTGGTTCTAAAAATACTCACTTCTTCTCCAATCGGTCTCTTTATTGAGTTTCTGTCTTGTTCCGGCTGGCCCTGGATAAGGAACCGGAATGCACCTCATACGCCTGTGTCGTTTGGCGCTGCCGGATACTAGCACAGGCTGCACTGCGGAAGCTCAAAAACTGTATCAAATCCTTAACTTTTGCCGATGAAAAAAACCTGCCGAAGCAGGTTTTTTAATAGGGTGTTTCAAAGTGCCCATCCAAGATGCAATCAATGCAACAACTTGCCCGTGCGCGGATGAACATAGCGGCTGCCGGCATAGGCGCCGACGGCGGGCGCCTGGCGGTCCAGCCGCGCCTGCACCAGCTTTTGCCAGGCGCTGACCCAGCGCGAAGCGACCATGCATTCTTCCGTTGATCGGGCGCCCAGCGTGCGTTCCACTGCCATCTTTTGGCGTTTCAGGGCATACAGGGCTTGTGCAAAGTTGTCCATTTTTAATTCATTGTGAGTTGAGGGTGGCTGCCCCTGGAGATTCCTATTATCCCGGCTTGTGTGCGGGCTGAATGTTCGTTACCTCACGTAGGACAAAGATGACACCGCATGATGCTTTTGTACTACATCAGGGGAACACGTATTCCGATACAGCCGAGTAGCAAACAGCAATACAGTGTAAGCATGCAATAGCGACAACGTCCGCCCCCAAATCAGAATAACGAGGTGCTCACATGTTCAACACACAATCCATCGCCGCTCCCGCCCGCGCCGCACTGCCAGTCAGCCTGACGGGCGCCCAGCAAAACGAATTGCTGCGTGCATTGGAGCGCGCCGAACTGGAAAGCCTGTTCCCGCACCTGGAACTGGTGCAGTTGCCTGCCGGTAAGGAATTGTTTGGCTTTGGCGACCGCCTGGACTACGCTTACCTGCCGACCAACGCGATTATTTCGCTGCAATACATTAATGAGGACGGCGCCACCACGGAAATCGCCATGGTCGGCCGTGAAGGGATTGCCGGCGCGGCCATGTATCCGGACGAGCGCGCCACCCATACCGCGATCGTGCAATGCGCCGGCTATGCCTACCGCCTGCACACCGACGTGCTGCGGGCCGCGTTCCGCGATGGCGGCACCCTGGCGCAACAATTGATGCGGCATACCAGCATCATGTTTGCGCAACTGGCGCAAAGCGTGGTCAGTAGCCGTCACAGCAGCATCGACCAGAAGCTGTGCCGCTGGCTGCTGGACCGCCTCGACCGTTCGCTGTCGGCTGAACTGGCCGTCACGCAAGAGTCGATTGCCAACTTGCTGGGCGTGCGCCGCGAAAGCATCACGGCGGCCTGTGGCAAGCTGCAACAGGATGGCATGATCGAATGCCGCCGGGGCAAGATCGTGGTGCTGGACCGGGAAGGGCTGGAACTGGGCGCCGGGGCCTGCTATTTTGCCGCGCGCGGCAAACCGGAACAATTTGCCGCCGCCGCATCGTAAAACCCGCCGCCAGGCGGGGCGCCCTCCCTTGCGGGCGCCCGCCGCGTGGCCGATAATGCGCTGCCTTCATTACGAGACAGCCGCCCATGACCGCCACGCCACCGATTGATGTCCCTTTTGACTTGCCCTTTGATCCCCCCTTTAAGTGCCGCCTGGCGGGAGAGGGCGCGGAGCGCTGGGTGGAAGTGCGGGCCGACGGTTCCACGGTGGACTGCGCGGCGCCGGTGATCGTGGTCCCCGCGGCGTCGGCCGCCGCAACGCGCGCACCGTCCAAGCCGTCGGCGAAAGCCGTCACCACCCTGAAAGTGCCGTACGCGGAAAAAGACGAAGCCAAGCAGCTTGGCGCGCGCTGGGATCCGAAACGCAAGAAGTGGTACGTGCCGGCCGGGGCCGACACGGCGCTGTTCGAGCGCTGGCTGGAAGCCTGAGCCCGGGGCGGCTTATTCCGCCAGCCCCGCCTTGCGCCACAGCGGCAGGTATTTTTCTTCGTAATACTTTTTATAGACCGCCGGGCTCGATGGTTGCGGCTTGGAAAATTCCGGGATGCGGTATTGCGGCGCGACCCGTTTTAGCTCCGCCAGCGCGGCTTGCTGGCGCGGCGTGTCGCTCTTGTCCGCATACACCATGGCCAGGATCGCGTAGCAATTCGGGTAGGCGGGATGGGCTTGCGTGCCTTTCAGGCACCAGTCGCGCGCGGCATCGTTGTCCCCCAGTTCCATGTGGGCCCGGGCCAGATTCGTGAAAATGGTTTCCGGCGGATGTTTCGGATCCAGGGTGAGGGCTTGGTGCAAACGGGCGATCGCTTCTTTAGGTTCGCCCAGCGCAATATGCATGTTGGCCAGGCCGATATACGGCAGCAGGCTTTTCGGCCGCGCCGCGAGATAGGCGTCGGCCGCGCTGCGCCAGCCGGGGAAGTCGTCGTGTTTCGACGCATAAAAGCCCTGCGCATACAAGATATCGGCATTGTTCGGGTCCAGGCTCCGGACCCGGGCGCAAATGTCGCGCACCTCGGCCCACTGTTTTTCCCGCACGTCGTCCGGGGTCTGGTTGCCGAAGTTATAGGCTTGCCGGAACAGGGAAACCGCCAGGTCGGTCAGCGCGTAGACATTGTCCGGCTCCAGCGCCAGCGCCTGCCGGTTCAGCGCTTCGCTTTGCCGCAGCACCGGCAGGGTCTGCGACTTCAGGCGCAGCGCCGCCGCGCGTAGCAGCAAGTCCGCGGCTTTCGGGCTGCTGCCGCGTTTTTCCGCTTCGCTGGCCGCCACGATGACCATTTGCCGGCCGATGCTGTTGCCGATCTGGTTCGTCACCTGGTCTTGCAGCGCAAACAAATTCGTCAAGTCGCCATCGAGCGTGTACGCCCACAGGGTGGCGCCGCTTTGCGCATCGGTCAGGGTGACGCTGATGCGCACCTTGTCGCCGCTCGACAGCACATTGCCTTGCAAGATAAAGCGCACCCCGGCATCCTTGCCGATCTGCTGCGCGCTTAAATTCTTGTCGCGGTAGCTTTGCGCGGTGGCGGGGGAGCTGACATAGGCGTCGCGGATGCGCGCCAGGTCGGCCGTGATGCTGCTGGTCAGCGCGTCGGCGACATAGGCTTTTTGCGCGTCGCCGGTCTGGTTGGCAAACGGTAGCACGATAATCGACAGCGGCGCGGCCGACACCGCCGCTGCCGGTACGGTTGCCGGCGTCAGCGGCCCGCTCAGCCACCAGGCGCTTGCTCCCGCCAGTACCGCGATCACGGCCCCGGCGGCCAGCAGCGGTTTGCCGGAGCGTGGTTTGACCGGCCCCTTGCGGGTGGCCGGGGCATTGGCCAGGTTGATGCGGTAGGCGCGGATCGGGCGCGTGATGTTCTTGATGGTCAAGTCGCCCAGGTCTTCAAACAGCACGTCGAGGTCATTGCGGACCTGGTCGCGCACGGCGCCGGACACGCAAATGCCGTCTTGCGGCGCAAACGGTTCCAGCCGCGCCGCGACATTGACACCGTCGCCGGACACGTCGTCGCCATCGATGATGATGTCGCCCAGGTTGATACCGATGCGCATCAGCATCTTGTCTTTTTCATCGGAGCTGGCTTGCGCGGCATGGTTTTGCCGCTGCATGTCGACCGCGCAATTCAAGGCGGCGCTGCCGGTCGGGAATTCGGCCAGGAAGCCGTCGCCGGTGGTCTTGATGATGCGCCCGCCATATTGGCTGACAAAGGGATTGAACAAATTTTCCCGCAAGGCGCGCACCCGCGCGAACGTGCGCGATTCATCGCGCTCCATCATGGCGCTGTAGCCGACGATGTCGGCCACCATGATGGCCGCCAGTTTGCGTTCAATTTCCGGCACGGTTCCTCGCTCTGTCGCTGATGGGGATGTTGACTCTGGAATAGCGGAACCATTATCGCATGCGCGAGTTAGCGAAATGCAAGTGTTGTTATTCAGGCGTTCAGGATGGCGTCAGGCAAAAAAAATGCCCGCCGGGAGGCGGGCAAAATCCAATTCTTTTGAAGAGCTGGAGGAGACAAGTGCAATGATGCGGCAATTTTCGCCCCAATGCAAATTTCCATTTGCCATATGACATATATGCGAAATTAATATCTCTACCTGAAAGCGGGCCCGCCAATGACCGCGCGATTACCTGCGACGTAATTGGCCAGCCTGCGCGGACGGGCGACACTGGCGTCACTTCAACGCACCATCAACGCACCATCAACCGCCAAGGAGCCACACCATGAACGCCATCCAATCGTCCCGTTTCCTGAAAAACGCTTTCCTGGCCGATGCCGCCGCCACCGGCATGCTGGCCGTGCTGCACCTGGCGCGCCCGCAAGGCGTCACCGGGTTGCTGAACTTGCCGGAACCGCTGTTGCAGGGCACGGGGCTGTTCATGACCGGTTATGTGCTGATGCTGCTGGGACTGGCGGCCAGCCGCACCTTGTGGCGGCCACTGGTGCTGTTGGTGGTGGTGGGCAATGTGCTGTGGGCGCTGGCCAGCATCGATATCGTCGTGCTGGGGCTGGTGGAGCCGAGCGGACTGGGCGCCGCCTATGTGGTGCTGCAAGCGCTGGGGACGCTGGGGCTGGCGTGGCTGCAATACCTGGGCTTGAAAAAATCGCCGCTGGCGGCGCCCGTACGCGCGGCAGCGGCAATGTGAGAAGGTGTCAGTCAAACAGTTGCGGCAATCGTCGAAGGCGGCGGCAGGCTACGCCGCCGCCAACTGAGCGGCCCCGCTTACTTTTGCACGGTCAGCGTGTAATTGCCCGCGCCGCTGTAGGAATACACGGTGATCCGGTAATACGCGTTGGCCGCCGCGTACGTGATCGCCTCGGTGGACGTCGGGGTGGTGGATTCCGCGACTTTGACCCACGCGCTGCCATCCCACTTTTCCAGCTTCAGTTCGAAGTCCGCGTTCGTCGGGCCGGTCAGGTTGAGGCGCAGGGTGCCGCCCGCATACAGGAAGTACGGTGACGGCTGGATCACCGACGCGCCGCTGGCCAGGTAGCCGGTGTAGACATCGCCGGTCGGGCCGACGTCAAACGAAATGGTTTGCGCGGGCGTGCTGATGTTGGTGACCGACAGGCCCGAGGCATAGCCATTCCACCATTTCGAATTGGTGCCACGGTTGGTGGACGCGTTCGGCAGGGTGTCGGTGAAGGCGCGCGTGGTGGTGCCGTTATACAGGTCGGTGGCGTCGCTGCGGTTGACCTTGTATTCCGGATCGCGCCGTCCGTCCGCATGTTCCATCTGCACGTACGGGTGCCATTCGTCGGAATTGTTGCCGGCCGGGTCCACGTGCCACACCGCCAGGCCCTGGCCGGGCTGGTACAGGTTTTGGCCGCTCTGGTGGATCGCTTCCAGGTAGAACGCTTCCTGCTGGTTGGCCGGATTGGACCAGCGGTACAGCGCATGGGAACCGGACGTGTGGCTCAGGCGCCCCTTGGGTGCGGTGGCGTTGATGGCGGGATTCAGTTCCGTCACGGTATCCCAGCCCACCAGGTAGCGGAAGAAGCCGACCGGCGGGGTCGGGCGGAATTTGCTTTGCGCGCCGATGCCGCCATAGCCCATCAGGCAATAGCTGGCCACCGAGCCTTCCGACGTGCCATCGTAATCGTACAGGTCGGGCCAGCCCATCACCAGGTGGCCGGTTTCGTGCGAGAAGGTGCCGATCGACATGCTGTTGCCCATGTTGGTGATCTGGTAGCTGCCGGTGCACACGTTATTCGAACAGAACTGGTTGCTCAGCCAGCCCATATGGGGCCACAAGCCTTTCGACCAGGCGCTGTCCGATTCGCCCGCGTAGAAGAAATTCAGGCCGCGGATACGTTTATTGGCGTCGACCGACAGGGTGGAAAAGTCGAAGCCCTGGGTGGTTTTCAACCAGTTCAGCGCTTCGGAAATCAATTCCTGCGAGCGCACCGAGGAACTGAGGCTGCTGTCGGCGTAATACGATTTGTTGTATTTCGCGCGGTAGTAGCGCGTGACGGTATTGGTGTAGTCGAGCTTGTTGCCGGACACGGTCTGGAAATAGCCGCGCACCGATTGCGCATTGCCGAAGCCGGTGTAGGGCACGTCGTTCAGGAAGGAATTGACTTGCGCCTGCGTGATGGTGCCGGCCAGGTCCGGGAAATCGATAATCACGGTCAAGCCTTTGACCGGGCCCGAGACGGCGGCCAGCGCGGGGGCGGCGGCCAATTTCGCGGTGGTCGTGCTGGCCGATTCCGGCGCCTTGCCATGCATTTGCTGGTACTTTTCCTTGGCCTTGCGCGCCCGCGCTTCGGCGCCCAGGCCTTGCTGCTGTTTGTTCGCGGTGGCGAAGCTGCGCAGCTTGGCATTGGTGGCCAGCACGCCGGTCGAGACCAGGTCGTCGCCCGCCGCGTTGAGTTCGGCGTAGCACAAGCCTTTCTTTTTCGCGTCGAACACCACCAGCGAACCGTCGTCGGTGCGTTGCTCCGCGTAGTAATCATTACCGTCAAGGTGAACGCGCAGCTTTTCGCCATTGGGCTGCTTGTATTCAAAAACATGGTCCTGGTAGGGCATGCCGGCGTGGGCGAACAGGCTGGCCAGTAACAAAGTGAGGCCGGCCGCCGCGCGGCGGCCGTGGTGCGCGAATGTCATGTAAGTCTCCTGGTTCTTGTTGTGGAACCGGAAAGCTTATGCAGATTTCATCGCCGGGTCTTGATGGATTTGCACAGTGTGCGCCACCAAATCGGCACAGCAGGCCGGGCGCGGAAATGACAATAATCGGTCTGGACTTTGACCCGGACCGTGGTTGCCGATATATTGAACCGGTCCCGCCACAGTTTTCATTCACTACGATGCCGACCAAATCCGCTGTCCTGATGCTGGCCGCCTTGCTGGCCGCGCCCGCCGTTTTTGCCGCCAACAGTCCCCATGTGATCCAGGGCATGCGGGTCGGCGACAACAAATACAAGATCATCAGCATTACCAACATGAAGTGCGCCGAGGCGCGCAAGCAGACCTTGCCCTACGAGCCGCGCAGCGAAGTCGATGCGCTGGTGTGCAACTGGAGTTCGAACGGCAAGGCGTTTATCGTGCTGAACACGGTCGCGCCGGAGACCCTGGCGGTGAAGTTTTATGCGCCGGCGGTGCGGGTCGGTGAAATCACCGCCAATTACGCGCAGGGGGTGACGTACGACCAGTTGCGCGCCGAGTTCAACGCCAAGCCGTTTTCCGAAGTCACACCGGGCAAAGGGCAGTTTGGCGAAGCGTACTGGATCGATGGCGAATTGCTGACGCGGCTGTCGTGCAGCAAAACCGCGTGCACGGTGACCTCGGGCAGCCATTACGGCAAAGCCAAGCAAATGACGGACGAGCGGCTCAAGGCGGACAAGATCGCGCGGCTGGCCGCGGCGGAAAAGGTGTCCGCCAGCGAGAAGGCGTCGGCCAGCGGGAAGGCGTCGGCTAAGTAAGCCTGCGCCGCCTGCCCATGCCTTAAACACGCGCCACTGAGCCGCGCCACCGAGCCGCACCTTCGATCCGCGCTGCGGGTCCGCGCACCCGGCGGTAACGGGCGCCGGCCATGCCAGCGGGTTATTGCATCCGTTCGTACTCCCGGATCAGCGCGGTCAACTGGCCGCGCCCATGGGCGCCGACCCATTGCCACATGGCCTCCACCCGCGCCGTGTGCGCCGCGTAGTATTGCCTGCTGGCGGCCAGGAAGGTACGGGAACTGCGGATCGGGCGCTCCAGCCGCCGCACCTTGTCGCCATAGCGTATGCGCAGCACCGCATCGAGGTCGGTCGGCGTGGTGACGGTCGCCGCATAAGCGTCGACCCGGCCCATCAGCAGCTTTTCAATGTTGCGGTCCAGGTCCGTCGCGCCGGCGTCCACCAGGTATCCCTCGGCGCGCAATTGCGCGGCATAGGCGATGCCCTGGATGATGCCCAGGCGCTTGCCCTTGAAATGCGCTACCGTGTCGACGTCGGCGGGGATGCTGTCCGCGCCACGCACGAACAGGTAGGTGGTGGCTTCGATCGAGCGGCGCGGATCGGGCTTGCCGTCCTGGCCGAGCGGCATCGCGGTGATCGTCACGTCGCTGGGCGTGGCGTTCAGCGGCGCCATATCGACGCTGCCTTCGGCCAGCGCCACGCGGATGCGCGCCACCGGCACCCGCACGAACGTCACCGTGCAGCCGGCGCTGGCAATCATTTTCCGGATCAGTTCCACCCCGGCGCCCGGCTTGTCGGGCACGGTGTCGCCCGCGCCGAAATAAAACGGCGGCGCGTGGCGGTCGGTGTAGGCGACCCGGATCGGGGCGCAGGGTTCCGCTGCGCGCACCGGGGCGGCGGCCCCCAGCAGCACGGCCAGCGCCAGGCTTGCCAATGGCAGAGGGAACGCCAATGGCGGCGCTGGCGTTCCAGGGAATTGGGGGGCGGCAGGCGTCATGGCGGCCGGCGCGCCTAAAAACTATGCTGCAAGCCGATCGCCGCCGTGCGGCGGGTGTCGGCGCCGTCGGGCGCATAGGCGGCCTGCGACGCGGCGCTGGAACCCCAATAACCGCGCCAGCCGCCGCTCCAGTGGTTCCAGTCCATGCTGAGCAGCAGGGCGGTGCGGCGCGACAGGTCATAGGACAGTACCACGTAGGCCGCGCGCTGGATGCCGCCTTCGCGCGCGGAAAACAGGGTGGTATCGGGGCTGTGCGCATAAAACACGGCGCTGCGCAGGCGCCACAGCGGCGACAGCGCCGGCAGCGGCAGGGTCAATCCCAGCAGTGCGAAACGC
This sequence comes from Pseudoduganella sp. GW821-FHT12E03, assembly GCF_058807115.1. NCBI lineage: Bacteria > Pseudomonadati > Pseudomonadota > Betaproteobacteria > Burkholderiales > Oxalobacteraceae > Pseudoduganella > Pseudoduganella sp. GW821-FHT12E03. Next base: position 89,323 of record NZ_JBXAQJ010000014.1, on the reverse strand, counting down.
ACCTGGTGGTCGGCCGGCGCGGGGATGCCGACGTAGCTGAAATCCATGTTGCCGAGCGCCTGGCCGGCCGCACCGACCGTGAAGCCCTTGTCGCGGCGGGCGGCCAGGACCGCCGCATGGAGCAGCGTGCCGTCCGGCCCCCAGCCGGGCACGGGCCACGCGATCCCGGCCGTGCACACGCTGGCGCGCAAGCCGTTGCCGTCGTGCGCCACCTGGCAGGCGGCCATGGCCACGCGGGGCGCATCCATGTAGCCCGCCACCACGGCGGTCAGGTCGCCCCGGTTGCCGGCCCGTTCCCCCATCGACACCATGGCCCCGGCAAACCACGGTCCGGCTTCATACCGGTAGCGCACCGCGTTGTCGAAGCGCGCCCCGGTCCAGATGCCGGGCCACACGGTTTCCAGCTGGCCCGCGCCTTTGGCGGGATCGACCCGCACCAGGGTTTCCACCGCACCGCCGATGATTTGCAGCCGTCCCGCATCGAGCTTGCCCCAGCGGCCATCGAGCCCCACCGACGCTTCGCGCCCGAACAGGGTGCCATGGCGCATGGCGCCGGTGTCGGTCAGGAAGCCCGCATCGAGCCGCGCGCGCACCTGCACGCCATCGGCCAGTGCTTCCTGCGAGCGGAAGCTGATGAACAGCGGGGACATATTGGTTGGCGTCATTTCCACCTTGCCGCGTCCGGCCGGATCGGTGTGGGTGGAACTGCGCACCGCGGCGGCGATGCCGCCTTGGATGCTGAGTTGGGCGTGGCAGCCGGCGGCGCACAGGGCCAGGGCCAGGCCAACGGGGACAGCGCGGTGCAGGGGTGTTTTCATGGGAATGAAAGTTGTCCGGCGTCACACCACTGTAGCACCTGCGCTTTGCTGCTCATATGCAAGCCGCGTCGCCGCCGGCGCTTTTTCACCTTTCGGTGCGCGCCGACAACGTTATATATTGCGATATATAACGGACCGGTCAGCCCTTGGCCGGACGCAGCTTGTAGCCGATGCCGAGCACCGCCAGCCAGGCGGGAATCAGGTACACGGAGAGGCGCAAGTCCGGCGTCAGGTACATCACCACCAGGATCGCGGCCAGGAAGGCCAGGCAAATGTAATTGGTCAGCGGATAGCCCAGGCTGCGGAAGGCCGTCATCTTGCCGGTGGCGGCTTTTTGCTGGCGGAAGCGCAGGTGGATCCAGCTGATCATGCCCCAGTTGATGATCAGCGCCGATACCACCAGCCCCATCAGCAAGCCAAAGGCTTCACCCGGCAGGAAGTAGTTGACCAGCACGGCAATCCCGGTCGATGCGGCCGAGACGCCCAGCGCGGCCAGCGGCACGCCGCGCTGGTTGACCTTCAGCAGCGCGCGTGGCGCATTGCCTTGCTGCGCCAGGCCGAACAGCATGCGGCTGTTGCAGTAGACGCCGCTGTTATACACCGACAGCGCCGCGGTCAATACCACCACGTTCAGGATATGGGCGACGAATTCCGCGTTGAGCGCGTGGAAAATCAGCACGAACGGGCTGCCGCCGGTGACGACTTTTTGCCATGGGTACAGCGACAGCAGCACGCCCAGCGCGCCGACATAGAAAATCAGGATGCGGTAAATCGCCTGGTTGGTGGCTTTCGGGATCGTCACGGAAGGATTGTCCGCTTCGGCCGCGGTAATGCCGACCAGTTCCAGCCCGCCAAAGGAAAACATGATGACTGCCATCGCCATCACCAGGCCCGAGACGCCGTTCGGGAAAAAGCCGCCATGCTGCCACAGGTTGGCCACGGTGGCTTCAGGGCCGGCCGTGCCGGACGCCAGCAGGTAGCCGCCGTAACCGATCATGCCGACAATCGCCACCACCTTGATGATGGCAAACCAGAATTCCATTTCGCCGAACGCTTTCACGTTCAACAGGCTGATGGCGTTGATGATGACGAAGAACCCTAGCGCCGAGGCCCAGGTTGGCACCTCGGGCCACCAGTACTGGACATAGATGCCGACCGCCGTCAGTTCCGCCATCGATACCAGGATGTACAGAACCCAGTAATTCCAGCCCGACATGAAACCGGCCAGGTTGCCGCAATACTTATCGGCAAAATACGAGAACGAACCGGCCACCGGTTCATCGACCACCATTTCACCCAGCTGGCGCATGATGAGGAAGGCTATCGCCCCGGCCACCGCATAGCCCAGCAGCACGGACGGGCCGGCCATCTTGATGGTTTGTGCAATGCCGAGGAACAGCCCGGTCCCGATCGCGCCGCCGAGGGCAATCAGCTGGATATGCCGGGCTTTCAAGCCCCGTTTCAATTCGTGATTCCCGTCCTGCATCTTCAGTTCTTCCTTGTCGTTGTTATTCGGCGCATTTGTATGCATCCGGCGCCGTGATCATAAAAGAAAAAAGCCCACCAGTGGTGGGCTTCGTTGTCAGGAATGCAGGGTTCAGCGGGCCGGGTCGGGAATCTGTTGTTTGCGCTCCGCCATCTGGATGCCCAGGGCGACCAGGTCGAGGCGCGATTTGCGCACTTTCGGGAACATGTCCGTTTCCTCTTCTTCCACGTGGTGCTCGATCTGTTCGGACAGCACGGTGACCTTGGCGTCATACAAATCGTCGCCCGCATCCATCGTCAGCAACTGGGCAATCAATTGTTTGGCCGATGCGTGTTCGACGATGGCCTCATCGATGGTGTCTTCGAATTCCTTGCCCAGCGTGCGCACGGCGGGATAAAACAGCTCTTCTTCGATCATGGTGTGCTTGGTCAGTTCATTACAGATTTCATCGACCAGCTTCTTTTTGCTGACCATGGCGCGGTCGCCCAATCCGTCGAACTGTTCAAACAGGTCCTTGACGTGTTCATGGTCTTCCATCAACAGCGCGATGGCGTCGTTGGGCTGGGATTCCGTTGCAATCGATTTCGGGATCGCTTTGCTCTTGCCGGTATGGGTACGCATGGTGACTCCTTGGTGGTTGGATGATGCAGGCTCACAGTGTGGGGGCTGCGCCGGCGCGGTTCGGTGCGGCAGCTAACGGATTGACCGAGCGGGCATCGTTTCCCGGTGTGCGACATGTGTCGCATATTGATATTGCAAGGTATGCGACATGTGTCGTATGATGGCGTCGTTAGTCGCTTAAAGGAGTTTGTATGACCCCGTCCGTCACTGAATTGAGTTTATTGAAGTGCCTGTGGAAGCAGCAGCCGTTGAGCGCGCGTGAAATCCATGGCGCGGTGGAACAGGAACTGGGCTGGTCGTCTTCCTCGACCCGCAAGACGCTCGAGCGCATGCTGGAAAAAGGCATGGTGGAGCAGCACACCGCCCACGGCGTGCAAGTGTATACGGCGGCGCTGGACAAGGTGGAAACCCTGGCCGCGTTTGCCCACGATTTTGGCAAGCGGGTCATGGAAATGGATGCCCCGCTGCCGGTCAATATGTTTACTGGCAGCAAACTGGTCGACCAGCATGAATTGGCGGAACTCGAACAATTGCTGCAGGACTGGCCTGCGGGCAAGGTGTAACCATGGGGGCGCTGATGTCTTTTACGCTGGCGTTCCTGCAAGCCAGTGTGACGTGTGTGGTGGCGGCCGCCGTACTGCTGGCGGTGCTGGCGCTGCTGCGGCGCCGCTGGCCCGGTGTGGCGTCGCAGCGCCTGGTGTGGCTGCTGGCCATGGCCGCCGCCGCCGGGGCTTTCATGCTGGCGTTGTCACCGGCCAGCGCCGGCTGGCGGGTGTTGCCGTCGATTGAAATTGCCCGTCCCGCCGCGGGCGCGTTGCCTTCCTTGGCGCTCGATGGGGAAGAAGGCGGCGAGGGCGGCAATGGCGGCGACGATGGCGGATTGGTGCTGGCGGCCACGCCGGCGCCGCGCTGGCTGCTGGTGCTGTCCGGCGGCTGGCTGCTGTGCTACGGCGCCGGCCTGGGGGTGGGCGTGGTGAGGCTGGTGCGCGCCCGCCGCGCGCTGCGGGGCTTGCTGGCGTGCGCCACGCCGCTCGATGCCCGGGCGCTGGCCGGCCACGCCGGGTTTGATGGTGCGCCGTGCGGCACGCCCGCCGTGCTGGAATCCTGCGCGCCGGTGTCGCCAATGCTGGCCGGCTTGCTGCGTCCGGTTTTGCTGTTGCCGCGCCACCTGCGCACGTTTGATCCGGCGCAGCAGCGATTGATGATTGCCCACGAACTGGCGCATTGGCAGCGGCGTGACCACTGGTGGCTGCATGCGAGCCTGCTGCTGCAGACGGTGTTCTGGTTCAATCCTGCGCTGAAGGCGCTGGCGGGCCGCTTGTCCCATGCGCAGGAGCTGGGCTGCGACCGCCATGTGCTGGCGCACCGTCCGGTGGCCGCGCGGCGCGACTATGCGGCGGCCCTGGTGGCTCAGCTGAAGGTGCAATTGACGGCGCGCCACACCGGCGCCATCGGCCTGGCGGCGCCCTTTGCCGGTGCGGGAACCGGCGCCGCCGCGGCGGTGCATGAACGGCTCGGCCAGTTGCGCTTGCCGGATCTCGGTGGGTCGACCCGGTTGGCCGCCACCGGTAAAACCGCGCTGGGCGCCTGCTGTGTTGCCGTGATCGGCGCCGCGATGCTGCTGCAGCCAGCGTTTGCGTGGCGGGCGCCGGTGCTGTCGGTGACGGGGACGGCGGACGCCGGCGCGCAATCCTCGCCGCACACCGCGCGTGGCGACGCCATGCTGCCGGTGTGGCAAGCGCCGCTGGCCCGCGTCAAAGTCAACAGCGCCTATGGCCCGCGCCCGGTGCGGCCGACCACGCAAGCGAACCCGTTCCACCACGGCGTGGACTTGAACGCGCGGCGCGGCACCGCGCTGCTGGCCCCGGCCGATGGCATTGTTGCGGAGTCGACCGACCTGTACCAGGGCCAGGAGAAATTCGGCAAGGTGATTGTGATCGACCATGGCGGCGGCCTGCGTTCCATGTATGCCCACCTCGACCAGCGCACCGTCAGTGCCGGCGACGCCGTGACGGCCGGCCAGGCCATCGGCAAGACCGGCAATACCGGCAAGACCACCGGGCCGCACCTGCACTTTGAAGTCGTGCGGGATGGCGAGCGCATCGACCCGCAGCGGCTGATTGCCGCGCTGCGCGCCCGGTAATTCCCCCGTCGGGGGGGGGGGGGGGGGGGGGGGGGGGGGGGGTA
>NZ_JBXAQJ010000014.1:0-84203 GCF_058807115.1 Pseudoduganella sp. GW821-FHT12E03 | reverse complement strand
GCGCGCCGGGTAATTCCCCCGACGCGCCCGGCGTGTGCCGGGCGCGCTCCCCAAGCTTTCCCAGCCAGTGGTGCAAGCCATGCCAAGCCGGCAGGCCGCTGCACGCCTGTGCCGTACCGTTTAAAGGAACTTTATGCAACTCCGTGCAATGGCGGCGGTGATCCTGCTCGCCTATACCTTTCCCGCTACCGGACAACATGCGCCCGGGACGCAAGAGACGCAAGATGCGCAACACGTCCAACGCGTCGAAGTCACTGGCGCCCATGCGGCGCGGCGGCGCGACGACACGGCCGGCGCCAGTATCGTCAGCCGCGATGAATTGCTGCGCCACGGCGACCGGTCGCTGGCCGACGCCTTGCGCCGTGTGCCCGGCCTGACCGTCACCGACAGCGGCGGCAGGGGGAGTGAAATCAGCATGCGCGGTCTGGGGCGGGGCTACACCAGTGTCTTGCTGAACGGCGCACCGTTGCCGCCCGGCTTTTCCATCGATGCGCTGACACCCGCCATGATCGAACGGGTGGACATCATCCGCACCGCGCAAGCCGAGCTGTCCGCGCAAGGCATCGCCGGCACCGTCAACATCATCTTGCGGCGCAAGGCGGCCGATGCGGGGGCTCGGACGCGCAATGAGGTGCGGCTCGGTGCGGACCGGGCCGGTGGCGTCGCGGCGCCGTCCGGCAGCTGGCAGTGGAGCGGCGCCAGCGGCGACATGGACTGGTCGCTGAACGGTGCGCAGACCCGTACGGTGCAGCAGGAATCCGGCGCCGACACGGCAAGCGCCGTGGACAGCGCCGGTATCCCGCGCTTGCTGCGGCAAGAACTGACGGCGGCGGACAACCGGTCGCGCTCGACCACCTTGTCGCCGCGCGTGACCTGGAAGCGGCCCGGCGGCACGCTGGCGTGGCAGGGTTTCGTCAACCTGGCCGAGCGCACCTTCGGCTACCGCGCCGATGAAACCACGTTACTGGGGCCATCCACCGCGCATCCCAACAGTGGCAGCCGGCTCGATATCCGGGGCGTCATGCTGCGCAGCGAAGTCACGTGGCAGCGGCAATTGGCGGACGACGTCAAAGGGCAGGCCCGCATCGCCCTGCAGCACTATCCGCGCCGCAGCGATTTTGATTTCTATACAACGGCGCCCGCTGAGCCGGGGGCGCGCGGACAACTGGTGCGCCAGGTGCGCTCCGATATCCGCGAAAGCACGCTGGCCGCCAGCGCCAAGGTGGAGATCGCGGCGGCGCCCGGGCACAGCGTGACGGTGGGCTGGGATGGCGAAGCCGTGGTGCGCACCCAGTCGCGGGTGGAGCGCGATTTCGCGGCCGGCACCGGTGCGGATGACCGCTACCGGGGCCGCATCGGCCGCGCCGCGCTGTTCATCCAGGATGAGTGGACGATTTCAGACGTATGGTCGTTGTCGGCCGGGCTGCGCGGCGAGGTCTTGCGCACCATGGCCATGCCGCTGGGCGGGGCGGAAGTCGTGCGGCGCTCGTCGGTCGTCAGCCCGCTGTTGCAAAGCCTGGTTAAATGGTCGCCGACGCGGCGCCTGCGCGCCGGCTTGTCGCGCACGTACAAGACGCCGGGCATGGTGGATCTGATCCCGCGCCGCTATGTGATCGACAATGGCAACAGCGTGACCAATCCCGATACCCAGGGCAATCCGGACTTGCGGCCGGAACTGGCCTGGGGACTGGATGCGGCGCTGGAACAGGATCTCGGCAAGGCGGATGAAAATCACGGCGCGGTCTCGGCCAGTCTGTACAAGCGCTGGATCGCCGATGTCAATGTGCCGCTGCTGTTCGAAGAGCAGGGCCGTTGGGTGCGCATACCGGCCAATCAGGGCAGGGCGGAATCCTGGGGCATGGCGCTGGAATTGAAGGCGGCGCTGTCGCCGCGGTGGACGGTGCGGGCCAACGCGGCCCGCGACCGGTCGCGGGTGGCAGCCGTGCCGGCGCCGGACAACCGGCTGGCGCGCCAGCAACCGCGCAGCGCCGGCGCCGGTTTGGATTACCGGTATACGGAGGCGCTGACCATGGGCGCGGACCTGGCGTGGCAAGATGGCGGCTGGACCAGGGAGTCGGCGGCATATGCGTTCCTGGCGGCGCCGGCGCGCAAGCTCGACGTGTATGCCGCATGGCGGCTGGGCGGGGAGACCCGGCTGCGCCTTGCCGGCGTCAACCTGCTGCGGCGCGATGCGGTGTCGGGCGCCGTCTACCGTGACAACGCCGGCGCGCGGCAACTGTCGGAACGGACCCGCGGCCACGCCGCCTTGCGCTTCAACCTGGAGCACCGCTGGTGAAAGATTGTTGCCGCCATATGTTTCCTCCATATATGAGCGTTATTCGTATGCGCATATCAGTGCAGGGGAAAGCATGCGATGATCTGGCATCGCCATCCCGCTAACCAGGAGACAAGAATGACTACAACCGATCCACGCGCGCTGCTGCGCCGCATGTTCGACGCAGCCGTTGCCGCCGCGCAGCCGTCGCTGTGCCTCCCACCGCACCTGCCTGCGCCGCCCAAAGGCCGCACCCTGGTGATCGGCGCCGGTAAAGCGTCGGCCGAAATGGCCCGCGTGGTCGAGCAGCACTGGAAGGGCGAGCTGACCGGCCTGGTGGTGACCCGTTACGACTACGGCGTGCCATGCGACCGGATTGAAATTGTCGAAGCCGCGCACCCGGTGCCGGACCAGGCGGGCCACGATGCGGCCAAGCGCATGCTGGAACTGGTGTCCGGCCTGACCGCTGACGACCTGGTGATTTGCCTGATTTCCGGCGGCGGCTCGTCGCTGCTGCCACTGCCGGGCGAAGGCCTGGACCTGGCGACCAAGCAGGACATCAACCGCGCGCTGCTCAAGAGCGGCGCCACCATCTCCGAAATGAATTGCGTGCGCCGCCACCTGTCGGCCATCAAGGGCGGCCGCCTGGCGGCCGCCTGCGCGCCGGCCAAGGTCGTGACCCTGTTGATTTCCGACGTGCCGGGCGACGATCCCGCCGATATCGCGTCCGGCCCGACCTGTGCCGACGCCACCACCTGCGCCGATGCGCTGGCCATCCTGCGCCGCTATGGCATCACGGTGCCGGAAGGCGTGCAGCGCCTGCTGGAGAGCGGCCGTGGCGAAACCATCAAACCGGGAGATCCGCGCCTGGAAGGCAACGATATCCGCATGATCACGGCGCCGCAAATCGCACTGGAAGCCGCCGCCGGCGTGGCGCGCGACGCCGGTGTCGCGGTCCATATCCTGGGCGATTCGATCGAAGGCGAAGCGCGCGACGTCGGCATCGTCCATGCGGGGATCGCACGCCAGGTGGCGCTGCGCGGCCAGCCATTTGCCACGCCGTGCGTGCTGCTGTCCGGCGGTGAAACCACGGTGACGGTGCGCGGCAATGGCCGTGGCGGGCGCAACGTGGAATTCCTGCTGTCGCTGGCGGTCTCGCTGAACGGCCACAAGGGGATACATGCGATCGCCTGCGATACCGACGGCGTCGACGGCCTGGAAGAAATCGCAGGCGGCATCATCGCGCCCGATACCCTGGCCCGCGCCTGGGACAAGGGCATCAAGGCCCGCGACAGCCTGGCCAACAATGACGGCCACGGCTTCTTCCAGGCGCTGGACGATTCCGTGGTTTGCGGCCCGACCCTGACCAACGTGAACGACTTCCGCGCGATTTTTATCGAATAACACGCGGTCTTGTGACTTGACCGACAACACCGCGCCGCGTGCGCGGTGTTTGTTTTCCGGGACTAGTCTGGCGAGTGGGCAGTGGCGGGCGCCGCAAGCACCAGCGTGGCTTCCAACCCACCGCTGTCGCCATTGCGCAAGGATAGTTCTCCGTCCATCGCGAGGGTCAGTTGCCGTGCGATCGCCAGTCCCAATCCGGTGCCGCCGGTGTCGCGGTTGCGCGAGCCTTCCAGCCGGTGGAAGGGCTGGAACACGGCTTCCAGCGCGTCCGGCGGGATGCCCGGACCGTGGTCGCGCACGCTGATGGCGATGCGGCCATCCGGCAAGAGGGCGGCCGTGATGGCGGCCGAGCCGCCGAATTTCAGCGCATTGTCGGTCAGGTTGCCCAGCACGCGTTTTAAAGCCTGGGGCCGCAGCAGGCACTCGCGGCCGATGGCGCCGCTCAGGGTCACTTGCCGGCCGGCGTCGGTGTAATCGCACACCATGCTGTCGAGCAGGGCGTCCGGGTCGGCGCGGCGCGGCTGTTCTTCGGTGCCGTGCAAGGTGCGCGCATACGTCAGCCCTTCGCGCACCAGCGCTTCCATGGACTGCAAATCCTGGCGTAACTTGTCCTGCTGGAGCTCATCGTCCATCAAGTCGACCCGCAGGCGCATGCGCGTGATCGGGGTTTGCAAGTCGTGCGAAATCGCGGCCAGGATCTGGATGCGTTCGGCCAGGTAGCCTGCAATGCGGCCTTGCATGGCGTTGAAGGCGCGCGCGGCGCGGGCCACTTCCGACGGGCCGTCTTCCGGCACGCGTTGTGGCTGCAAATCCGGGCCCAGCGCATCGGCCGCTTGCGCCAACTGGTGCAGTGGGCGGGTGACAAGGCGCACCGCCAGCCAGCAGCACGCACCCAGCACGGCCAGTTGCCCCAGCATAGCGGCGGGAAACCAGGGCGACACCGGGATCCGGGGCGGCGGCTGGTAATCAATGGTCAGCGGCATGCCATCCATCAGTTTCAAATGCACCTGGATGTGTTCGGGCTCGCCGGGCACGGCGTTGGCCGTGACGTCATAGCGCGCGCCGATCCCTTCCAGCATCGAGGCCGCCACGCGGGCCGACAGCAGGGAATCCGGCGCCGCGCCCGGTACCCCCTCGTCCAATTGGAATGTATAGCTGCGGCGCGCCAGGCGCGGCAGCCATGCCGGGCGCTCGGCGGGCGCCAAGCGGTCCAGTAGCGCGATGGAACTGGCGACTTCGCGTTCGATATAGCCCATCATGACATTGGCCGTGGCTTCATTGCGTTCCGTCATCGTGAACCAGAACGACAAGCCCTGCGCCAGCGCCAGGCCGATGCACAGGATCAGCGCCAGCCGCGCAAACAGGCTGCGCGGCAGCATCACGGCGCCTCGTTCATGATGGTCACGCCGGATGAAAACACATAGCCTTCGCTGCGCAGGGTCTTGATGTAGCGCGGTTCGCGCGCGTCGTCACGCAGGCGCTGGCGCAGGCGGCTGACCAGCAAATCAATCGAGCGGTCGAACTGGTCGGCGTCGCGGCCTTGCGTCAGGTTCAGCAACTGGTCGCGGGTCAGGACCCGCTGCGGGTGGTCAAGGAAGACGCGCAGCAAGCGGTATTCGGCGCCGCTCAATGCCACCATGGTGCCGCCGGCATCGAGCAGATGGCGCGCGGTGGTGTCCAGTCGCCAGTCGCCGAAGCCGAGGATATCGGCGCTTTCCGTGACCTGGATATTGGGTGGCAGCATGCGCGTGCGGCGCAGCACCGCGCGGATGCGGGCCAGCAATTCCCGGACGGCGAACGGCTTCGGCATGTAATCGTCGGCGCCCATTTCCAGGCCGATGATGCGGTCCACTTCTTCGCCGCGCGCGGTCAGCATCAGCACGGGAATGGTGCGGAACTTGCCGGCGCGCAGTTCGCGGCACAGGGTCAGGCCGTCTTCGCCCGGCAACATCAAGTCCAGCACGATCAAATCCGGCACGGCAGTGTCCAGCGCGGCGCGCAGTTGCCGGCCATTGGCGGCCAGGGTGGTGCGCATGCCGTTCTTGTCGAGATAGGCGGCAATCAGTTCCCGGATATCGCGGTCGTCGTCGACGATCAATACGTGATCAATGGTTTCCATGCAGGCATCTTACCCCGGGGGTGGGGGAGTTTTGTATCCCAGTGTATCTGGCGCGGTACCGATACAAAACATTGCAAGCGGGGCGTTTGGCTGACACAAGCCCGATACGCGGCGGCGGTCCAATGGAGCCTGTTGAAAACACACGAGGCAACCATGACCGACCCGAACCAATACTTGCTGGAACTGCCGCTGGCGCTGCTGGCCGGCGTGTTTACCGTGGCATCGCCCTGCATCTTGCCGATCATGCCGATCGTGCTGGGCAGTGCGGTGGCGCAGGAGGGCGGCGCCGGCCGCCGTCCGCTGTTCATCGTCGCGGGCTTCGTGCTTGCCTTTGCATCGTTCGCCATGCTGCTGGGCGCGGTGTCGTCGCTGGCCGGCGTGGCGCAGGATGTGCTGCGCACGACCGCGATCGCGGCGCTGGCGCTGGCAGGCGCCTTGCGCATCTGGCCACAGCCGTATGACTGGCTGGTGAACCAGGTGCGCGCCATGCTGCCCGCCTGGAGCGGCGCCGCCATGCGAGACCGGGGCGGCCATGCCGGCGGTTTTGTGCTCGGCATGTCGCTCGGCGCGGTGTGGACACCGTGCGCCGGGCCGGTGCTGGCGGCCATTCTGGCGCTGGTGGTCAAGGCGCAGGCCCCGGCCTGGTCGGCCGCCTTGCTGGCCGCCTATGCGGCGGGCGCCGGGATCCCGATGCTGGCGATTATCTATGGCGACCAGGCCGCCACCGCCCGCATCCGCCTGCTGTCACGCCATGCGCACCGCCTGCAGCAAGTGTTTGGCGCGCTGGTGGTGGCCACTGCCGTGGCGATTTACCTGCAGTACGACGTGCTGGCCTATGCCTGGGCCGCCGCTTATTTCCCCACCCTGAAAGGATTGTAATCATGACGAAGCAAGTGACCGCGCTGGCCAGGCTGGCCGCCGCCTGTGTGCTGGCCACCGCCGCCGCCGGCGCTTCCGCCGGCGCCCTGAAATTCGGCACGGACGCCCCGGAATTCACCGGCATTGAAAAATGGCTCAATACCGAGCCGTTGAGCATGCGGCAGTTGAAAGGCAAGGTGGTGCTGGTCGATTTCTGGACCTACACCTGCATCAACTGCATCAATACGCTGCCTTACGTGAAAGCATGGCACCAGAAGTACCAGCAGCAGGGCTTGGCCGTGGTCGGGGTGCACACGCCTGAATTCCCGCACGAGCGCAGCACGGAGAACGTGCGCACCGCGATCAAACGCTTTGATATCCGCTATCCGGTGGCGCAGGACAACCGCTATGCGACGTGGGAAGCGTATGGCAACCGCTATTGGCCCGCACTGTACCTGTTCGACAAGAATGGCAAGCTGGTCTACACGCACTTCGGCGAAGGCGCGTATGCTGAAACCGAAGCGAAAATTCAACAATTGCTGGCGGCGCAGGCGCCACAGTAACTTACCAGGACAATCGATGTGGCGCTGAGGGTGGCTTAGCGGTGGCTGCTGCGGCGCTTGTACTCGCCGTACGGTTCGTGCGGCGTGCTGCGGTACTTGCGCTTGCGCTGGATCGGGCGGCGCATGTACAGCGCCAGGCCCAGGAACAGCGCGACCCCGACACCGGGCAAGGCTTGCCACCAGTTTTCGCTCACCAGCGGCTCTTCGTCCACCAGGTTGTAGCGCTGGATGGCCGATTCATTCGCAGTCAGGTTCAGGTCTTCGCGCTGGCGGGCGATGTGGCTGGTGTGGCCGGCAACCAGCGACGTTGGCGTGGCGATGCCGGCAACCACGCCGGTGTCGGCCGCGCCGGGGCTGTGCATCGGTTGTTCCAGCCAGTTGATGGACTGCGCCGGCGCAACGGCCGCGGTTGGCGGCTGGATGGTGTCGTCAATCACGGCAGGGAAACTGTCAGACGGGTTGAGGGCGGCGGACGCCGGCAGCACGACGCACAGGGCCGTTGCGAGCGACAGTAACCCCGGCAAAATGATGTTGTGTGCGGTTGCCATGTTCACCCCCGTAGGAACGTGCTTGAATTTCAATGTAGCAAATTCCATACCGCGTATCAAAATGCTATGAAAATTCAGTGACTTATGACTTTGATCCTATTTGAAACGAGTTGTTCTGTAAAGAAAAGCGACAATTGGTGAGAGTTGAGAACCAGTAATTGTTGTTTCATCGAGACAATGACGGGGTGGCGGACAGCGCATGGCCCCATTCGAGCACGGTGCGCACGCGCGGACCCAGCAGCGCGCGGGCCTCGTCGAACGCGAGCCAGCGGAATTCATCATGTTCCGGATGGCCCAATTCTTCACTGTACCCCAGCGCCACCTCCTGGCTGGCGCTGACGGCCAGGTAGTAGCGTGCGACCTTGCCGTCGCCATATGGCGCGGTTTCAATAAATTCCTCGCCCCACGGGAAGGACAGGTCGGTCAGCGTGGCTTCCTCGGCGATTTCCCGCTGCGCCGCCAGAAACGGCGATTCACCTTTTTCCACCATGCCCTTGGGGAAATCCCAGTACTGGAAACAGCGCATCAGCAGATAGCGGCGCTGGTCTCCCCAGCCGTGGATGACCACGGCGCCGGCGGACAGGGTCTTTTGTTTCATGGCTTACAGGAAGCGGTCCAGGATTTTTTTCGAGTGCTTGTCGAGTTCGAACTGGTTCCGGATCAGGAAGTGGATCCCGTGCGTATCCGACACCAGCAGTGACTCCGTGCCGATGCGGCGGATGTCTTCCTCGCCGCGCAGCACGAAGTCCGTGGCGCCACGGTTGGTGTCCACGGTCCAGGTGCAAGGGGTGGCATAGCTCGTCACCGCCACGATGCGGGCGATTTCCGGCATGAATTCGCGGCCCAGCAATTCTTCGCACACCAGCGCCGCGTTGGCGGAGGACAGCTGGTCCAGGCTGTCGATCCAGCCGACTTCCTTGCCGTCGGCGTTGAGCAGCGAGATGCCCGATTCCGGCGCCTGGATCGGGAAAGCGCGCACCGGCGAAATGTTTTCATGCAGGTTGCCGGCGGCGTCTAGCAGGTTCAATTTGCCGAAGGCGTCGCGCGACAGCGTAAATGGGGTGTGGATGATGTCGTTCATGGCGTTTAATCGTCGTGGCGTTTGCGGGTGGCGTCGTCGAGGTCGGTATCGACGTTGCGGGCTTGCGCCTGGTAAAGGCGGTAATACGCGCCTTCCTTGGCCATCAATTCTTCGTGGCCGCCTTCTTCCACCACCTTGCCACGGTCCAGCACCACCAGGCGGTCGGCTTTTTGCAGGGTCGACAGGCGGTGCGCGATGGCGATCGTGGTGCGGCCGGTGACCAGGTTGTCCAGCGCTTTCTGGATTTCCTTCTCGGTCTCGGAGTCGACCGACGCCGTGGCTTCATCGAGGATCAGGATAGGCGGATCGATCAGCAGCGCGCGCGCGATGGAAATGCGCTGGCGTTCGCCGCCGGACAAGCCCTGGCCCCGTTCGCCGACCATCGAGTCATACCCTTGCGGCAGGCGCAGGATGAATTCATGCGCATGGGCGGCGCGGGCGGCGGCGATGATTTGTTCGCGCGTCGCGTCCGGACGGCCATAGGCGATGTTTTCCGCGATCGTGCCAAAGAACAGGAACGGTTCCTGCAGCACCAGGCCGATATTGCGGCGGTAATCCGACACGGACAAGGCGCGGATATCGACACCGTCGAGCAGGATCGCGCCTTCCGAGACATCATAAAAGCGGCAGATCAAATTGACCAGGGTGGACTTGCCGGAACCGGAGTGGCCCACCAGGCCCACCATTTCACCGGCCTTGATGTTGATGTTGATGCCGCGGTTGACGGCGCGGTTACCGTAGCGGAAGCCCACTTCGCGCAGCGCGATATTGCCTTCCACCTTGGCCAGTTTCACCGGGTTGGCCGGTTCCGGCACCGACGACACGTGGTCGAGGATGTCGAAAATACGCTTGGCGGCCGAGGCGGATTTCTGCGTCACCGACACGATGCGGCTCATGGAATCGAGGCGGCCATAGAACCGGCTGCTATACGTGACAAAGGCGGTCAGCACGCCGACCGTGATGTTCTGTTTCGATACTTGCCAGATGCCGAACACCCAGATCACCAGCAGGCCCAGTTCCGTCAGGAACGAGACGGTGGGCGAGAACAGCGACCACACCTTGTTGAGTTTGTCGTTAACGGCCAGGTTGTGTTTATTGGCAACACGGAAGCGGTTGGCTTCGCGCGATTCCTGTGCAAAGGCTTTCACCACGCGGATGCCGGGGATGGTGTCGGCCAGCACGTTGGTGACTTCGCCCCACACGCGGTCGATTTTTTCAAAGCCGGTGCGCAAGCGGTCTCGCACCAGGTGGATCATCCACGCGATGAACGGCAGCGGCAGCAGGGTAATCGCGGCCAGCATCGGGTCGATCGACACCAGGATCACGCCGGTCATGACGATCATCAGCACGTCGGACGCGAAGTCCAGCAGGTGCAGCGACAGGAACACGCAAATCCGGTCGGACTCGGAACCGATGCGCGACATCAGGTCGCCGGTGCGCTTGCCGCCGAAGTATTCCAGCGACAGTTTCAACAAGTGTTCATAGGTCGTGGTGCGCAAGTCGGCGCCGATGCGCTCGGAGACCAGCGCCAGCACATAGGTTTTGCCCCAGCCCAGCACCCAGGCCAGCACGGCGGAGCCCAGCAGGCCGGACATGTACAGCCACACCAGTTCCGTATTGACGGGGGCGCCGTTCTGGTACGGGATCAACACGTTGTCCATCAGCGGCATGGTGAGATACGGCGGGATCATGTGTGCGCCGGTCGACAGCAGCATCAGCGAAAATCCCGCCAGCAGCGGCCAGCGGTACGGCTTGGCGAAGCGCCACAGGCGGAACAGGGTCCAGGTGGACGGCGGCGTGTGGACCACCTTGGTACAGATCGGGCATTCATCCTGGTCTGGGGCCAAAGGCGCCTTGCAGGTCGGGCAAATGTGGTCGTCGCTCTGGGCAATTGGCTGCTGCGTGACAAAACTGTCGCGCAGCGCGACGAATTTTTCCGACAGGCGGATCGCCAGCAGGTTCTGGCCCAGGGTGAAACGCCAGGAGCCGGTGCGTTGTTGTTGATTGACTAATTCCAGGTGGCCGACGCCCGCGTGGTCATGCAATTTCAGCGTCAAATCGTGGGTGTAAGGCCAAGATTGCCATACCGTTTCCCCCGGTGCGCGTGCCATAATGCGGCGCTCGGTCAGCAGGACGAGCCCTTTGGCAAAATGTAATCTGGCGTCGAGGTCAACCTCCAGGGCGCTTAAAACGTTTTCCCCGTTGGCAAGTTGTAGTTGCACCTCTGGACGCCATACGTCGGGTAATTCTGTATGGCTGAGTTCAGAGGAAAGTTGTGTTGTTATCATTGTGCAACATACTCCAGTACGGGTTTGCCACGTGGCAAGGAAGTAAAAACAGTGGGAAAATAGCATGACCGCCAACCGGTGGCCAAGAGACGTTTGGAAGCTGTACGAGGCAACCATTTACGGTATTCTGTCAGCTATACATCATTTGACGTTATAAAGAAGAGGGCGGCCAGCTTTCGCGGAGTATACCCCGCGAGAGATACAAGAGCAAAAACATGACAAAGAAGAAAGACATAGAATTTCTCCGTGTAACACACCTGCGCGGACCCAATATCTGGACGTACCGCCCGGTCATCGAAGCCTGGCTGGATATCGGCGAGCTTGAAAACTTCCCCTCTGACAAAATCCCTGGCCTCTACGAGCGCCTGACGGCCTTGTTGCCGCACCTGATCGAGCACCGTTGCGGTGTGGGCGAACGGGGCGGCTTCCATGAACGCCTGCGCGAAGGTACGTACGCTGGCCACATCCTCGAGCACGTGGTGCTGGAACTGCAAAACCTGGCCGGCATGCGCACGGGTTTCGGCAAGACCCGCCAGACGTCCGAAGCCGGCGTCATCTACAAAATGGCTTTCCGCACCCGCCAGGAGCAAGTGGGCCGCGCCGCGCTGGTCGCCGGCCGCGAATTGCTGATGGCCGCCATCGAGGACCGCCCGTATGACGTGGCGGCCACCGTGGCAAAACTCACCGACATGGTGGAAAGCCTGTGCCTGGGCCCATCGACCAGCAATATCGTCGATGCCGCGACCGACCGCCGCATTCCATCGATCCGCCTGACCGACGGCAACCTGGTGCAGCTGGGCCATGGCGCCCGCCAGCGCCGCATCTGGACCGCTGAAACCGACGCCACCAGTGCGATTGCCGAAGGCATTGCCAGCGACAAGGACTTGACCAAGTCGCTGCTGGCGTCGGCCGGCGTGCCGGTGCCGGAAGGCGAACTGGTCACCAGTGAAGACGCCGCCTGGGAAGCGGCCGAAGACATTGGCGTGCCGGTGGTGGTGAAGCCGTACGACGGCAACCATGGCCGTGGCGTGACCCTGAACCTGGTCGAAGAACACGATGTGCGCGCGGCCTACAACCTGGCCGTGCAGCGCGGCGGCAGCCGCAACGTCATCGTGGAACGCTTCGTGCCCGGCAATGAACACCGCCTGCTGATCGTCGGCAAGCGCATGATTGCCGCCGCCATGGGTGAATCGCTGTGGGTGACCGGCGACGGCCAGCACAACATCCAACAACTGTGCGACACGCAGATCAATACCGATCCGCGCCGCGGCACCACGGAAGACAAACCACTGGGCCTGGTCGAGCCGCACAAGTCCGGAGAAATCATCCTGGAACTGCGCCGCCAGAACATGACGCACGAATCCGTGCCGCGCGCCGGCCAGCAAGTGCTGATCCAGCCGAACGGCAACGTCGCGGTGGACGTGACGGACCTGGTGCACCCCGACGTGGCGGAAATGGCGTCGCTGGCGGCCCGCGTGGTCGGCCTCGACATCGCCGGCATCGACCTGGTGGCGCAGGATATCTCCAAGCCGTTGGCCGAACAGGGTGGCGCGATCATCGAAGTCAATGCCAGCCCTGGCTTGCTGGCGCACTTGAAACCGGCCGAAGGATCGCAGCCCCGTCCTGTGGGCGCCGCGATCGTCGACCAGTTGTTTGCGCACGACGAAACCGGCCGCATTCCCGTGGTCGGCGTGGCTGGCGAGCGCCACTCGGTGCTGATCGCCAAGCTGACCGCGTGGCTGCTGCAAGTGTCCGGCAAGATGACGGGCCTGGGCTGCGAAGACGGTATTTACCTGAACGGCCGCAAAGTGCCGCGTGGTCCGTTGACGGCGTGGGATTCCAGCCAGCGCCTGCTGCTGAACCGCAACGTCGAAGCGGCGGTGTTCCACAACGGCAACCGCATGATCCTGTCGGAAGGCCTGGCCTACGACAAGTGCCTGGTCGGCGTCGTCACCGATACCGGCGGTCACGAAGACCTGGCGGAATTCTTCATCCGCGACGAAGACGACATGTACGGCGTGCTGCGCACCCAGGTCGACGTGGTGTTGCCGGAAGGCGCCGCCGTGCTCAACGCAAACGATCCGCGCGTGGTGGAAATGGCCGACCTGTCGGACGGCCTGGTGATCTTCTATGGCCTGGACGAGCACAATCCCGCCATCGTCGAGCACCGCCAGGATGGCGAGCGCGCCGTCTTCATGCGCAATAACGGTTTTGTCCTGGCTGCGGGCGCCAACGAAGTGGCGGTGCTGCCGCTGTCGTGCGTGCCGGCCAGCCAGAAGGGCAACGAAGAAGCCGTGCTGGCCGCCATCGGCGCCGGCTGGGCGCTGGGCCTCGAGCCAAGCCTGATTGCCGCCGCGCTGCGCACGTTCAAGGCCAACTGATAGACACCCCACACAGGACAAGGTAATGGAAGTTATTCGCATCCGCGCGCTGCGCGGTCCTAATCTTTGGAGTCACCACACGGCCATCGAAGCCATCGTCTCCTGCACGCCGGAAGAAGAGAACATCGATTTGCTGCCGGGGTTCGAAGTGCGCCTGCGCGCGCGCTTCGCGGGCATCTCGGCATTGCAGCCGATTGGCCACAACGATGCCGTGCCGCTGGCGCACGTGCTGGAAATGACGGCGCTGGGGCTGCAGGCCGAAGCCGGCTGCCCCGTGACTTTTTCCCGCACCACGCAGACGCTGGAAAAAGGCATCTACCAGATGGTGGTGGAATACACCGAGGAAGAAGTGGGCCGCCTGGCCGTGGATCTGGCCGAGCAGCTGATTAAATCCGCGCTGGACGACACGCCGTTCGACCTGGCCGATGCGCTGCACCGCCTGCGCGACCTGGATGAAGATGAGCGCCTGGGGCCGAGCACGGGCGCCATCGTGCACGCCGCCGTGGTGCGCAACATCCCGTTCAAGCGCATGACCAAGGGGTCGATGGTGATGTTCGGCTGGGGTTCGCGCCAGCGCCGCATCCAGGCCGCCGAGATGGATTCCACCGGCGCGATTGCCGAGACCATCGCGCAAGACAAGGAATTGACGAAAAAACTGCTGGACGCGGCCGGTGTGCCGGTGCCGCATGGCCGCTCGGTGGAAGACGAGGACGATGCGTGGAAAGCCGCCGTTGAAATCGGCGCGCCGGCCGTGCCGGTGGTGGTCAAGCCGAAAGACGGCAACCAGGGCAAGGGTGTCACCGTCAACGTCACCACGCGCGACCAGATCGGTAAAGCGTTTGCCGCCGCGCGCGAATTCCGCGACGACATCCTGGTCGAACGCTTCCTGCCGGGCCACGATTTCCGCCTGCTGGTGATCGGCAACAAGCTGATCGCCGCCGCGCGCCGCGATCCGCCCCACGTGGTCGGCGATGGCGTGCATTCGGTGCGTCAACTGGTGGAAACCGTCAACGCCGACCCGCGCCGTGGTTCCGGCCACGCGACGTCGCTGACGAAAATCCGTTTTGACGACATCGCGCTGGAACGCCTGTCGCTGCAAGGGTTGAATGCGGATTCCGTGCCGCCGCACGGCCAGCGCGTCATCCTGCGCAACAACGCCAACCTGTCGACCGGCGGTTCCGCCACCGACGTGACGGATGACGTGCACCCGGAAGTGGCTGCGCGCGCGGTCGAAGCGGCGCAAATGATCGGTCTCGATATTTGCGGCGTGGACGTGGTGTGCGACAGCGTGCTGCAGCCGATCGAAGCGCAATGCGGCGGCGTGGTGGAAGTCAACGCCGCGCCCGGCTTGCGCATGCACCTGTCGCCGTCGTACGGCAAGGGCCGCCCGGTCGGCGAAGCGATTATTTCCGCCATGTTCCCGGAAGGCGACGATGGCCGTATCCCGGTAGTGGCCGTGACCGGCACCAACGGCAAGACCACTACCGTGCGCCTGACCGCGCACCTGATGGCGGCGTCCGGCCTGCGGGTTGGCATGACCAATACCGACGGCGTCTACATCAACGGCCGCCGCACCGATAGCGGCGACTGCTCCGGCCCGCGTAGCGCGCGCAACGTGCTGCAGCATCCGGACGTCGACGCGGCCGTGTTTGAAACCGCGCGTGGCGGTGTGCTGCGCGAAGGCCTGGCGTTCGACCGCTGCAAGGTGGCGGTGGTGACCAATATTGGCGCGGGCGACCACCTGGGCCTGAACTACATCACCACCGTGGAAGACCTGGCGGTGCTGAAGCGCGTGATCGTGCAAAACGTGGACAAGAACGGCATCGCCGTGCTGAACGCGATCGATCCGATCGTGGCCGCCATGGCCGCCACGTGCCGTGGCAAGGTGACCTTCTTTGGCGCGGACCGCGAGCACCCGGTCATCGCCACCCACATCGCGCAGGGCCGCCGTACCGTGTACGTGGACGATGGCTGCCTGGTGGCGGTGGAAGGCAAGACCGAAGAGCGCATCGCGCTGGTTGACGTGCCAATCACGAAAAACGGCGCCATCGGCTTCCAGGTCGAGAACGTCATGGCGTCCGTGGCTGCGGCCTGGGGCGCGGGCATCGACTGGGCGTCGATCCGCAAAGGCCTGTCCACGTTCGACAACGACTCGTCCAATGCGCCGGGCCGTTTCAACATGTTCGACTTCCGTGGCGCGACCGTGATCGCCGACTATGGCCACAATCCGGACGCCATGCTGGCGCTGGTGCAGGCGGTTGACGCCTTGCCGGCCAAGCGCCGCTCGGTGGTAATCTCGGGCGCGGGCGACCGCCGCGATGAAGACATCCGCCAGCAAACGGAAATCCTGGGCCGCGCGTTCGAC
Source organism: Pseudoduganella sp. GW821-FHT12E03 (assembly GCF_058807115.1). NCBI lineage: Bacteria > Pseudomonadati > Pseudomonadota > Betaproteobacteria > Burkholderiales > Oxalobacteraceae > Pseudoduganella > Pseudoduganella sp. GW821-FHT12E03. The sequence continues at coordinate 68,321 of NZ_JBXAQJ010000014.1, read as the reverse complement.
GACGTGGTGCTGTACCAGGATGCCTGCCAGCGCGGCCGTGAAGACGGCGAAGTGGTGGGCCTGCTGCGCGAAGGCTTGAACGGCGCGCCACGCACCACCCATATCGATGAAATCAATGGCGAGTTCATCGCCATCGATACCGCGATGAACCGCTTGCAGCCGGGCGACCTGTGCCTGGTGCTGGTGGATCAGGTGGAAGAATCGCTGGCGCATATTGCCAAGCGGGTGGCGGAAGGCTGATTGCCTTTGTTGCTGTATTGAAGAAGACCCGCTGCGTGCGGGTCTTTTTGTATCGGAGGAGCGGGATGGTTTTTCGGAAATTGATTGTGGCTTGCTGCGGCGTGTTGGTAACGGCTGGTGCGCTCGCCGACATGCCTTCCACTCAGCGTATTCGTAATGAGCGGATCGTTGCGTACGGAGACACGACAATCACACAGATTTTCGACTCGACACGCGACCCCATGGGGCCGGACTTCATACTCAAAGTGACTTACAAAGGTGAGCTCAAGTTGCTGTTGAATCAGGTCCAGTTTCAGGATATACAAGCCTCTCCCGACCATAGTTTGTTTGTCGGCTTGTCGAATAGCGGCTGGCCAGGCAGTGCGGTGATCATTTTCAACAGGGAAGGCAACGTTCTGCTGCAAGCGCACCATGGCACGACAGAGCTTGAATATTGCGCGCAAACGCCGACGATGCTGAAGCAATGGTACGACGACGAGAAGCCGGAAGTGCGGTTTCCTGATTGGCGCCAGAAATTTAGCGGCGAAGTGCCGGGCATTACGTTGAGGGACTGCCGTGGGAATACGGTCGATTTGCTTGAAATGATCAGGAAAGGCAACGCTGCCGGCTACCGCTCGTTGCGTATGAATATGCTGTTTTCGTTTTAACGGACCGAGACTGTGAATGTTGATCAACTAAAGGACTTCCTGCGTGCATTCCCCGGTGCGGCTGAAGTGTTGCATGGCCCACCCAGCAATATCCTCACGTACAAGGTGGGCGACAAGACTTTTGCCTATTTCAAAACCAGCGACCCGGAACGCTGGCGTTTCAGCTTCCGCGCGACACCGGACCGGTTCCTGGAATTGACCGGCATGCCGGGCGTGAAGCCGGCGCGTTATATGGGGCGCTTTCACTGGGTGACGATCGTGCGCGTGGCGCAGTTCCAGGAAGATTATTTGCAGGAACTGGTGCAGTGGTCGTATGACAAGGCGTTGTCGCAGTTGAGCAAGGCAAGGCAGCGCGAATTGGCTGCGGCGGCTTCGGTCGAAGTAGACGCGTTCCCGGCCAGCCGTGGCGGCATGCAGAGACCACGACATCGAGGAGACGCTAAATGACAGTCCGGCACTATACGGGGAAGGACTTTCCGGCAATTTGCCGCATCTACGCCGATGCCAAGCGGGACGAACTCAGGTTCGAAAGCCATGCTGTTGACGTGAGGGAACAGGGCAGGCACTGCTGGATGCGGTGTTGGCAAGTGAAACAGGGACCGCGTCGCTGAACGTCGCGAAATCCAATGTCAATGCAGCGAGATTTTATCAGCGCAATGGGTTCGTCGTTGTGGGTGAGGCATTGAGGCGGTACGCCGGGCTGGAAGTCATGTATATAAATATGGCCACACCTGATTCGAAGTAGATGGGGTTTGCCTATGTGGATGAAGATCGTTTATGTGCTCGATGGTTTGGCGTTGCTGATGGCGGCGGCGCCATGGCTGGCGGTTCGGCCGGTGGGCGTTACTGAGCGGGCGCTGGACCATGTACGTTTTGCGGCCGTTGGCTTGGCGTTGATGGTGCTGGCAAGCGTGCTGGAATGGTCGCTTGCGTTTCATTGGCTTAATCTTGCGCTGTGCGGGCTGGCCTTGCTGTGTGCGGCCCGGCTGGCGGTGTTTTGCCTGCAAGTGACGCAACGGTTGCCGTGGCTGCCCATTGGCGTGCTGGGGCTGGTGGGCGTCCTCGCTTATGCGGTGGGCGGTTCGCTGGCGGTGGTCTACGAAGGCCGCGTGATCGAAGTGGCGGCAGCGGAAGGGCGGGTGTGCCGCTGGTCGATGTATGGCTTTGTGACCGGCGACTCCGGTAATGTGCTGGAAGTGTACCGGCGCTATGGCGTGGTTGACGTGCCGCTGGCCCGGATAGTTCTGTCCGACGTGTCACCGGACGACAATGTGGTGCCGCCGGCCGCGTTGCAAAACGCGGTCGGCGAATGCGACAGCAAGGTGAATGCCGTACTGCGCGAAGGGTAGCCTTTGGTTTTACGATAGTGGCGGCATGCTGCACACTGGAATGCTGATCAGCGCATTGATACTTTCAAGGCTCGGCCGTTTCAATTCACGCCAGTTGACGATTGTGCGCGTGGCGCAGTTTCAGGAAGGCTACTTGCGGGAACTGGTGTAGTGGTTTTATGACAAGGCCTTGTCGCAGTTGAGCAAGGCGAAGCAGCGTGAAGTGGCGGCGTCCGCATCCGCTGGTATTGGCAGGCTCCCGGAAACCCGGGGTGGCGCGCAGCGGCCAAAACATGCGGGGAGTCTAGCTATTCGCTTTAAGCGAATAGACGAAAATCGCTTTGCACCCTGACTTGATGAATCCGGTCGTGAACTTTGAACGCTTGATGCTATCCAGCGATGCCTTGTCAAAGACTTGCTGAGGTGCGGACGCCGCTATGTCGGCGTTGAGCGCCCGTCCGCTGCCATCCAAATCATAGCGGACAACAGCCCAGCCGACCGCGCCGGAGCGCAGCGCATCCTTAGGCCAGATTGGCATGGCTCTATTGATAACCGCATCACGGCATTGCTCACCCGCTTCGAGCACGGGGGCTTTGTTTGGATCCAACGCGGCGGAGATGTCGGAAGCTCCAGCGGAACCTGTCGCGCAGCAAGCGGCAATTACGGCGATGAAAATACGGTGCATCTATTGCATCCTGTGTAAATGGGGAATCGGATAAAGATCCGGAGTCGGGGCCAGGGCGTGTCCGAGCGATTTTTTGGTCGAATCCCGCCGAAGCTGGCCAGGATAGCATCTTGCCAAATTGGAAAGCTCACAGATTGTCACGCATCGGCTGATGCGACCCTTGAAGCGGCAATTTGCCATTGCCTGCAGCGTCCACGAGGGGATGTGAAATGAACCCAAGGTCTAGTTCAGTCTATTCCGGGCCATCGGGAACTAGTTTGGATGAAAATCAGCAGGCTCGGGTCGAGAATCGTCTATTAACTCAAGGCGGAAGTCTAAATTAGTCCAGCGCGACCGGGTAAAGCGCTAAAGCGAACCCGGTTTTATTTCCTCAGTTTAAATCTTAGACGCTTCCCGACAAATGCCTGGCCCATCAGGCCGGGCACGGCTCAGAGTTTCACTTCGGCCGATAAATCGCGCACAGCTTGTTACCATCCGGATCGCGCACATAGGCCAGATACATCGCCCCCAAACTACCGTCGCGCAGGCCCGGCGGCTCTTCGCAGGTGGTGCCGCCATGGGCGATCGCGACATCGTGGAATTGCTGCACTTGCTCCGGCGAATTGCACTTGAAACCAATGGTGCCGCCATTGGCGCAGGTGGCTTCTGCACCGTTGATGGGTTCAGTGACGCCGAAGCTGGCGCCGTCGTGCCGGTAAAAGAGGCGGGTTTGGCCGGTGGGTGCCTGGTTGCGGAACGGTTCACCGGCACCGAGCAGGCCCAGCAGTGCGTCGTAAAAGCGTTTCGAGCGTTCGATATCCTTCGATCCCACCATGACATGACTGAACATTCCGGGTTTCCTTAGCGTGAATTGGTTTGATTGCCGGATGGCGGTGCCAATATAGCATTCCCAGGCAAGAAAACCGAAGTCTCCCTGCCGACCGTTACTGCTTGATTTTGAAAATCATATCGACGGTCTTCGCCATTCTCAACACCTGCACCATCAGCAATTCCGAGCGGTCCTGTGCCGGCCGTTTGCCTTTGCCTTCGGCGTAGTAGCGGTCAGGCGGCACCAGGCCGACTGCGCGGGTGACGTTCTTTAGTTCGTTGGAGGAAATGCCGGCGACGGCGCCGATTTTCCTGCCAAATCCGGAGGCCATCGTAGCCGCCTTGTCCTGAGCATCCTGTACAGCTTGCACCATCAGCTCCCGTTCGACCTGCTTGCGTTCCGTGGTGCCGAACGTGGTGGCGAACGCATCAAGGTTGGGTTTGACGATCAGCGGCTCCATCAGCGCGCGCCATTTGGTGAGGTCGCGTACCTTGATGTGGACCGAGCACTTGATGTCGTATTCCGGCGCGGATGGATCGGCGCCCTTGCGCATTTCACGGCGCAAATCGCTGAAGGTGATATCGCCTTCGGCCAGGCCGTTTTCCGCCATCAGTTGCTGGATTTCCGTGATGCGCTGCTGGACCAGCGCGACAGCCGCTTCCGGCGCCGCATTGAACGCGGAAATTTCAAAATCGATTTCACCCAGGTTGGGTGCAACAGACACGTACGCTTCGCCGCTGGCATGAATGAACGGGTAATCAGGCAGGGCGGATGCGGCCATGGCGGGGGAAGTGGTCGCGGCCAGTGTGGCGGCTACGGCGACGGCACGCAGCGGGACGGCAAAGATAGACTTCAGCAAGAACATTCTCCAGTTAAAATTGCTTTTTTAATAAAAAAGACTTTAACTAAAGACAATCTTTCTGTCAAACAATTAGGCCGCCAGCGACACGCTCGGCAACGCCGTCAGCCGCGCCGTTGCCCCTTCAATGAATTGCGACGCGAACATCCGCTTTTCGACTTCGCCGTCACCGAGTTCAATCAGGTTGTGCAGCAATTCCGCCGCGGCCGCCGCCATTTTCTGGATCGGCTGGCGCAAGGTGGTGAGGTTGTAGCTGAGCCAGTTCGATGGCTCCACCGCGTCGAAGCCCGCCACCGACAACTGGGCCGGGACCGACAGGCCCAGTTCATGGCGCGCATAGTCGAGACAGCCGATGGCCATCACGTCGCTGCCGCAAATCACGGCGTCCGGCACGTGGCCTAAACGGGAAATGATGTCGCGCAGGCCACGGGCGCCGCTGGCGTAATCGAAGTGGCCGCGCACGATGACAGGCGCCGGCAAGCCCAGTTCGGCGAGTTTGTCGGCAGCGCCACGGCGCCGTTCGCTGCCAACGATGTTGTCTTCCGGACCATCGATGATGGCGATATTCCGGTGCCCGGCCGTGGCCAGACGGGCCACCAGCGTGTGGCCGGCTTCGTAGTGGTCGCACGCCACCGTATTGACGGCCTGGCCGCGCAAGCCCCGGTTGAACACCACCAAAGGCATGCGGCGGCGTTCGAATTCGGCGACTTGTTCATCGGTGAGGGTGGCGGCGGCAATCACGCCATCGACCTGGTATTGCCAGACGTCGTTCAAGACCGCGCCGATATCGGTTTCGCGCTGCAGGGTGAACAGCAGCACGCGCTTGCCACGGCGGCCGATGTGCTGGCTCAGTTCCGACAGGGCTTCCGGATAGGCCAGGTTGGCCATATTGGAAATAATGACCGCCACCATGTTGGTGCGGCGGGTGATCAGGCTGCGCGCGGCGGCGTTCGGGATGTAATCGAGCGCGGCGGCGGCTTTCATGACGCGGGCGTACGTGGCTTTCGAGACGCTGGCGCCTGGCTTGAAGCAGCGCGATACGGCCGATTGCGACACACCCGCCACCAGCGCCACGTCATACGACGTGACCCTGCGGTTTTCTTTCTGGATTGCTGCTTTGTGCTCGGCAAGGCTCAGCGCAGGCGTGGATTGCTTAGTTCTCATCGTCTTTAAAGGGCCATGCCAGCAAGCATGAAAATAGTTGAGTTCGAGGATAGCTCACTGTCTTACCCGAAGGCAATAGTTTGCACCTAAATGAACTAAAAATGTAGCAAATTGACGCGTGGAAACTACTAACTGGCAAGCAGCGTTTTTTGCTGCTATTCCTGTTATAATTTCGCCCCTTTTGTTCGGAGGTAGTAGGCATGGCCACAGCTTGCGGCGTTGATTTCGGCACGTCCAATTCCACGGTAGGCTGGGTGCGTCCAGGCCACCCCACCATGCTGTCGCTGGAAGATGGCAAAGTCACCTTGCCCTCGGTCGTGTTTTTCAACGCCGACGACGATACTACCAGCTACGGCCGGGCCGCGCTGACCGAGTACCTGGCGGGTTATGAAGGCCGCCTGATGCGGTCCATGAAGAGTTTATTGGGTACCTCGCTGATCGATGGCCAAACCGAAGTGGCGGGCCGCGCGCTGCCATTCCGCGTGCTGCTGCAGCAATTCATCGGCGAGTTGAAACGCCGCGCCGAACAGCAGGCCGGACGCCAATTGACGTCGGCCGTGTTTGGCCGCCCGGTGCACTTCATTGACGACAATGAGGACAATGACCGGCTGGCGGAACAGACCTTGGGCGACATCGCCCGCGCCGTGGGATTCAAGGACATCGCGTTCCAGTACGAACCGATCGCCGCCGCGTTTGACTACGAATCGCAGATCGACCGCGAAGAACTGGTCTTGATCGCCGACATCGGCGGCGGTACCTCCGACTTTTCGCTGGTGCGCCTGGCGCCGGAGCGGATGGCCAAGGCCGACCGCCGCGACGATATCCTGGCCACCGGCGGTGTGCACATCGGCGGCACGGATTTCGACAAGTACCTGAGTTTATCCAGCGTGATGCCGCTGCTGGGCCTCGGTACGCAGCTGAACGGCGGCGCGGAAGTGCCATCGAGCTACTTCTTCAACCTGGCCACCTGGCACACCATCAACCAAGCCTACACCAAGAAAATGCACACCCAGCTGGTGGAATTGCTGCGCGACTCGCGCGAGCCGGAAAAACTGGGGCGCCTGCAAAACCTGATCGAAGAACGCGCCGGCCACTGGCTGGCGATGCAAGTCGAAGAAGGCAAGATCGCGCTGTCCGGCGCGCACGATGTGCAGCTGCACCTGGACCGCCTGATTCCACCGGTACACGTCGACTTGACGCGCGCCGGGTTCGATGGCGCCATTGGCCACCTGGTCGGTTCGGTGGAGCAGACCGTGCACTCGATGCTGCGCGACGCCGGTGTGGCTCCCGACGCGGTGGACACCGTGTTCTTCACCGGGGGCTCGTCCGGCGTGCATTCACTGCGCGAACGCATCGCCGCCGTGGTGCCGTCGGCACGCCGCGTGGAGGGCGATTTGTTCGGCAGTATCGGCGCCGGCCTGGCGCTGGACGCTGTCCGAAAATTTGGAGGCGCATGATGGCGGTCTACAGCAAACCCATCGTCATGCTCGACTTCGAGACCACCGGCCTGTCGCCGGACAATGGCGACCGCATCACCGAAGTGGCGGCCTTGCGCATTGAAGATGGCCGCATCACGGACCGCTACGTATCGCTGGTCAATTGCGGGGTGCGCATTCCCTCGTTTATTACCGGCCTGACGGGCATCACGCAGCAAATGGTGGACAGCGCGCCGCCGGCCAGTGAAGTGGTGCCGCAACTGGTGGAATTCATCGGCGGCGATACGCTGTCGGCGCACAACGCCAGCTTCGACGAAAAGTTTCTCAATGCGGAAAGCGCCCGTTGCGGGCTGGCGACGCGGCATCTTGGGCCGGTATGCTCGCTGAAACTCGCGCGCCGCGTGTTCCCTGAGCTGGGCAGCTATAAACTGGGCACCTTGTCCGGCAGCCTGGGCATCCGCTTCAAAGGCACGGCCCACCGGGCCGAGTCCGACGCGGAAGTGGCGGCGCAAGTGCTGCTGCATATCGCCCGCCACCTTGGCCAGCGTTACGGCTACACGGAAGTGACGCCGGAATTGCTGATGTCGGTGAACAAACTGGCGGCGGCCAAGGTGCATGCGTTCCTCGGCAAGGCCGCCCCATAAGCCGCCCGGTTTGCCAAATTGATACATGGCGTTACGCGTCCGTTTAAAAAATGCTTGGCAAACGTAACGGACTGATTACAATACGGCCATTCAGTTATATAAGCCATACAAGCTTCGTGCTGTGATCCTTAAACGCCAAATCGCCTACGCCTTGCTGTCGCTGCTGCTGGTCTTGTCCCAGCAGCTGGGGATGGCGCATGCGATTTCGCACTGGTCGGATGTCCGCCAGTCCGGCGAGGTGGTACAACAGATCGATGCGGAAAAGGGCGGCAGTGCCGGCCTTGCGCTCGACCACAATTGCAGCCAGTGCGCCGCGTTTGCGCAACTGGCGTCCGCGCTTCCCACGCAAGATTATTTATTCCCCGCCGTCGCCTACAGCGCGCCGGCCGTCGCAATCGCGACCGCGCAACCGCAACGGGCGCCATCCGCGCGCCCCTACGACTCGCGCGCACCACCCCTGGCCTGACCACGACGCCGTACCCAGAGTACTTACTTGCCGCACCTGGCCGATGCCTTGTGCCGCTTATCGTTTGTCGTAGTTGGTCGTATCCAGAGGTTATCCATGAATTGCAAGCACTCCGTGCTGGCAGGCGCTGTCCTGTCGGCTGTATCCGCATTGTCCAACGCCCACACCGGTGAGGTCACCACGGTGATCGTCACCGCCAATCCCTTCCATAAAGGGGAAACCGAACAAATCCTGCTGCCCGCGAAAGTACTGGCGGGCGACGAATTGCGCGACAAGCTCGGCAACTCGCTGGGCGAGACCTTGTCGTCCGAACTGGGCGTGTCGTCGTCGGCGTTTGGCGCCGGTTCGTCGCGCCCCATCATCCGCGGGCTGGAAGGTGCGCGCGTCAAGATGCTGGAAAACGGCATGGCGGTGTCGGACGTGTCCGGCCTGTCGAACGACCACGCGGTGTCGGCCGATGGCGCGGTGGCGCGCCAGATCGAGATCCTGCGCGGCCCCGCTTCACTGCTGTATGGCTCGGGCGCCATCGGCGGCCTGGTCAACGTGGTCAATGAGCGCATTCCCGCCGCGCTGGAAGCGAAACTCACGGGCCAGGCCGAAGCGCGTTACAGTTCGGTGGACCGGGGCAATGCGCAATCGGGCACCATCGATGGCGCGGCCGGCAAGCTGGCGCTGCACGTGGACGCCAACCGCCGTGAGACCGGCGATTATCGATTCCCCGGCAACCGCATCGCCGGCGACGCGACGTCGGCCTCCGGTCGCCTGCCCAATTCCGCGACCCGCGAAAAGGGCGCGGGCTTTGGTGGTTCGTACATCGAGAGCTGGGGTTATGTGGGGGCGTCGGTGTCCGGCATGAACAACCGTTATGGCGTGCCGAGCGACGAGGGGTCGTCGATCGACCAGCACCAGACCCGCTACGATGTCGACAGTTCGTTCAAGCAGATCCTGCCCGGCATCGAATCGGCCCGCTTCAAGGCCGGCTACACTAATTACCGTCACGCGGAACTGGACCAGGCCGGCCTGCCGGAAGTGCAGTTCAAGAACCGCGCGCTGGAAACCCGCGCGGAACTGGTACACCAGGCTATCAATGGCTGGCATGGCACCTTTGGCGTCCAGACCGAACTGACGCATTTTTCCGCCACCGGCGTGGAACCAGAGGAAGAACACGAAGAAGAGGATGGCCACGAAGGTCATCATCACGGCCATGACACCGTGCCCGCCACGCGTTCACAATCCACGGCCGCGTTCTGGGTCGAGGAAAAAGAATGGGGGCCGGTGCGCGTCAACGCCGGCTTGCGCACCGAGCGCGTCACGCGCGAACCCATCACCGGGCAAGAGCGTTCATTCTCGCTGCAGTCCGGCGCCCTGGGCGCGCTCTGGGCGTTCACACCCGGCTATGGCGCTGGTCTCACCGTGTCGCGCGCCCAGCGTGCGCCGTCCACGGAAGAACTGTATTCCGCCGGCCCGCACCACGCCACCATCACGTTCGACCTGGGCAACCCGGACTTGCGCAAGGAAACTTCGCGCAACGTCGAACTGTCGGTGCAAAAGACCGCTGGCAAAATCCGCTGGAAAGCCAACGTCTTCCACAACAGTATTTCTGATTTCATTTATGGCCATGTCACCGGCCGCACTGTGGATGAGGAAGGGCAAGCGGGCGACGAATTGCGTGAACGGGTCTTCAGCCAGGGCGATGCCACGGTGCGCGGCGTGGAAGGGGAGATTGAATACAACCCGCATGCGCAGGGGATCAATGGCCGCCTGTTTGCCGACATGTCGCGTGGCGAACTGAAAGGCGCGGGCAGCCTGCCGCTGCAGCCGGCCACCCGCTTTGGCGCCACCATTGGCTATCGCGGCGGCAACTGGCGCTTTGGTGCCACGTGGATCCACGCGCAGGCGCAAGTCCGGCTGGCGTCATTCGAAACCACGCCGACCGGGGCGTACAACCAGGTCAACGCCAATCTGTCGTATAACCAAAAGCTGCAGGACATGGATTTGACCTGGTTTGTGCTGGCGAAAAACCTGCTCAACGATGAAATCCGTGTCTCGACGTCGCTGTTGAAGGATATTTCGCCGCTGCCAGGGCGTAGCGTGGCGTTTGGCGTGCGGGCGAAATTCTAAGCGCGGGATCGGCGCCTGGTCTTATGCCTGGCGCCGGTCGACAAACAGGCTGTTGCCGTGGATTTTCTTGGCCTGTTTTTTCGCGTCGGACGCCAGCGCGGCAATCTGGTGGTGCGAATAAAACTGGCGCGGGTCGACCCGGATCGATCCCAGCGACAGGCTCATCAGTGAATAAAATACTTTCTTGCCCTGCCGGTCTTCACTGATGTAGCCGCCCCGTTCGCGGTCTTCCAGGCTGTAAAACTCCATCACGCACTGGGCGAAATCGTCCAGGATGCCACGGCAGCGGCTTTCCCAGTCTTCGCTCTGGAACAGGATCATGAAATCGTCGCCGCCGATATGGCCGACGAAATCCCGGTCCGGATCGCAGTGCGCCGTCAGGATGCGGCCCGTCATCTGGATCACGTCGTCGCCGCGGCGGTAGCCATACACGTCGTTGAATGGCTTGAAGTGATCGAGGTCGCAATAGCAGACCCAGAACCGCGTGCCGCTTTCCAGCAGGCGGTCGATATGTTCGTTGATCGGCACATTGCCCGGCAATTGCGTCAGCGGATTGGCATAGCGCGCCGCGTTGATTTGCATTTGCGTGATTTCCCGCATCAAATCGTGGCCGGTGCCCATGCCGATGTAGCGTCCCTGTGCCGTGATGATGAAACCGTTGAACAGGTGGTGGGCGTCCGACTCCGCCATGCGGCAGGATAATTCCTGCAAGCTGGTGCCCTTGTCGGCAATCAGCGGCTTGCCATCCATGAACTGGCGGCACGATTTGCGGCCATACAGTTCGCGCTGATACGGGCGGGCAAAGTGGTCGATCATCGCAAACCGGGTGATCAGGCCGCGCGGCACGCCGTCATCGACCACCGGGATGATCATCAGCTTCGTGTCTTGCATGAAGATGTCGTAGACATCGTTATTGTTCATACTGGAAGGGATGGCGGCGACTTCGGTCAGTAACTTTTCAATCGTCACGTTATGGTGCTCCGTACTGCGCTGCGGGTAGACCGCAACGCCGTTGCGCGACAGGGCTTTTGCCACTTCGGCAGGCAGTGCGCGCGCAGGCGCCGCGTGCGGGCGGCCCAGGTGGTAGCCCTGGCCATAGGTGACGCCGAGGTCGCGCAGCACCAGCAGTTCAGCCTGCGCTTCGATGCCTTCGGCAATCACCAGCGTGTCGGATTTGTCGGCGATTTCCTGGATCGAGCGCACGAACTGCAATTTCACCGGATCCTGGTTGATGCCCTGGATGAAGTGCATGTCGATTTTGACGTATTCCGGACGCAGCTCGGACCACAGGCGCAGGCTGGAAAAGCCTTCGCCCAGGTCATCGATGGCGATCTGGAAGCCGAGGTTGCGGTAATGCAGCACCGCTTCGCGCATCAAGTCATAGTTATAGGTCGGCTGGTTTTCCGTCAGCTCGATGATCACGCGTTCCGGATTGATCCCGGTTTGTTCGATGAATTGCAGCGTTTCGCCATGCGCGTCGTCGCGTTGCAGCAGCAGGCATTCGGGGCTGACGTTGAGGAACAGTTTGCCGGGCAAGTTCAGCTCCGCAAAACGTTCCAGCACCACGTGCCGGCACAGGTGCTCGACTTCCAGCGCCAGGTTGCAGGCCCGCGCCGCCTTGAACAGGTTCAATGGCGAATGCAGCGGGCTGTCGGACGGACCACGGATCAAGCCTTCATACGCAATGATGGCGCCGCCCTGCAAGTGGGCGATGGGCTGGAACAGCGCCGTCAATTGGCGGCGTTCGATAATATCGAGTAACTGAGCGCGCAGCATGGGGTCAAGTTCCGGCTTGGCGTCGGGTGGAAGGGCCGGCGAAGCCGGGCGGCGCAGGTAGGCCACGTTGTTCACAATATGAAACTTATTAATTGAAAGACCATTCCATATTAGTGCGCCAATATGACAACTTGATGAACTGGGGAAACAGATGAGCGGCATCATGGTGTAAAGGGCTAGGGCGAAATTTGCTCTGGGGCTACAATAGAACGTCTGAACATTGCCACCGCGCGCATGCCCATGATTCGATTCCGCCCCGCAGGATTTCGCCACACCGCTGTTTTCATGATGCTGGCTGCCGCCAGCGCGTTATCCAGCGCGTCCGGGGTGGCGGTGCAAGTGTCGGACGCGGCGGGCAATCCACTGCCTGATACGGTGGTGTATGTCGAGGCGGAAGGGGGCGCCGCGCTGCCCAAGGCGTCGAAGGGTGCGGAAATCGAGCAAAAGGGCTTGAAGTTCCTGCCACTGGTGACCGTCGTACAGGTGGGCAGCCGGATCGAGTTCCCGAATAACGACAAGGTGCGGCACCACATTTACTCGTTCTCAGCCGCGCACAAATTCGACCAGAAGCTGTATTCCGGCACCAGCGCGTCGCCGCAGATTTTTGACAAGCCCGGCATCGTGGTCCTCGGTTGCAATATCCACGACAAGATGGTGGCGTATATCCGCGTGGTCGAAACGCCGTATTACGGCAAGACCGACAGCGCCGGTGTGGTGCGTATCGAAGTGCCGGCCGGCGGCAAGTATGTGCTCAAAGTGTGGCATTACAACATGGCCGGTGGTCAGCCGCAGGAGCAGGCGCTGGCGGTGAAAGCCGGGGATGTGCTGTCCACGGCGACGTTCAGGCTGGCGCTGAAACCGCCGGCGGCGGAAGCGGCGTTGTAGGCCCGGCCATGCGCGCACGCTTGCACTTCCGCAGCCTGGAAAGCCGCATCCTGACCCTGTTCCTGCTGCTGATCGTGGCGGTGCAGGTGACGGGCTTGCTGGTGATTCAGCGCGGCATCGAGTCGAACGCGCGCGGCGCCATCGCACAGGAACTCAATAACGGCGGCAAGGTGTTCCGCCGGCTGTTGGACCAAAATGCCCAGAGCCTGCGCTTCGGTGCGCGCCTGCTGGCGCGGGACACCGCGTTTGTGGCGGCCATCGGCAACAATGACGAGTCGGACCGGGCCACGATCGAATCGGCCCTGGCCAATCACGGCCGCCGCATCAAGGCGTCGGCATCGATGCTGGTCAGCGCCGAGCGTGCCATCAGCGCCACCACCAGCGAGGTGCATGCGGCCGGCCTGAAAAAACTCGTGCTGGGCATGCTGGACCAGGCCGAAGCAGCCGACGGCGCCAATGGTATCGGCATTGTCGACCGCTATCCGTACCAGGTGGTGGTCATGCCGGTCAAGGCGCCGATCGTGATTGGCTGGATTGTCATGACGTTCCCGATCGACCGCCAGCTCGTCGAAGAGATGCGCAACATCAGCGCGCTGCAAACGTCGATTGTCACCCGCGACAGCAAAGGCGGATGGCTGCCGGTGGCGTCGACGTTGCCGATTCCGCTGGCGACAGCGCTGGTGCAGAACATGGAATCTGCCAAGCCGGGCAGCGACGGCGCGTTCGAAGCGGAACTGCCCGATGCGCGCTACAGCGCGCGCCGCCTTGAAATCGGCGAAGACGCCGGGCAGGGCGTGTCGGTCGTGCTGGCCCGGTCGTTTGACGATGCGATTGCCGAATACGCCCGCCTGGAGCGCTGGCTGCTGGCGCTGACGGTGGCGGGAATCGTGATTTCCGCGTCCATCAGCGTGGTGACGGCGAAACGCATTGCACAGCCGATCCGGGAACTGGTGACGGTCGCGAAGCGGCTGGAAAAAGGGGATTACAAGGGCCAGATCGAATTCGTGCGCGAAGATGAAATCGGCGCCCTGGCGCACGCGTTTGACAGCATGCGCGACGGGATCGCGCGGCGCGAGCAGGAAATCCGCCGCCTAGCGTATTGGGACACGCTGACCAATTTGCCAAACCGCGCGCAATTCGTGCTGCATTTACTGGATGCGATCGACGCGGCGCGCAAGCATGAAACCTCGGCCTTTGTGCTGATGATGGACCTGGACCGTTTTAAACATGTCAACGACGTGCTGGGCCACAGCTTCGGCGATGCGCTGCTGCGCCAGGTGGCCGAGCGGCTGCAACTGACCTTGGCCAACCGGCGCAACACCACGGCCCAGGTGGCCCGCCTGGGCGGCGATGAATTCGTCGTGCTGCTGCCGGACTGCAGCCTGGAACAGGCGCAAATGGTGGCCCGTGAATTGCTGCAATCGCTGGAGACACCGCTGTCGCTGGAAGACCAGATGGTCGACATCGGCGCCGGCATGGGGATCGCGGGCTATCCGCTGCACGGCGACGATCCGGAACAGTTAATGAGCCTGGCGGAAGTCGCGATGTACACCGCCAAGCAGCGCACCGAGGGCGCGGTGGTCTATGACGCCGCGTTTGACCAGTCCAGCGCGCAAAGCCTGTCGCTGTTGACGGAATTGCGCAACGCGATCGAGCGCAATGAATTCCGGCTGTTCGTCCAGCCCAAGATCGCGCTGGCGACCGGCCAGGTGGTGGGGGCGGAGGCGCTGGTGCGTTGGGTGCACCCCGAGCGGGGCAATGTGTTCCCTGACCAGTTCATCCCCTTTGCCGAGCAGACCGGCTTTATCCGCGTGCTGACGCGCTGGATGATGGAACAGTCGGCCATCCTGTCGCAGCAGTTGGCCAGCCAGGGCATTCATCTGAAACTGTCGGTCAACCTGTCCACGCGCGACTTGATGGACCAGGATTTGCCGGTCAAATTTGCCGACGTGCTGGCCCGCCACCAACTCGCGCCCTCCGCGTTTTGCCTGGAAATCACGGAAAGCGCCATCATGGACGACCCGGTCCGCGCCCAGCAAACGCTGGAGCGGCTGCACCTGATGGGCATGGATTTGTCGATCGACGATTTCGGCACCGGGTATTCGTCGCTGGCGTACCTGAAACGCTTGCCGGTCAATGAGTTGAAGATCGATAAATCCTTCGTGCTGAACATGGAGCACGACATCGGCGACACCAAGATCGTCCGTTCCACCATCGACCTGGGCCACAACATGGGCTTGCGGGTGGTGGCGGAGGGGATCGAGAGCGAAGCGGTGTGGCGCTTGCTGATGCTGATGGGGTGTGATCAGGGGCAGGGGTATTTTATGAGCAGGCCGATGCCGGCTGCCGACCTGGCCAAGTGGATTGGGCAGTGGCGGGCGCCGGACGGGCTGGCGGAGAGGGCTGTTTCTTCGACTGAGGCTGAGTTGTGATGGGGCGTGGCATTTTTTGGGCGGTTACTTTTTCCGTATGTGCTGCACTGCATCCGGTACATGCGCAGGACGGGTTTGGTATCGAGGACGAGAACTTGCGGCCGGTGCCACCTGCGGTAGCCGCAGCCTTGCGCGCCTATGTCAGGAATACGGACTACAAGGAATGCGCCGATGGGGAGTTTGTCGGTAGCGCCGTGGACCTGACTGGGGCTGGTAAAAAACCTGATTGGATTGCGAAGACTGCCGATGGATGCGCTTGGGGGGCGGCCACTGCAATCATCTGGGTATTAAAGAGGGACAAGACCCAGTACCGAGTCGTGCTTGGCCATGGTGGCCAGGGCGTAGTCCTTCTGGACACAAAGACGAAAGGACTTCGGGACCTCAGAATGCCTAGCGGTACTGCTGGTCATTATTCGGATTCGTTATTGAAGTTCGATGGCTGGCGATACAAAGTGATTAGCTCGTGCATGATCGATTGGCAGGATCCTGATGCAAGCAAGAAATATTCAAATGGGAAATGCCGGGAAAATTAGCCCTGGGCTCGTATATGACATGAAAAATGCAGGAAAACGCGAGAAGAACTGGAAGGATTTGTATATCAGGTCGACAAAGCTCGCACGCGCAAAGCAACTTGGTATTGAGTATCCTAGAGTTTCCGAAGCCGAACTAAGAAAAAAACCTGTTTCCGAGCCAGGTGAACGAATCAACGTCCTTTTCGTATGTAGCAAAAATCAATGGCGAAGTCCGACGGCAGAAACAGTCTGGCGCACTCATCCAAGATTGAATGTGCGGTCTGGAGGAACAAGCCCTAACGCTCGGCACCACGTTTCAGAGGATGACATTCGGTGGGCTGATGTAATCATGGTTATGGAAGAAAAGCATAAGTCTCGGTTAAAGGCGGAATACACGCGAGTTCTGGATTTTAAGCCTATCCATGTGCTGGATATTCCTGATGATTATAGGTATATGGATACCGAATTGGTCGAGCAGCTGATACAGGCAGTACCGTCAATTCTGATGTTAGAGTGATGTCGGGAATCGGCCAGAAGCGGACGGGTTTAGCATGGTCAACAGAGGAGCTTGAAAGTATTTATGGAGCAGGACACCAAGCCGTACTTGGCCATGAAGGAAGCGGGAGCCTCCGCTGAAGATGTATATCGTAAAGCTCGTGAAGGCGGTTACTAACGCCACGAATGTTTGAGTTTGATAGCGGCCGTTGCCGCCATAACACTTGAGAAGAAATCACAAAATTCGAAATAGATGAAAAAGATACTCACAGCAGTCCTTGGTGCTCTTGGTGTTACGTCGACAAATGTGGAAGCAGAACCACCCAAGGTGGTAAATGTGCCAGTTGAATCGATTCGATTTTCTATACCTACCATTTCTTTGGATTCGGTCGAGTTTGATATGCCGACCGCAAGTAGCTTCAAGGGTGCACCTCAGTTTCATGAAGATGAGTGGGCTCAATTGGAGTTTTTCCCAAGGACTCGCCTTTCCGAGGTCCAACAACTTCTGAAAGAACTTAAGTCCTTCGAAGCGGAAAATCGAATTCCATACGGATGGAAACAGATTTACAAACGCGAGCTTAGCCGCGCCCCGCTAGGCGTGTCACCGGTTGATTTGGGGCGTGAATTGAACGCCCAAATCCTTCCAGCGCCCATCCTAACCACATCTTCCCAGCCACTTGGGCAGGTACGGCATGGATATAGCTTGGAGCTGGGTAAAAATGCGTATCTCTATGGCCTGCAGTCAGATGGGCACATCACGGTGCTTGGAGTTTCATTACAGGGCGCTGATGATATCTTGCTCTCAAGTTCGTTCTTAACGCTGAACCAGCGATATGGATTGATATTGGTGGATTGGCGACAGCAGTTTGTGCTTACATCCGTAAATAGCAATGGGCAGTTTGAGTTGTGGCGCCCGTAGGCTGCTGATGGCCAAGAGTTGATCTTAGGTATTCATCTGTCCTTTCACAGTCGGGAGTATTCGTCGTGCAGTTGAAAATTCAGGTAACCCGTGGCGGCGAGGTGATTTTGGCGGGGGCATCTTCAAGTGGGACAGCCTATTATGGAGGACCACCTCCGGAAACAGGAATATGGAAGCTGAGCATCGTAAAAATTGAAAATTACTTTAATAGGATTTGAAAGGAGTGTCTTAAGTTGTGGCAATATTATTCTCGCTGGGCTTGCCTCAGCTTGGTAATGGTCCGAAATGCGAATATTTGGTATCACTGCTTGAAAGAATGCGAACTCGATGAATTGAATTTTTTTCACAAAGGAACTACGGAAGAGGGCTGAAACCTCTCATTTCCGGACTTCGCAGCGAACATAACGATTAGAATCCAGAGGAATATGCGGTTTTTTATAGTGATATTGTTTTCTCTTTTATCGGCTTGCTCAGTGACTTCGCCCTCCAGCCGAACATCAGAATTGCTCCCATCCACAATTGAAAAACTCTACGATGAGGGTTCCAAAAATTCGAATGGGAATGGGTCAGGTATCATTAAACTAAGCGAAAAAAAAGTTAACTTGTTTGTTAATGCGATTTGGGGGAGTTCGCTGAAAGATAAACTCAAGGAATCAAAGTTGCAGGATGCGATTAAACGTGGAGCTATAACGAGCATTACTTTTGCCGGCATCGGCCCTCTTGGGTGCGGAAGCGGTGAATTTAGACTTATTCGTATTGAGGAAGAGGAAGGCGGGGAGGTGTGGACCATAAATATTTGCGGGGAGAGAAGATGTTTATTTGATAAAACTGGAACTTTGCATCGTATTGGAGAATATCAGGTGCAACGAATTTCGCCTTGAATCACGATGGGCCTTAAGCCATTCCATTACACACATCTCGGCCTCCCGTCCTGAATGCTGCCGGAAAGCCGTTTACATTCAATGAGTTGCAAGCCCGCTTGTAAACTTGCTCGATTTCGCGTTTACTCTCGTCTTTTGGGCGGCGCACGTGAGCAGAAGGCAAGCAGCACAGAGTTGGACCGACGACGAATTTGCCGGACTGGACCTGGGCGATGCCCGCCGTAACAACAGGGCGAGAAAATTGATGGAAACATTCGCGGCCAAACCGAAGGCCAGCATTCCCGAAGCGTGTGACAACTGGACGGAGACGCATGCGGCCTACCGCTTTTTGGCCAACGAGGACGTGACATGGGATGGCATCCTGGCGCTGCACTGGGCACGCACGGTGGAGCGCATGGCGACACAGAAGGTTGTGTTGTGCATTCAGGACACGACTGAACTGGACTTCAGCGGTCAGGACATTGATGGCCTCGGTCCGCTCAACTATGAAGCGCGGCGCGGCATGTTTTTGCATCCAACGTACGCGGTGTCGGTGCAGCGTGAGCCACTGGGCTTGCTCGATGGGTGGATGTGGGCACGAGAAGCCCGTGGCGCGGACGGGCTTCGCCCTGCCAGTGTGAAGGAAAGCGAACGCTGGATCGAGGGCTACGAGCGGGTCGCAGAGCAAGCTGCGCATTTGCCCGATACGCGCTTGGTGTACGTGGCCGACCGCGAAGCGGACATGATGGGAATGCTCCGGCGTGCAGCCCAGTTGGACACGCCCGCCGATTGGCTGGTGCGCGCCAAATATGACCGGTGCCTTGCTGACGGCGAAGGTAAGCGCTTGTGGTCGGAAACCACGGCCGATACGCCACTGGGCGAAATCAGCTTCATCATGGACGGGCGCGGTAAGCAAAAAGCACGGCAGGTGCGCCAGCAGGTGTGGGCCAAGCGCGTGGTGCTGCGTGATGGCAAGCGCGGCAAGATCGAAGCGACCTGCATCGTGGTGCGCGAAATGGCGGCGCCTGCGGGCATCAAACCGGTGGAGTGGCGCTTGCTGACCAACCGCTCCGCCGCCACGCTGGCCGATGCCTGCGAACTGATTGATTGGTATCGGGCACGCTGGGAAATCGAAATCTTTTTCAACGTGCTCAAGAATGGCTGCGAAGTCGAAGAGCTGCAACTGTCCGCCATGGACCGGCTGGAGCGGGCGATGGCCCTGTTTATGGTGGTGGCCTGGCGTATCGCATACTTGATGCGCATGGGGCGCACCTGTCCGGATCTCGACGCCACATTGTTCTTTGATCCCGACGAAATCCGGGCGGCCTATTTGCTCAATAAAAAGAAAGCGCCCATTACGCCCGGCATGAACGAGGTGTTGCGCATGGTGGCCCGTGTCGGCGGTTTTCTCGCACGAAAACATGACGGCGAACCCGGCGTGAAGACAATCTGGCTTGGACTGCAGGATGTTCAAGTTTCGGCTCAGACAATCAGGACGTTACACGAAATGGGGGCTTTGCAAGATTGAGTTGTGTGTAATGGAATGACGTCAAGCTTCATCGTCCCGGAAGCGCGGTGAATGGAACCACTATAGTGCAGCGCGATTCCGCAGATTTCTTGGTGGATGGTGAGTCGCTATTAGCCCGTCTTGTCAAGATGAATGGCGGACATGGCGACTTCATGGGGGGCTTCGTGCACGGTTTTGCCGAAGCTAAAGCACAAGCCTTAAGTGAACTCTTGCTCGAGAAATTTGAGCAGCGTCGAGTCGGCATATACATTTGTCCTGAATGCGGCGATATCGGATGCGGAAGATTTTCGGTTATGGTGGAGCGGCGAGCCGATGAGGTAATTTGGTCAGAATTCGCCTATGAAAATGGCTACGAAGAGCCTTGGATATTTGAAAAAATGGGGTCGTTCCGGTTCGAGTCTTCGCAGTATGAAAAGGCTATTCGTCAGTCTGCAGAGATTTAATGGATGCCTCTATTCGGCCAAGAGCAGACATTGAGTGGACTTCCGTATGAGACCTCATATTATTTACACTGAATCGGCCATACTGTTGTCAAAGAAGGATTATGTGACATGGCAGGAAATACAGCAGGATTTCCCAGATTACAAAGCATCACTCGGCCCTTGGATTGATGCAGAGGTAGTGGAGTATCTTGATGAAGAGTATGTCGATATTTTTCCAAACGCGCACAAACAGGTTGCTGAGTTTCTAAACTCAGAGTCAAAGGCTGCTGTGGTACGGTTCGCGAAGCAGGTACCATAATCCAAGTCAGCAACCGGCCAGAAGTCGACGCCGATGCCGATGCCGAAAGAGTTAAATTTATTGGGCTAATTAGATGTGCCAGAATATTAATGAATACTTGGCGTCGCTAAACTGGACAGAGAAAGTACCACCTGTCGTGGACTTCCATATGTATTTCTTGGGTAACACCGAAGAGGAATGCATCGCACCGAATCAATGGGAATGCGGACGGCCATCCATCACTGAGCTGTATGCAAGGTTCAAGGAGATAGCGGCCAGGCAAGACGTAGAAAAAGTGCTAGTCGGATTGCACTCTGACTGGGATGACCCTGACTACACTGACGGTTTCCCTCCAGGGGAGAATGTTCATATTTTAACCTCCGCCAGCAAGTGTGACGTTGAGAATTGGATAGTTGGCCTAGGGGCTGATGGAGTGGTCAAGGGCTGGCCCTATGGGAAACCAGGAAACGCGCCGGAGCCGTCAGACGGGTACGCAGTTTATTCCGTATGCTGGGACTAATAATTATCTATTTGCTTATGAAAAAATCTGAACCTTGGACGAGTATCATTTCATATTGGAGTCGATACGGTCTGCCAATCCGTCAGGGCGTGACATTGGAGTCAATCAAGGCCTTTGAAGAGAAATACCAGATCACTTTACCATTCGACTTCGCTGAGTATTTGCAAGCCGTTGATGGAACTGGCATCGATGATTCAGACGAAAATATTCTTAGTTTCTTGTCGCTTGCTGAAATGCGGCCTGTTCACGAAGTGTTGGATGACTCTGGAGGTGTCGTGTACCCCGACCGGTTTGCATATCCCCAATGCTTTGTATTTGCAGACTATTTGATGAGCTCGTGGCTCTACGCTATTCAGATAACTTCGGACGCGGCGGCCTTAGGGCCAGTTTATCGTGTAACGGCGAGCGAAATTCCCGGCCAAATGGAGGCTGCTTCATTTCGCGAATTCATGACGAGGTATGCGAAAGACCCGGAAAGTGTTTTATAGCGAACGTCCGCAGGCGATTGCAGCCAGTCACCTAATAAGTAAGTACTGCAGGGGCGTCCCATTTTTCGCAGCCAGCCTAATTTCGAAGTCTGGAAAATCACCTATGGGCAGATATATCGCCTGCTTCGGTTCGTATCCCATGATTCAGTCCTTGCGAAATGTGTCTAAAGCTTGGACCGGTGAAACGGAGTATGGTTCGCTTTAGCGTTTCGCCCCTTGGAACTGGATCAAAATAGACGTTCGCCCTGAATTTGTAGACCATTCTCGACATACGCCTTGGTGTTTTCGACCGAACGAGACGTAGACGGCCCGGAATATACTGAGTTAGACCATGAATCAATTTGACATG
Organism: Pseudoduganella sp. GW821-FHT12E03; assembly: GCF_058807115.1. Taxonomy (NCBI): domain Bacteria; kingdom Pseudomonadati; phylum Pseudomonadota; class Betaproteobacteria; order Burkholderiales; family Oxalobacteraceae; genus Pseudoduganella; species Pseudoduganella sp. GW821-FHT12E03. The sequence goes on along the minus strand of NZ_JBXAQJ010000014.1, from coordinate 46,439 downwards.
TGTCTCGGGGATGCCGCCATAGGGGGAGACAACCGGCACTCATGTTGAGCTGGCCGCGTCGAATGCCGTGCTTTGGGGACGCAAAGTGCGACGTCAAAAGATGCACAGCCTGTGGCCATTTCATGTTTCTGAAGAACGCACCAAATATTCCTCGCCCCACACCCATCGAGATCGTATCTTATTTGCCACACTTACAGATATCATCATATACAGTGCGGCGATCCCAGCACTTGCCCAACACATCGACAACAACACACCCACGAAAACGAGACCACCCCGCTATGCAACTGAAACGCGCTTCCCTGATGTTCGCCCTGGCTGCCGCCTTTGGCGGTTCCGCTTTTGCGCAAACCTGCCCGGCCACCGGCCCTGCCACCAGCTACCCAGTGACCAAGAAAGTCGACCAGCAGGACAACTACCACGGCACCACGGTCGCCGACCCGTATCGCTGGCTGGAAGACGCGAACAGCGCGGAAACCAAGGAATGGGTGGATGCGCAAAACAAGGTGACGCAGGCTTACCTGGCGCAGATTCCGAACCGTGACGCCATCAAGCAGCGCCTGACCAAGCTGTGGAACTATGAGCGTTTCAGTGTGACGTACCAGGAAGGCGGCCGCTATTTCTATAGCCGTAACGACGGCTTGCAAAACCAGGCGGTGCTGTACACGATGAAATCGCTGTCCGACACGCCACGCGTGCTGCTGGACCCGAACACCCTGGCGCTTGATGGCACCGTGGCGCTGGCCGGCACCGCCGTCAGCCCGAACGGCAAATACCTGGCGTACAGCACGGCCGCTTCCGGCTCGGACTGGAATGAAATCCGCGTGCGCCATATCGATTCCGGCAAGGACACGGAAGACCACATCAAGTGGGTGAAATTCTCCAGCACCGCGTGGGCGCATGACGGTTCCGGCTTCTATTACAGCCGCTATGACGAACCGACCGAAGCCACCAAGCTGGCCGGTGTGAACTACTTCCAGAAACTGTACTTCCACAAACTGGGCACGCCGCAAAGCGCCGATACGCTGGTCTATGACCGTCCGGACCAAAAGGAATGGGGCTTCTCCGGCGAAGTCACCGATGATGGCCGTTACCTGGTGATCTCGTCGTCGCAGGGCACCGAGCGCAAATCGCGCATCTTTTTCAAGGACTTGAAGCAAAAGGATGCGAAAGTCACGGGCTTGATGGAAGCGTTCGACGCGGCCTATGACTTCATCGACAACGATGGTCCTGTGTTCTACTTCCGCACCGACAAGAATGCGCCGCGCTCGCGCATCATCGCGGTGGACGTGCGCAAACCGGATCCATTGCAGTGGAAAGAAGTCGTGGCCGAAGCGCCGCAAACCCTGGTGTCGGCCAACATCATCAACAACCAGCTGGTGGTCGATTACCTGAGCGACGCGCACAGCGCCGTCAAGGTGTTCGACTTGAAGGGCAAGTTCGTGCGCGACGTGGAGCTGCCAGGCATTGGTTCGGCCGGTGGCTTCAATGGGAAGCGCGGCGACAAGGAAACGTTCTATTCGTACACCAGCTTCACGAATCCAACCACGATCTATCGCTACGACATGAAGTCGGGCAAGAGCACCGTATACCGCCAGCCGAAGGTCGACTTCGATCCGTCGCAGTTCGAAACGCGCCAGGTGTTCTACACCAGCAAGGATGGCACCAAGGTGCCGATGTTCATCGTGTCGAAAAAAGGCATCAAGCTCGATGGCTCCAACCCGACTTACCTGTACGGCTATGGCGGCTTCAATATCCCGCTGACCCCGGCGTTCTCGGTGGCCAACCTGGCGTGGGTGGAAATGGGCGGAGTGTATGCGATGGCCAACCTTCGCGGCGGCGGCGAGTACGGCGAAGCGTGGCACAAGGCCGGCACCAAGCTGCAAAAGCAAAACGTGTTCGATGACTTCATCGGCGCGGCGGAATGGCTGGTGGCCAACAAGGTGTCGTCGCCGTCCAAGCTGTCGATCGGCGGTGGCAGCAACGGCGGCTTGCTGGTGGGCGCGACCATGACCCAGCGTCCGGACCTGTTCGCGGCGGCGATTCCTGCCGTCGGCGTGCTCGATATGCTGCGCTTCCAGAAGTTCACCATCGGCTGGGCGTGGACCTCGGACTACGGTTCGTCCGACAATGCCGATGAATTCCAGGCGCTGTATAAATATTCGCCGCTGCACAACCTGAAGCAGGGCTCGTGCTACCCGGCCACCATGGTGGTGACGGCTGACCATGACGACCGCGTGGTCCCGGCGCACAGCTTCAAGTTTGCCGCCGCGGCGCAAGCGGCGCAGGGTGGCGCCAACCCGATCCTGATCCGCATTGACACCAAGGCGGGCCACGGCGCGGGCAAGCCGACCGGCAAGCAGATCGAGGAAGTCACCGATCGCTGGGGCTTCCTGTCGAAAGCACTGGGCATGAAAGTGCAGGACGGCGCGGCTAGCGCGACCGGCAGCGGCGCGCAGTAATTGCCGTGACGGGGCCGGACCGGTGACTCAGCCGGTCCGGCTCACATGGCGTTTGGTGGGAAGCGGGGCGGCACCGCAGCAACGTAGGGCGGTAAGCCGCAGGCTTGCCGCCATTGCGTGCGCACCAGTGCTGCGATTGCCTGCGGCAGTGCCTAGACGGCGGCTTTCGCTATGCGAAAACCGCCCTACCTGTCCCATCCACGACATACCTTCCTCATTGAACGACTCCTATGTGCCGGGCTACCGTGCCTCAATTTCCTTCGACCATGATCGCAACCCGCTCCGCCTTGCTGGCCACCTTGTTGTTGACGGCCATTCCAGTTTTGCCCACCAACGCCGCCACGTCGGCAAGCCAATCAAAAACCCTGCAGGATCACATCCACGGCCTGGCTTCCCAGTCCGGTTTCATCGACCTGTGGCGCGATGCCGCGCAAGGCCGCGTGCTGCTGGGTGTTTCCGCGCTGGACCAGCCGTTCCTGCTAATGAGTTCTTTGCCCTATGCGCTGGGTTCGAACGACGTTGGCCTGGACCGCCGCCAGTCCGGCGAGGTGAAAATGGTGCGTTTCCAAAAGCATGGCAACCGCCTGTTTCTGGTGCAGGACAACACCCGCTTCCTGGCCAATTCATCAGACGTCGATGAACGCGCCGCCGTGGCGGAATCGTTTGCCGGCGCGGTGCTGTGGGCCGGCGAGATCCTGGCCAGCGATGGCGGGCGGCACCTTATCGATTTTTCCTCGTTCTTGCTGGCCGACCAGCATGGCGTGGCGGCCCGTTTGGCGGAAACGAAGCAGGGCAGCTACGGCGTGGATGCGAAACGCAGCGCGGTGCTGGCGGCGGACGCCAAGGCTTTCCCTGACAACATCGAGCTGGAAGCCTTGCTGACCTTCCAGGGCCCGGGGCAGGGTGAATGGGTGAAACAGGTGGCGGCCGACCCGAACAGCCTGACCATGCGCCAGCACATCAGCATGGTGCGGCTGCCCGACAGCGGATACCGTCCGCGCAGCTACCATCCGCAATCGGGCGGCTTTGACATCGGCTACATTGATTTCGCCACGCCGCTGGCGTCCAGCCTGGACGTGCGCTGGCAAGTGCGGCACCGGCTGGAAAAGACCGATCCCGCCGCCGCGGTCAGCACCGTGAAAAAACCGATTGTGTATTACGTCGACCGCGGCGCGCCCGAACCAGTGCGCACGGCCTTGCTGGAAGGCGCGCGCTGGTGGTCCAGCGCCTTTGAAAAGGCCGGCTTCAAGGATGCGTACAAGGTCGAACTGTTGCCGGAAGGCGCCGATCCGATGGATGTGCGCTACAACATCATCACCTGGACGCACCGCGCCACGCGCGGCTGGTCGTACGGGAACGCGCTGGCCAATCCGCTGACCGGAGAAATCATCCGTGGCGCCGTGACCCTGGGTTCGCAGCGCGTGCGGCAAGATATCCTCATCGCGGAAAGTTTGTTAGCGCCGTATGGAAAGAGCGGCAACAAGGAACAACTGGCCGAACAGATGGCGCTGGCGCGCCTGCGCCAGTTGTCCGCCCATGAGGTCGGACATACCCTGGGCTTTGCCCACAACTTTGCCGCCAGCCGCCATGGCAATGGTTCGGTGCTCGATTATCCGCATCCAGTGCTAAAGCTGACCGCGCAGGGCGAGGTGGACCTGGCCGATGCGTATGGCAACGGCGTTGGTCCGTGGGACGACTACATCGTCAAGCACGTGTATGGCCAGTTTGCCGGCGATGAGCAGGCGGCGCTGGCGCAACTGCGGCGCGAAGCGCAAGCGGCCGGGTTGACGTATGTTGGCGATACCGATGCGCGTTCGCCCGGCGCCGCGCATCCGCATGGCTTGCTGTGGGATTTTGGCCCGGACATCGTGAAAACCTGGGACAGTTTATCGGCCGTGCGCAAGCGGGCGCTGGACAACTTCAGCTTCAGTGTCTTGCCGGATGCCCGCCAGGCCGGGGAAATCGAAGCGCGGCTGGTGCCGGTCTACCTGCTGCAGCGCTATCAGGCCGAAGGGCTGGCGCGCCTGGTGGCGGGCGGTGAATTCGAATATGCGGCGGTGGCCGATATCCGGGCCGGCGCCGCGCGCGGCGGCGTGCGCCCGGTGGCGCCGGCCACCCAGCGCGACGCGCTGAATAAACTGGCGTCGACCCTGCAGGCCGAATACCTGGCGTTGCCGCCCAATGTGCTTGATGTGCTGACGCCGCCGTCGCAGGGCTATGAGCGCAGCCGCGAGTATTTCGACACCCGCATGGGCGGCGTGTTCGACGCGCTGTCGGCGGCCGAAGCGGGCGCCGCGCACAGCGCGTCGTTCCTGCTCGACGCCGGACGCCTGAACCGCCTCGCGTGGCAGCACGCGCGCGATGCGAAACAGCCGGGTGTGGCCGAAGTCGTCGGGCTGCTGTTGCAGCGCACCTGGCGGCGCGACGCGGTGCCCGCATCGGTGGCGGGTGGTGAAGCGGTGCAACTGGCCGCCAACTGGGTGGTGCTGGATACGGTCTTGCACACGCTGAACGGCGGCAAGCTGCACGCCGGCGTCGATGCCGAAGTGCGCCGCCTGCTGGCGGACTTTGCCGGCTGGCTCGGGAAAAATCCGGGGCAGGGCGTGACGGCGGCCAGCCGCCAGGAAGCGGCTACCTTCATCAAGGCCTACTTGCATGACCCGCGCAGCGTGAAATTGCGGCCGTTGCCGCCAGTGCCTCCGGGCGCACCGATTTGATGCGCGGTTGATGCACCTTGCAGCCGCGCCGGCGGGTGCGGCTGCCTGAAATGGTGCGCAGCGGGTGCGGCGAAACAATGCGCCGCACCATCATGGCGCTAAATCAATGCCCATTATTGGTGCAAGGCACTTGACGCACTCTTCGTGAGCAAAACAAGAAAAGCAGTCGAATCATACACTTAGTCATTTCAACACTTTTCGCACCAATTTGGTACGGAAATTGCTTGAACGCACACTCCTAGTTCAACTTTGCATTATTTTGGGGAGTGGTTTGAATGGCTGGTACACATTACGGCGCGGATGCCTTGTTCATCCTGCTGGGCGCCATCATGATTTTGGCGATGCACGCGGGGTTTGCTTTCCTGGAGCTGGGCACGGTCCGCAAGAAAAATCAGGTCAATGCGCTGGTGAAAATCCTGGTGGACTTTTGTGTTTCAGCCATCGCTTATTTCTTTGTCGGTTACAGCATCGCGTACGGCGTGAATTTCTTTGCCGGCGCTGAAGTATTGGCGGCAAAAAATGGCGTGGAACTGGTCAAGTTCTTCTTCCTGCTGACGTTCGCGGCCGCGATCCCCGCGATTATTTCCGGTGGCATCGCGGAGCGGGCCCGCTTCCACCCGCAAACCGCCGCCACCTTTGTCCTGGTGGGGCTGGTTTATCCGCTGTTTGAAGGCATGGTCTGGAACCAGCGCTTTGGTTTCCAGGCCTGGTTGCTGGCGACGTTTGGCGCGGAATTCCATGATTTCGCCGGGTCCGTGGTGGTGCATGCGATGGGTGGCTGGATCGCATTGCCGGCGGTGCTGTTGCTCGGTGCGCGCCGTGGCCGCTATACAAAAAATGGCGGCATTTCCGCGCATCCGCCATCGTCGATTCCATTCCTGGCGCTGGGCGCGTGGATTTTAATCGTGGGCTGGTTCGGCTTCAACGTCATGAGCGCGCAGGCGCTGGAAAAAATGAGCGGCCTGGTGGCGGTCAATTCGCTGATGGCAATGGTGGGTGGCACCCTGGTGGCCGTGTTCATGGGCCGCAACGACCCGGGCTTTGTCCATAACGGGCCGCTGGCCGGTCTGGTGGCGGTCTGCGCCGGTTCCGACCTGATGCACCCGCTGGGCGCGCTGGCCACGGGCGGCATTGCCGGCGCGATTTTCGTGTGGATGTTCACGCTGGCGCAAAACAAGTGGAAGATCGACGACGTGCTGGGCGTGTGGCCGCTGCACGGCCTGTGCGGCGCATGGGGCGGCGTTGCGGCCGGGATTTTCGGCGCGAAAGCGCTGGGCGGCATCGGCGGTGTTTCATTGGCGTCGCAAGTTATCGGCACCGTGACCGGCGTGGCGATTGCCGGCGCGGGCGGGTACATCGTGTATGGCGCGCTAAAGGCCACGGTAGGCTTGCGGCTGGACCCGGAACAGGAATTCCAGGGGGCGGACTTGTCGATTCACCGCATCACGTCGACGCCGGAGCGCGAGTCGAACTGGTGATATCGTGGGGCGGTAAGCCGCAGGCTTGCCGCCATCGCGTGCGGACCGGTGCTGCGTGTGGCGGCGGCGATGCATGCATGGCGGCTTTCGCGTTGCGAAAACCGCCCTACGCGATTGGCGTCCGCGACATGTTTGCGATCACTCAGGGCGCAGCGACGATCACTTCCACGCCGGCCTTCTCAAACGCGTCCGCCGCCTCGGCCGGCAGCGGCGCATCGGTAAAGAATTTATGGACCTGGCCGATGCTCCCTAGCCGCACCAACGCATGGCGGCCGAACTTGGTGTGGTCGGCCACCAGCCACACTTCGCGCGACTGTTCCATGATGGCTTGCGTGACCCGCACTTCGCGGTAGTCGTAATCGAGCAGGGTGCCGTCATTTTCAATGCCGGAGACGCCGATGATGCCGATATCGACCTTGAACTGGCGCATGAAGTCGATCGTGGCTTCGCCGATGATGCCGCGGTCGCGGTTGCGTACCAGGCCGCCCGCCACGATCACTTCGGCGTCAATGCCGCTGGTGAGAATGGTCGCCACATTGAGGTTGTTCGTGATGACCCGCAGGCCACGGTGATGCAGCAGCGCCTTGGCGACTTCCTCGCTGGTGGTGCCGATGTTGATGATTAGCGAACGGCCGTTTTCCACGCGGGCCGCCGCCAGCCGGGCAATCCGGCACTTGGCTTCCGTATCCATCGCGCGGCGCTGGTCGTAATCGATGTTTTCCACAGTGGATGGAATGCCGACCCCGCCATGGTAGCGCGCCAGCAGGCGCGCATCTTCCAGTTCGCGGAGATCGCGCCGGATGGTCTGGGTGGTCACCTCGAGCAGCCGAGCCAGTTCATCAACGGACGTGTCGCCATGCTGGCGGATGTGGTCGAGCAGTCGGCGGTGGCGTGGCGTCATCGGCATCCCAAAAGAACATAAACGAACCACCGCATTATAGACCAGCCGCCACGATGGGATACGATGCCGCTGAGTTCATATGGGTTGAGAGTCCCGTCTAAACGAACATAAACGAACGCATTCTTATTGCCTCGGTAGCATAATTGCGTACAATGGCGGCAGCGAATCGACCATTGAGAGGCTGGAAATGAACACAAACAAACATTTCGTTATTGGACGGGCAACATGATGGCCTCGCCATCCCGCCAGCTGGAATGCGATGTGCTGATTGTCGGCGGCGGCATCAATGGCGCCGGCATTGCGCGCGATGCGGCCGGACGCGGTTTGCGGGTGGTGTTGTGCGAACAGCACGACCTGGCCCAGCACACGTCGTCGGCCAGCACCAAGCTGATCCACGGCGGCTTGCGCTACCTGGAGTACTACGAATTCAAGCTGGTGCGCAAGGCGCTGCAGGAGCGCGAAGTGCTGCTGCGGTCCGCGCCGCACATCATGTGGCCGTTGCGCTTCGTGATGCCGCACGACGCGGCGCAGCGTCCGGCCTGGATGATCCGCGCCGGCCTGTTCCTGTATGACCACCTGGCGCGGCGCGAGTTCCTGCCCGGTTCGCGGGGCGTGGCGCTGGACCGCCATCCGGCCGGGGCGCCGCTGAAGGGCAGTTACCGCAAGGGCTTTGTGTATTCGGACGGCTGGGTCGACGATGCGCGGCTGGTGGTGCTCAATGCGCTCGATGCGCAAGAGCGCGGCGCCACGATCCTGACCCGCACCCCTTGCACCAGCGTGTGCCAGGTGGGCGACGGCTGGCATGCCACGCTCGACAGTATCGAGCAGGGCCGGATTGAAGTGCGCGCGCGCGCGGTGGTCAACGCGGCGGGGCCGTGGACTAGCCAGTTTGCCGCCAGCGCGTCCGGCGCCGGCAGCAGCTTTGGGCTGCGGTTAATCAAGGGCAGCCACATCATCGTGCCGCGCCTGTTTGACCATGACTATGCGTACATTTTCCAGAACCCGGACAAGCGCATCATCTTTGCGATTCCCTATCAGGAAGACTTCACCCTGATCGGCACCACCGACCTGGAATACACGGGCGAGCCGGGGCGGGTGACGATATCCAGTGAAGAAGTGGACTACCTGTGCGCGATGGCGAACCGTTATTTCAGCAAGCGCATTGCGGCGGCCGACGTGGTCGCGACATACTCCGGCGTGCGCCCGCTGCTCGATGACAACGCCAGCCAGGCTTCGGCCATTACCCGCGACTACGTGCTGGAGTGTCATGACGGGGCGCCGCCTTTCCTCAATATCTGGGGCGGTAAGATCACCACCTACCGCAAGCTGGCCGAAGAAGCGCTCGACATCCTGCAGCGCCGCCTGGGCCGCAGCGCGCCGTCGTGGACCGCCGGCGTGCCGCTGCCGGGCGGGGACTTGCAGCAGCCCGGCGAACTGGTGGCGACATATGACTTCGCCGACTTCCTGGTGGGCTTCCGCCATCGCTATCCCTGGCTGCCCGCCAAGCTGGCGCAACGCTATGCACGCGGTTACGGCAGCCGTGCGGCGCAAATGCTGGGCAATGCCGCCAGACTTGGGGACCTTGGCGCGGAACTGGCTCCGGGGCTGTATGAACGGGAAGTGCGCTACCTGATGGAAACCGAATGGGCTTGCAGCGCGGAAGACATCCTGTGGCGGCGCACCAAGTGCGGCTTGCGCAGCAGCCCGCAGGACGTGGAGCGGCTGCAGTTGTGGATGCGGCAGTGGCGGCTGCAAGCGGCGCAGGACAACGCCCCGCAGCCAGAGCCGCTGGCGCAACGCGCATAACACTGCGCTGCGCGCGGCAAGGCAAAATCGGCAATCATTTTAGCTATGTCATCGCAAATCGTGGAAGACGCTGGCTGTAGGGCGGCATTGACGGGGACGCCAAGTCAATGCCGCCGTGCCCGCACAACGGTACTGCCCGCGCTGGCGGCGGCGCATGCATGGCGGCCTCGCAGAGTCCACCTTACAGTAGGTGCATTCCACGACTCCCGGTGACATAGCCATCATTTTTAACAGGATCTGACATGGCATATCTTCTGGCAATGGACCAGGGCACTTCCAGTTCACGCAGTATTATTTTCCGCGACGGCGCCGTGGTGGCGTCGGCCCAGCAAGAGTTCCGGCAAATTTTCCCGCAGCCCGGCTGGGTTGAGCACGACGCGCAGGAATTGTGGGACAGCCAGCTGGCGACCGCCCGCGCGGTGCTGGCGAAAGCCGGTTTGCGCGCCGCCGACATTGCCGCGCTCGGCATCACCAACCAGCGCGAAACCACCGTCGTGTGGGAGCGCGCCACCGGCCGCCCGATCTTTAACGCCATCGTGTGGCAAGACCGCCGCACCGAAACCCTGTGCCAGCAGTTGCGCAGCGATGGCCTCGCCGACCCTATACGGCGTAAGACCGGGCTGGTGTTGGATCCGTATTTTTCCGCCACCAAACTCAAATGGATCCTCGGCAATGTGGACGGCGCGCGCCGCCGCGCGGAAAAGGGTGAATTGGCCTTTGGCACGGTGGACACCTGGCTGGCCTGGAACCTGACTGGCGGCCGGCTGCATGTGACCGATGTGTCCAATGCCGCCCGCACCATGCTGTGGAACATTCATGACGGTTGCTGGGATGCGCAATTGCTGAGCTGGTTCGATATCCCTGCGTCACTGTTGCCGGACGTGCAACCGTCCAGCCATCCTTTTGGCCATACGGATGCGGCCTGGCTGGGTGGGGCGGTGCCAATCGGCGGCATCGCCGGTGACCAGCAAGCCGCGCTCTTTGGCCAGGCCTGCGTCAAGGCCGGCATGGCAAAAAATACGTACGGCACCGGTTGCTTCATGCTGCTCAATACCGGCGCCGCCGCTGCGCAATCGAACAATGGGCTGATCAGTACGGCGGCGTGCCAGGTGGGCGGCCAGCGCCAGTATGCGCTGGAGGGCAGCGTGTTTATTGGGGGCGCGGTGGTGCAGTGGCTGCGGGACGGGTTGCAGGCGATCGAGCAGGCAGCGGACATCGAGGCGCTGGCGGCGTCCGTGCCCGATGCCGGCGGTGTGGTGTTCGTGCCGTCCTTTACCGGACTGGGCGCGCCGTACTGGGTGCCATCGGCCAAAGGCGCGATCTTTGGCTTGTCGCGCGGCACCACGGTGGCGCACATTGCCCGCGCCGCGCTGGAATCCATCGCGTTCCAGAGCGCGGCGCTGCTGCAGGCAATGCAGCGCGACGCCGCCGCCCCGATCACGGAATTGCGCGTCGACGGCGGCGCCTGCGCCAATTCCCTGCTGCTGCAATTCCAGGCCGACCTGCTTGGCATCCCGGTGGTGCGCCCGCAAGTCACGGAAACCACGGCGCTTGGCGCGGCCAGTCTGGCCGGACTGGCGGCAGGCGTTTATCGCGGCGCCGATGACCTGGCGGCGCAATGGCGGGTGGACCGGGTGTTTGAGCCGGGCATAGGGCGCGATGAGGCGGCGCGCCGCATGGAGGATTGGGAGCAAGCCATTGCCCGGATCGGAACCAGCGCCAACACAATGTAAAGTTTGCTTGACATGCTGATTTGCCAAGTCTACTATGTAAAGGTCACTTTACATCAATGGAGGCAGCACTATGCAACAAGATCGTCAGGTTTCGCAGCATGAACGCCGTATCGCCCGCCGCTACCGGCTGGAGTTAAGTGGCAGCTTCGCGATTTACGTCGCGCTGATGGCGCCATCGGCCCTGTGGGGCGAGGGGCTGCAAGACGGGGCGCTGAAGACGGCGGCTGCAGTGATGCCGATGGTTGGTTTTTTGCTGATGATCTGGGCCATTGCCCGCCAAGTGCAGCGCATGGATGAATATGTGCGGCGCCAGCTACTCGAAACGATCGCCATCGCGGCGGCGGTGACGGCGGGCGTGACGTTCACCTACGGGTTCATGGAAACGGCTGGGTATCCCCGTCTCAGCATGTTCACCGTGTGGGGTGTGATGGGGAGCGCCTGGGTGGGCGTCTGCGCCTTGCGCTGCATGATGGCGAAGCGCCGATGAAAAACACAATAAGGGAATTGCGCGCCGAGCGGGGCTGGAGCCAGGCTTACCTGGCTGACCAGCTGGCGGTCTCGCGGCAGACGGTCAACGCCATCGAGACCGGGCGTTACGACCCCAGCCTGCCGTTGGCGTTTGCCATCGCACGGCTGTTCGGCGCGTCCATCGAAGCGATCTTTTCAGAATCGGAAGGCGCCTGAGGGCGGGCCACCGCGTTAGCGGTGGATCACCACCAGCAACCCTTTCGCTTCACTCTTGCCGGGATTGCGGATCGCATGGTCCTGGTCGCCCGCGTAGCGCGCGGTGCCGCCCAGCTTGACCTTGCGTTTCACACCGGCCACTTCCAGTTCCACGGAACCATGCAATAAAGTCAAGTGTTCCGTGGTGCCCGGATCATGCGCCTGCGACACCAGTTCGCCGCCCGGCGCCAGGGTCAATTCATACCATTCATATTTGCCGGCCAGCTCCATCGGGCCGAGGATGCGCAGCAGGTAGCCGGCGTGCGCGCCGGGCAGGGTGGGGGTTTCGTGTGCATCCAGGACCCGGATGGTTTCCACCGCCTTTTCCGCGGCCGACAGCAATTCCCCGATCGCCACCCCCAGTGCATTGGCCAGCCGCCACGTGATGGCGATGGTCGGATTGGCTTTTTCGCGCTCGATTTGCGACAGCATGGATTTGGAGACCCCGGCGATACGGGACAGGTCTTCCAGGGTCAGGCCGCGCGCCAGGCGCAGGCGCTGCAGGGCGGCGCCGACTTCGGGCGGGGTGTTATTCGGGACGGCTTTCATGAGGTTTTCATTTTTCTTAATGTGCAATGCATTGCAAAGTTCAATGGCCTTCGGTAATATTCGATATATTGAACTAGAGTTCGATATGAAGAATTTCACGAGGGCGTCGGACAAACAAGAGTAAACTCTGGAACAGGTTCACCGCGATTCTACCCAGAGGTCCCGCCGCACGCCACCCCACCACGGAGAAGAAACCATGAGCAAGCAAGCCGCGTTTTACAGCCAACTGCAGCAAACCCTGACCACCCTGCGCGAAGAGGGTCTGTTCAAGCCGGAGCGTGTGATCGCTTCGCGCCAGGGTTCTGAAGTCACGGGTGCGGACGGGCGAATGCTGATCAATATGTGCGCCAACAATTACCTCGGCCTGTCGGGCCAGGAATGGGTGGCGCAGGCGTCGATTGCCGCGACGGAAAAATATGGCTATGGCTTGTCGTCGGTGCGTTTCATTTGCGGCACGCAAACCGTGCACAAGGAACTGGAACAGGCGCTGTCGAGCTTCCTCGGCACCGAAGACACCATCCTGTACGCCGCCGCGTTCGACGCCAACGGCGGCGTGTTCGAGCCGCTGTTCGATGAAAACGACGCCATTATTTCCGATGCGCTGAACCACGCGTCCATCATCGACGGCATCCGCCTGTGCAAGGCCGCCCGTTTCCGCTATGCGCACAACGACATGGCCGACCTGGAAAAGCAACTGCAAGCCGCTTCAGATAAACGCCACAAGATCATCGTCACCGACGGCGTGTTCTCGATGGACGGCACCATCGCGCAACTGGACAAGATCGTGGAACTGGCTGAAAAGTATGGCGCACTGACCCTGATCGACGAATGCCACGCGTCCGGCTTCATGGGCAAGACCGGCCGCGGCACCCATGAGCACCACAATGTGCTGGGCAAGATCGACATCATCACCGGCACCCTGGGCAAGGCGCTGGGCGGCGCCATGGGCGGTTTCACGTCCGGCCGCAAGGAAGTCATCGAGATGCTGCGCCAGAAGTCGCGCCCTTACCTGTTCTCCAACACGCTGGCGCCCTCGATTGCCGGCGCTTCGCTGGAAGTGCTGAAACGCCTGTCGGCATCGACCGAACTGCGCGACCGCCTGCATGAAAACACCGCGTATTTCCGCAAGGAGATCGAGCGCATCGGCTTCACCATCAAGCCGGGCACGCACCCGGTGGTGCCGGTCATGCTGTTCGATGCGCAAGTGGCGCAAAAATTCGCGGCGCGCATGTATGAACTCGGCGTGCTGCTTTCCGGCTTCTTCTATCCGGTGGTGCCGATGGGGCAGGCGCGCGTGCGCGTGCAACTGTCGGCGGCGCATACCCGCGAACAACTGGAAACGGTATTGAAAGCATTTGAACAGGCTGGCCACGAGCTGGGCCTGTTGAAAAAATAACCAAGCGTACAACGCTGAACGGATAAGAACATGGAAAAGATTTTAGTCATTGGCGCCAATGGTCAGATTGGCAGCGAACTGGTGGACGCGCTGGCCCAGCAGCACGGCGCGCAAAATGTCATCGCCACCGATATCGGTGAAAAAAACGTGTACGGCGCGGCGCGCTACCAGGTGTTGAACGTGCTGGACAAGGCCGCGCTGGATCAACTGGTGGCCGAGGAAAACATCACCCAGGTGTACCAGCTGGCCGCGATGCTGTCGGCCACCGGCGAAGCGGCGCCGCTGCGCGCCTGGACCCTGAACATGGATGGGTTGCTGAACCTGCTGGAGACCGCGCGGGTACGCGGCGAGCAGGGCAAGCCGCTGCGCATCTTCTGGCCATCGTCGATTGCCGCGTTCGGCCCGAACACGCCGCAAAACGACACGCCACAGCTGACCACCATGGATCCGACCACGATCTACGGCATCAGCAAACTGGCCGGCGAACGCCTGTGCGAGTACTACTTCCTGAAATATGGCGTGGACGTGCGCAGCATCCGCTACCCGGGCATCATCAGTTTCAAATCGCCACCGGGCGGCGGCACCACCGATTATGCGATCGCGATTTTCCACGCGGCGCTGCGCGGCGAGACGTATTCCTGCTTCCTGGGACCGAAAACCACCTTGCCGATGATTTACATGCCTGACGCGATCCGCGCCACGATTGAACTGATGGATGCGCCGGCGGCACAAATTAAAGTGCGTTCCTCCTATAATGTGGCGGGCGTATCGTTCAATCCCGAGCAACTGGCCGAGTCGATCACTCGCGCCGTGCCGGGATTCAAGATCGAATACAAGCCGGACAGCCGGCAGGCGATTGCGGATACCTGGCCGCACAGCCTGGACGACTGTCATGCGACCGCCGACTGGGGCTGGAGAGCCCGTATCGGTGTCGAGGAAATGGTCAAGGACATGCTGGCAAACATCGATGTCAGCATAGGGCAAGCCGCCTGACCGGGCCGCATCAGCGGGCCAAATAAGCGGGCCAAATAAGCTGCCTACCCGGCAGCGCAACCTTACGACAAGAAAAGAGACATCCGATGGACATGAGCGTTTTCGACCTGTTTAAGATAGGCATAGGTCCCTCCAGTTCGCACACGGTGGGGCCGATGGTGGCGGCGCGCCGCTTCCTGGTCGATGCCGGTTCGTTGGCCGATGCGGTGAATGTCGAGGTGGCGCTGTATGGCTCGCTGGCGCTGACCGGCGTTGGCCACGGCACCGACAAGGCCGTGATTCTCGGGCTGATGGGGGAAACCCCGCAGCATGTGAATCCGGACCAGGTCGATGCGATGCTGGCGGCGGCGGAAGCCGCGAAGGAACTGAAGCTGCTCGGCACGCACACCGTGCCGTTCTCGAGCGCGGTCAACCTGCGGTACCACAAAACGGAAAACTTGCCGGAACACCCGAACGGCATGCGCTGCAGCCTGCGCCGCGCCGACGGTTCCGTCTTGTCGAAAGTGTATTACTCGGTCGGCGGCGGTTTTATCCGCGAAGAAGGTGAAACCGACAGCGGCGGCGCCAAGCGCGCCGTGGCGGTGCGCTTCCCGTTCGACACCATGGCCCAATTGCTGGGACATGGCGTGACCAGTGGTTTGACCATCCCGCAGATGCTGCGCGCCAATGAGCTGGCCCGTATCGGGGCCGCCGAACTCGATGCGGGCCTGGACCGCATCTGGCACGTGATGCGCGACTGTATTACGCACGGCCTGGAAACGGAAGGCAAGCTGCCGGGCGGCTTGAACGTCAAGCGCCGCGCCGCCGGCCTGTGGCGGCAGGCGAAAGGCGCGCCGCTCGCCAACGAGTTGCCGCACGATGCGCTGCACCAGGTCAGCCTGTATGCGATGGCGGTCAACGAGGAAAACGCGGCTGGTGGCCGGGTCGTGACGGCCCCCACCAATGGCGCGGCCGGCATTATTCCCGCCGTGCTGCGCTATTACGCGGAAGATTGCCGCCCGAGCGATCCGGTGGCCGGCGTGCGCAGCTTCCTGTTGACGGCGGCCGCGATCGGCATGCTGTGCAAGCGCAATGCGTCGATTTCCGGCGCGGAAATCGGCTGCCAGGGCGAGGTCGGCGTGGCCTGCGCGATGGCGGCGGCGGGGCTGGTGGCGGCGCTGGGCGGCAGCAACGCGCAAATTGAAAACGCGGCGGAAATCGGCATCGAACATCACCTGGGCATGACGTGCGACCCGATCGGCGGCCTGGTGCAAATTCCCTGCATCGAGCGCAATGGCATGGGTGCGGTCAAGGCGATAACGGCGGCGTCGCTGGCGCTCAAAGGCGACGGCACCCACTTCGTGTCGCTCGACGAAGTCATTGAAACCATGCGCCAGACCGGCGCGGACATGCAGGCCAAGTACAAGGAAACCTCGCTGGGTGGCCTGGCCATCCACGTGGTGACGGTGAACCACGCGGCTTGCTGACGGCGGCAGTCCACGGTGCGGCGGCACGGCCGCACCGACCGGCGTTGTGAAGGTGGAATCAAAAGAGCAGAATATTCTAAATATGTGCGCAATGTACATATAAAGTCTGGCCGGACTATAATACCCGTTCGAATACGCATGCCAACCGGACTTTCATACCTATGCAATACGTGTCTACCCGCGCCAACGGTGCAACCGCTTCCCAATCTCCTCAACAATTCTCCGACATTTTGCTGGGCGGCCTGGCCCCGGACGGTGGCCTGTACCTGCCGACCGAATACCCGCAAGTGACGGGCGCCGAGCTTGATGCATGGCGCAAATTGCCCTATGCCGACCTGGCGTTTGAGATTCTGAAGAAGTTCGCCACCGATATTCCGGAAGCGGACTTGAAGGCGCTGACGCAAAAAACGTATACGGCGGACGTCTACCGCAATGTCCGTGAAGGCGAACTGGCGTCCGACATCACGCCGCTGCGCGTGCTGGAAGAGGGCAATGGCAAGAAGCTGGTGCTGCAGGCGCTGTCGAACGGCCCGACCCTGGCGTTCAAGGACATGGCCATGCAATTGCTGGGCAACCTGTTCGAATATGCGCTGGCGAAAAAAGACGCGCAACTGAACATCTTTGGCGCCACCTCCGGCGACACCGGCAGCGCGGCGGAATATGCGATGCGCGGCAAGCAGGGCATCAAGGTCTTCATGCTGTCGCCGCACAAGAAAATGAGCGCGTTCCAGACCGCGCAGATGTTCAGCCTGCAAGACCCGAACATTTTCAATATCGCGGTCGAAGGCGTGTTCGATGATTGCCAGGACATGGTGAAAGCCGTGTCGAACGACCTGGCCTTCAAGGCCAAACAAAAAATCGGCACCGTCAACTCCATCAACTGGGCCCGCGTCGTGGCGCAGGTGGTGTACTACTTCCGTGGCTACCTGGCGGCGACCACGTCGAATGACCAGAAAGTGTCGTTCACGGTCCCGTCGGGTAACTTCGGCAATATCTGCGCCGGCCATATCGCCCGCATGATGGGCCTGCCGATCGACAAGCTGGTGGCCGCCACCAATGAAAACGACGTGCTGGACGAATTCTTCCGCACCGGCGTGTACCGCGTCCGCAAGTCGGCTGAAACGTACCACACCAGCAGCCCGTCGATGGACATCTCGAAGGCGTCGAACTTCGAGCGCTTCATCTACGACCTGGTGGGCCGCGATGCGGAACGCACCCGCGCCCTGTTTGCGAAAGTGGAAACCCACGGCGGTTTCGACCTGTCCGGCTATCCGGGCGGCGACGGCGACGAGTTCCACAAAGTCAAAGACTATGGTTTTAAATCCGGCAAATCGACCCACGAAGACCGCCTGAATACGATCCGCGACGTGGCCGACGATTACGGCATCGTGATCGACACCCACACCGCCGACGGCATCAAGGTCGCCAAGGAAAACCTGGAACCGGGCGTCACGATGATCGTGCTGGAAACCGCGCTGGCCGCCAAGTTCAATGAAACCATCCTGGAAGCACTGGGCCAGGATGCCGAGCGCCCGGCCGGCTTTGACAACATCGAAGCGCTGCCGCAGCGCTTCGTCGTGATGCAGGCCGACGTGGAAAAAATGAAAGACTACATCGCATCCAATACGGGGCTGTAAATGGCGGGACCAGGCGAGGATAAGCCAATGAAGCCAAACAAGCCGATGCTGACGGTCAGCGAAGCGCTCGATTTCCTGCTGTCGGCGGCCACGCCGGTGGCGGAAACTGAAACGCTGCCGACCCTGGAAGCCAATGGCCGGGTGCTGGCGCAGGCGCAGGTGTCCGGCATGAATGTGCCGTCCGCCGACAACACCCAGATGGATGGTTACGCGGTCCGCGCGGAAGATTGCGCGGGTGGCGGCGCCACCCTGACGGTGTCGCAGCGCATTCCCGCCGGTCACGTGGGGCAACCGCTGCTGCCCGGCACCGCCGCCCGCATTTTCACGGGCGCGATGATCCCGGAAGGCGCGGATGCCGTCGTCATGCAGGAACAGTGCGAACTGGCCGGCAACCTGGTCACCGTCAACCATGCGCCGAAGTCCGGCGAATGGATCCGCCGCGCCGGCGAAGACATTACCAACGGCAGCGTGATCCTGGCCGAAGGCACGCGCCTGCGCAGTCCCGAACTGGGTTTGGCCGCGTCGGTCGGCCTGGCGCAATTGCCGGTGCGGCGCCGCCTGCGCGTGGCGGTGTTCTTTACCGGCGACGAACTGACGATGCCGGGCCAGCCGCTGGCGCCGGGCGCGATCTACAATTCGAACCGTTTCACCTTGCGCGCACTGCTGGAAAACCTCGGTTGCACCATCACGGATTTCGGCATCGTGCCCGATTCGCTGGACGCCACGCGCGCGGTGCTGCGCCAGGCGGCCGCCGGCAACGACTTGATTATTACCTCCGGTGGCGTGTCGGTCGGCGAGGAAGACCATGTCAAGCCCGCCGTTGAGGCGGAAGGCAAGCTCACCATGTGGCAGATCGCCATGAAGCCTGGCAAGCCGCTGGCGTTTGGCGAAGTGCTGACAGGAGAAAATACGGCCTTCTTTATGGGCTTGCCGGGCAATCCCGTGTCGAGCTTTGTGACGTTCCTGATGTTCGTGCGGCCCTTCATTCTCAAGCTGCAGGGCGTGCGCGACGTGGCCGCGCTGGCGCCGAAAGCCTATGCGCTGCGGGCGGACTTTGATTGGCCGAAAGCGGACCGCCGCAATGAATTCCTGCGCGCGCGCCTGAACGGCGAGGGCGGGCTGGAACTGTTTGCCAACCAGGGTTCCGGCGTGCTGACGTCGACCGTGTGGGCCGATGGCTTGATCGACAATCCGCCGGGCCAGGTGATCAAACGCGGCGACACCGTGCGTTTTATTCCGTTTTCCGAGGTGATGCAGTGAAATTGACGCTGAAATTCTTTGCCAGTGTGCGTGAAGCGCTGGGCATGCCGACCGACACGGTGGAGTTGCCGGCGTCGGCCGCCACGGTGGCGGACGTGCGCGCCGCACTGATCGCGCGCGGCGGCGCCTGGGCCACCGCGCTGGGTGAAGGCCGCGCGCTGCGCATGGCGTGCAACCAGGTGATGTGCAAACTGGAGACCGAAGTCAAAGAGGGCGACGAGGTCGCCTTCTTCCCGCCCGTCACGGGAGGCTGACCTGGTGGGGCGGCGCCGCACCAGCGCCCGCCGTCACTGCTCCACCAGCAGCCCGAGCAACACCAGCGACTGCTGCCACCCCAGATAGCACGACGCCGCCGGTATCACCGCCGGCACGCCTTCCTGCACGATGTGCACTTCCGTGCCACAGTCAACCGCCGTTAACGTGACGGTGGTCTGCATTTCGCCCGGCAGGTTCGGGTCGTCGAACGTGGCCGTATAGCGCAATACGGCGCCCGGCTTCAGCTCGCGGTAGACACCGCCAAACGAATGCCCATGGCCGGTCCCGATGTCGGTAAACGACATGCGGTAGGCGCCGCCTTCACGCGCATCCATTTCATGCACGGTACACGCATAGCCATTGGGCGGCAGCCACTTTGCCATGGAGGCCGGCGTCAGGAAAGCGTTGTAGATACGTTCCGGCGTGGTGCGCAGGATGCGGTGCAGGCGGATGGTATTGGTGCTGGTGCTCATGGTGTTCTCCTGGATCGATGAATGGGGGGCTTTCATGGCGACGACGGACCATGACGGGCCGAATCGACATCCTACGCAAAAAATAGAGTGTTATTCCTTGTATCATCTTGCTAGTGACGCCACAAATAATTACTGGTGGGAATAAATTATTACCTGACAGGAATGTCGTATATACTGGAATTGTCACTTCTCCGGTTACCTCACCCCGCAGCCGGAGCCATACCCCATACAGTGTCGCCTCCTCCCTGCGGCCGGAATTCCAGGAGGAGTCATGCGCACATTTTTCAACCGGCTGCCATTCGCGACCCAGCTCTTGATCGGGTTTGGCGTCATTGCCGGACTGATGTTTTTCAGCGACATGCTGAAAATGGTGGACGGCGCCCGCAACATGGCTGCCGTCGAGCATTACTTCCGTACTGAAGACCGGATCGGCAACCTGGCTGCCGACAGCGTGGCCGCCCTGGAAAAAGCGCGCCGCCTGGAACAGGACTTCCTGCAGCGCCTGCGCATCTCGGGCAGCGAAGCCGCCAACGCCAACGCCAACGCCAACAGCGCCCGCCCCGTATTCGACCAATTGGCCGTGGTGCGCGGCATGATGGCGGAAGTCCGCACGTTGCGTCCCGACCTGTCCACCGCACGCCGTACCCGTGCGGTGGAAACCTACACCTTGTTGTATGAACACCACTTCCTGCGCGTGGTGAATTTGTATGGCCAGTCGGCGCTCTTCGCGGGGGCGTCCCGTGCGCTTGACAGTGCGATGCCGGGCATGGCGCCGTTACAGGGCGACCTGCGGGCGCTGCATGCGGCGGAACAGCAATTCCTGCGCGGCGGCAGCGCGCGCGATGCCGCCGCCACGGAAGATGCGGTGGCGCGGCTGCAACAGCGCCTGCTGCAGGTGCATTTGCCCGAAGCGCAGCGCAAGGCCACGCTCGATGCGGTACAGCGCTTCGGCGACGCTTTTTCCACCTATGTGCAGATGCAGCTGGAAATCGATAGCGCCACGGTGGAATACCTGGAGGCCGCGCGGGAAATCGAACCCGCGCTGACACAACTGCGGGAACAGTCGGCGGCGGCGCAGGACAGCGTGCGCGGCAAACTGCAGGGCGCCACCAGTGTGCTGGGCATGCTGGCCGGCCTGGCGTGGCTGATCAACCTGGTGGCGGCGCTGGCGCTGGCAGCCTGGATGGCAGGCCATCTGCGGCGCTGGTGCGGCGCGGCGGCGCAGTTTTGTACCCGGATAGCGGCGCGGGACTGGACCGCGCGCCTGCCCGAGGTGGAGGGGAATACCGACTTGGGCCGGGTGGCGCAAGCGATGAACGGCATGGCCGACAGTTTGCAGCAGGGCAGTGCGCAGCTGGAGCAGCAAGCAGTGGCGCTGGAAAAGGCCAACCGCGCGTTGCGCATGCTGTTCCGCTGCAATGAAGGCATGATGCGGGCCATCAGCGAGCCGGAATTGCTCGATGCCGCGTGCCGGCAACTGGCGGGCGAGGGCGCCTATCCGCTGGTCTGGATCGGCGTGCCGTGCCACGACGAGCTGTCGAGTATCCGACCGGCCGCCATGGCCATGCATCCGGCCGGCGCCATTGTGGACGCCAGCGCATTGCGTTTTTGCTGGGGCGGCGCACCGGAACAGCGGGGCCTGGCCGGAGAAGCCATCGTACGTGAACAAACCGTGGTCGCGCGCGTCAGCGAGGATGAGCCTGGGGAGATGGGTTTTGCCTGCGGCGCCGGATTGCCGCTGTTGTGGCGTGGCGAGCTGCTGGGGGTATTGGTGCTGTACAGCCGCGACCAGCTCGCCTTTGACGGCGACGAACTGCAATTGCTGCAAGACCTGGCGTCCGACCTGACGGCACGGCTGGCCGGCCTGCGCGACACCTTGCGCCGGCGCCTGGCGGAGCAGGCCAGCGATTACCAGTGCCGGCATGACCCGCTGACCGGCCTGCCCAACCGTTCATTATTGGGCGAGCGGCTACAGCAGGCGTCGATCCGCGCCATCCGTGAGTCGCAACGGGTGGCGGTGCTGGTGCTGGGGCTGGACCGCTTCCGCACCATCAGCGCGCAGCATGGCGCGGACGCCGCCAATGGCTTGCTGAAACATGCCGCGCAGGCGCTGACGTCCGGCCTGCGCGATGGCGACACGGTGGCGCGCCTGCTGGGCGATGAATTTGCCGTGGTGGTGGGCGGCCTGGCGTCGCAGGAAGATGCGATGACGGTGGCGGCCAAGCTGATGGCGGCGGTGCAGCAACCGTTCGTGGTGAACGGCATCGCGCTGTCGACCACCGCCAGTGTCGGCATCAGCCTGCACCTGCGCGACGGCGCCGACACGGCGACCCTGCTGTGCTGTGCCAACGCGGCGATGGTGAGCGCGCAAGCGATGGGCGGCAACCGCATGCGCTACTATGCACCGGAACTGAATGAACGGGCGGTGCGGCTGGCGGCGCTGGAGGCGGACCTGGTGCGGGCGTTGGCGCAGGGCGACCTGGCTGTCCACTACCAGCCGCGCGCCATGCTGGCCACCGGCGGCATCGTGGCGGCCGAGGCGCTGCTGCGCTGGCGCCACCCGCAATGGGGCATGGTGCCGTCCTGTGAATTCATGGCGGCCGCCGAGCGTTCGGGTCTCGTGATTGAACTGGGGCGTTGGGTGATGCGCGACGTGTGCCGGCAATTGCGCACCTGGCGGGACGAGGGGCGCGAGCCGCCGGTGGTGGCCATCGCGCTGACCGCGCGCCAGTTCCGCCACGAGACGCTGGCAGCTGATCTGCGGTCGGCGCTGGCGGAATTCGATGTGGCGCCGGACCGGCTCGAGCTGGACGTGGCGGAGTCCACGGTCATGCACCGCCTCGACGACGCCATCGCCCGGCTGCACGCGCTGCGCGCCATTGGCGTGCGGCTGTCGCTGGAAGACTTCGGGGTCGGCAATTCCTCGCTGGGCCGGCTGCGCGAACTGCCGGTGCAATCGTTGAAGATCGGCCAGTCGTATGTGCGCCATCTGGTGGACAATCCGGCCGACGCGGCGGTCTGTGGCTCCATCATTACGCTGGCGCACAACCTGGAATTGACGGTGGTGGCGGAGGGCGTGGAATCGGCCGATTCCGCGCAATTCTTGCGCGAACAGCATTGCGATGAAATCCAGGGGCAGTATGTGGCGCATGCGTTGCCGGCGGCGGACTTCGCGGGCCTGATGGCGCGGCCGGTGGTGATGGCTTGACGGACTGTTCGGCGGGGCGGCGTGTACAATGCTGTCCCTTATGGAACCTCGCACCCACCTGCACACATCCCGCGTCGCCGTCATCGGCGGCGGCCCGGCCGGCCTGATGGCGGCCCAGACCCTGGCGCAAGCCGGGATTGCCGTGGACGTCTATGACGCGATGCCCTCGGTCGGCCGCAAATTCCTGCTGGCCGGACGCGGCGGCATGAACATCACCCATGCCGAAGACTATGCCACCTTTATGACCCGCTATGGCGCCCGCGCCGAGGCATTGCGGCCCATGCTGGACGCGTTCACGCCGGAACAGGTGCGCGGCTGGATCCACGGCTTGGGCATCGATACGTTTGTCGGCACGTCCGGCCGCGTGTTCCCGGCCGATATGAAGGCGGCGCCGCTGCTGCGCGCCTGGCTGCACCGGCTCAAGGAGCAGGGCGTGCGTTTCCACCAGCGCCATCGCTGGGTCGGCTGGTCTGAGGATGGTGCGTTGCGGTTCGAATCGCCTGACGGTCCGGTACAGGTCCGGGCCGGCGCCGTGGTGCTGGCGCTGGGTGGCGGCAGCTGGGCGCGGCTGGGTTCCGATGGCGCGTGGCTGCCGCTGCTGCGGCAAGCCGGTGTCGATACGGCGCCGCTGGCGCCGTCCAATTGCGGCTTTGATGTCGGCTGGAGCGAGCACTTCAGTACACGTCATGCGGGCGATCCGCTGACGACAGTGGCGATTGGCTATGACGGCGCCGATGGCGTTACGGTGTGGAAGAAGGGCCAGTTCGTGGTCACCGCGACCGGCGTCGAAGGCAGCCTGGTGTACGCGCTATCCGCGCCGCTGCGCGAGCGCATCACGTGCGATGGCAGCGCCACGATGTTCCTGGACCTGCTGCCGGACTTGAGCGCGGAGCGGGTGCGCGATGAAGTCAGCAAGCCGCGCGGTGCGCGTTCGATGTCGAGCCATTTGCAGAGCCGGCTTGGCATCAAGGGCGTCAAGGCGGGTTTGCTGCGTGAGTGCGCCAGCAAGGAAGCATGCGCGGACCCGATGCAACTGGCGCGTGTGCTGAAGCGCTTGCCGGTGGTGCTGCGCGCGCCAAGGCCCATCGATGAAGCCATCAGCAGTGCGGGCGGGGTGCGCTTCGAAGCGCTGGACGGAACCATGGTCAAGGCCTTGCCCGGCGTGTTTGTGGCCGGTGAAATGATGGATTGGGAAGCGCCGACCGGCGGATATTTGCTGACTGCGTGTTTTGCCACCGGCATCCAGGCGGCAAAAGACGTCCAGGCGTGGCTGAAACCGTAGTCGCAGCGCTAGCTACTACGGCTGAGCCGCCGGACTGTTTGACAAACCTCACGCCGGTTTCACCGCCAAATACGCTTCCACCTTTGTTTTCATGGCCTTACACATCGGGCATGACAGTTGCAATACACAGTGCGGGCACGCCGTGGATTTCAACCGTACCGACTGTGGGAGATGCAAATGAAGACCTCATCATCAACATCATCAATCGTTCTGGCCCTGGGGCTCGCGCTCGGTGCCGGCCTGGCGCATGCAGGCGTCTTTATTAACGGCGGATTCGAGGATGGCAACGCGAATGGCTGGACCACCGGTGAAGGAACCCGGGCATTCATCGGCAATTCTTCGATTGCGCCGGCCGACTTCCTGCCAGCGGGGAGCCGCTATAGCGGCCCGTCAACCCGTTCATCCTTGATTGCCGCCGGCACCGCGGATCCGATCGTTGGCGCCGCGCTGGGCTCAACGGTTTATGCCGGCAAGTTTTCCTATCGGGCCGAAGATACATCCTTTGGTGGCCTGGCCTCCGCCATCAGCCAGCAAGTGTTGAACTACACCGACCCCAACATCTTCTTTGCATGGAAAGCCGTGCTGCAAAACGGCGGCCATGCGGAAGAAGATTCGGCCGAACTCGTCATCACGCTGACCGACAACACCACCAATACCTTGTTGATCAGCCGGGTCTACAACGCGGGCGCCGGCGGCGGTGGCGTCGACAGCCGCTTCACGGCGCTGGGCGATCTGTTCTACACGCCGGACTGGCAGATCGAGCAACTGGCGATCGACGCGTCGCTGTCGGGGCATGACTTCACGCTGTCACTGCTGTCGGCGGACTGCTCACCGACCGGCCACTTCGGCTACGCCTATCTGGACGGGTTCGGCGGCATCCTGCCACCGCCCGGCGGCACCATACCCGAGCCCGGCACGGTTGCGCTGCTGCTGTTCGGCAGCGCGTGCATGGCGGCGGCACGGCGGCGCAAGATGCGGGGCTAAGTGGGGATGGTTGATGCGAGGCTGCCAGGGCACGGGCAGCCGACCAGGTGCATTCGGCCGAGGGGGATCTGGCGGCAGCAGGTGCGGTTTTGCCGGCGCGTGATGCCACAACACCGCATGCGACCGTGAACCGGTCATTGGTATGGATCACCCGTGAAATTGCGCACTCCGGCCTTGTCGGATTTCTTGCGCAATAAAGTAATGGCGCATGCAAAGAACACGACGGCGAAAATCAAGAACAGGCCGCCCCATAATTTAAGATTCATCATCGCTCTATCGCCGGTGTACAGACTTCCTGCCTGCAACACACCAAGGGCGCAATAAAGTGCCGCTGGAATACTAAGGATGAGTGCTAGTAATAGAAATCGTCGTTTCATGATATTGGCAGCCTGTATGAGGATGGATATGGATGAAATAGAAATTTTTAATCCATAGTCAGCGCTGAATTTTAGGTGTTGTATAGCTTTCCTTACTAAGTAGGGCGAGCAATTTTGGGGATGCCGGTATGGAACTAATTTTCAATTCTTTGAGACACTTCTATTGCGTTCCCAGTATTACTCGACCTGAGTGAGGCAATTAATGCCACGCCGCACACTGCGAGAGGAAGGGATACGATAAATCCTGCAAGAGCGGCAATGCCCCCATACGGAAGCCATGTGCTCCAATTAATACCCTCATCGGAATGGAATTCATTCTGAGGATTGTGTTCCCATGTCACGTAAAGCAATGCCGCTCCCAAAAGGAGTGCAACACAAAGGGCAACAATGACAGGGATTGCCATGGTCAGCTTGAATTTTTTACTATTGCTGGCATCCATCTCTGAAGTCCCACTGAATAAATTTTGCCGCGCCCGCTGGTGTTGGTTGCAAAGTTGCGCACGGCAACATGGCTTATTCGGCCCCCGTGATCAAAGCGTGGATAAAAGCGGCAACGGCCAAAATGATGATCAAGCCGACAAAGCTGGCGACGACATACAGGAATGGCTTACCCCAAGGCCGGCGTACATAGTCCTTTCCAAACCGTGCCTGCACATATCTGACCTGGGGCTTGGCGCTGGAAACGTACCAGCTGATAAGCATCACGAGAAAGCCGACACGGGATATCGCATCCAAGGCTTTGGCATCGGGAAAAACAATATCAAGCAGGCAGGAACATAACAGCCACACGATACTGACGATGAACCAGGTTTGTGAACCCCGGGCCTTTTCTGGTTCGCCCAGCGCCTCCCAATTCTTCATGTGCAGGAAGGCGCCAAATGCAACCGAGAACAATAAGCACCAGTTTGCAGCCGCGTTTGGGTTCCAAATTGGTGGATTGGTTTGACCTTTAGCGCTGATTTCAGTCAGGTCTGCATTGGGGGCGCAATATGGATTGTTGCTCAACATGGACTCCATCGTTAACAGGCGGGCGTAGCGATGTGGCGCTGACCGCCCGATCTTACGGGCGCGCGGGCAGACAGGCTATCAATCCCAGCAACCGATTGGTGCAATCATCATTGCTACATATGCAATGACGCGCCGCATAGCGCGCTGACGGCCTAGAATTCCACTGGATAGTACGTCCTGTTGGCCCCTTCAAGGCCGAGAGTGATTCCGTAGTTCGGCTTCTCTCCGAGATCTTCAATAATGATGCGAACTCCGTCAGCTGACTCAACATACCTGGTCACATAAACATGGCGTGGCTTCATATCTTCGACGACCAGCGACGCGTCGGCGAAGTCATAGCCACTGAGTTTGAAGTTGGTTGCGTATCGAATGTCGAAGACGTGTTTTCCAGGCCGGACTCTCACCCAGACAGGACAGCCGGCTTGAGCGCACGACGTATCTTTGCCGTCGACCATGCGAATTCTTGGATCGTTGAACTTTGTGGCCTTATTGTCGAACGCGGCGAATACTGCGGTTTCCGACAATGGTTGATTTCCTTCGAACATCACATACGGGGTGCGATGAAATGCGCAGCCTGTCAGCGACGCTGCGAGCAGTAATGTGAAAAGGATCTTCATTTTTTTGTCATGATTTCCATAGAATTCCTCCCAAAATCGCGGTGCAGCGGCGCCGTGAAGCGCCTGCTGGAATATGATGTTGGGCGATTGCTTCAATTCCCTTCCTTCCAGACTTTCCCCCATAGCGTGGCGTCCCTAACCCGGTGCAGCCAAGTCACCGCCTTGGATGGATTCCTTGGCACGCCTTCTCCATGTTCGTACATATAGAGCAACGCCTGCTGCGCTGGTAAAAAGCCCTGGTTGGCGGATAGGAGGAACCATTTTTCAGCCACCAAGCCATCTTTTCGCAACCCCTCGCCAGTAGCGTGCATGCGCCCCAAGGCATATTGACCCTGGAAATGCCCCTGCTTAGCACATGCGGAATACCACTCGATTTCTTTACTTTTATCCCGCGCAACCCCCTCGCCGCTTTGATACATGTACGCGAGATTGCACTGGGCGGAAGCTAGCCCCTGTTTTGCGGCTTGTTCGTAATATCTAAAAGATAGCGATGAATCCTTCGGGATGCCATTGCCGGTTCCATAGCGAACGCCCAAGTCGCTTTGAGCACGGGGGTCGCCAGCGTCCGCACGCTGAGTCAATGCTGCGATATCGAGCCCGTCGGTAGCAGTCTTGTCGTAAAGCCCTTTGACAGGTCGAACGTCGCCAGGAGTGATCACTGTATTGGTCTGGCAAGCGGACAAAGCAACGGCAGTTGCCAATGCGACGAGCGATTTCAGCATGGACTTGCCCTTCCGACGTGCCGATTCACCGGCGTGGCCTGGCGTCCACAGGAGCTCAAGATTAGAACGGTTGATGTTCACAAATGCGCCTTTCTCTATTTCGTTACGAGCCATTCCATGTGTTCGGGGTATGCAAGCCCAACCGTGAGCCAGCCTCAAGCATAACCAACCGCTCCGCCATTAATCAGCAGGGGGCTGGCGCTGGCTATACTTGCCAATCAGCTCATCCGCAAGCCGTTGACCTTCCGCCAGCTCCGTACCGCTGAGAAGTGGTGTCAGCTTGTTCAACGAAGCCTGCGCGGATTGGGCAATCTTCCTTTCCACATCATCCACCGCAAACTGCTTGGTAGCTGTCGCTATTGCGCACTGGAACCAGGCATAGGCCTTGGCACGGCTTGGTTCGACGCCCCGGCCTTCCCTGTATGCATTGCCGAGATGGGATTGGGCTTCCGACACCGCCAGTGCTGCGCCTTTGCGCCACAGGGCCACGGCTTTGTCGGGCTGAGATGCGCCCCCGAGTCCGTAGTAGTAAAGAAAACCCAGGTTGTTGAGCGCTTCGTCCGGGCCGCCTTCGGCCAGCGACCGCTCCCAATGTTTGCGTGCCTGCGCATAATCCTTGATTCGCCAAGCCTCAACGCCCAGGTTATAGGGCGTTTCGGCTGCAACTGCGGAGGTGAAGCAAAGGAGCAAGCCGATCAGAAGTGCGCGCAGAATCTTGGTCATCGACAGGTCATCAGTAGCCGGAAACATAAGCCACCATTGTTACATATGCAATGACTTGCGGCAATTCTATCGCCGGTCAAAACAATTGCCCCTGCGGCGACGCCACCACCTCACGCGGCGCCGCTTCGGCCGCCATCAATTCCGCCGGATACGCCCGCAAAAACGCCCGCGCCTGTTCCGGATCCTTGCAACCGAGCCACGCATCGTAGTCTTCACGCCGGATCACCACCAGGCTGCGCTTTTCATCATCCGGCTTGTGAAAACGGCGCATCAGCGGATGTGCATCGGCATTGATCGTCAATTGCGTAAAGGACCGGCTGCGGGTTCCATCCGGTTCCAGATACGTGCGGTACAGTCCCGCCACGGCAAACGGTTCATGGTCCGCCATGCCGATCGACCAGCGCTCGGCGCGGCCGCTTTCGTAATTGGGTTCGAAGAACGCATGCATCGGCACCAGGCACAGGCGGCAGTTGTGCCATGCGCCGCGATAGGTGCGCAGGTCGGCCACGGTTTCCGCGCGCGCGTTCATGGTGGTCATGCGCTGGCCGGGGGCCAACTGGGATTGGGGGATGAAACCGTAGGAGGCGACCACCAGCCGGCGGTGGCCGTGGATGTCGTGCACGATGATGGGGCCGCGGTAATCCTGGTACAGCTCGTCGCGCCAGTCTTCACTGGTTTCCAGCGGGGTGCGGAAAAAGTCGAAGCAGAGCTGCCGGGAGACGGTGATGTAGTTGACACACATCACCGTATTTTAACGTCATTGGTTCCAGCTGACTTCACCCGAGCCGGTGCGGCTCACATTGCGGGTGTCGGGATTTCCGTACACCTTGATGTCGCCGCTGCCGCGCAGGGTCAGTTCGGCGGAACGGCGGGCAAACACATTGGTGGTGCCAGAGCCTTTGAGGTTCACGGTGACCTGGTCGGACGCCATGTGCTGAGCATCGAGGTCACCCGAACCGTTCAGGTCGGCATTCAGGGTTTTGCAACTGCCACTGGTCTTGATCTGGCCGGAGCCCACCATTTCCAACGCGACCGCGTCGCTGTTGCCGGTATTGAGGTTCAGGTCGCCGCTGCCGTGGACGCCGGCTTCCACCTGTTTGAAGCGGCCATTGAACTTGACGTTGCCGGAGCCGAACAGTTGCACGGTCAGGCGTTCGCCGGAAAAGCCGTCGACGCTGCTGTCGCCGGTGCCGCGCACTTCCAGTGCATTCAGCGAGGGCAGCACCAGTTCCACTTGCAGTGGACGGCGGTGGTGGAACAGCATGCCCTTGGTGCCGATGTGCAGCACATTGCCATCTTGTTCGGTGGACACGTTGGCCAGCAGGCGCTGTTCGCCACGCACTTTCAGCGATGGCTTGTCGCCCTGAATCAGGGTCAGGTCGATTGGACCGGACAGTTCCACGGAGGTCACGCCAGGCGCCACGGCGCGGGTTTCACTGCCCAGCGCACGACCCGCCGCGCTGGTGGGGTTGGTTTGGCCGTGGGTGCGCAACATGCCGTAGGCAAACGCGATCAGCACGAAAGACAACAGCAACAGGCTGACGCCAATTTTAATCAAAGCACGCATGGTGTCTCCTGTCCGCCTCAATGACCCTTGAGCAGGGAAAAATTCATCTGGATATAACGCTTGATGCCGGCGATCGTGTATTTCGTCACGACCAGGCTCAGCAGGCAAAACATGATGCCGAGGATGACCATGCCCATACCGAACGCGGTTTGCGTGACGCGCGATTCTTTATCGAGTTCCGTGGAAATCTTGACGCTGCCATTGGCCACGCGCTCGGCCTTTTCTATGATGCGGCCCGAGGCGGTTTCATTGTCTTCCTCGTCGTGGTCGGCGTTATCGTCGTGATGGTCGCCGTCGCGGTCCTGGAAGACTTCAATGCCGGTCTGGCCAATCGAAACCCGGGTTTGGGCGCCGCGCTCATCGTCGCCAAAGTGGACGAATTCGCGCAGCGGCCCATCGAGCACCAGTTCATTGGTGCCGGCCAGGCCGCTGGCGGTGATGGCGATGCCGGAAATGTAGAACGCGAAGGCGCAGGCATAGGCCGCGGTCAGCAGCGAGGCAAACACAATCGCCGGCACGACCATGAACAGGTTGAATACGGCCAGGCCGATGAACGACACCGCCATGCGCGCCCAGCTGGCGGGCGTTTTCGCCTGCTGGTAAGCGTCCATGTGCATGCTGGCGCGCAGCGACATGGCGATTTTGCGTGGTTCACCCAGTTCTTCGGCGATTTCCTGTTCGCTGCGCCCGGCCACCATGCCGTCAATGAAGCGCTGCTCGTAGTCCGCCATGGTCCTGGCCACGGTTTCCGGCGGTAATCCCGCCAGGGCTTTGTGCAGCGTGTCCAGGTATGCCTGCTTGTTCATATTCAATCCTCTACAACCTTAGTTCAGCACGGTCTGATGCTGCAATGGCAAGGCCGCCGCGCCATGTTCGCCGTCCACGATCACCGCCGTGGCGGCTGCGACCAGTGCCAGTACTACCAGGGTTTTCAGTGTCAGTCCGAAGTTCATCGCGATGCTCCTGTGCATTTATCGATGATGTGACTGTACGCAAACCCGCCATGACCAGCCACTGATGTGCGACAAGATGCAAATTTGGCGGAGCAGACAGCCATATACCGGGATAGTCGGAGCGCCGGAGCCAACCTATTTCTTGCTTTTAAAAAACTCCACTGCCGCCGCGACGCCGCTGCGCACCGCGCCTTCCAGCGTCGCGGGGTAGTCGCCGGCCGTATAGTCGCCCGCCAGCAGCAAGCCCGGCAGACCGGTGGCGTTGGCGGGGCGGTCCAGTGCGGGGGCACAGGCGAAGGTGGCGCGTTTTTCCGTGATGACGCGGGACCACTGGGGATGCGCCAGTTCAGCCCGGCGCAGGACGTCAGCCAACTGCGCGGCCACTGCGGCGGCCAGTTCATCCTGGCCCTGCGCGGCGGCGTCGCCCGAAGCGCTGATGACGACCGCCAGCAATCCCGCCTGATTCGCATCGAGCTGGCCACGGTCGAACACGAACTGCCCCCAGTGGCCGGTGTCCGGGGTGTCGATCAGCGCCACAAAGGGCAGGGCGAGGCGGGTGGATGGGGCGTATTGCAGATACACGGTGGTGATGGCTTCATAGCTGAAGGCGCGCAGCCGGGCGGCCAGCGTGGCAGGGGCTGCCGATGCAGCCGGCTCGGACGAGTCTGCCGGACGCGCCGGAGGCGCGTGATTTGCCGTGTCCGTAGTGTTTGCCGGGATTGCCCGGCTTGGCGTGTGCGCAAGGTCCGGCCGCTTCTCCGGTTCGTCGATGGCCGCCAGCAGCGCCGCCGCCTGTGGCGCGCCACAGGCCAGTATCACGGCATCGAAGCGCTGTTCCCAATGCTCGCCCAGCGCGGCGCCGGTGGCTTGCACGCGCCAGCCGCCGTCCGGTTGCGGCAGCAGCGAGGTGGCCTTGGCACCGGCATGGACCAGGCCGCCGTGCCGCTGCACATAGTTTGCGGCCAGGTCCGGCAGCAGGGCGGACAGGTCTGCTTTGGGCACCAGCATGTCCGAGGCGGCGCGGCCGGCGCCCAGGCTGTCGCGCAGCACGGCCAGGAACACATTGGCGGACGCCCGTTCCGGTGGCGTGTTCAGTGCCGCCAGGCACAGCGGACGCCACATCAGCTGGATCAGGCGCTCGGTCTGGTCGAAGCGGTGCAGCAATTCCGTGACCGTGCAATCGGTGTCGTATTGCCAGCCCATCCAGCGCGCCGTGGTGGAAAAACGCGCCAGGCTGAGTTTGTCTTCGCGGTCCAGGCCGGTGGCGCGCAGCAAGGCGCCAAGCAAGTGGAACGGGGCCGGCAGACGCGGGGCGATGAAATCCATGCCGCCGGCGCCGGGCGCGTAACGCATTTGCAGGGGGACGTTGAGCAGCGCGCCCTTGTGGTCGACGCCAACCTTGCGCATGAGCTTCAGGGTGTCGCGGTAGGCGCCCAGCATGATGTGCTGGCCGTTGTCGAGCGTGCGGCCATCGAGTTCCACGCGGCGTGCGCGGCCACCGAGCGTGCGCGCGGATTCCAGCAGGGTGACGTGAATGCCGCGTCCCGCCAGCTCAACGGCGGCGGCGCAGCCGGCCCAGCCGGCGCCGATGATGGCGACGCGCCTGACGCTCATGCTGCGACGGCTCCGTAGGGCGGTTTTGCGGCACGCAAAGCCGCCATGCCGGCAGCCCGGCGGCGTGCGCAGTGTCGTTGACGCAAGCACGGCGGCTTTGCTGCGCAAAACCGCCCTACGGTATCGACGTCATTGGTATGAATCAGCATGGTCGACGCCACGTTACTGGATTCAGCCACGAATATACGTCTTCCACGCCAGCCACAGCTTGCGGATCGGCGTCAGCGAAATGCGCTGGGTCAGCACGTGGAAGCCGTCTTGCTGGATTTCCGTCAGCAGGGTGCGGTAAATTGCGGCCATGATCAGGCCGGGGCGCTGGGCGCGGCGGTCTTCTTGCGGCAGCAAGGCAAACGCTTCGTCGTACATTTTCTGTGCGCGGTCAGCCTGGAAGCGCATCAGGTTTTCAAAATTCTCGCTGTGGCGCGCGTTCAATAAATCAGCGGCCGTCACATTAAATTGCTGTAACTCGTTGACCGGTAAATAAATACGGCCTTTGCGGGCGTCTTCGCCCACGTCGCGGATGATATTCGTCAGCTGGAAGGCCAGGCCGAGTTTTTCAGCATATTGCAAGGTTTCCGGTTTGGTCGCGCCGAAAATGCTGGCCGACAGAATGCCGACCACACTGGCCACATGCCAGCAATATTTTTTCAGGCCCGGATAATCCAGGTACCGGGTCTGGTTCAAATCCATTTCCATGCCGTCGATAATGGCCTGCAAATGTTCCTGTTTCAGCTGGTAGGTTGGCAAATGCGGCGCCAATGCCTGGGTCACAGGGTGGTTCATATTCCCCAGGTACATGCCGGCAATTTCCTTGCGCCACCATTCGAGTTTCACACGCGCCACGCCTTCGTCCGTGCATTCATCGACCGTGTCATCGACTTCGCGGCAAAAAGCATACAGCGCCATGATGGCGCGGCGGCGCTCCACGGGCAGGAACAGGAAGCTGTAATAAAAACTGGACCCGCTGGCGGCGGCTTTCTGCTGGCAGTATTCGTCGGGAGACATATATAAAAGGCAATGCTGATACTAAATAAAGCCGCTATTCTAAGCGATGCGCCGGCATTGCGAGCCTTTTTAGCTGCCGGCGCATGGTCAGCGCACGCCACACGATCTTCAGCCAGTCCGGTTTGCCCAGCTTCGGGCGGTGGCGGAACACGTCGTATTCGACTTCCTCGATCGCTTCCAGGATGCGCAAGCCGCCTTGCACCACCATCCGCAATTCCAGTCCGATCCGCCCTGGCAGCCGCAGCGCCAGCGGCGCGCCCGACAGCATCAGCGCCCGCGCCCGCGCCACCTCGAACTTCATCAGGCTGCGCCACTTGACCTGCCCATCCAGATGGCCCAGTTGCGCCGGCGAAACAGCGAAGCGGGCCAGGTCGTCGAGCGGCAAATAAATGCGCTCCTTGTGGATGTCGATGGCGACGTCTTGCAGGAAATTGATGATTTGCAGCGCCGAACAAATCGCGTTCGAGTCGCGCACATTGGCTTCGTCGGCCTCTTTGTACAACGACAGCATCAATAAGCCCACCGGATTGGCCGAGCGCGCGCAATAATCGAGCAAGTCCTCGTAATTGCGGTAGCGCTGCACCACCACGTCCTGTTTAAAGGCCGACAGCAAATCGTGGAACGGCGCCATCGGCAAATCGAATTCGCGGATCACCCGGGCCAAGCGCTCGAACATTGGCGGCAAGCCTTCTTCATTGCGGCCGATGCGCTGCAGCTGCAGCTCATAGACATTCAGCGCCGCCAGGCGCTCATCGGGTGTGGCGTCGCCTTCATCGGCCAAATCATCGGCGCTGCGGGCAAACGCGTAAATCGCCTCCACGGCCGGCACCAGGCGGCGGGGCAGCAGGACAGAAGCAACAGGGAAATTCTCGTAATGGTCGACGGGCATAGAGGCTAACAACTAAATGACGCGAAAGTCATTTGCATTCGGAACGACTAGGCATATAATTTTTGATTGACGGAAAGTCATTCTCTTGACCGGCATCATAGTGCCTTGACGGTAATGCTGCAATGCAGCTTTTCCGTACCGGGCAATACAATAAAGGAAATTACCGTGTCTCCTTCCCTCCGCCCCTCGTCCCGATTGACCGTTCTGACAGCTGGCGTGGTTGCCTTGCTGGCGCTGGCCGGTTGCCACAAGACGGAAGAAAAAACCGAAGACATCCGCCCGGTACGCGTGCAGCAAGTGCGCGCCAGCGACATTGACCTGTTGTCGGAATTTGCCGGGGAAGTGCGGGCTCGCGTGGAGTCGCGGCTGGGATTTCGGGTTGGCGGCAAGATCGTGGCGCGCCTGGTCGATACCGGCGCGGTGGTGAGGAAGGGGCAGGCGCTGATGCGGCTGGACCCGCAGGATTTGCAACTGGCGCAAGCCCAGGCCCAGGCCGCGCTGCGGGCGGCGGAGACATCGCGCGATTTCGCCAAGGCCGAACTCAAGCGCTACCAGGAATTAAAGACACAGAATTTCGTCAGCCAGACCATCCTTGACGGCAAGGACGCCTCCTATAAGGCGGCGCAAGCCAATGTCGAAGCGGCGCAGGCGGCGTTCCGGGGGCAAAGCAACCAGGCGGGCTACGCCACGCTGGTGTCCGATGTCGATGGCGTGGTGACGGCGGTCAATGCCGATGTGGGCGCCGTGGTGGCGCCCGGCACGCCGGTGGTGCAGGTGGCCAAAAGCGGCGACAAGGAAATCGTCATCGGCCTGCCGGAAGACAAAGTCGATGTCTTGCGCGGCGTGGCCGATGTGCGCGTGCGGCTGTGGGCCCATCCCGAGCAGGTGGCGGCCGGCAAGGTGCGGGAAGTATCGCCAGCCGCGGATCCCGTGACCCGTACCTATCCGGTCAGGGTGACGATTCCCGAAGGCTTGCCGGAGGCAAAGTTGGGTATGACGGCGTATGTGGCGTTTGCGTCGAAGACGCCGGAGGCGCAAATCCACGTGCCCTTGTCGTCGCTGTTCTATGAGCGCGGGGCGACCTCGGTGTGGGTGGTGGAAAATAATGCGGTGCGGTTGGTGCAGGTGCAGCCGGGCGGCGTCTCCGGCAATGAAATGGTGTTGAGAAGCGGGTTGAAGCCGGGGCAGGTCATTGTCACGGCGGGTGTCAATCAGTTGAAGCCGGGGCAGAGAGTCACAGTGCTGGGCGGTGAAAAATCGGCGCCCAAGGCCGCCGCCAGCGTCGCCGCCAGCGCGGCCGCCAGTGGCACACCTGCCGGGGCGGCAAAATGAAGGGCGGCTTTAACCTCTCGCGGTGGGCGCTGGAGCACATCCCGCTGACCCGTTACCTGATGGCGGTGCTGCTGATTGGCGGCATGCTCAGTTACATGAACCTGGGCCAGGACGAAGACCCGCCATTTACTTTCCGTGGCATGGTGGTGCGCGCGATCTGGCCGGGTGCCACTGCCTTGCAAATGGCCGAACAGGTCACGGACAAGCTGGAAAAAAAGCTGCAGGAAACGCCGTATATCGATGAGATCAGCAGTTATTCGAAGCCCGGCGAAACCACCATCATCCTGCGCCTGCGCGAATCGTCGCCGCCGAAGGATACGTCCGCCGCCTGGTACCAGGTGCGCAAAAAGCTCGG
Organism: Pseudoduganella sp. GW821-FHT12E03; assembly: GCF_058807115.1. Lineage (NCBI taxonomy): Bacteria > Pseudomonadati > Pseudomonadota > Betaproteobacteria > Burkholderiales > Oxalobacteraceae > Pseudoduganella > Pseudoduganella sp. GW821-FHT12E03. Next base: position 9,954 of record NZ_JBXAQJ010000014.1, on the reverse strand, counting down.
CGATATCCGCTATACCTTGCCGCAGGGGGTGATCGGGCCGTTCTTCAACGATGAATTCGGCGATACCTTTGGTTCGATCTTTGCGCTGTCGGCGGACGGTTTCACCTATGCGGAGCTGAAGGATTACGCGGACTTCGTGCGCCAGCGCCTGCTGGCGGTGCCGCAAGTGTCGAAAGTGGACTTGCTGGGCGTGCAGGATGAAAAGATCAATATCGTCTTTTCGCACAAAAAATTTTCCACCCTGGGCGTGCCGTTTGAAGCCATCGTCGGCCAGATCGCCGCGCAAAACACCATCGAATCGGCCGGCGTGCTGGTGACGCCGCTGGAAAACCTGCAAGTGCGGGTGAGTGGCGCCCTGGCATCCGTCAAAGACCTGGAACGGATGGAATTGCATGCCAACGGCACCACGTTCCGGCTGGGCGACTTCGCCACCATCGAACGCGCCTACCAGGATCCGCCGCAAGACAAGATGCGCTACAACGGCAAGGAAGTCATCGGACTGGCCGTGTCGATGGAAAAGGGCGGCAACATCATCAAGATGGGCAAGGCCATGGAGCTGGCCGCCGAAGACATGCGCACCAAGCTGCCGGTCGGCATCAACCTGGAGCGGGTAGCCAACCAGCCGGCCGCCGTGTCGGCGTCGGTGGGGGAATTTGTCCGCACCCTGGTGGAAGCGATCCTGATCGTGCTGGCCGTGAGTTTTGTGGCGCTGGGCCTGCACAGTAAACCCAAGCTGCGGCTCGATGCGCGGCCCGGCCTGGTGGTGGCGCTGACCATTCCGCTGGTGCTGGCGGTGACGTTCCTGTTCATGCACATCCTCGACATCGACTTGCACAAGATTTCGCTGGGCGCGCTGATCATTGCGCTGGGTTTGCTGGTCGATGACGCCATCATTGCCGTGGAAATGATGGTGCGCAAGATGGAAGAAGGGCAGTCGCGCTTCGATGCGGCGATTGCCGCCTACACGTCGACCGCGATGCCGATGCTGACCGGCACCCTGATCACCGTGGCGGGCTTCTTGCCGATCGGGATGGCGAAATCGATGGCGGGTGAATACACGTTCACGCTGTTTTCCGTCAATGCGTTGGCGCTGGTGATTTCCTGGTTTGTCGCCGTGATCTTCACGCCGTATATCGGTTACGTGCTGCTGCGGGTGCAACCCCATGCCGACGGCCACCATGAATTGTTCGATACGCCCGGCTACCGCAAATTCCGCGCGCTGGTCGCCTGGTGCGTGGAGTGGCGCATGGTGACCATAGGCGCCACGCTGGCCATCTTCGCGCTGGGTATCTATGGTTTTAAATTCATTGAAAAGCAATTCTTCCCGGATTCCAGCCGCCCGGAACTGATGGTGGAAATGTGGACGCCGGAAGGCTCGTCGTTCCAGTTGAACGAAGGACTGGTGAAAAAGTTCGAGGGCATCGTCGGCAAGTATGACGGCGTGGCCAGTATCACCAGCTATGTCGGGACCGGCAGCCCGCGTTTCTATTTACCGCTGGACCAGATTTTCCCGCAATCGAACGTGTCGCAAATGGTGGTGCTGGCCAAGGATTTGAAGGCGCGCGAAGCGCTGAGAAAACAGATCATTCACCTGTTCAAGACGGACTTTCCCGAGGTGCGGGGGCGGGTAAAACTGTTGCCGAATGGTCCGCCGGTGCCGTATCCCGTCATGTTCCGCGTTTCCGGTCCGGAGGTGGCGCAAGTGCGGGCGCTGGCCGATGATGTCAAGGACATCATGCGCGCCAATCCCAACACGCTGGGCGTCAACGATAACTGGAACGAGTCGATCAAGGCGTGGCGGCTGGACCTGGACCAGGACAAGATGCGGGCGCTGGGCGTGACCACGCAGACCGTGATGCGGTCCGCCAACACGATCCTCTCCGGGACCACGATCGGCCAGTTCCGCGAAGGGAACCGCCTGATCGATATTCAGGTGCGCCAGCCGGTGGATGAGCGCAGCACCATGCAGGCCCTGCAGGACACTTATCTGCCGACCGCGTCGGGCCGCTCGATCCCGGTCAGCCAGGTGGCGCGTGTGCACTTCGTGTGGGAGCCGGGCGTGGTGTGGCGCGAGGGCAGGGAATGGGCCATCACGGTGCAGTCCGATGTGGTCGATGGCATCCAGGGGCCGACCGTGTCCGGGCAAATCCTGCCCAAGTTGGAAGAATTGAAGAAACGGATGCCGCCGGGCTACCAGATCACGGTCAAAGGCGCCGCAGCCGACACCGGGGCGGCGGAGGCGTCGATTGCCGCCAACTTGCCATTGGCCGTGTTTATCATCTTTACGCTGCTGATGTTGCAATTGCACAGCTTTAAACGGTCGCTGCTGGTGTTCCTGACCGGGCCGCTGGGGATCGCGGGCGCGGCAGGCGCGCTGCTGGTGATGGACCGGCCGCTGGGCTTTGTCGCCAACCTGGGCGTGATTGCGCTGTTTGGCATGATCATCCGCAATTCCGTGATCCTGGTGGACCAGATCGAGCAGGATATCGGGCAGGGCGCGGAACCGTGGGATGCGGTGGTGGAAGCGGCGGTGCGCCGTTGCCGGCCGATCGTCCTGACCGCCGCCGCCGCAGCGCTGGCCATGATTCCACTGTCGCGCTCGGTATTCTGGGGGCCGATGGCAGTGGCGATCATGGGCGGCCTGATCCTGGCCACGTTATTGACGTTGCTGTTCCTGCCGGCACTGTATGCGGCGTGGTTCCGGGTGAAAAAACCGGCGCACCGGAGCTAAGGAAGCACACCGGAAAAAAATTTCAAGCAATTGCTGTGTAAATGTTGTGGTAAAGCTAAAAAAGCCCTTCCACATTCCGGGAAAAACAGTAAAATACCGCGTTGAAGTTGAAAGCCCCCGTTCAAACGGGGAAAGGGTGACCCAGTTTTCAATTAAAAAGAAAATGCGGGTCACCCTTTGCTTTTGTACAAATACGCCGCGAGGATGGCGAAATTGGTAGACGCACCAGGTTTAGGTCCTGACGCCAGCAATGGTGTGGGGGTTCGAGTCCCCCTCCTCGCACCACAGTATTCTTTACATTTTTTGGACGATTTTTACATGGCAACTGCAGTCGAAAACCTGGGCAAACTCGAACGTCGTATCACGATCTCCTTCCCGCTGACCGACGTCCGCACGGAAGTGGAGAAACGCCTGAAAGTGCAAGCCAAATCGGCTAAAGCACCAGGCTTCCGTCCTGGCAAAGTGCCCCTGAAAATGGTCGCAGCACAATACGGTTATCAAATCGAAACCGAAGTGCTGAACGATAAAGTTGGCCGCGCATTCAACGATGCCGCCAACGAAAACCAGCTGCGCGTGGCAGGCTTCCCACGTATCGAACCTAAGAACGACGCGCCAGAAGGCCAGCTGTCGTTCGACGCCACCTTCGAAGTGTATCCGGAAGTGGAAATCGGCGACCTGACCGCCGTGGAAATCGAGACCGTCAAAGCCGACGTGACCGACGCTGAAATCGACAAGACCATCGAAATCCTGCGCAAGCAGCGCGTGCACTTCCACACCAAAGGCGAAGCCGGTGAACACGGCGACGGTGGCGAGGCGATTGCCGCCAACGGCGACCGCGTGACCGTGGACTTCGTCGGTTCGATCGACGGCGTGGAATTCGCCGGCGGCAAAGCCGACGACTTCGTGTTCGTACTGGGCGAAGGCCGCATGCTGCCGGAATTCGAAGCCGCCACCGTTGGCCTGAAAGTCGGCGAAGCCAAGACCTTCGACCTGGCTTTCCCAGAGGATTACCATGGCAAGGACGTGGCGGGCAAAACCGCACAGTTCACCATCACGCTGAAAAAGCTGGAATGGGCGCACCTGCCGGAAATCGACGCTGAATTCGCGAAATCGCTGGGCGTTGCCGATGGCGACCTGGCTAAAATGCGCGAAGACATCAAGGTCAACCTGGAGCGCGAAGTGCGCGGCCGTGTGAAAGCACGCAACAAGGAAGCCGTGATGGAAGCGCTGGCCAAGGCCGCGACCCTGGACATTCCTAACGCCCTGATCGAGCAAGACACCCAGCGCCTGGCCGAAATGACCCGCCAGGACATGGCGCAGCGCGGCATGAACGTCAAGGACGTGCCATTCCCGCCAGAACTGTTCAAAGACAAGGCCGAGCAGCGCGTACGCCTGGGCCTGATCCTGAACGCCCTGGTTGCACAAAACAACCTGCAAGCCGAGCCTGAGCAAGTCAAAGCACAAATCGAAGACTTCGCACAATCGTACGAAGATCCACGTGAAGTGCTGAAGTACTACTACAGCGATCGCCGCCGCATCGCTGAAGTCGAAGCCCTTGTTTTGGAAGAAAACGTCGTTAACTTCGTTCTGGGCCTGTCGAAAAACTCGTCGAAGCAAGTTGCCTTCGATGAGCTGATGGGAAGCAACGCGCAAGCGTAATCCAGCATCGGCGTCCGGCCTTGAGCAATCAGGGCGGGGCGCCTGCTGCTTCACAAGGAAAACATTGAATGATGAACCGTAATCCGGCACTCGACACTGAAATGCTCGGCCTGGTGCCGATGGTGATTGAACAAAGCGGCCGCGGCGAGCGTTCGTACGACATCTACTCGCGCTTGCTGAAAGAGCGTGTGATCTTCCTGGTTGGTCCGGTCAATGACCAGATGGCCAACCTGATTGTCGCCCAGTTGCTGTTCCTGGAGAGTGAAAATCCGGACAAGGATATCTCGCTCTACATCAATTCGCCGGGCGGTTCCGTGTCCGCGGGCCTGGCGATCTACGATACGATGCAGTTCATCAAGCCGAACGTCTCCACGCTGTGCACCGGCATGGCCGCATCGATGGGTGCTTTCTTGCTGGCGGCGGGTGAAAAAGGCAAGCGTTTCTCGCTGCCGAACTCGCGCATCATGATTCACCAGCCGTCGGGTGGCTCGCAAGGCATGGCGTCGGACATTGAAATCCAGGCCAAGGAAATCCTGTACTTGCGTCATCGCCTGAACCAGATCATGGCTGATCGCACCGGCCAGTCGGTCGAACAGATCGCCAAGGATACGGATCGCGACCGCTTCCTGTCCGCCGAAGACGCCGCCGAGTATGGCTTGATCGACAAAGTGTTGACCAGCCGCGCCTGATGTTGCGCTCAGTGGCTCGTACTAAGCTGATGCGTATTTAGCCTCAAAGTGACGCCCGAAACTCATATGGTTCGGGCGTTTCTTTTTTATTTCAGGTAGCATGTGTCCTGTACGCTCTGCACTAAGTAACACGGCGCACGACGCAGTCCCCTACCTTGTAACTACATAAACAAGTCCCATGTCCGAGAAAAAATCCTCCAGCGGCGAAAAACTTCTGTATTGCTCGTTTTGCGGTAAAAGCCAGCACGAGGTGAAGAAGCTCATCGCCGGTCCATCCGTCTTCATCTGCGACGAATGCATCGACTTGTGCAATGACATTATTCGCGACGAAACGGCCAGCATTGAATCGGTGGCGGGCGCCAAGTCCGACTTGCCGACCCCCCATGAAATCAAGGACTTGCTGGACCAGTACGTGATCGGTCAGCAGACTGCCAAGCGTATCCTGTCGGTTGCCGTCTACAACCACTACAAGCGCCTGAAGCACCTCGGCAAGAAGGATGACGTCGAACTGGCGAAGTCCAACATCCTGCTGGTGGGCCCGACCGGCTCCGGCAAGACCTTGCTGGCGCAAACCCTGGCGCGCATGCTCAACGTGCCGTTCGTGATTGCCGACGCGACCACCCTGACCGAAGCCGGTTACGTGGGTGAAGACGTAGAGAATATCATCCAGAAACTGTTGCAGAGCTGCAACTACGATGTGGAAAAGGCGCAACGCGGCATCGTCTACATCGACGAGATCGACAAGATCTCGCGCAAGTCCGATAACCCGTCGATTACCCGCGACGTGTCGGGCGAGGGAGTGCAGCAAGCCCTGCTGAAACTGATTGAAGGCACCATGGCTTCGGTGCCGCCGCAAGGTGGCCGCAAGCATCCGAACCAGGACTTCGTGCAAATCGACACCACCAACATCATGTTCATTTGTGGTGGCGCCTTCGACGGACTGGCCAAGATCATTTCCAACCGTTCGGAAAAGTCCGGCATTGGTTTCTCGGCCGAAGTGAAGAGCAAGGAACAGCGCGCCGCCAGCGATTTGCTGATGGAAGCCGAACCGGAAGACTTGATCAAGTTCGGGCTGATCCCTGAACTGGTGGGCCGTTTGCCGGTGGTGGCGACCCTGGCGGAACTGACCGAAGAAGCGCTGATCCAGATTTTGATCGAGCCAAAAAATGCGTTGGTGAAGCAATATTCGAAACTGCTTGAAATGGAAGGCGCGGAACTGGAAATCCGTTCGGCTGCGCTGCACGCGATTGCTAAAAAAGCCCTGGCCCGCAAAACCGGCGCCCGTGGCTTGCGTTCGATTCTGGAACATGCATTGCTGGATGTAATGTATGAATTGCCGAACGAATCGAATGTCAGCAAAGTGGTGATTGATGAAAATACCATCACCAGCGGCGCCAAGCCATTGCTGATTTATCAGGAATCGCCTAAAGCTTCCGGTGAAAATTAAATAAGGCCTGCACACGGCAGCAAAATTCATTTTGCATCCGTGGGGCAAGGCGGTACAATTTAAACCAATAAGCAGGCTTCATTCGAAAAGCCACCGCGCCTGTATAGACGTGTGTGGCTTTTTTATATGGTGAATGAAATTACTGCTTATTGCCTGCTTATTTTTAAAGCAGAACCGCATCAACAGACTTATTGGCAATATCTTTTATCCACGTGAATTATTTATTGCCTCTGGTCTTGTGAATTGGCAAAACATCGCCACCATCAGGTACACGCTTTCACATAAGGTACGCCATGACAACTTCCAAATTAACTGAGCAAACTCAGCTGCCGTTATTGCCACTGCGGGATGTCGTCGTCTTCCCGCATATGGTGATACCGCTGTTCGTGGGTCGCCCAAAATCGATCAAAGCGCTGGAAGCGGCTATGGAACAGGGCAAGAGCATCATGCTCGCAGCACAGAAAGCCGCTGCCAAGGACGAGCCCTCCGCCTCCGATATTTACGAAATCGGCTGCGTGGCCAATATTCTGCAAATGCTGAAGCTGCCAGACGGCACCGTCAAGGTGCTGGTGGAAGGCGCGCAGCGCGCACGCATCCGCAAGATCACGGATGCGCCAACCCACTTCGTGGCCGACCTGACCCCGCTTGATTCGGAAGAGGGCGACGATTCGGAAATCGAAGCGATGCGCCGCGCCATCGTTCAGCAATTCGACCAGTACGTCAAACTCAACAAGAAAATTCCGCCGGAAATCCTGGCGTCGCTGTCGGGTATCGACGATGCCGGCCGCCTGGCCGATACCGTGGCCGCGCACCTGCCGCTGAAGCTCGAACAAAAGCAAGTCATCCTGGAAATCTTCAACGTCGGCAAGCGCCTGGAGCATCTGCTCGGCCAGCTGGAAGGCGAGCTCGATATCCTGCAGGTGGAAAAACGCATTCGTGGCCGCGTCAAGCGCCAGATGGAAAAGTCGCAGCGCGAGTACTACCTGAACGAGCAGGTCAAGGCCATCCAGAAAGAACTGGGCGAAGGGGAAGATGGCGCCGACCTGGACGAGCTGGAAAAGAAAGTCGCCGCCGCCAAGATGCCAAAAGAGGCGCTGGACAAGGCCAACGCCGAGCTGAAAAAACTCAAGCTGATGTCGCCGATGTCGGCCGAAGCCACGGTGGTGCGCAATTACATCGATACCCTGGTGTCGCTGCCGTGGAAGAAAAAATCCAAGGTCAACAACGACCTGTCGAATGCCGAGAAAACCCTCGACACCGACCACTATGGCCTTGAGAAGGTCAAGGAACGCATCCTGGAATACCTCGCGGTGCAACAGCGCGTCGACAAATTGAAAGCGCCGATCCTGTGCTTCGTGGGTCCTCCAGGCGTGGGTAAAACCTCGCTGGGCCAGTCGATCGCCCGTGCGACGAACCGCAAGTTCGTGCGCATGGCGCTGGGCGGCGTGCGTGACGAGGCCGAGATCCGTGGCCACCGCCGTACCTACATCGGTTCGATGCCGGGCAAGGTGCTGCAATCGCTGGCGAAAGTCGGCGTGCGCAATCCGCTGTTCCTGCTCGACGAGATCGACAAGATGGGCGCGGACTTCCGCGGCGATCCGTCGTCGGCGCTGCTCGAGGTGCTGGATCCGGAACAAAACCACACGTTCTCGGACCACTACATCGAAGTGGACTTCGACCTGTCGGACGTAATGTTCGTGGCGACGTCGAACTCGTACAACATCCCGCCGGCGCTGCTGGACCGGATGGAAGTGATCCGCCTGTCGGGTTATACCGAAGATGAGAAAACCTCGATCGCGCAGCGCTACCTGTTGCCGAAACAAGTCAAGAACAATGGCTTGAAGGAAGGTGAAATCACCATCTCGGAAGCCGCGATCCGCGACGTGATCCGCTACTACACCCGCGAAGCCGGCGTGCGTTCGCTGGAACGCGAAGTGTCGAAGATCTGCCGCAAGGTGGTCAAGATGCTGCTGCTGAAGAAGACCGAGAAGAAGGTCGCCGTGACGCCGAAAAACCTGGACAAGTTCCTGGGCGTGCGCCGCTACGACTTTGGCGTGGCGGAAAAGCAAAACCAGGTGGGCCAGGTGGTCGGGCTGGCATGGACCGAAGTGGGCGGCGATTTGCTGACCATCGAATCGGTCACCATGCCGGGCAAGGGCAACGTGATCCGCACCGGTACGCTGGGCGACGTGATGAAGGAATCGATCGAAGCGGCGCGCACCGTGGTGCGCAGCCGTGCCAGCCGCCTCGGCATCAAGGCCGAAGTGTTTGAAAAGAGCGATATCCACATCCACGTGCCGGAAGGCGCGACGCCGAAGGACGGTCCATCGGCCGGTATCGGCATGACGACCGCGCTGGTCTCCGTGTTCACGGGCATTCCGGTGCGCGCCGACGTGGCGATGACGGGCGAGATCACCCTGCGCGGCGAAGTGCTGCCGATTGGCGGGTTGAAGGAAAAACTGCTGGCGGCCCACCGTGGCGGCATCAAGACCGTCTTGATTCCCGAGCAAAACGTGAAGGACCTGGCCGAGATTCCGGACAATGTGAAAAACAAGCTGGAAATCGTGCCGGTGCGCTGGATCGACAAGGTGCTGGAAATCGCGCTGGAACGCCAGCCGGAACCACTGGTGGAAACCCCGCCGGTGGAAGCCGTGGCGGCCGCGCAGACCAAGGCTGACGGGCAGAGTGAGGTCGTCAAGCACTAAAACCCGGCTGATACTGGCCAGTTAAGCCACAAACAGGCGCCAATTCGGCGCCTGTTTTCATTTTTACTGGTGTTTTCGCCAGTGTTTCCCTTGACACAAGGCTTTCCCGGCTTGTCTAATACCGCCTGAGATTTTTCTCTGCCGGCGGCCAGCCGCATCATTGCTGGTTGAAAACGGTATAAATGATATAAACCTTTGTGACGGGGACTTTTGTGAACAAGACTGAATTGATCGACCATATCGCTGCTTCCGCTGACATTTCGAAAGCGGCAGCCGCCCGCGCCCTGGACGCGATGATCGATGGCGTAACCACCACCCTGGCCAAGAACGACAGCGTCACCCTGGTCGGCTTTGGCACCTTCTCCGTGAGCGAGCGCGCAGCCCGTACCGGCCGCAATCCGCGCACGAAAGAAGAAATCGTAATCGACGCAGCCAAAGTTCCTAAATTTAAGGCTGGTAAAGCCCTGAAAGATGCTGTAAACTAACGGACTTCGGTAAGCAGCGGTATGCAAGTACACTGTTTGCCGGGTAGTTAAACCGGGGCGGTTAGCTCAGTTGGTAGAGCGGATGCCTTACAAGCATTAGGTCGGGAGTTCGACCCTCTCACCGCCCACCACGTTTAACGATCGTTGTGCCTTGTATTTGCTGGAGTGGTAGTTCAGTTGGTTAGAATACCGGCCTGTCACGCCGGGGGTCGCGGGTTCGAGCCCCGTCCACTCCGCC